>CAJJKY010000003.1 GCA_905188195.1 Streptococcus parasanguinis | reverse complement strand
AAAATTACTGCATCTGCAGCAATGCTCAACGTATTGAAAACATGGGGCGTAGATACTATTTACGGTATCCCATCAGGAACACTTAGCTCACTCATGGACGCTTTGGCTGAAGACAAAGATATCCGTTTCTTGCAAGTTCGCCACGAAGAAACTGGTGCTCTTGCGGCGGTTATGCAAGCTAAATTTGGTGGTTCTATCGGTGTTGCAGTTGGTTCAGGTGGACCTGGTGCAACTCACTTGATCAACGGTGTCTACGATGCAGCGATGGATAACACTCCATTCCTTGCGATCCTTGGATCACGTCCTGTTAACGAACTCAACATGGATGCCTTCCAAGAGCTCAACCAAAACCCAATGTACAATGGTATCGCTGTTTACAACAAACGTGTAGCTTACGCTGAGCAATTGCCAAAAGTCATTGACGAAGCTTGCCGTGCTGCCGTTTCTAAAAAAGGTCCAGCTGTCGTTGAAATTCCAGTAAACTTTGGTTTCCAAGAAATCGACGAAAACTCATACTACGGTTCAGGTTCATACGAGCGTTCATTCATCGCTCCTGCTTTGAACGAAGTTGAAATCGACAAAGCGGTTGAAATCTTGAACAATGCTGAACGTCCAGTTATCTACGCTGGTTACGGTGGTGTGAAAGCTGGTGAAGTGATTACGGAATTGTCACGTAAAATCAAAGCACCAATCATCACAACTGGTAAAAACTTCGAAGCCTTCGAATGGAACTACGAAGGTTTGACAGGTTCTGCATACCGTGTTGGTTGGAAGCCAGCCAACGAAGTGGTCTTTGAAGCAGACACAGTTCTTTTCCTTGGTTCAAACTTCCCATTTGCTGAAGTTTACGAAGCATTCAAGAACACTGAAAAATTCATCCAAGTTGATATTGACCCTTACAAACTTGGTAAACGCCACGCTCTTGACGCTTCAATCCTTGGTGATGCAGGTCAAGCAGCTAAAGCGATCCTTGACAAAGTAAACCCAGTTGAGTCTACTCCATGGTGGCGTGCAAACGTGAAGAACAACCAAAACTGGCGCGATTACATGAACAAACTCGAAGGTAAAACTGAGGGTGAATTGCAATTGTACCAAGTATACAATGCTATCAACAAACATGCTGACCAAGACGCTATCTACTCAATCGACGTCGGTGACACTACTCAAACATCTACTCGTCACCTTCACATGACACCTAAGAACATGTGGCGTACATCTCCACTCTTTGCGACAATGGGTATCGCCCTTCCTGGTGGTATTGCTGCTAAGAAAGATAATCCAGATCGCCAAGTATGGAACATCATGGGTGACGGTGCATTCAACATGTGCTACCCAGACGTTATCACAAACGTTCAATACGACCTTCCAGTTATCAACGTTGTCTTCTCAAATGGTAAATATGCCTTCATCAAGGACAAATACGAAGACACAAACAAACACTTGTTTGGTTGTGACTTCCCTAATGCTGACTATGCGAAAATCGCTGAAGCGCAAGG
Organism: Streptococcus parasanguinis; assembly: GCA_905188195.1. GTDB lineage: Bacteria > Bacillota > Bacilli > Lactobacillales > Streptococcaceae > Streptococcus > Streptococcus parasanguinis_P. Next base: position 153,259 of record CAJJKY010000003.1, on the reverse strand, counting down.
TGCTGTAGGATTTACAGTTGACCGTATCGAAGACATCGATGCAGTCGTTGCAGAAGCTGTTAAATTGAACAAAGAAGGTAAAACTGTTGTTATCGATGCTCACATCACTCCACATCGTCCACTTCCAGTAGAAGTACTTGAGTTGGATCCAAAACAACACTCAGAAGAAGCAATCAAAGCCTTCAAGGAAAAATACGAAGCTGAAGAGCTTGTACCATTCCGCCTCTTCTTGGAAGAAGAAGGGTTGCAATCACGCGCAATTAAATAATTCCTCTTGTCGAAAATCAAAAGTAAACATTGTAGATTTTATGCTTTGATTTTCATAGAGTAAAACCTATTAAGAAAAAAGATCGGATTCATCCGGTCTTTTTATGGAGATAGTAAATGAATTTAAATCAAATAGATATTATCGTGTCAGATGTTCCCCAAGTCTGTGCTGAATTGGAGCATATCTTGGATATAAAGGCAGACTATGTTGATGATGGTTTTGCTCAATTCACGATTGGCAGTCACTGTCTCATGTTGTCCCAAAATCATTTGATTCCATTGGAAAATTTTCAGTCAGGAATCATTCTTCACATTGAGGTTGAGGATGTAGACCAGAACTACAAACGGTTGAAAGAGCTTGGCGCTGAAATATTACATGGCCCAGCTGCAACTGATTGGGGAACAGAATCCCTGTTAGTTGAAGGACCTGCTGGTCTAGTCATTGATTTTTATCGAATGAACTAGGATGCTTAGTCATTTGACGTTAACCATAATTATTCTTAAAACAGAATGTGAGAATATGAACTGTTGAAAGATCGGAGCCATCCGGTCTTTTTTATATAAAAATTTGCATATAAATAATTGACAGCGCTTTCTTTGCGCCTTATAATAAAAATATAATAGTAGAAAGTGAGACTGATATGGAAAGAAGAAATATTTTTTAAACAGCTGTAGTAAGCGGATTTTCTTATTTCATTGAGAAGAAAGAGTGATAATGGTATTCTGTTCACTACTTGACTTTATAGCTCTGGGAAACCTTTTAATAGTCACATAATGACCAATGAAACTTGGCATTGAAAGTATCTAAATGACAAGATATTAGGAGGAAAGAGATGCAAAAAAAGGATATTTATCTAATCTGTATGACCATGATTATCTGTTCAATTATTATAGGATTACTTGTAGGAGGTTTTATTCTTCATGGTCTGGAAGATATTGCTGCAATCATTAACCACGGCTTGCTGACAATCAATCAATCGATTCATTGACAAGAGATATTATTTTTTTACGTTCTAATAACTAAACAGATCAGAAGCATTCATTGGTCCGATCTTTTTTGAGTGGTGTCTTTCTGTTGATTCTAAAAGAATTTTGATAGCAGTGACTGTTTAAAGGAGAGAAAATTGGAGGTGGTCAAGACTTCCTTCTCATTTCAGAGGGTTTCATCCCATACATCAAGGCAAATTGTTTGTAAAAATAGGTTTTATTACTGAAGCCGACGGTTTGGCAGATCGTTTCAATAGAAAAATCTGTTGATTGAATCAATAATTTTGCAGACATTAACCTCTTCTGATGCACCAGCTCGGTAAAGGTTTGACCACTTTTTTCTTTGACGAGATTACTTAAATAGTTTTTGTTAAATTTTAATTGATCGGCAGCTTTTGCCAAGGTAAGACCCCTATAGTCTCTATCAATTAATTCAAGGACTTGCAGAAAAGGATCTTGTCGGGTTTGAAGGAGCTTTTTCTGTGCAGTTGGCAAGGAACGAGCCAATTCATAGAGTAAAATACTTAAAGAGTGTTTGAGAATTTCTTGGGAGAAATCCTTCTGGAAAAAATACTCTTCTATCATCCGGTGGAGCAGTTGGGGGACTTTTGGAATCTCTTCGGAGCGAAGAATAATAAAATTTTGACTGATTTCTAGATGGCTATGGCGACTAAGGAGTAGGTGATACAAGAGACTATTATTTCCTTGTATTTCTTCCAAACTTTGTAAGGAAATATTGTTATCTTTAAAGAGTAGATTGATCACAATATCCTCTTCTTCCAAGCACTCAATTTGATGTTTACTCCCCACATCCATCAGGAGGATGTCTCCTTGATTAAGCGTGTAAGTCTGACCATTAATGATTTGTTGACAATGTCCGCTATAGATATAATTGAGCTCTAAAAATTGGTGGGAATGAAGAGGATAAGGCGCATAGCGATTGTGTTTACTAATGTAGATGTCTCGATTGTGAAAAAAGAGATCATTGGTTAAATGAGGGGCTTGGGATTTCATTTCAGAAAAGTCTGGAACGAAGGTTCCAGTCTTTTTTTGTTGCTTTTCAATCTCAGTTTCTTGATGGAGGAAGTCAGTTAGGGGTTGCATCTGTTTCACCTGTATATTTGATACTATTCTACTGTTTTAGAGATATTGTATCACATTTTAAAAAATAGTTAAATAGAGATAGAAAGAAGCAAGAAAAGAGGGCTGAGATGACCTATCATATAGCAGTGGACATTGGAGCATCAAGCGGACGCTTGATACTAGCAGATGTTCAGGATGGAAAATGGCAGTTACAAGAAATCCACCGATTCAAAAATGGATTTACTCGAGTGGATCAGCATGATCGTTGGGATATAGAGGAGCTCTTCCACCAGATTCTCGTCGGATTAGAGAAAGCAAAAGAGCTAGGAGTAGATAACTGTACTTTAGGAATTGATACCTGGGCGGTAGATTATGTGTTGTTAAAAGATGGTAAGGCCCTCGCACAACCCATTGCTTATCGGGATAAACGGACTGAAAAAGCAATGGAGAAAGTGTTTCAGAAGCTCCCTGCTAAGAACATTTATGAGAAAACGGGCATTCAATTTTTAAATTTTAATACCTTGTTTCAGTATGTTAGTGAAGATCCTCAACTGTTAGAAGAAGCGGATATTAGTCTTTTGATTCCAGATTATCTGGCCTACCGACTGACGGGGAGACAGGTAGCAGAAGTTAGCAATGCCTCAACGACCCAATTGCTAAATATTCATCATAGAGATTATGATTACGATTTGCTCGATTTAGCTGGGATAAAGGCTTCTCAACTTCCCGATTTGGTGGAGACAGGGACTTATCTTGGACCTCTACTTCGAGAAAATTTCAAGGATTACAAACTTCCTTATGTTGAAGTTTATGCTGTGGCAACACACGATACGGCTTCAGCAGTTGTGGGAGTTCCAGCGACAAGCAAAGATGTTGCTTATATCTCTAGTGGCACCTGGTCCTTGATTGGAGCGGAATTAACATCACCGATCGTTACGAAAGAGAGTCAGGAAGCAAATTACACCAATGAATGGGGAGCTTATCAAACCTATCGTTTTCTTAAAAATATCACGGGTATGTGGACGGTACAAGAAATTGCTCGTTGCTTAGACTATCAATATAGCTACGCAGAGATGGCTGAACAAGCCAGTCAGGTAGCCCCGTTTGAACAGTATGTCAATCTGAATGATGAGCGCTTCACTAACCCTGAACAGATGATTCAAGAAATTCAAGCTTATTGTCGAGAAACAGGACAGAAGGTTCCAGAGACCGTAGGCGAATTGACCATGTGTGTGTATTCCAATCTAGCTCTTATTTATGGAGCTGAATGGAAACGACTAGAAAAATTGACAGGAAAATCCTTTGAGGCTCTCCATATCGTAGGAGGGGGATCTAATGTTGCTCTTCTAAATCAGTTGACAGCCAATGTGATTCAAAAACCAGTGATCGCTGGCCCAGGTGAAGGAACGGCTATCGGGAATTTATTGGTTCAGTTGATTGCAAGTGGAACTTTTAGCAATCTTAGAGAAGCACGTGCTTTCTTAAAAGAAGAGATATCATTGAAGGAATTTTTTCCTGATTTTACAATGGAAACCGATCATTTAAAAATTTTTCAACAGAATTATTATCAATAAGGAGAAAGAATAATGACAAATGCAACTCAAATTACACAAGCTTATGAGGCGGCCAAAACTCGCTATGCGGCAATCGGAGTAGATACGGATGCTGTATTGGAAAAATTACAAGGAATTAAAATCTCCATGCATTGCTGGCAAGGAGATGATGTGAAGGGCTTCTTATCACCTGATGGCGAATTGACTGGTGGGATCATGTCAACGGGAAATTATCCTGGAGCTGCCCACACTCCTGAACAGTTGCGTCAGGATTTGGAAAAAGCTTATTCTTTGATTCCAGGGAAGCATAAATTGAATCTACACGCCATCTATTTAGATACCGATGAAACAGTTGATCTCAATGAAATTGAACCACGTCACTTTGAAAAATGGGTGAAGTGGGCCAAAGAACAAGGACTTGGATTGGACTTTAACCCAACCTTCTTCTCCCATCCAATGATGAAGGATGGCTTCACCTTGGCTAGTCCAGACCAAGAAGTTCGAGAGTATTGGATAGAGCATGGGAAACGTAGTCGTAAAGTGGCGGAATACTTCGGTAAAGAATTGGGAGAAACTTGTTACACCAACTTCTGGGTTCCAGATGGCTTTAAGGACAACCCAATTGACCGTCTGACACCACGTAAACGTTTAATGGAATCTTTAGATGAAATTTTCTCTGAGGAGATTGATGAACAATACAATGTTGATACTGTTGAAAGCAAACTCTTTGGACTAGGAGCAGAAGCCTACACTGTAGGATCTCATGAATTTTATATGGGATATGGTTTGACACGAAATAAGACCATTTTATTGGATGCAGGTCATTTCCATCCGACAGAAGTGATTTCCAATAAACTATCTTCGCTTGCCTTATTTAGCAAAGGATTAATGTTGCATGTTTCTCGCCCTGTTCGTTGGGATTCGGATCACGTAGTCATTATGGATGATGAGTTGCAGGAAATTGCCAAAGAATTGGTTCGCAATGATCTTCTTGGAAAAACAGCGATTGGCTTGGATTTCTTCGATGCGACCATCAACCGTATTGCAGCTTGGGTAGTTGGAACTCGTAACACCCAAAAAGCACTCTTAAAAGCCATGTTAGAGCCAACAGAAGAATTGAAACAAATGGAATTGGACTTTGATTTCACTTCTCGATTAGTCTATACAGAAGAATTGAAGGACTTCCCATATAGCGATGTTTGGAATTATTTCTGCTTAAAGAACAATGTTCCAGTTGGTTTGGACTGGTTAAAAGAAGTCCATGACTATGAAACTGAGATTTTGAAAACACGCGGATAAGATAAAAAAGTTCGAAGAGCTTGGGAGAAGGAGTAGAGAAAAATGACAAAATTTGTAGAATCTGTCTATGTAACAAAAATGAGAGAAGTAACGCGAGAGTCTTATGAACGCAATTGGGATGAACGGAATGGAGGAAATGTCTCCCTTCGCTTGACAGCTGAAGAAGTTGCTCCTTTTGAGGATGTCACAGAAGTGAAAGAAGTGCTTGATCTTGGCTTTGATGCTTCTTATTTGGCGGGATATTACTATTTGGTTACAGGAACTGGGCGTTACTTTAGAAATGTAGCTGGAAATCCAGAAAATGATCTTGGTTTAGTTCGCATCACAGAAGATGGTCAACATGCAGAATTGGTATGGGGCTTCAATGACGGTGGTAAGCCGACTTCAGAATTCCCAAGTCATTTGATGAGCCATATAGAGCGTTTGAAGGTAAATCCAAATCAACGCGTGGTTTTCCATTGCCATCCAACAAACCTGATTGCTCTGTCCTTTACTCAACCCCTTGAAGAACGTCACTTATCACGCCTTCTATGGAAAATGCAGGCAGAATCGATTGTTGTCTTCCCTGAAGGAATTGGGGTGATCCCTTATATGACACCAGGTACGACTGAGATCGGGAAGGCAACTGCAGCAAAAATGGCAGAATTTCAAGCGGTTTTATGGCCTCACCATGGGCTCTTCGCATCGGGTACTTCACTGGATGAAACTTATGGATTGATTGAGGTGATTGAAAAAGCTGCGATGATTTATTCACAAATTGGTGCTCAAGGCGGAGTCATTAAACAAGCAATCACTGACCAAGAATTGCAAGAAATTGCAACCTTCTTTAACATGATGCCTCACCAAGGATTCTTGGATGTGAATTAGAGATGGATGGTAGTGAAGTATGATTCAGATATGGGAGGTGTGACCTCCCTTCTATCATGAAATTTTTTGTTAAAAAAATCACAAAATAGTTGAAGAAAACTAGTTTGAGTATTATAATTATATCAATATAAGAAGAATGGAGAAAAAGAAATGTCAGTTTTTTATGTACCAGCAGTTAACCTTATTGGTCGTGGAGTGATCAACGAATTTGGAAGCCACGTTAAGGAATTGGGCTTTAAGAAAGCTTTGATTGTCACAGACCACTACATTGCATCGAGCGACATTTTGCCTAAGGTAACAGCTCCCTTAGAAGCAGATGGAATCGAATACATCGTATTTGAGGATGTAGATCCAAATCCATCTTGTAAGAATGTCCTTGATGGATTAGCTGTGTTAAAAGAAAACAACTGTGACTTTATCGTCTCAGTTGGTGGGGGATCTCCACAGGATGCTGCGAGTTGTATCTCTATTATGGCTACCAATGGAGGGAAGCCACAGGATTACGAAGGGCTTCACAAGTCTAAGGAAAAGGGTCTCCCAGTTGTAGCAATTAATACAACCGCTGGAACTTCTGCAGAGATTACCATCAACTATGTCATTACGGACGAAGAGCGAAAGGTTAAAATGGTCATGGTTGACAAGAATAGCTTAGCGCTTATCTCTGTTAACGACCCAGAACTGATGCTTTCAAAACCAGCTGATTTAACAGCAGCAACAGGTATGGATGCCCTTACCCATGCCATTGAAGCCTTGGTTACACCAGGTGCCTATGATGTTACCAAAAAACTGTCTATTGGAGCGATTGAATTGATCAAAGAATATTTACCACGTGCTGTGGCAAATGGGCAGGATATTGAAGCGCGTGAGGCCATGGTGAATGCCATTTTCCTTGGAGGAATGTCCTTTAACAATGCAGGGTTAGGATATGTACACTCCATGGCTCATCAATTAGGTGCAGTTTATCATCTGCCACATGGTGTTTGCTGTGCCATGTTGCTTCCAGTTGTTGAGCGTGAGAATGCTAAGCGAGTACCAGCCGCCTTTCGTAATGTAGCCAAGGCTCTAGGACTTCATACAGAAGGGAAATCAGATACCGAGTGTGCGGAATACGCCATCTCTGAAATTGAGAAATTATCTGAGACCGTTGGAATTCCTAAAAAATTAACAGAATTAGATATCAAAGAAGAAGAGTTTGACTTTGAATATCTTTCTAAGAATGCCCTTATTGATGCTTGTGCTCCAGGCAATCCATTTATGCCAACCTTGGAAGAAACAATTGCCTTTTATAAAGAGTTGTTTTAATGATTAGAATAAATGCTAGGAGATGAAGATCAATCTCCTAGTTTTTTATTAAATATCCTAATCCTGCGATTTCTGATTTTCATGCATTTGTACAAGTGCAACTAACTGAGAATTGTAGTGCTCGTTCATATTAAAATATTGATCTTAAAAAGGTATGAGTTTTGAACTCATACCTTTTTAAGATTTACTTTCGTTCTACTGATTTAACTACCATTTGAGCATCTCCTAGCACGTAGAGTCCTTGCATATCACCTGTATTGAGAGCTGCAATTGCTTCATTGGAGAAGTGTTGGGCACTGATTGAATATTGGATGGTCTCTGTTTGTGTTTGAGCAGTAAACACTTTTTCATTGGTTGTATGATAAAGGGTCAGAGTTTCTGGAAGAGTAGAGAGTTCGCCAATGATTTCATCCCATTCCAAATCTAGGATTTGGATATGTTTGCGAACGACAATGCGATTTTCTTCTTTTGAAAGGAGAAGAGCAGCATAGTGATCCGAGTTAATGATGACAGCAATTCCCAAACTTCCTTGATGGAGTTGTGAGGTTTCTGGATCAAGAGTGACGACAAATGTTTGTTCATGTTCTGTTTGGCGTACAGCAAGAAAGCTTGGATTTGACAAATCTTTTAAGGTAAGATTGGATCCTTTTAGAATCAATTGTTGGTTTTCTATCAATAAGCGTGAATCAAGCTTATGACGTAAGGTCATCCATTCTGGATTCAATCGTTCGCTGATAAAGTAATCTGTAAAATTAGATAAGTTTTGGGGGTTTGACAATGCCTGTGAATGATTCGGAAAATCAGTCAAATCGACTTCTAGACTAGGAATTCCCTTGTTTATTACAGGCCATTCTTCTGTCCATTCTACTGGATATAAGAGTGTTTCGCGCCCTAGGTTTGTAATTTGAATGTGGTCAATTGTAGCTGGCCGTGTTCCTAAACAGGTTAACCACCAGTTTCCAAGTGTATCTTGAAAGAGATCAGCGTGACCGATGTTTTGAAGTGGTTCTTCTGCACGATCCCGATTAGTAAAGAGAGGGTTGGTAGGAGCTGATTGGAAAGGTCCCCAGAGTGATTCTCCTTTAAACATGGTAATCATATGGCCTTGTCCCGTTCCTCCTTCAGCAGCAAGGAGATAATAGGCTCCCTTTTCTTTTAAAATATGTGGACCTTCGACATCTCGCCCGCCGGTACCAAAAGATAAAACTTCTGGTCCACGGAGAATGTTTCCTGTCTCCAGTTCAATTTCAACTTGTTGGATGGCTTTTTTTCCTCCTTCTACATAGCCAGTAAATTGAACGTAGGTCCGATTATCTTCAAAATAAAGATCAGGGTCAATTCCAAAGATATCAACTTCTACTCGATTGTTTTCCCAGATAATTGCGGTCTGGTCTTCGTTTAAATAGCCACGGATAATGAAGTTTTTAAACTCAGCAAAATTTGTTGTAATCACATAGAAAAAGCCTTGATTGTATCGTATACAAACAGCAAAAATCCCTTCGTTGGATTTTGCTGAACGTAAGTCAGCTTGTTCAATTGTTTGTGCGATACCAGGTAATTTCTCCCAATTGAGAAGATCAAGGCTACGTGATAAGGCAATTCCGGGATAGTATTCAAAGGTGCTGTTCACCATATAGTAAGTATCTCCGACTCTAACAATACTAGGATCGGGATACATCCCTCGCAAAATAGGATTTTGATATTGTGTAATAGTCATATCATTTTCTCCGTTTTTAATGAAATTGTTCTTGGATCATGTGCAGATTCAAGTCTGCAGTCGACGGAAAACGTAAAAGAGCATGGTGGAGTTCATCGCCTCCACAAGCTACTGAAAAGCTCCCTGCTTTGTTGATGGCCGTAATACCAGCGATTGAATCTTCAATTCCGATACAATCTTTTGGTTGTAGCTCAAGAGCCTGAGCAGCTGCTAGGAAGATATCAGGAGCTGGTTTGCCTTTTGCTACACTGGAAGGATCCACAATCGCATCAAAGACATCTAATATTCCTAATTTTTCAAGAATAATAGGTCCGTTTTTACTAGCAGATGCAAGAGCGATTCGAATTTTAGCTTCCTTGAGCTCTTGAATAAAGTCTGAAATTCCAGGTAAGATGTCTTGACTGGTCAATGCATCTAATGCCTGAACGTACTGTTCATTTTTTTCAGCTGCTAACTGTTTGAAATTTTCTTCTGAAACTTGGATACCAAGATAGTCTAGAATAATAGAGAGAGAGTCTTCTCGGCTGACCCCTTTGGTTTTTTCTTCTAACTGATTAGGGAGGTCGGTATCAAAATGGTTTTTAATCAGTTTTTTCCAAGCATCAAAGTGGTAGCTAGCAGTGTCCGCGATGATACCGTCTAAATCAAATAAGGCTCCTTTAAGCATAGTTGTTCCTTTCATGGAAAAATGTTGAAAAGCAAGTCTGAAGCAACGGTGCTCCAGACTCTTTTTTTACTTGTTTCGTTGATTGAGTATAATCGTTTGTTCGAGTAAGGACTCTATTTCTTTTAACTTATCTTTTGGAATGGTAATAAATGGTAAAATTTCATCTAATTTTGCAAGAGAGAGTTTTCCTAAGCCACCTTGGACAGCTCCTGGATCCTTACGGAAAAAGTCAAGGACGGGGTGGATCGCATCAATCTGTGCAACTAATTCTTCATCAGCCATAATGGTTGCAACGGACGTGCTTGCAGCATAGCGTTCGACGTAGTCTTGAGTTGGGATATAAGAAATCTCATAGTGCCCAGCTGTCAGATCAAACTGACCGCCGGATCTACTTGAATCATTAATGGAAACCAGTACCCCTTCTGAACGTGGCAGTGTGACATGGGCAGTGCTTCCAAATGGGACATCTACAGTAAGAGTAATAGTATGTTTCTCATCTGTTTCAATGCAATAAGAAATGGCAATTTTTCCGTAGCTACTTTGATAGTGCCCAGTTACAGAGTTTAAACGATAGTCAAATTCTGGAGCAAGGTCAAATTCTTTGAAACCTTGATTCGGATTTCGAATTCCGAGAACAAATTTATAGGCCCACTCCATAACTGCACCGATAGAATAGTGGTTAAGAGAGTTCATTCCCTCAGGGTTCATGGATCCATCTGGAAGAACAGAATTCCAGCGCTCCCAAACGGTTGTAGCTCCAAGATTGACCGCGTAGAGCCAAGACGGATAGTCTTCATGAAGGAAAATTGTAGTAGCTAATTTATGGTATCCATACTGAGAGAGCATTTGGTTGGCATAAGGAGTTCCGACGAAGCCTGTTTTGAGATGATCGTCGTCTTTCCCAAGTCGAGTGACTAAATCTTTAGCTACACGTTCCAATTGATTTTCTGGAACCAATTCAAAGGCCAATGCCAATGCATAAGCTGTTTGCGTATCAATTGTCAAACGACCGTTAGCAGAAATGTACTCGGCTTGGATTGCCTGTTTAATAGCTTGAGACAGGTTTTCATAGTTATTTGCTTCCTCAGTTTTTCCTAATAATCGAGCCGTTTCTGCCACAATATGAGCAGAATAGTGGTAATAGATAGAAGCAATAAAGTCTTCATCTGTTTTCCCGGTTGGCATAGCAGGATTTTCTCCGTCCAGAGCAAGCCAATCTCCGAATTGGAAACACTTGGTCCAGAGATAAGGAGTGGCTGTATTTCGAGTGATCCAGTCTACCCAATCCTTCATAGCCGGATAATGTTCTTTGAGGAGACTATCATCTCCTGTCACTTGATAAGCATTCCAAGGAACGAAGGTTGTTGCATCACCCCAGATAGCACCACCTCCATCTTTGTTACCAAAGGAAGGAGCATACATTGGAGCTCGGCCATCATTTAATTGTTGTTCAATGGCAACGTCTTTCAAGAACTTACGGTAGAAGGCGTAGACATCCATATTATATAAGGCTGTGTTTGAAAAAACATTGGCATCCCCAGTCCAACCAAGACGTTCATCGCGTTGAGGACAGTCCGTTGGAGAGTCAAAGAAATTGCCTTTTTGTCCCCAAATAATATTTTGGAAGAGACGATTGACTTTGGGATTATTCGTTTCAATCTCTCCTGTGGATCTCATATCAGAATAGATGACATCTGCTTTGAAATCTTCAGGATTTAATTGATCCAAACCTTCTACTTTCATGTAGCGGTAACCATAGTAGGTGAAGGAGGGTTGAACCCATTTCTCTTCTCCATCGGAAATATATTCGAAAGCAGCGCGAGCAGATCGTAAGTTTTCACGATAGAAATTCCCTTCTTGGAGAATCTCCCCAACTTGAAGATAGATCTTGGTCCCTTTTGGAGTCCGGTTATAGAAGCGAAAAAGTCCAGCATGATTTTGACCAAAGTCAAGGACTGTTTCCCCGGCAGGAGTTTGGAGTACCTCTTGAACTGCAAGTGTTTCTTTGACGATAAGAGGCAGGCTGAGACGATCACTTAAAATATCGTAGCTTTCTTCTAAAATAATAACTGGTTTCCAGTTTTCTGGTTCTAGTGTATCGTCACGATCTTCACCATAATAGATAGATGAGTGAGTTACTGGACCTGCTGCTGTTAACCAGGTCTCATCAGTTGAGATGATTTGGTGACTTCCATCTACATATTGGATATGGTATTCTGCCAAGGCTCGGTGTTGATCACCATAGATATTTTTGATCCCTTCGATAAAACCATAAGGACCTTTATACCAACCGTCAGCAGTTGAAATCAATAATTCATGCTCTCCAATAGATAAGGAATCTGTCACATCATAGGTTTGTAGTTGAATCCATTGATCATAGGCATCTACACCAGGAGCAAGAAATTCATTCCCGACCTTTTCTTGGTCAATGTGCGTTTCATACACTCCAAGGGCTGTCATATAAAGACGAGCTTTGGCAACTTCTTTGGTAATGGTAATATTTTTTTTAAAAAGTGTGTTTTGGATCTCTTTGTTTTCATTTGCGATCCATTTTGCCAGGAAGGGTTCCGTCATTTTTCCTGTTTCAAAGAAGCTGGAAGATGAAATACATTCCTGATTGGCTTTGCGGATGGTGATCTTGATATCGTAGCGTGTGCGTGGAAGGAGGTCAAGATCTACTTCAAAGAAGTTATTATCAAATGGGAGAAACTCCGTTTGGTAAACCGGTTGATCAGCCACAGATAGGATCAACTGTTTTTCTATCTCTTCAAAGTGATCCGCTTCAAGTGTAAATTCAATGCGGAGATGTTCTAAAAGGAAGCCGAGAGGCTCTGTCATATGGTTTACTAGGATTGATTGAATATTCATGGTTATTCTTTCCTTTTCTAGGTATCATTTTTATAAGGTAGCTACGAAATCGCCACAGAAGGGATCAATAGGATTGATGCCTGTAAAATTTTCTTGGCCAGTCACTTTTTTTAAGACAGCATCTACAGTAGCAGGTGTTCCTGTATAGGCGTTGATAAAGGTTGAAATATAAGGAACATCAAAGAGGTGATAAGGGTTTGCCGTTGAAACAAATACAGTCGGAATAGATGGAGCAAACCAAGGAGCATTGGCTGCCATGAGCTGGATCCAGTTAAGACGAGTAGTCGTTTGGTTGCTGGCTGTTTCAACATTTGCTACGTAAAAAGCAAGGTCAAATTTTTCTTCTAAATCCGTTGTTCCTTCTTCGAACATTTCATGGAAGTCCATCTGATAGGGGGATACTTCGAACCCTAACTGATCTAAGCCATTTTTAAAGAGATCTGTTACTTTACCCCCTTCTTTAAAGCCCCCTTCATCAGAATCACCTAGGACAACTAGACGAACACGGGGTGTTTTTTGGGGAGAGAGAGGAAGGAGTTGATCACGATCTTTAACGAGAGTGACAGAGTGTTTGGCAATCTTAGCAGCTATTTCTAAGTGCTCACTAGTTTTTAGGATTGGTTTTTCAGGAATTTGTCCAATAAATTGTCCCGCTTCGTTCATCAAACCTTGAGAGAGTTTGGTTGCTAATATTCGGGTCACAGCCTGATTAAGACGATCGATTGAAACAAGTCCACTGCTAACAGCTTCTGTCATGATAGCATAATCTTCATCAATGTTTTTGTTGAAGAGAATCATATCGATTCCGGCATTAATGGTTGCAGGTAGAAGTTCCTTACGTGGGAGAATGACATTATAGCCCACCATAGCGGTTGCATCAGTAATGGCCAATCCATTGAAACCAAGTTCTGTTCGAAGGAGGCCGTCAATGAGGAGTTTAGAGGCTGAGGCGGGGCGTAAGTCCTTATCTTTGATTTCGGGGTTTAGCTTACGTTCCCAAGCTGGTTGGTAGATATGCCCAATCATGACACAAGGTGTTCCTTGATCAATCAAGCTTTTGTATATTTGGCCATAACTGCTAGACCAATCTTCTGCTGATAGGCTATTAATGCTGGAGAGTAAATGTTGGTCACGCTCATCAACGCCATCCCCTGGGAAGTGTTTTATTACAGGAGTAATTCCGTTTGCTTCCAGGCCTTGGATTTGAGCTTTTGCCATACGGAGGACGCGATCAGGATCTGATCCGAAGGTTCGTGTATTTGTGATAGGATTTTTAAAGTTCAAATCAATATCTACAATAGGGGAGAAGGACATGTTGCAACCGACCTGATTGGCCTCATATCCTGCAATATTTCCCAGTTCAAAGGCTGCTTGAGGATCATTCGTCGCAGCCATTTGTAGAGGATTTCCTAGCCAAGTCCCCTCACTGATGATTCCATTTCCCCCAGATTCAAGGTTAGCTGAAAAGAAAAGCGGGTATTTACTATGATGTTGAATTTGTTGAATTTGTCGACTGATTTGGGCCGCTGGTTCTGGTCGGAACATGAGCCCACCTGGTTTATAGGTGTCAATAAAGTCATCCAGAGAGACGCGCTCTTCATCTTGTCCAATAACAAAAAAGAGTTGGCCGATTTTTTCTTCTGTTGTCATTTCAGAGACGAGTTTATGGATACTTTCAGCTTGTTTAGTAGTTAATAAGTAAGGTTTTTGTGTAAGATTGAGCATTCGATTTCTCCTCGGTATTTTTTCTATCTTTATTCTAGTCTAGAAAAATGGGAAAAACTATCGTTAAAAAAGGTCACATATATGTTCATTTCCTAGATTTCAAAAATAAGGTATAATGGAAAAAGAAAGAAGGTAAGTATGGATTCATTTATTTTAGATTTACTCATCAATAAGAGAGAACAAAGAGAGTGGAAGGAGATTGAATCAACTATGCGACCGGTTCCTGCTAAGTATTTTAATGGAGAGCCAGTCTATGAATTTTTCCAAAACCTAGATGATTCTCTTGAAATCAATTTGCAACCTATTGCACTTTCTGTCAATCCAGTAAATTCTTTTGTCCCTTATCATTTCCACAACTATGTTGAAATGATCTTTCCGCTGAAGGGTGATTTATCTATCATGATTGAAGATGAACAATTGGATTTGCATGAGGGAGATATTTTTATTGTAGGACCAAACACGGTTCATAAAAATTTAAAAAGTAGTTCAGATGATGTGGCTCTAAACATTGCCTTAAAATCAACAGCATTCACGTTGAATGATTTAGATTTCTTGCATAGAAATGGAAGCAATAGTTATCTGTCTGAGTTACTTTTTTTTACTCCAACAGAAAAAGAAAGTAATGGAATTTATACGGTTTTTCGGACTGAAGAAGGTGATGGTTTAATTAATACTATTTCTAATATTATCTATGAATATTATAAAAAGGGTGATAAACAATCAAACGACATTATTCGTTATGAGCTCTTAATCCTATTTGCTAAGTTACTGAGAATTTCTAGTAGATCAAATTCTGTAGAAAGCTCCAAAAAAACAGAGTCAAATTTGTTATCTTTCATGCTCTATATAGAAAAGAATTATGCTTCTATTACTTTAGAAGAAATGGGAGAATATTTTGGATTTAATCCAAATTATTTATCGACCTACCTAAAAAAACAGACGGGAAAATCATTTATCAAATTAATTCATATTCAACGAATTAATGTAGCAGCAGAGTACCTTAGACATACGAATGCTTCAATTGAGCAGATTTCATTGAAAGTTGGATATGAGAATCCATCCTATTTCTATAAGATTTTTCGAAAATTTTTAGGAATATCTCCCTCGGAATATCGGAAACAAATAGGAAAAAATATGGAGTAACCAAATACTGGATAGATTTTTATAAAAAAAATTCTATCCAGTATTTTTTGTATGTTTCATTATTTTGAATAGAATACTCCTATAGTTTGGCCATTATTAAGTGGTAGCAACTATTAAAGGGTGTAATAAATAATAACTAAACAACTTGTTTTGGTGGGTTTTACGAGGGAATTAAATTTTTTATCGATCATTCAAATAATTGTGAACATCTAAGAAATGAACATACTTTTAGTGATTTTAAGATATAGTTGTATTGATATTGGCCTGATATACTGTATTCATAACATCCAATACAATTATGAAAAGGAGATATTCTGATGGATTATAAACAACCAGAAGAAATGATGGATAAAAAATTTGCTTTTTTCCATGCAACCTCAGTTAGTGGAACTGCAATGATGATTGCAGCAATCTTATCAAGTTATCTTAGTGTCTATTTGACAGATACAGTAGGACTAGCTGCAACCTCTGTTTCCCTTTTAATGTTTATAGCAACATTATGGGATGCAATTAATGATCCCATGATGGGAGTTATTGCAGACCGAACCAAAACGAAATGGGGGCGCTATCGTCCGTACTTCTTGGTTGCACCAATTCTATTGACACTTTTTTCAACTTTACTTTGGTTTAATCCGAATCTTGGTAGCGGGAATTTTTGGTATTATTTGGCAATGTATATTGGGTATGGTATGACAGTTACTATGTACACCATGCCTCAAATGTCTGTCCTTCCAGCACACGTAAAAAGTGACGCTATTCGTAATAAGATTATCACATATGGAGCAGGGTGTACGGCGCTTATGTTTACCATTGGTTCTTCTTACGGACGAGATATAGAGCAGGTTCTTGGTAAGTGGTTCGGCACTCAAAATGGATGGATTCCTTTAATGATAATACTGGGACTTCTTTCTTGTGTATCATTCTGGGGATTGTTTGTAACTGGGAAGGAAAAGTATATTGAACCACTTCCTGAGCGTCCGTTGACACAGGATTTGAAACGAATTTTAAAACATAAAGAGTTGTCTCCGTATATTGTAGTATGGATAATGGCCTCTTTGGGTTATGGACTAATGTTTGCTACATCTGTTTATTATGTTATGTATTACATTGCACGCCCAGATTTAATTTCGACTTATATGCTTGCAGTATCTCTAGGTGCTTTAGTTTCAATGGTTTTACTTATGGGGATCTTCTTGCGGATCTTTAAATCAGCACAACGAGCACTACAAGTATCTGTTGTAGGATCTTCAATTTGTTATTTCATTTTGTTCTTCTTTGGAAAAACGAACTTTACATTTCTACTTGTTATGACCTTTATTGCGACAGCACTTGCTTCAATGCAAAATGCTCTTGTCAATGTTTTGGTCAATGATGCAATTGATTACATCCAATTTACAGAAGGGATCTCAGCAAATGGTGTGATTTCTTCAATCAAAGGATTTGCGCAGAAATGCGGGAATACCGTTTCTAATTCTCTACCATTGTTACTACTTGGTTTGGTAGGTTATGTAGCGGGGGCAGTTGGAAAACAAAATGGTGCAACTCTATTTGTTCTTAACTTTATGAGGTTTGGAGCTCCAATCATTACAGGTGCTATTATGCTCCTCTGTCTCCGTATTAATCCTGTTGATAAACATCGTGAGGATATTGAGGTCATGAAATCAATGATTCGAGATCATTCTGAAGATAATCATGAATAGGATGATCAATAATAATATATTTTACAATCTTTTATAGATAAGAAAGATGAGAAAGTGATAACGGCACATTTGTTTTTTTCAATGTGTCGTTTTAGATAGTTACCGATAATAAAAAGCGTTAGGGAAATAAGGAGAAGTAATGAAGCAAGAACTATTCAACGACGATTGGCTTTTTTGGTATGATGAAAATTCATTTTCACTAGTTTGGAATATACCTGAACAAGCTCAAAAAGTAACCCTTCCTCATGATGCAATGATTAGTGAAACACCATACGCTGAAAGTAGAAATGGAAACAATACAGGTTTTAGAGATGGAAAAAATTATGTTTATGTGAAAACATTTATTGCAGAAGAGGAAGATTTATATAGGGAGAATATATTAAAGTTTGAAGGCTCCTATATGAATACGTTTGTCTATGTAAATGGACAGCTAGCGGGAAAACATCATAATGGCTACACTACTTTCTATGTAAATATGAAAGATTTTCTTCATTTTGGAGAAAATGAGATTCGTGTTCAAGTTCGAAATGGTGCGATGAGTAATAGTCGGTGGTACTCAGGAGGTGGTCTTTATCGAGATGTTTATTTATTGAGTAGTGATTTACTTCATGTATCAGCCACTGGTAGTAAAATTAGAACAGTAGAGTTAGAAAATGATTTTGCAAGTATTGAAGTATCTGTTCCTATTGAGAATCGGAAATGCAAAGGAATTCAATTTGATTTAAAATTAATGGTATGTGATAAGGACGGGAAAATTTTTCTAGTGGATCAGCGCCCCTATTATTTAAAAGCAGGGGAGAAAAATGAATTTAAAACAATCCTCTCATTGGATAAGATTCAAGCGTGGTCTGCTGAGTCTCCTACCATGTATCGTATGATTGTTGAACTATATCAAGAGGGAGACTTATGTGATACTGATACCCAAGAATTTGGAATTCGGACTATTTCTGTAGATAGTAAACGTGGGCTACGAATTAATGGGCAACAGACAAAACTTAGAGGAGCTTGTATACATCATGATAGCGGTTTGATAGGTGCTGCGACTTATCAAGTTGCCCACTATCGTCAAGTACGTATCTTAAAAGAAGCAGGGTTTAATGCTATTCGTATGGCTCATAATCCAGCTGCTCCAGCTTTGCTAAGAGTTTGTGATGAGTTGGGAATGTATGTAATGGACGAAACATTTGATAGCTGGACACGTTTTAAAGGAGATTTCGATTACAGTCTATTTTTTGAAGAGTCGTGGAAGAATGACGTATCTGCGATGGTTGAAACAGATTTCAACCATCCTAGTGTTATCTTGTACTCCATTGGAAACGAGATTCCTGAAATTGGAACTAAACATGGGAGTCGCATAGCCAAAATGATTCATGATCATATTAAAGATATTGATCAAACTCGACCGACTTTAGCGAGTATAAATGGCGTTTTTGCGGCTGGGGATGTGATTCCGCAGATTGTTGAAGATATCCAGAAACAAAACCAAGTTGATCAATCAGATTTAACAGGAAATGTAAACGATTTTATGACTTTAATGGATACCAATATGGATAAAATTGTTGTGCATCCCTTGATAAGTCAGCGACTGGATTTGGCAACAGCTTCGACAGATATAGCTGGCTATAATTATATGTCAGATCGCTACGAATTAGATGCCAAAGAACATCCTAATAGAGTTATTGTAGGAAGTGAGACTTCCCCTCCTGAAATCGCACGTAATTGGTCCTTGGTTAAGAAATTAGCTAGTGTTATTGGAGATTTCACTTGGACAGGTTGGGACTATATTGGAGAAGCTGGAGTAGGAGTACCTGCTTATAGTTGGGGTGAGGGAGGATTTGGCGCACAATTTCCTTGTCAGCTAGCTTATTGTGGAGATATTGATATAACTGGCGTTCGACGCCCACTTTCTTATTACCGTGAAATCGTATTTGGTTTACGTGAAAAACCTTATATTGCAGTTCAAAAACCCGAACACTATGGAAAAAAGTTAATTAAAACACCGTGGGTTTTATCAGATTCTCTTCGATCATGGACTTGGCCAGGTTTTGAAGGACATCCCATTGTTGTAGAAGTATATGCTCCAGGTGATGAGGTTGCTCTATATTTAAATGATCAGTTAATAGAAAAAAAATCTACATCAGAAGAACTAGACTATTTAACTAAATTTGAAATAATGTATCAAAAAGGTTGTTTAAAGGCGGTGAACTTTAAAGATGGTCATATGATTAGCGAAGATATTATAATGACGGCGGATGAAACAACCGCTCATTTACAGGGGAGGATTGAGGAGAATGGTGATTTAACCTATATTTCGTATTCGATAGAAGATAACTCTAATAATCTCATTACTCATATGAAAATGGACTTGTGTATTCATGTTGTGGGAGCAGAATTACTTGGTTTTGGGACGGGAGATCCTAAACCTTTGGAAAAATATAATACTGATAGAACATCAACTTTTAACGGAAGGGCGTTGGCAATTGTCCGAAAATTCAAACAAAATGCACAAGTAATTGTGACTAGTGAAAACATGACTGTGGATATAATTATATAAGAGAGGAAAATAACGATAGTAAAACAAAAACATAGAACAGTGGTCACTACAGATGGTGAAATCGATGATATGAATTCTTTTATTCGTTTTCTTCTTATATGGAAGTTGCAGGAATTATTCTGAGTTCTTCTATGTTTCATTACAGTGGGAATGATGAAAAACCAGCATATCGTTGGACCGGAGAAACATGGATCCCCGAAATGATACATCGATATGCAGAAGTATATTCTAATCTTGTTAAACATGACCCTGACTATCCAACTCCGCAAAGTTTATTAGATGTATACAGAATTGGAAATATTTCTGATGTTGGTGAAATGGAGGAGGAGACAGAGGGATCTAACTTTTTAATGGATTTAATGCTAGATCAGGATGAGCGACCATTGTATATTCAGACATGGGGAGGAACGAACACTACAGCCCGTGCTCTTAAAAGTATTCAAGAACGATTTGAGGGGACAAGTGAGTGGGCGCATATTAAATCAAAAATAGAATCTAAAGTGGTATTGTACATCATTTTAGATCAAGATGGAACTTATGGAGATTATATTTCGAAAAATTGGAATTTGACAACTTTAAATGATTCTTTAAATTTTGGATATTTTGGTTATGGTTGGAAAAATTTACCAAAAGAAATTAGATCTAGTTTAGACGATCACTGGCACCAATCTCATATCTTGAATAAAGGCTCTTTGATTGAAAAATATGCCTTAATTGGAGATGGCTACTATCTAGCTGGAGAGATTGAATCAGAGCAATTTGGACAAGAAAAATGGTTAGAAGCTCATCCCGATTATAAAAAATATGATTTTATTTCTGAAGGAGATTCACTTTCCTACTTTTATTTGATACAGACGAGTCTTAGAGGCTTTGAACATCCAACTTATGGTAGTTGGGGAGGTCGGTTTACCGAAGTAGCACCTAATACATTTTCTACAGAAAAAACAGTAGATTATAATCCACTTACACAACGATTTGAGCAAGAATATGGTTTTTATCGTTGGATTAATGATATCCAAGCAGATTTCGCTGCTCGAGTTCAATGGTGTGTAACAAATGATTTTGAAGCATGTAGTCATTACCCAGAGGTAAATATAGATGAAAATATCTCAGCGAAAGTAGGTGAAAATCTGACTTTAAGGGCGCTAGCGAAAGATCCAAACGGACTTTCAATTGCTTATCATTGGTGGTGTTACTACGAGGCATCTACATATTGGGACTTTAGTCATCTTGAACTGGAAGCAGGGAGATGGACACTAGGTGACATGGAGTTTATAGATTCATGGCATTCGTCAAAAATAGAGAAAACTTGGGATTTACCAATGGTAGGAGTTGATACAAATCAAATTAGTTTCCAAATTCCCGAGGATGCAAAATCTGGAGATACTTTCCATATTATTTTAGAAGTAAGCAATCAATCAGAATTTCCATTAAAAACATATAAAAGAGTCATTATAACAGTTGAATAAAAAATAGTAGTTTGGAGGTACACTATGAAAAATCCTTTATATATATGGGGTAAGCAAATCCCAGGAAATAATAAACGTTTAAAGACAGATGTCTTGAATATTCACGAGGAGTATACCCCTCATGATTTATTTGAGAAATATCCGGGAGTCTGGGATAAATCATCAGATGAACTTGGAGATTTATCAGGCAATGATACCCTGGTTTATAGACAAGAAATTGAACATGGACCAGCAGAACTAACTTATACAGACCGGCCTTTTCTTCTTCCTTATTTATCGGAAGGAAGCGATCAGGCAGTTGTGATCTGTCCTGGTGGAGCCTATTTGACAAAATCTATGGTGACGGAAGGAGAACAAATTGCTGAACTTCTTAATGAAGCAGGAATTTCAGCTTTTGTTCTTTGGTACCGCAGTTACCCTTATCGTGAACCAATCATGTTTTTAGATGCTCAGCGAGCTATTCGTTATGTCCGTTATCACGCAGCTGATTTTGGAATTAATCCTAATAAAATTGGTTTGCTTGGTTTTTCAGCTGGTGGTAACTTAGCTGGTGTTACTTCCTTATTACTAAGAAATCAGGATTGGTTCCAAGGATTAGATTATCAACTAGATAAGATTGATTTGGAAGATGCTAGTATTTCTGCCTTGGGCCTCATCTATCCAGCAATTTCTCTTTACAAAGACAAAATTGTAGCTATTCTAGCCGGTGCTGACAGTTATCGTGATCCAGTGACTTGTCAAGCTATTGCAGATCGTTTAGATATGAGAAATGGTTTGCAAAATGGAGATGCTCCACTCTTTATCTGTGCAGCAGTAGATGATGAAGTGGTTCCGGCGCAACACTGTCTGGATTTAGTGAATAAAGCGAATGAGAGGGGGATTTCTACAGAAATACATCTTTTTGCACAGGGTGGGCATGGATTTGGAGCCTGTCTAGGAGAACAGATGCCCCAATTTTATCATGATTGGACTCTTGTTCAACAGTGGAAGGACTTATATCTCACCTGGTTGAAAACGGTTTGGAAAGAATAAGATGGATTTTTAGATCTCAAGTAAGGGCTTGGGATCTGTTTTTTTAGAGTAAAGAAGTTACCATAGAATAGTATTAGTTTTTCATAGGATCTTGTAGGATTTTTTGGAGAGAGAGGGGTATAATAGAACTATCAAATCAAGTGAGGTAGAGAGATGACTGACAAACTTCAATTTCCAGATGGTTTCCTTTGGGGTGGGGCGACGGCTGCTAACCAGTGTGAGGGAGCTTATAATGAAGATGGCCGTGGCTTGGCCAATGTGGATGTGGTACCGATTGGGCCTGATCGTCACGCGATTATTACGGGTCAGAAAAAGATGTTCGACTTTGAAGAGGGCTATTTTTACCCTGCTAAAGATGGCATTGATATGTACCACCGCTACAAGGAAGATATTGCCCTCTTTGGGGAAATGGGCTTTAAAACCTATCGTTTGTCTATTGCTTGGTCTCGGATCTTCCCAAAAGGGGATGAACTGGAACCAAATGAAGCGGGTCTGCAGTTCTATGAAGACCTCTTTAAGGAGTGCCACAAGTATGGTATTGAGCCCTTGGTGACCATTACCCACTTTGACTGCCCCATGCATTTGATTACCGAGTATGGAGGTTGGCGTAGTCGCAAGATGTTGGAATACTATGAACGTCTCTGCCGGACCCTCTTCACTCGCTACAAGGGCTTGGTCAACTACTGGCTAACCTTCAATGAAATCAATATGATCCTCCATGCGCCTTTTATGGGAGCGGGTCTCTGCTTCGAGGAAGGGGAGAATGAGGAGCAGGTCAAATACCAGGCAGCCCACCATGAGTTGGTTGCTTCAGCCATTGCCACCAAGCTAGCTCATGAGATTGATCCGAACAACAAGGTCGGCTGTATGCTGGCGGCAGGACCAAACTATCCCCATACCTGTGCTCCGCGTGATGTTTGGGCGGGTCTAGAAGAAGACCGCAAGAACTATTTCTTCATCGATGTGCAGGCGCGTGGGGAATACCCTAATTATGCTAAGAAAGAGTGGGAACGTCAGGGAATCACGGTTGAGATGACCGAGCAGGATCTGCAATTGTTGAAAGACTATACGGTGGACTTTATTTCCTTCTCCTACTATGCCAGTCGGGTCGCTTCGGGCGATCCAGCTGAAAGGGAGAAAACAGCGGGCAATATCTTTGCTTCTCTGAAGAATCCCTACTTAGAAAGCTCAGAATGGGGTTGGCAGATTGACCCTCTTGGTCTCCGTATTACCCTCAATACCATCTGGGATCGTTATCAAAAGCCTATGTTTATCGTGGAAAATGGATTAGGGGCAGTGGATACACCTAATGAAGCGGGGGAAATCGAGGATGATTATCGGATTGACTACCTGGCTGCCCACATCAAGGCTATGCGAGATGCCATCCATGAAGACGGCGTCGTCCTCTGGGGCTATACGACTTGGGGTTGTATTGACTTGGTCTCTGCTGGGACAGGAGAAATGAAGAAGCGCTACGGCTTTATTTATGTTGACCGGGACAACGAAGGCAAGGGAACCTTAGCCCGTTCGCGTAAGAAATCCTTCTATTGGTACAAAGAGGTCATTGCGACTAATGGAGCTTCTGTTAAATAAAAGTCTCCTTTAGAGCTTCACCATCTTCTGGATGACTCTCTGACAGCAAACTAAAAAGCTTAGAATCCCAACCAAGGCTGGGGTCCTAAGCTTTTTGTATGTAGTGAAGCCAAGTCCTTACTGATTTACTGGTCATAGTCTAAGACATTGTTTTCGATGACAAACTTAGATTCCGCGGTAATGCTGGCTTCTCCTAGTTGCAACTGCGAACTGCCATCTGGTTTCATGATGTGCCACTGACCGTCCTTGTGGGCAAAAATGGCCTGAAATGTGAGGTTTTCGCTCTTGTCTCGAATGGGTAGAACAAATGCTTGATCAGTATTCTCTAAGAGAATCTCTTCTTTTTTTTCAAAGTTATAGATATAAAATTGGCCAGTTCTTTGTCCCAAGCCATGAAGTTCATCGACTTTTTGCCAATTCTCAAACTTATTCCGAACAAGGGATTCATTATAAATCTTGTTGAAGGTTTCGTTCCGTTTCTTGGTTTCTTCCTCGTCTAGTTTTTTCTGAAACTCTGCAACCTTTTTAGTCGTTTGGATGGTTTGTCTGTTTTGCTCCCTGATTTGCTGGCGGTGGATGACTCGCATCATTCTTGCAGCAACGCCCAGGATGACGAGGATGGATACAAGGCTGATTTTAGTTTTAGCATTATTTTTCATAGACTGGTCTCCCTATTCTATCATTGATCCTATTATACCCTTTGAAAGAAAGGATAGTCAAGTTCATCTTGTGATGACCTCACCTGCAGATCTGCATGGGGACTATAGGATTTTATCAGATTTTCATTGACGAAGGTCCCTTTATTTGATAGGCTAGAGGAATAGAAATGATTTGGAGTTCAAAGGAAAAAGGAGTGAGGCAAGTGGCACGGGTTTTATTAATCGAGGATAATAATGATATCCAAGAAATTTTATACAGTCTCTTAAGTGAAGACCATGAGGTCCTTCAGGCTTTTTCAGGTACAGAAGGGCTGCGGCTCTTCCAGCAAGAAGCCATTGATTTGGTCCTTCTCGATATCATGCTTCCTGGGAAAAATGGTGATCAGGTTCTGGAGGAGATCCGTTTGCAGAGTCAAGTGCCGGTCATCATGATGACCGCTCTTGGAGACAAACACCTCATTAGCCAGTATCTCCTTGCAGGTGCCAATGATTATATCGTCAAGCCCTTTAATCTGGACGAAGTAGCAGCTCGAGTGACGGTGCAGTTGCGAAATCACATCTCTCCGGTACAGGAATCTCAAGAGTCGCAAAAGCTGACTTTTAAAAATCTGGTCCTGAACCCAGAAACCTTTGAACTGGAGTCTGGAGAACAGACGCTTCGCTTAGGTAAAAAGGAATTTCAAATTTTTGAAACTTTATTGGCGCATCCGAAGAAGATTTTTACTAAAGAAGAGTTGTATGAAGCGGTCTGGGAAGAAGTTTATCTGCCTGGAGACAATACGCTCAATGCCCAGTTGAGCAACCTCCGAAAGAAAATTGCTCAGCTCGATCCTAATGAGGATTACATTGAAACCGTCTGGGGCTTGGGTGTTCGCTTGAAAGGAGACCGGTAATGTGGGGATTGCTTCTAGTTCTAGTCGTCCTTGTCCTTCTCTTGGGACTGGGCTACCTTCGCCTGCTTTCTGCCTTAAAAGATTTGCAGGAGCAGATTCAAAAGAAGCTCATAAATGGGAGTGGGATACGGTTGACCTCTCAGGTCTCAAAAAAAGAATTGGTCGCCTTGACCAAGCAGGTCAGTGATCTCTTTGATCAGATCGAGCGGACCAATCGGATTGCCTTTCAAGAGAAGAAAACCTTGGATATGGCCATCAGTAACATTGCCCACGATATCCGGACGCCTTTGACCATTGCTTCGGGCTATACCCAACAAATCATCAAGGGTGGGACGCAGGAAGAGGAGAAGCTGAAGAAAATTGCTTCCAATCTTCAAGTCGTCTCAAAACGCTTGGAATCTCTCTTGGAATACAGACGCTTGATGGAGGGAGCTATTCAGCCTCAGCTTACAGACGTTAATCTCAGCCAAGTGCTAACCCAGCAGTTATTCCAGTATTATGATAGCTTGTCTGAGGCGGGGATTGCCTTAGAGGTAGAGTTAAAAGAACATCTCCATTATGCTACTGATCCTGAGCTTTGGGAGCGCCTCTTACAAAATATGCTCAGCAATGTCCTCAAGCATGGAAAGGAAGAGGCCCGTTTGAGCCTGACCTCGGATGCGGAGACGATCCGGGTTGAACTGCGCAATATCGTGCAACAACCGATTCAGCACTTAGACCAACTGGCTAGTCGATTCTACTCCGAAAATCTATCGGACACAGAAGAGTCTTCTGGTTTGGGGCTCTACATCATTCAAAATTTTGTAGAGATCTTAGGGGGAGATTTGCAACTGGCAACGGAGGCGGATTGGTTTATCTTAACCATTACATTAAAAAAGTAGGACTTGATCAATTGTCAAGTCCTACTTTTTTATAAATCTTTGTGTTTGAAAGTAGCGAGTCCCAGGAATCCGAAAACAAGGATGAATCCAAGGGCGATAGAGAGGGTATTGTTTGTTGCTATCGTACTTTGGACCATGGAATATTGGAATTCCAAGTTTAGATAGTGTAAAATGTCGATGTCTTTAAAGAAGAGCGCAGGAAGGCTTAAGAAGATATTTCCAACGAAGTAGCCAACGAAAGCCAAGGTGATGGATTGGTTAGCATAAAGGAGGAAGGAAATGATGCTGACCCAAGCCAGGGTGGAAAGAAACTGAATCAGCACGGTTAGTCCAAAATGAGCGAGGAAGTGCTCAGGAATGGTCCCGATTCCATTGTAGAAGGTCGCGAGCAAGAAGACCAGACCATAAGAAACAAGGAATTGGAAGAGAGCAATGGTCAGGACAACTGCACTTTTGGCAAAGTAGTAGCTGGTGCGCGAAACGCCGTAGGCCAGACTATTCTTGTATAAGTTTTGCGTTAAGTCTGTTCCCAGAACCAAGGTGATGACAATAATGGTAAAGAGAATGGTCACACTGATGCTAGCGGAGTAGTTGGTCAAGGCTTTAAAGCCCGTCCAAACTTCTGTCGCTTGGGGTAATTTGGATTCCGTATTGACACCGACGTGACCGGTAGCGCCAAAAATGACTCCAGACAGGATATTGAGAACGAGAATGGCTTCTGTAATCCAAAAACCTTTGGAGCGAAAAAGTCTATAAAAATCTGCTTGAATGGTATGCAACATGATAAATCTCCTAAATGAAATGTGTGGGATAAGTAATACAAGACGGTGGGTTGACTAGTCTACCAAGTCCGTAAAGAATTTTTCCAGATCTTGGCGGGCATAGTAGATTTCGTCTACATCAATATCTGCTTGAACGAGAGCTTTGACAATGACTTTAATATCGTGAGTTTGTCCGAAAATATGGATTTCTCCATCCTTATCGATGACTTTGATACGGTGATGGAGTTGATCTTGAATCAGTTGACTCGCAAGGGCTAGCTGGCTGGTCTTGAGGATGATGTAGTCTTCGCCTTGCTCCTCGAATTCAGCCTTGCTAATTTCTTTGATTAGGCGTCCTTGGTCGACAATGCCAAAGCGATTGGCAACCAGATAAAGTTCAGAGAGGATGTGACTGGAAATGAGGATGGTCATGCCGAGTTCATCATTGAGACGCTTGATCATCTGACGGAACTCCTTGATTCCGACCGGATCAAGGCCATTGATGGGTTCGTCCAGAATAAGGAAATCTGGCTTAGCAATGAGCGCAATCGCAATTCCCAACCGTTGTTTCATCCCGAGTGAAAAATCACGGAATTTCTTCTTACCCGTATTATTCAGGCCAACATAGTTCAAGGTTTCTTTGATGACCTGGTCGGGATTGGGAATATGGCGAGCCTTGCAATAGTAGACCAGGTTTTGATAGGCGGTCATATGCTTGTGAGCCACGGGACTTTCAATGACAGATCCAACCCGTTTCAAGGCTTGGGTCCACTGAGAGCGATTTGTAGAAGCAAAGAGAGAGACGCTTCCGTCAGTTTCTTGAATCAGCTGGGTGATGATCTTGATGAGGGTGGTTTTCCCAGCCCCGTTCTTACCGATCAGGCCATAAACGTCGCCTTTGCGAATGGTGAGATTCACATCATTTAAGGCGTATTGATGACCGAACTTTTTACTCAAATGGGAAATTTCTAATACTTTTTCCATGGTTTTCTCCTTCGTCCAAATGACTAGTTGTTTTCTTTACACTCTTAGTATACAGCTTGCTTTTCAAATAACTATCAAGCAATTCTCAAATATTTCTAAAAAAACGACTAACTTTTAAAAAGTTAGCCGTGACTTTAAGACTAAGTTTTCCTAGAGGCTTTCCTTAGGTGAGTACGGACGTCAGCGAACTTCAAAGAAGTTCCATGACTTAGTTTTGAGTCTAAGGTCTCAAAACTCCCGAGTGCCTGAAACAATTGTGTTTCAGGCACTTTTCTCACGGCGGAAAGCCTCAAGAAATTCATGCATAACTTTAAAAATAAACATTTCTTTAAAGTTCTTGATTTTTTAAGTTATGTAACATGAAAAAATACTTTATCTACATTAAGAGGAACTGTTTTTTAAGCTAGCCTCTTCATTTTAAAATTCAGCGACAAACTCCTTGATGGCTTGCGCGAGTTCATAGGGTTTCTCGGTATTGAGTAGATGGCCTCCGTCTGCGATTTCTTGATAGCGGCCTTTTGGCAGGAGATTGGCCAATTTTTTAGAAGAAGATTGATTGGCCCAATCTTTGCTACCACAAATCACCAAGCTAGGAAGAGGGCAAACTTTAACGGTATCGGTTAAATTGAGCCCTTTTAATTCCGTCAAGATTTGAAGCATCTGTTGTTTATTGGCATCTTGTTTTTCAAAGACATGCTTGGGAAGCAGACGAAAAAGGAGAATCTGGAGCCGATAGAGGGGATTGGTGTTGAGTTTGTATTGTGTTCCTACAAGGACCAAGCCCTTGAGTTGCGGGAAGTCTTGTCTGGAGAGATCCAGAGCGAGCACGCCACCTAGTGAGAGTCCTACCAGAATAAAGGGTTCGCTTTCTTGCTGGAGGCGCTCCATCAACCTTTCTTTAACTTCCTGATAGCTTTCTTTTGGATGGGAGAAAATATCAAAAGTTTTGGAGTGCAAGGGTGAAAGTGCAAATTGGACTCCTTGCCAAGAGAGGACATCCTGTCCTAGTCCATGTAAAAAAATCAGTTTCATCAGGAATCCTTTCTTTGAAAATCGAGTTCGTAGAGACCACGAAGAGCATTGCAGGCATAAATACGATCAGCGTCTGTTAAATCGTTCAGAGTTAAGAGTTTTTCTTCAACTTGCTGGGTCTCAAGAAGATGGCGCCGATAAATGCCATCGAGTAAGGGGAGGTGAGCTGGTGGGGTATAGAGTTGTCCCTCTATCTCCAGCACCAGATTGCCAATCGTCGTCTCTAGTAAGGTTCCATCTGGCAGATGGAAAACTTGCTCGTGATCTGACTGGCTGAGATGGTCTCTCTGACTCGTTTTGAAATAAGTAAATGGCGTCGCTAAATCAAGCTTTTGCTCGGTCAGTTGGGCCTGTAGATAGCTAGCGGGCAAGTCTGTCAGCTCCGTGATTACTAGGTGGAAGGTACCGTTTTTTTGCAAGGCAATCCGACAACGATAGTCAAGGTTGGACTCCGAATGAGCAAGCTCTTCTTGAAGTTCTTTCAGGAGTTTTTGCTCATCATAAGGATAGGCAAAGTAGCGACTAGCTTCCCTCAAGCGTGTTACATGTTGGTCTAGGAAAGTCAATTCTCCTTGGTGGATGCGGCCGGTCGTCAGGAGCTCAAATCGAGGCTCTTGCCGGTAAAGGACCGCCGATTTTTGCTTGGTTTCCTGGTATTCACCTTCCCATTTACTGTCCCAAGTGATGCCTCCTCCCACGCCATAGATGGCTTGATTTCCCTGCATTTGAAGGGTCCGGATGGCTACATTAAAAATCCGTTTCCCTTTTGGAAGAAGGATGCCGATCGTTCCACAGTAGACACCTCGAGGAGACTTCTCCGTCTTTTGGATGATTTCCATAGTGGAGATCTTCGGTGCTCCTGTAATCGAGCCACAAGGAAAGAGAGCTCGGAAGGTTTGGATCAGGTCGATTTCAGCTCGTAAGCGACTTTCAATGGTCGAGGTCATCTGCCAAACAGTGGAGTATTGCTCGACTTGGCAGAGATGGGTCACCTGCTCACTTCCAATCTCCGAAATCCGGTTCATGTCATTGCGCAGGAGATCCACAATCATCATGTTTTCCGCCCGATTTTTGGGGTCTGCTTCTAGCCAAGTAGCCTCCTGAAGATCCTTTTGGTTAGTGAGACCACGGCGCGTCGTTCCCTTCATAGGGCGCGTGGTCAGTAGCCGGTCGTCTTGCTCAAAAAAGAGTTCAGGGCTGATGGAGAGGATGGAGACATCATCGTGCTGGATGAAGGCATTGTAATGGGCTTTCTGCTCTACCACCAAGCGATTGTAGATGGCCAAAGGATCTGCTTTTAGCTCTTGAGAAAGCTGGACAGTGTAGTTGACCTGGTAGGTATCTCCCTGGCGGATATGGTGATGAATGGACTTGATCGCTTCTTGATAAGCAGGCGCCTCTACCTCTTCCTTCCAATTGGCTGGAAGATCCACAGCTTCATAGTCCTCTGGAAAAGGAAGAGTTTCGACCTTCTCGTGGATCGTAAAATAGAGGAGATACTCTCCCATAAGAGGTGCTGGATGGACAGCAAACTTCTTCTCAAAAGCAGGAGCAGCCTCATAGCTGACATAGCCAACCGCATAAAAGCCTTGCTTCTGGTAGGCTTCGACTTCTCTAAGAAGATCCTCTACCTGGTCGAGGTTTCTAGTTTTTAATTCCTTTATGGGCTTGGTGAAAAGGTGGCGCAAACCAAGCTCTTTAAAATCAATAATCGTTTGTTTATGCATGCTTTGAGTATATCAAAAATAGAGGAAAAAAGGTAGATAAGGATGTAAGATTCCTTGCTTGGCCTTCCCTTTCATGCTAAAATAACCATAGAAACTGCTTTGGGCAAGGAGTAGGACTATGCAAAAGAATCCCCTCTATAACACCTCTAGTATCAGCTTTTTTCAATACCTCTTTGCGATTGCAGTGATTTTGGTGCATAGTGGTCGCTTGACCTCTTATGAGCCACTGCATTTTGGTCTCAAGAGTATGCTCGGCCGGCTAGCGGTGCCATTTTTTATCGTCTGTGCCAGCTTTTTCCTCAAACACTCCCTAGGGAATTCTAAGAAAATGAAGGCCTATCTGGTCAAAATCGTAAAAAACTATTTGTTTTGGAATTTCGTTTACCTCCCTTATGCCTGGCTCTTTTTCTCTAGTCTCCATCTTCCTGTTTATCTCTTTCCAGCAGGAATCTTGATTGCTCTGGTCTACTTGGGAATGTGCTACCAACTCTGGTATATTCCTGCTTTTTTGCTGGGCTTGTTTTTGGTCAATCAATTGGTCAAACGCCTAGGTATGGTTTGGACGGGGTTGATCACCTTTCTTCTTTACTGCTGGGGCTTGATCGAGACCTATTCGGCTTATCTGGATACCACAAGTCTTCTCAAGGGTTACCAGCTCTACAGCAATTTATTTTTTACAGCGCGAAATGGTCTCTTTTACACGCCCATTTTTATCTATATGGGATACTATCTGTATGATCATTTTCATGCACAAACTTTTAGAATTCACCGTTGGCAAAAGCTAGCTCTTGCCTTTGGTTTGCTCTGTCTAGAAGGAATCATCATTTTTCAACACCAAGGAATTGATAAGAACTTTTTCTTTCTTCTTCCCTTTGTGACCGTTTATTTGGTCAATGCCTGCCTGCGATCGTCCTTTTTGAAAAGCTATGATTTACAGTATTTAAAGCAAATGAGTATAGCCCTTTACTTTTCGCATCCGATCTTTATCGAGTGGGCTCGCTATGGCTTTAGCAGCCTCCCTCTCTCTTATCCAGACAGGGGCAAGCTGATTTTTGTGACTGCCTTGTTTGGTAGTCACCTTTTTGGACTAGCTATGCTGTGGGTACGAGAGAGAAGGGAAAAACAAAAGATTCCTTCAAATGGTGAAGAGTTAGATAAAATAATCAACCAATAGTAGGGTGTACAAAACTCAAGCAGATGTGTTTGAGTTTTTTTGTATGAAGAAAATCAAGGAAGAATAAGAATTGGCAGACTGCTCCTCCTTGTTTATAAATGTTTTATTTTCTTGCCCTTGGATAGAAGAAAGGGGAAATCAGTACCAGATAGTGATTTATAATATAGACATCATTGCAAATAATGTCTATATTATTGAATAGTGATGATTTAATTTGAAAAGCAAAGGATATTTTAAAAAATAAGTGATAAAATTAAAGGGAGGGCCTTTTGTAAGGCTAACAAAAGTAAAGGAGATAAGACATGAAAAAGCTTCGTTCAGTATGGAAAGACTTTTTGAAAAAAGGTTTTGCCATTTTAACAATTTTCATGATGCTAGGCCAGCTTGGCCAAGGGGCGATCACAGCCTTTGCCAATGAGCTAGCAGTCGGGGATAATGGGGCCTTGGATGTTACCCTTATGTATGGGGATAAACAGAACCATCCAGATGGGATGTCCTATTACACAGGGGATACCATGTCTGGTTATATCCAGATCACCCCTAAGAATTTGACAACGGATATTAATGAAGTAACGGTGACCTTGAAGGTTCCTGGAAAGTACTTACGAGAAGTTAGTTTCCCTGACTTCAATAGTGCTTCAGAGCATGACAAACCAACGGTTACAAAAGTTGGAGATGATTATCAAGTCACACTTCACTTTAACAATTACCAAAAGTCAGAGGTCCTGACTTTACCATTTATTGGAAAATTTAAAGTCGGTTATGCACCGACCAATTATTCATTGGATATTACGGGTACCTTGAATATCAATGGTCAAGAAGCAAAACTCAATGATATCATTTGGAAACCCAAGTACAATGACTATCGCTTAACCAAGTATATCAACCAAAACTTGAACGAAGCCATGTCCAAGGACTATGCGGAAGCCATGCCTGGTGTTGTCAAAGGGGCTGACGGAAAAAATTATATTGAAACCCCATCATCTGTTCCATTTGCATTTCAATTGGAGGGAATGCAAGGACAGTATGGGGGACAATATCGTCAATTAGAATCAGTAATGCTTACCGATAAGTTGCCAACCTATACAGATAAAAATGGCAATACCCGGACAGCAGTTTTAGATACAGCTAAGTCTGAAGGTTGGGTAGATAATGGAGATGGCACCGTTTCTAAGACGTTTACAGCAGATGCAAACGGTAATCCAGCAGCTTATCACCAAGAATTCATGGCAAAAATCAAGAATACAAGTTACCTTTACTTGAAGTTTCCTGATTTAGTTTTGGAAAAGGACCAGACTCTCAAAGACGTCCTTAGTAAGGATTTGACAAACTCAGGAAGTATTGTGGGAATTCCTGCCAATCGTGGAGAGGGAGAACCGGATATTACAGCTGAAGATTCTCTTATTTTCCGCTTGACCTCTCGTGACCTGGAAGGGGCTGGAAGTTTTGCCAAAAAAGCAGATGGTGATGTCTATGATTCAACTGAATACAAGGCAGCAAACTATAAATGGATCATCGCTTTTGATAATAAAACTCCTTCGACACAAAAGAATTTTGTTTTCTATGATGAGACAGTGGACTCTCGGTTAAAATTCACCAAGATTGATTACGCTCGTCTTATGCAAGGAAATTACGGTATTGGTGAGTATATTAGCAAATATGTGAAACGCATCATCCTTACTTTAGAAGATGGTAGTCAAAAAGAAGTTCAGCCAGAAACCGATAAAGACGGCAATGGTTTTATCGACTTAACCAAGTATGGAACCGTTGTCGGTTGGCGGATGGAAATGAAGGATGATTTTGTCCTAAAATCTGGTCAAGGAATTCGCTTCAATACCTATACAAGCTTCAAAGATCCAGAGAAGACTCGTTACGATGAAAATGATGCGACCAAGAATGAATTCAAGAATACAGGTCGTGTCACTTATCAAACACAATCAAACCTTGCTAAAGACCAAACATCAGATTGGACCTTTAAGCTGATTCCTTTGAAGGAAAGCTTTGAGATTTCAAAAACGACAGATTACAATGATGTTCGTTATACTGATGGAGAAAATATTCGTTTTGGTTTGATGGCAACCAAAGTGGTCTTGGATCCTGATAAGGATTATGGAGACCTGCGAATCATTGATCTGTATGATCCAAATACCCTTAAAGTCGACTATAAAGATTTTGAAAGAAACCTTGCCTCTAATGAAAAAGGTATGAAATTCTTAAAGAGCTACGATGTCATTGAAAACTACCACAATTCTGGACGGACAGCTCTCATCATGCATTTGGATCAAAAAGAGTTTATTAAGGCTTCTCTTCAAGATCTTAATCGCGTGCGTCTACCATTTATCGTGGCCGATCTGAAAGGGAAAGACGATGGTGGGACCTTCACCAATAAGGTTTATGTCGCTGGAAATGGGATCCACGATCTTGAAAATGCCAACCCTGATCGGGTCACGGAAGATGTGTATGATCTGAACGGAAATGGTTCAACAACGGATAAAATTCCATATGCTCAATCAAACTATACGATTGTTGCGGCTGAAGGAATCTATGCACGCAAATATATCGCTAAAAATGATGACCTGTCAGACGCTTCGATTGTGACACGTACCTTCAAACCAGGTGAAACCTTTAACTACAAACTCACCATTAAAAATAATACGGATAAGGCAGTAGAAGACGGAGTCGTCTATGATGTCCTACCAAAAGTAAAAGACGTTAACACACTAGACGGATCTGGTCGGATGACAGAATACACGGTCAGCCTTCGTGGACCAGTGACAGCTCCAGAAGGATGGACGGTCTACTATACAACTGATACAGGCGTTACGACAGATACCATGGCGCAAGCTGCTGACAAGGATATCTGGACGACAGCTGTGGCTGATTACAGTCAAGTGACGGGTATCAAGTTTGTGGCGGATAAAGGAACGACCATTCCAGCCCGTAGCGAAGCAAACTTTGGTGTCCCAGTTGTTAACCCAACGGAGTTGACCAAAGACGTCAAAGACTTGATGCAAAAACGCACCAAAGATAATGAAGACAACGGTGGTCGTTCAGGTGTAGTCCAAGCCCATAACCAATTTGGTTACAAGGCCAAAGGCCACGAAGGAAACCGTGAGTCCAATACCGTAACTGCACAAATCTTCTCAGCTGCTTTCCAAGTCAAGAAAGTGGATAAGGACAATCCGAAGAAAGTCCTTGAAGGTGCTGAATTTACCTTAACAGATGCTAATGGAGCTGTTGTTGCGACGGCAACTTCTGATAAGAATGGAGAACTTTCATTCAGTACCTTGACAGAAGGAACCTATACGCTCAAAGAAACACAGGCACCTGCAAATTACAAGTTGGATGAAACAGAACATGCAGTGGTTGTGACCTATGATGCAGACAAGCAAATCTACCACGTCACGGTGGATGGAAAAGCTGTCGGCTCAAAAGCTCTTCCTCTAGAAATCGCGAATGAAGCAGATATCAAGTATATCGATCTTGAAGCTTCAAAAGTTTGGGATGACCAAGACAACCAAGAAGGGCTTCGCCCAGAAAGTGTCGAATTCCAACTCTATAAGAATGGAAAAGCGGAAGGAAAACCAGTCACGGTCTCGGCTGCAACAGACTGGAAAGCTCACTTTACGAACCTTCCAGATAAAGACAGCAATGGCAAGCTCAATACCTATACGGTCAAAGAAGTGAAAGTACCGACTCATTATACAGTTGATACAGAAGAAGCCAGCTTCACTGATGGAAAAGCAACCATAACCAATAAACGCACTCCTGAGACAACGACAGTTACCGTCAAGAAAGTCTGGGATGATGCTGATAACCAAGACGGTCTTCGACCTACAACTATCAAAGTTCACCTCTTAGCCAATGGAAAAGAAGTGCAATCAATCGATCTTGCTGGTCAAGGAAATGAATGGACGCATACTTTCACAGACCTACCAGTCTACAAAGATGGCCAAAAAGTTGTCTACACAGTGACAGAAGACAAGGTGGATAATTACACCACTAAGATTGATGGAACAACGATCACCAATAGCTACAAACCAGGTAAGACAAGCCTCACCGTTACCAAAAACTGGGAAGATGCCAATAACCAAGATGGCCTCCGTCCAAAAACGATTAAGGTTCAATTGTATGCTGGTGATGAAAAAGTTGGTCAAGCTGTTGAATTGTCAGCAGATAACAAATGGACCCATACCTTCTCAAACCTAGACGAGAAGAAAGCTGGCCAAGTTATCAACTATACCGTCAAAGAAATCGATGTCCCAGAAGGCTACACACAAGCCGTCGAAGCAACGAATCCAGGCCAAGTAGTCGTAACCAATACGCACGCTCCAGAAAAGACCAAAGTAGAAGTGAGCAAGAAGTGGGAAGATGGAGACGACCAAGATGGTCTCCGTCCAGCCAGCATTCAAGTTCAATTGTACAAAGATGGCGTTCCTACTGACCAAGTATTAGAACTTTCTGCAGCGAATGATTGGAAAGGTGCATTTGAAAACCTTGATGCCAAGGCAACTGGAAAAGCCATTACTTATACGGTTAAAGAAGTTACTGTCCCAGATGGTTACAAGGTGACGGTAAATGATAAGGACAAGGCTAATGTTGTCTTGACCAACACGCATGAACCAGCTCTTACAGAGATGAAAGTCACTAAGAAGTGGGATGATGCCAATGACCAAGATGGCCTCCGTCCAAAATCCATCAAGGTTCAATTGTATGCAAATGATGAAAAAGTAGGAGAGCCGGTTGAATTGTCAGCGGACAATAAATGGACTCATACCTTCAGCAAGTTGCCTGAAAAGAAAGCTGGCCAAGCGATCAGCTATCGTGTGGAAGAAGTCTCTGTTCCTGAAGGCTACCAAGTCACTGTGGATACCTCTGATGCTGCTCATACGATCTTGACCAATACGCATACGCCAGCGGTGATCGATATTCCAGTGACCAAGATTTGGAATGACCAAGACAATCAAGATGGTCTTCGTCCAGCAAGTATCGTTGTGAATCTTCTTGCCAATGGTGAAAAAGTTGCTCAAAAAGAACTCACGAATGCGACAGATTGGAAAGAGACCTTTACTGGTCTTCCAAAATTCAAGGATGGTAAAGAAATCGTCTATACAATTCAAGAAGAGAAAGTAGCTGAATATACAACTACGATCGATCAAGCTGCTTATACCATTACCAACACCCATGCACCTGGTAAGACAAGCATCACTGTTACCAAGAAGTGGGATGATGAGAATGACAAGGATGGTCTTCGTCCGAAGAACATTCACGTTCAGCTCTATGCCAATGATCAAAGAGTTGGCCAAGAAATAGAATTATCAGCTGAAAACAAGTGGAGCCATACATTTGCAGATTTGGATGAAAAAGCAAATGGAAACACAATCACTTATACAGTGAGAGAAGTCAGTGTTCCAAAGGGCTATGAAGCTCGTAATGACGAGGATGGTAAAGGAAATGTGGTGATTACAAACAAGCATGTTCCAAAAGAAACTCCGAAACAACCAACTCCGCCAAGTTCATCTGAACCAAAGAAACCGGGTCAATCTGAACCTAAAAAACCAAGCCAACCAGAGCCGAAGAAACCAGGCAAAATCTTAGGATTCTTACCAAATACGGGTACGACCATCTCTATTATTAGCCTAGTTTTAGCCTTTGTCTTGGCAAGCATTGCAGCTTATATTTTGAAGAAAAAGAAAAAATAAGCTAGTGCTTCCTTTATAAAATGAAACAAACACCAGAAATGGTGTTTGTTTTTTTATAGTGGCCTCTTATAATTGTCTTGCGATCATTCTCATGGGCGCTTGCTCTATTTTTTAATTCCCGAACGTTTTCAAAAAAAATTCAGAAAATTCTTGACTTCTATGAAAATCGGAGTATGATTAGTTGTGAACTGTTGAACAATCATTTTCAAGAAAATCCCTGATGTCGACTAAGGGATCTGTGAAAGGAGAAGCGGTTCAAATCAAAAATCTATAGAGCGTTGCGTCCGAAAGTCTAAACAGACACGGCTCTTTAAAAACAAAAGGAGAAGATTATGAAAACAGAACCGATTCATCGTACCAGTATGTGGAAATTTAAGTTAAGTGCTGCCACCATGACTTTGATTCCCGCTGCCGTGGGGATTAACTATGTTGCCAAAGCCTTGGCGGAGGGGTTAAAGTTGCCCGTTTGGCTGGGGTCTTTGGGAACCTTTCTTGCCAGCATGTTGGCTGGACCGGTTGCCGGTGCCATCAGTGGTTTCATCAACAACGTGATCTATGGGCTGACCTTATCGCCAATTTCAACCGTGTATGCGATTACCAGCATCGGAATTGGGATTGCTGTCGGAGTTTTGCACGCCAATGGGTGGTTCTCGTCAGCGCGACGAGTATTTGTTTCTGCCATTATTATTGCCATCGTTTCAGCTGTCATTTCAACGCCACTCAACGTCATCTTTTGGGGTGGTCAGACCGGTATCGCTTGGGGTGACTCATTGTTTGCGGTAATGGTCGCCAATCATGCACCAGTGTGGCTGGCCTCATTTACCGATGAGTTTGTCTTGGATATTTTGGATAAAGTCTGCGTGGCCTACCTGGCATTCTTCATCTATCGTCAGCTGCCGAAGCGGATGGTGCACTTCTTTAGCGGTGATAAATGATGACTGATCAAACATTGATTTCTGGAGCGCCACGGGTCAAGCTCAAGTGGTACCAGGTGATCGATCCGATTACTAAGCTCTTGTTCATCTTGGACATGACGTTGTTGAGCTTTGCCAGTATGAATTTATTGCTTCAGGCCGGATTAATTCTTGTCGCAACACTGCTATTGTTATTTTCCAAATTGAGTTCTACCACCTTTAAGGCGCTGGGATTCAGCCTGTTTCTGATTTGCACCATGCTGATCATCCAAGGGCTATTTTACAGTCGGAATCAAACTGTGCTGTTTTCTGTGCTTGGGGTGTCGTTCTACAAAGAAGGCCTGATTTACGCCACCACTCTGGGTTGTCGAGTATTGGTGATTATTTTGACCAGTGGCTTTTTTATGGTGACCACGAGTATTTCAGAAAACGCGGCCTATTTGGAACTGTCCGGATTGTCTTATAAAACCGTCTACGTTCTGATGTCGGTGTGTTATATTTTGCCGGAAATGATGCGCAATATGCGGAAAATCCAGCAGGCACAAAAAGTTCGCGGAACTAATCCGCAAAAAACGTTGATACAGAAATTAAAGTCAGTCCTGCCGGTTCTAATTCCATTGGTGATTAAGACCTTGGATCAATCGATGGCGCGGTCGATTTCTCTCCAACTGAGAGGTTTTGATAATCCCAACCGGACTGTCAGAACCTCCCAGCGCGTGTATCGCCTGTCGCGGACGCTGCACATTGGTCTGACTGGATTGGCAATTTTATTGATTGGGTGGAAGATATGGACGAAGATAAACGGATTGTAATTGAAAATTTGACCACCCGTTATCTGGGTACTGAGCAACCACAACTGCGTCAGATTAACGCGGAGGTTCATACCGGCCAGGTGGTTGGGATTATCGGGAATAGCCACTCCGGCAAATCGACTTTGTGCCGTGTGCTGGCAGGGGTCATTCCCAAAATTGTGTCTGCTGAGATTGAGGGCGACTGGCACATGTTTGGCCAGCGAGTGTCCGACAATTGGCCCGTTTATAATGCCATGAATGGAGTTGTACTGCAAAATCCAGCTGGCCAACTAAGCGGGTTGGCAGACACGGTTGCCGATGAAATCGCCTTTGACTTGATTAATCAGGGAATGGCTGAAGGACTGATTCAAAAACGGGTTGAAGAAGTTGCCACGCAAATGGGGCTGATTGAACAGCTGAATTTGCGTCCCGAGAGCCTTTCCGGTGGTCAGATCCAGCGGTTGGCAATTGCCACGGCGATTGTGGCTAATCCGGCTGTTTTGATTATGGATGATCCGACCAGTCAGATGGATCCCCTTGGCCGCCGGCAATTTTTCCAATGGCTGGCCCAAGTCAAAGAGACGACTGTCTTCATTGTCACCAGTGAAATTGACGATTTGTGCGAAGTCGCCGACGTTGTGTGGGTGCTGCACGAGGGTCAAATGGTAGCCCAGGGCAGGCCGGGTGAGGTGTTTAATCATTTGGCAGCTGACTGGCAGATTCCAGCCCCGACAATCCAGCAACTTGCTCAAAAAATGGATTGGCACTTGGCTGATGGCCGGTATCCGGTGAATGACGCTGAACTGAAGGAGGTTTGTTATGTCCACAATTGAACTGAACCACCTGACGTTCACTTATCCGGAACGGTCCTTTAGCTTGGATGTTGAAGACAAACACTTCGCCGATCCGATGGTGGCGATTGTCGGCCAAAATGGTGCCGGCAAATCAACGCTCTTCAAATTGTTGACGGGCTTGCTGACACCACAAACCGGTGTGATTAAGATCGATGGAGAAAATTTTAATGATCTTAAACCAGTCGAAAAGTTACTGAAGGTTGGGATTACTTTTCAGAATCCTGACGATCAGCTTTTCAACCCGACCGTTCAACGAGAGGTGGAGTGGAGTGTCGCGCAGGTCATGGATGACCACGACACGATTACGAGGCGGGCTTTAGCGGCTCTAAAAAGAGTTGGCTTGGATGATAAAACAGCTGAAAGTCCATATGACCTGTCATTGTCGGAACGCAAGCTGTTGAGCGTTGCCACAGTTTTGGCAGTGGATCCGGCGATTTATTTATTTGATGAGCCGATGATGTCGCTTGATTGGGAAAGTCGGCGCAAGTTGACCGAAATTTTCCATCAGTTGGCTGATTCGGGCCACCAAGTTGTGACCATCACCCATGACATGGATTGGGTCGCCGCCGAGTTTGAGTCGGTGTATGTTATGGAACACGGGAAGTTTGGCTTCGCCGGCAGTCCACGGGAATTGTTCAGCGATCACGAACTTGTCCAGCGAGTAGGATTACTACCACCGCGGATTATGGACATAGCGGAGTCGCTGGGTGATTCACAGACATATTTATCGGTTAATGATTATTACCAGAAAAATCGAGATGTATAGAAAAAGTCACCTCTGCGGGTTTTCCAGGTTGAAGGATTAACTTCAGCTTCTGGCAAGAACTCACATGGGTGACTTTTGTGTTTAATAACGTTTCATGATCATCGGGTGCTTCCTCAGATCACTCGGTTTGGTTTTACTTTGTTTCATGGTCATAATCATATACCATTTCTTTTGGATCTTTTGTTTGACTAATACAAAATAGGTCTTCATAGGTCTTCGCATTTTTAGCGCCCATTAGGATCATCAGTATAATTTTCTGAATTAGGAGACTGTCCCATCACTATTCGAACTTCGTCTCCCAACTTACGCTGTTCCCATTCATCCGTGAATCCTTTAAATCGCAATTCTGGAACTTTCTTTTTAACTGAATCATCTATTTTCGCCATAGTCCCCACCATTTTATTGGTTTTTCTTGATTTACCTTATCAACAGTCTGGTTGGTTGGTACCAATGGACGAAAGCTGCTAAGAAGGGGTATTAGTGACAATTAATAAAATGCATGAGGTTGGGCATGTTGCCCCACCTCTTTTTATGATATACTAGAGTAGTTTTTGAGACTTGTAAAAAATGTTTTTTTTAGTTCAAATTTAAAAAAGAAAAGGGGAGAACATGGACATCTTTTTGAAGAGCATATCAGGGATCCTGGTCATCCTGGGCATGATTTTAGTGGGCTTTGTCATTGGTGAAAAAGGCTGGTTCGATGACAAGTCGCGTGGCCTACTCGCTAAACTGGTCACTCAAGTCGCTCTTCCCTGCTATATGCTCTACACCATCACGCAGCGCTTCACAGCAGCAGATCTACTTAAAATGTTGCCAGCCTTGCGGTTTCCTGCCTTGTCTATGGTTATTTTGCTTGGCATCGCGACAGGAGTAGCCAGGATCTTTGCGGTGAGACAGGACCGTCGTGGCCTCTTTATTTCCATGTTTTTTAACTCCAATACCATCTTCGTGGGGCTTCCTATTAACCAAGCCCTCTTTGGAGATGCCAGTATTCCCTATGTTTTGATCTATTACATGTGTAATACGACCTTTTTCTGGACTTTGGGGACCTATCTGATTCAGCGGGATGGTGAGGGAGAAGCTCAGTTTGATCTCAAAACGAGTCTGAAAAAAGTCTTTTCTCCGCCTCTGATGGGCTTTCTCTTGGGACTAGTCTTGGTGATGCTGCAGATCAAGTTGCCAGCCTTTCTGGCTAGTGATTTGCAGTATCTGGGCAATTTAACGACCCCCTTGTCCATGATATTCATCGGTTTATCAGTATCTCATGTAGGTGTGAAGCAGTTGGTTCTGGGAAAAGAGCAACTATTGATTCTACTAGGTCGTTTCCTGGTTGCTCCTCTCTTGATGGCTTCCATCGTTTACTGGATGCCTCTTCCAAACTTGATGAAGCAAGTCTTTATCATCCAATCCGCCATGCCTGTGATGACCAATGCGCCAGTTGTTGCCAGACTCTACGGAGCTGATAGTGACTATGCAGCGGTCATGGTGACAGAGACGACCCTTGCAACCATGGTGGTGATCCCTATTCTCATGCTGTTGATGGCTTAACAAACAGAAAATACAAAAGCTCAAGTTTTTCTGCAAACTTGAGCTTTTCTTATAACAAGGCTAACAAGATGGTAAGGACTAAAGTGATGCCCATCCGAATCAGGTGGTGAGCTGGATGGAACACTTCTTTGCGTTTCCCATTCCAATAGGCCCCGTAGCAAATCAAACCACAGCCGATCAGCCAAAGGACTAGAGCGACAATCGGTAAAAAGAAGTAGAGGATGAGAGATAAGGTCGCAAGGCTGCTTCCGATGAGGAGAAATGTATTTCCTAGAGTGTGATTCCCTTTTTTAACTTCAGAAAGAGAAGCCAATAAGTGAAGAAGAGCAAAAGTAAGGGGAAAGAAGGCTGTAAAAAAGCTGAGAAGAATTGGGAGGAGCATAGGGTTTCCTTTCTAAGATATGATTGCCTGAGTACTATTTTTTATGACTGATTTTATGAAGAATCATAAATGATACTACAAGATTTAAAATAATAACCAATAAGGTAAAAAGTGAGTAACCATAAAGTTTAATTGGAAATTCATTTTTGAGATTGTAAAGAGCAAACAAACTTGTTAAAATGCCCGTTAACAAGCCAGGAACATATTTTCGAAGGACGATTGTCTGAATCAGATGTCCGAACACATGGTAGATATAAGCGATTATGATGCTTGCGTAAATGCTGTAGTTGTTAAACTGGTAACTAAGATATAGCGATGTCATTAGGATCAGAAATTGCTCCAAGACAATGGCATTGAAAGCAAAAGGAGTGTAATAAGATAGGATTCGATTGTTTGGATACTGGATTGATATTTTTTTGACAAAGGATGGCATCCAAACGATTTCTTCCAGTTCGTGAAGCATGAAGAGTGATGGAAATAGAAAGTAAAATTGTACGCTGGTCATTGAAAATACTCCCTTCTAGTTCGACCCCACTTTTAAAATCTCCAAATAAAACTGGGTCACTTCTTGTTCGGTGTAGGACTTGCCTTTTTTCAACCACCAGCTGAGGGTTTCGATGAAGTTGGTAACGACCAGATGCTTGAGATAAGAATGAGGGATAGTTGGATGGGTCTTGATGAGTTCATCAGCCACCATTGGATAGACATCATGTTCTAGCTCTTTTCGCAGTTGCCGGATAAAATAATCGTTTTTAGAGAGTAAGAGACTGGTCACATGATCTTGATTTTTCTTGAAATGCTGAAAGATATGGGCCAGGTAGTCTTGTGGTGAGAGGTGTTCAGCACGCTCAAAGAGATGGTGAAAGAGTTTTTGACAGAGTTCATCCAGTAGTAACTCCTTACTCTCGTAATGGCTGTAAAAGGTCGAGCGCCCCACATCAGCAAGGTCTATGATTTCTTGAACCGTGATGGCCTCGTAGTCTTTTTGGTTGAGTAAGTGTAAGAAAGCCTGATAGATAGCTTTTCGAGTTTTGGTGATGCGACGATCCTGTGCTGTCATATGGACACTTAGAACAAACTGTTCAGTAACGTACACCCTAAACGGTTTGCCCCTATCCTTTCTGTTGTGAATGTTAGATAATGATAATGAACATGATGTTCATGAATCTATTATAACAAAGGAAATAGGATTATGAAGACAAAACATGCGGTCTGGATCGCTTTTTTCTTGAATTTGAGTTATGCCATTGTTGAGTTTATTGCAGGAGGGATTTTTGGATCTAGCGCAGTCCTTGCGGATTCGGTCCATGACTTGGGAGATGCGATTGCTATTGGGATCTCCGCCTTTCTGGAGAGTATTTCCAATCGTGAAGAAGACAGCCACTATACCTTGGGCTACAAGCGCTTTAGCCTTTTAGGGGCTATGGTAACAGCTGTGATTCTCATGACAGGGTCCGTTTTAGTCATTTTAGAAAATATAACGAAACTCTTTCATCCACAACCTGTCAACGATGAGGGCATCCTCTGGCTAGGAATCATAGCCGTCAGCATCAATGTGCTAGCGAGTCTCGTCATTCGCAAGGGGCAAACCAAGAACGAATCCATTCTTAGCCTGCATTTTCTGGAAGATACTCTGGGTTGGGT
The DNA here is from genome assembly GCA_905188195.1 of Streptococcus parasanguinis. GTDB lineage: Bacteria > Bacillota > Bacilli > Lactobacillales > Streptococcaceae > Streptococcus > Streptococcus parasanguinis_P. Next base: position 108,721 of record CAJJKY010000003.1, on the reverse strand, counting down.
GGCTGTCATCCTAATGGCTATTGTTCTCCGATTTACCGATTGGTATATTCTGGATCCTCTCTTGTCTCTTGCTATTTCCATCTTTATTCTGTCCAAAGCCATTCCACGTTTTTGGAGCACGCTCAGGATTTTCCTGGATGCCGTGCCAGAAGGAGTAGATATCCAGCAAGTCAAGAGTGATTTGGAGCAATTGGACCATGTGGCTAGTATCAATCAGCTCAATCTTTGGACCATGGATGGTTTGGAAAAAAACGCCATTGTCCATGTTTGTCTAGAGCATGTCAACCACATGGAGGTTTGCAAAGAAGCGATTCGTACCTTGCTCAAAGATTGTGGCTTTCAAAACGTCACCATTGAGGTTGATGAAGACTTGGCAACCCACCGAGCCCATAAACGCAAGATCGAAGAGTTGGAAGTGGATCAACATCATGGGCATGATCATCACCACCATTAATGACGAGTTGGTATGAGTAGAAGCTCGATAAAAAGTGTATACTGTAGATAAGTAAGCAATAGAAAGTAGGTTGTTCCTATGAAGAAAACAGTTTATACAAAAGCTGGGCAAGTGGGCCTTGTAGAAGTGGAGCGTCCACACATCGAAGCGCCAGATGATGTCATTATTAGCATCGTTCGCACCTGTGTCTGTGGATCCGATCTATGGAGTTACCGCAATCCAGATATTGAAGCAGGTCATCAAAATAGTGGCCACGAAGCCATTGGGATCGTCGAAGAAATCGGTGAGTCCATTACAACGGTTAAGCCAGGAGACTTTGTCATCGCGCCTTTCACCCATGGTTGTGGGGAGTGTGATGCCTGTCGTGCTGGCTATGATGGGACTTGTGACCGCCATATTGGCACCAACTGGTCTGACGGGGTTCAAGCAGAGTACATCCGTTTCCACTTTGCCAATTGGGCTCTTGTCAAAATTCCAGGGCAACCTTCTGATTATACAGAAGCTATGCTTAAATCCTTCTTGACGCTAGCAGATGTCATGCCGACGGGCTATCATGCGGCGCGTGTAGCAGATGTGCAAAAAGGTGACAAAGTCGTGGTCATTGGTGACGGTGCTGTTGGCCAATGTGCTGTCATTGCAGCTAAGATGCGGGGTGCATCACAAATTGTCCTCATGAGCCGTCACGAAGATCGCCAACAAATGGCTTTAGAATTTGGAGCGACAGCCGTTGTTGCGGAGCGTGGGGAAGAAGGCATCGCCAAGGTCCGTGAAATCCTTGGTGGAGGAGCAGATGCCGCTCTTGAATGTGTCGGTACCGCGGCAGCGGTCGATCAAGCTCTTGGGGTTCTTCATAATGGTGGTCACTTAGGCTTCGTCGGTGTTCCTCACTACAATAATCGTGCGCTTGGATCCACCTTTGCCCAAAATATTTCCGTGGCAGGTGGAGCAGCCTCTGTTACCACCTATGACAAACAGTTCTTGCTCAAGGCAGTTCTTGATGGCGACATCAATCCAGGACGCGTCTTCACCCATAGCTATAGCTTGGACGAGATTGATCAAGCCTATAAAGACATGGATGAACGCAAGACTATTAAGGCTATGATTGTGCTTGAGTAATGAAAAAGTCTAGTAGAAATGAAACTACTAGACTTTTCTTTTATTGTGAAATAAATTCTTATTTCAAATCCGACATCACTTGTTTCTTGGTGAAGGTACGCTCTTGTTTGTTGGCTAAGGCCTTAATGCGCGCATCAAGGAGAATAGCACGACCTTCCGCACTTCGGGTATAGACGAGGGTATACTTGCCTAGGCTCTTTCGGATTTGCTCCACAAAGGCTTGGGCATCCTCTTTCCGTTTGTCAAAGAGGCTTGGTACAGCGAAATATTCTGTCTGATCGGATACTTTTTCCTGTGCTTTCAGGATATAGCGCTGATTTTCAATCGGCGCGAAAAACTCGATCATAGTTTGCGAGAAGAGTTCCTTCTCCCGCATGGTTCCGCCCTTCAAATAGATCAGCGTGTTGATGGCATCCTTTCTGTCTCGTACGACTTGGATACGGGTCTCCTGGGTTTGAATATGCCCAGAGAGGAGCAAGGCTTGGTGAATAGCTTGTCCAAAGACCTCTAACCGTTTATAAGGGCTCTTATAGAGATAGTAGCGGAGCCAGGCAAGGAGAGCGAGAACAGCTAAAACGAATAGAAGAATTAGAGACGCTTTATTCCCTCCTCCTCTATGTGAATAGTAAAAAAGGTTGGCGAAAGCATCGGTCAAAGTGGCGGCCGTCAGCCAACGAGCCAGCTTTCTGGCATCGAAGAATAGGGCCAGAGGCAGGAAGTGTTTATCCACTTGGACCTCATTTGCAATCTCCATATTCTCAACAATCGGCAGGGCTTTTTGCCAGCCATCTCGGAGTTCTTGACGATGGGTGGAGCGCTCTAAGGTTTCTTCATTGAGTTTCTGCAACTGTTTTTTGGTATAGCGGATATTGTCAAAGGCTAGGCGTTCGATACCGGATTCGATGAAGGGCTCCTTGTAATGGAGACCTAAAAATTGTTTCATCCGTCTTTCTAAGAGCTCCAGATCAGGACTGTATTCTTTCAACTGATCAGTGATGGCTTCGATCTCTTCCTTTTCAAGATCGGACTTTTCATACCATTTCTTTAGGGAAAGATTAATGGAGACCAGGTGCCAGATGTTACTAGTTTTGTCTGGATCCTCAGGCCACACTCGGATGGCACGGCCTCGCATTTGGTTGCTGAGCATGAAACTACCGACAAAGCTCGCTAGGATTAGGGAATTAACGCAAGGAGCATCCCAGCCTTCTCCTAGAAGGGATTTGGTTCCAATGACAACCTGGATGAGCCCTTCTTGAAAGAGCTGGGTCACAGCTGTCACCAAATCATGTTGAGAACCAACCAAGCGAACCTTGAGAAAGTCATCAGGAGATAATTGGCCGACGTTTTGGTAAGTCAGTCGATTCCCTCCAAGAAGCTCTTCTAGTCTTGGCTTAGCAACTGTCGGGATGATGACGATACTACCTGTTAGGACAGCGATGGCAGGAGGAGTCGTTAGCTCTAGGCTTTCTCTGCGAATGGATTCAAAATAGGAGAGAACTCCCAACTGAGTGAATTGGGCCTCCTTGTCCCCTAGATGAACTTCAAAGTCTTGACGAATATAGTCTGTTAGCACCAGTTGGCGCAGTCGGCTTCCAAGAGCCTGGTGTTCGGCCTTGAAAATTTCTCGGACGGCATTTAGTTTTCCGAGGGATTGGTTGAGCAGAAGGTCTTGTTTTTTGTTGCGGACCAGTTTGACTTGTTTTCGATCGATCAAGCTGGCTGCTTTTAATTCATGAAGCAGTTGCTTCTCGTATTCCTCAGGTAGATTGTACCAGTGAGGCACCTGAAAGAGCAGGCCTTGCAGGAGAATTTCAAGCCAGTCCAGGGTGAAAGCAGGTAGTTTCTTGGCTCCTAAAAGGTCCTGGAAACGTTTGGGAAAGGCGATTCCCTTGCTTCGAAGAAAGATCAGGGTAGCAGAGAGATACTTGGGCTCATTGAGCAATTCATCGTCGCTGATCTGACCAGATAAGGCTTGGCAGTTTTGGAGGTGTTGGCAAAAGAGGGGATCGGAAGTCAGTTGTTGCAAGAGAGCATTCTTTTGTTGGCTAAAGGCATCCAATTGCTCTTGCTCTTCCTTGGTTGGAAAGGCAAAGTAGACATAGTCTTGGTGGGGACAAAGGGTATCTTCCTTGACCAATTCGGGAACCGTAATTTCCTCATCGATCTCACCACACATGCGGATATAGCGATCCCAAAGGGCAGGATCCCCTTCATAGGGCGGGGTGGCGGTAAGGGAGATCATCTTTAAGTCTGGGAAGGCCTGACGAAAGGCTTCCAAACTCTTCCACCATTCATTGCGCAGGTGATGACACTCATCTAAACAAAGGGTCCCGAGTGAGATGGATTTGAAAGTAGTAAAGATATCAAAGCCTTTGAAATCAAATGTTTCAATCTCTGCCTGGTCATCGGTATCCTCAGCTTGTGATTGACCGACGACTTGGTTCACGGCGCTGTGTAGGGCCTGATAGGTAGCCACTGTAATCAGCTTAGGATGTTTGAGGTCCTGAGAGATCAATTGCTCCGCTTGGCTTTCATCACTCAAGAATGCTTGGATAATCCGGTCCACCCATTGCTGACGAATGGTGACCGTAGGAGCCAAGATCAGGGTTGGCTGGCCAAAGCGTCTGATAAATTCGATTCCCAGGGTTGTTTTTCCAGAGCCAGGAGCTGCTACCAAATGCAGGTGGCCATCTGCCATAAAAGCGTCGCTCTTATCGAGAACGCGTTTTTGATAGTGTCTCCATTGACCTGTAAAGGCTAGTTCTTGTAACATTGGTTTCCTCCCTTGTACTGTCCCTATTATATCATAGTGGAGGACAAGAATCTTTTGGTAGAAGTTGAAGAATCTAACATTCCTGATGAAAATGGCAAACAGGAATCATTCGTACAGAGCTAAAAAGGCCTAATCAGATGATTAGGCTTTTTCATATTAGTCTTTCTTTGTTTTACGAGAGAGGCCGAAGGCAGCACCCATGCTAAGAAAACCAAGACCAAGAGTCGTCAAAGCAATGGAGTTTTTGCTTCCTGTATTTGGAAGACTTGCTGCTTTTTGAGGAAGAGCTGCTGGTGCGATATAGACTGCTGTTTTGGCAGGCTCGTTTTTAGCTGGTGTGAATACTGTCGGTTTCGCAGGTGTTACAACAGCTGGTTTTTGAGGGGTAGGGGTCGGTGTTGCAGGCGTTTGGATGCTAGGAGTTTGTGGTTTTACTTTCGCCACACGATGAGTTTTTGAGATCAACTCATACTTGTCTGTTTGTACCTTGAAGACACGACCTTTTTGGACAGTTTCAACGACTTTATTGGCAAATTGAACGTTCAACAAGTCAGCAAAGTTTTTGTCGATATCTAAGTAGAGACCATTTGTTCCATTGACCAATGGAGCAAAGTCAGACTGGTCTACTGTGCGTCCTACAACTGTTAAGGAAATATTCGCTGCCTTCAATGATTGAAGAGTTTCTTCTTTTGATGGGAGAGGATTCTTATATGGAGTATTCATATCGATTGGCTCGTCTGTAATGACGAATGCAAATCGATGATTGTTTGTTCCGGTGCCCCAGTTGTAGTACTCTGAAGTAGCGATGTGGCGCAATGGAACAGTGGTGTTTTCATAACCACCATAGGTTTTGATAGTTTTCAGAGCAGAAATAAAACTTTCTGGATCCGTTGTGAATTTTGATCCGTTAAAATTAAAGTATTGTATACGATCTGATCGTTCAAATGCAACCAATCCCAAGCGTGCTTGGATATTTTTTGCAGATAAATTACGAACAAAGGTCTCAACGTTCTTCATTGTATCATTGATATGTGAATCCATCGAAGTTGATTTATCAATGACAAAGACGATGTCGGATGTTGCTTGGACTTCTTTTTTATTGACGATATCTGCTTCTTTTGTCACTTCGACTACAGTTGTTTTATTGACAGTTTCTGTAGTTGTCTCAGTGTAGTCAGCTGTTTCTTTTGTGGATGTAGCTGTCTTAGTTGAAGAGACTGGTTTTGAAGTGCCCACAGGTGTGTTTGGATCGGCTAAGCTAGTGGTTTTGATGGTTGCTGTTGAAGTAGTGGTTGTATCTCCACCGTCTGTTTTAGTAGCTGGGCCTGTTTTTTGGACATCCACAGCGATGACATCTCCAGTTTTTGCTTTATCAGCAGGAACAACTGGGGCATTGGCTTTGGCATTGATTTCTTCTGTTGCAGTGGTGATAGGTGATTTTGCTGCTGTAGTAGCTGTAGGAGCAGCTTGACTTGTGCTAGGTGCAACGTCGTCAGCAGAAGCAATAGTCGTTCCTGTGAAGACAGTTCCTAAAACAACGGAAGCTAAAGTTAAAGTTTGTTTACGTGAAATAGTATATTTTTTCAAAATACGTCCCCTTTTTAATAAACTTTTTTCTATCATACAGGTTTTTGAAAAACTTGTCAACGGTATAATAATCAAGGGTTTTGTCGACTTTTATATCCCTAATTATTGATAAAAAACCGAACAAGAAAAATATTCACAAAATAATTTAAATATACAAAGTGTGCAAAAGAAAATAGGATTCCCATAAATTTGCAGGAATCCTTATTTTATCGGCATTTCTACTCTATTTTTTAGTCGTAAAAAATACTAGCTAGTCACTTTTTTTATGTTTCTGCATTAGCACTAAGAACAAAGACTACGACTAGTTTAGTAATTTTTCAAAGAATTGGATGACCTCCGGTTTGAGATTACTTTCCTTCGGTTCAACTAGTGAAACGTAAAAGCTGATCCGTTCATTTTCTGCCATCGGAATCGCGATCAGTTCTTCTTCACCATCTGTTAGTGCAAGATCTGCTAGTAAACTGATCCCCACTTGTTTACGAAGGAGTTGTTTTAGAAGCTGAATATCATCCGTCTGAAAGAAGGGCGTAGCCTCATGGTGATAGCGCTCATTCAACTGTTCAAAGGCTTTTAAATGAACAAAGTGCTCGTCTGGAATGATAAAATCTTCATCGATGACGTCTGAAAATTGTAATACTTTTTTTGAGGCTAGTGGATGGTTGTGATGAAGGATATAGAAGAGATCTCGTTTGGCCATTTCTCTTACCTGGAAGCGATGATCTTTAATCGGTTCTAAACTCCCTAAAAAACTAGCATCTAGTTCTCCTTTGGAAAGCATTTCTAAAAGTTCAACAGATCCTTCTTGGACAGGATGGATACTTTGAAGAGCTGCAACATTACTGATAAAGGCGGGTTGTTTTCGGACAAGATAGTCAATGATGATTGGTGGGAAACCAACCGTATTGAATTGAGAGAGACTCCGGAGGATCTCTTTTTTGGCCCCTTGAATCTCAGGTAAGACCTTTTGAATATGTCGTAGCAAGATTTCTCCTTGGGGCGTCAATTTGAAAGTACGATGAGAAGGATCGTGCGCGATTAATGGACAGTGAAATTCCTTTTCTAGTCGTTTAATCGCATAGGAAACGGATGGTTGACTGATCCCGTGTTTTTGGGCAACCCCAGTAAAGGATTGCTGTTGACTAAGATCAAGAAAATAATAAAAGTCCTTAAGATTCATTGGGCTCCCTCTTCTAAATAGACAGACATGGATAAGCAAAAATTATCCGTGATAGCTAATTTGACTATATGATTTTTTGTTTGTTACAATCTGAGGTGAGTCAGAGGACCATTAAAGGCTATCTAAAAGATCTTCGAAAATCGTTAGGATCTTCTCCCTTTTTCCAACTGGAAGTTGCTTAATTTTCATATTTACTCTCTTAAGTGAAAGATTGTCGTTAGGATCTGAAGATGATTCAAGTGAATTAAAATTGAAGAATTCTTCAGGCGTTAACTCAAGAGCAGAAATGACTTTTTCAAGACTGTGAATGGTCAGATTCACGTTTTGATTTTCCAATTGATTGATGTATTTTAATCCAAGATCTGCCCGTTCCGATAGCTCCTCTTGACTCATGTTTTGTTTTTTTCGCAAATATTTGACCTTTTGCGCTATATACCGTTGTAAATAATGTTTTGTTTTCATGTAACCAGAATACAAGTTTTAAATGACAAAAATAACACCTTAAACAAAACAAAGTATCTTATAACAAACATATTTTGGATTTATTATCTATGGTTTTTATAGGTATTGATCATCATAAGAAGAAAAAAGAATACCTGAAAACAGTGGATCTTTTGATGAGAATAACCTTCTAAAAGGTGGAAAGGAACAGGCTTTTTTAAGAGATGACTATGACTATCTAGGAAGTGATGGATAAGCCTATTATTTTGTTATCTTTTGAAATCGCATCATTTTCGGTTGTATCGCCTGAACTTTCATTGACTGATTCATTCATATTGTATCATATATAGAACAAAGTGTCATTTAATGCAAATAAGTGGTATAATAAAATAAACTAATAAGGAGGTCACATGATGACTGCACATGATATTTTAAACAACCCTTTCCTCAATAAAGGAACTGCCTTTACCTTGGAGGAACGTCAGAAATTAGGTCTCATTGGCCTTTTGCCACCTTACGTTCAAACCATTGAAGAACAAGCAGCGCAAACTTATGCGCAAATGCAAACAAAGGTTAATGATTTGGAAAAACGTTTGTTCCTAATGGAAATTTTTAATACAAATCGTACTCTATTTTACTACCTATTTGCTCAACATTTGGAAGAGTTTAACCCAATTGTCTATGATCCAACTATTGCTGATACCATTGAAGGGTATAGCGATCTCTTTGTAGATCCACAATATGCCGCATATCTTGATATCAATCATCCTGAAAATATCGAAGCAACTTTGAAAAATGCAGCAGGGGACCGTGAAATTCGTCTTATTGTTGTGACAGATGCAGAAGGTATTCTCGGTATTGGTGACTGGGGTACAAATGGTGTTGATATTTCTGTTGGGAAATTGATGGTCTATACTGGAGCTGCAGGAATCGATCCTTCAACGGTGCTTCCTTTGGTCATTGATGCAGGTACCAACCGTGAAGAATTGCGTAACAATCCTAATTACTTAGGAAATCGTCACGAACGTGTGCGTGGAGATCGTTATTATGATTTTATCGATCAATTTGTTCAAACTGCAGAACGCCTCTTCCCTAAACTCTATCTGCACTGGGAAGATTTTGGTCGCTTAAATGCTGCTAACATCCTTGAAAAATACCGGAAGCAAATCCCAACCTTTAACGATGATATCCAAGGAACTGGTATTGTTACCCTAGGTGGGATCTTTGGGGCATTGGATATTACAGGTGAAAAATTAACGGATCAAGTTTATCTCTGCTATGGTGGTGGGACTGCTGGTGCAGGGATTGCTTCTCGTGTCCTTCGTGAAATGGTTAGTGAAGGTCTACCTGAAGAAGAAGCTTATAAACGCTTCTTTATGGTCGACAAACAAGGTCTCCTTTTTGATGATATGGATGACTTAACGCCGCAACAAAAACCATTTGCTAAGAAACGTTCTGATTTTGCCAATGCAGATCAGTTGACGGACCTTCTTGAAGTAGTGAAGACGGTTAAACCAACCATTCTTGTGGGAACTTCAACTCAGCCGAATACTTTCACAAAAGAAATTGTAGAAGCTATGTGTGAAAACACTGAACGTCCTATCATTTTCCCATTGTCAAACCCGACCAAACTAGCTGAGGCAAGTGCCAAAGATTTGATCGAATGGTCAGACGGGAAAGCATTTGTTGCAACAGGAATTCCAGCTGGTACAGTTTCCTATAAAGGTGTGGACTACGTGATTGGTCAAGCGAATAATGCCCTGATTTACCCAGGTCTTGGACTTGGTATGCTGGCTTCTGAAGCGAGTCTTTTGACGGATGAAATGATTGGAGCAGCCGCACATTCATTGAGTGGGATTGTCAATCCAGGCGAACCAGGAGCACCAGTCTTACCTCCATTCAAGTATGTAGCTGATGTTTCTATCAAAGTAGCAGAAGCAGTTGCTAAAAAAGCGCAAGAACAAGGTCTTGCGCGTGCTCAAGAAACAGATATGGCTAAAGCGGTACGTGATTTGAAATGGTATCCAGAATATAAATAAGTAAATTTAATGGAGGTGTACGAGTGCGACTGGATGCCTTGTACACCTTTTCTTGTATGTCCTGTTAGATAGAAAGGGAGACTATGGAAATCTTTTTAACGTCAATTCAGAGTATTGTACCCATTATCGTCATCATCATTCTTGGTTATTTCTTGCAAGTCCGAGGTTGGTTTCAAGAGAGTTTTGGAAATGACTTATCTAAATTGATTATGAACGTGGCCATGCCTGTTGCAATTTTTACCTCTGTTCTTAAATATTTAACTTTAGATAAATTGATTAGCTTGTCTGGCGGTTTGTTGTATACGTTTATCGCCTTCATTCTTGGTTACCTAGCGGCCTTTATCGCAGTGAAAGTTTTTAAAGTGCGCCCAGGTCGTCGAGGAACCATGATTAATACCTTTGTTAATGCTAATACCATATTTATTGGTTTGCCTTTAAATATCGCTCTGTTTGGAAATCAAGCCCTTCCTTACTTCTTGGTTTATTATATTACAAATACAGTATCTACTTGGACATTAGGTGTCTATCTGATGACTTCTGATAGTAAAGAAGGGGCTTCAAAACAGGCTCAAAAATTTAATTGGAAGAAGCTTTTCCCAGCTCCTTTATTAGGTTTTCTCGTAGCCCTCGTCTTTTTGGTGTTGCGTATTCCTGTTCCAAGTTTTGCAGAAAGCACCTTGACTTATATTGGTAGTTTAACAACGCCCTTATCTCTTGTCTATATCGGTATCGTCCTAGCTAAGGCAGGCCTTAAGACGATTCGCTTTGATAAAGATACCATTATCACACTGGTTGGTCGTTTTATTCTTGCACCTGTCATCATGCTCTTGGTTCTGAAGTTCTTCTCTCCAAATATGGTGGCACCAGAATTTAGAACCTTTATGATTCAATCAGCAACACCAGCTTTGGCAGTTCTTCCTATTCTTGCCAATCAAGGTAAAGGCGATGTTGAGTTTTCAACGAATGTGGTCACTCTCAGCACAGTCTTATTTGTGATTGTGGTTCCAATTCTGCAGACATTGTTGGGATAGCATTTATATGAAAATGATGTAGTTTTAGTGCTATACATTCGTCAAAAAGGACGTCGGATATTATACTCGACGTCCTTTTTAAACGGATGACTAGATCAACACATAGGTTTCAACCGCATGCCCAGCCCCGTTTTCATTGTTGGTCTTTGTCACGACTGCTGCTCCCTCTTTCACTTCTTGTGGAGCGTTGCCCATAGCGACACCGATGCCTGCTTTTTTGAGCATAGGAAGGTCATTGAAGTTGTCCCCCATGGTGAGGACTTCTTCTAAGCTCAAGTGGTAGTGATTAGCGAGCTCAACCAGAGCATCCTCTTTAGAGACGTGCTTAGCGGTAACTTCTAGGTAGTTGGCTTTGGAGAGATAAAAGGCGGTAGAAGGGAAGTCGTCGGCAGAAATAGCACGATAGAGGGCTTGGATCTCTTCTGCATCTCCAATTAAGAGCAATTTGTGGAGGGGCTTTGTCGTATCCAGCAAAGGATCCAATAGGGGAAGAATGAGAGGTTTTTCTCCTGTAATCCGGGCCTCCTCTTGGCTCCATTGGTCAAGATGATCGGTCATCCAGTCTTTTCCACTATAGAGGTTGATCGAAACTTGAGGGAAGTGTTGGTTGACCCAGTTGATAAACTGACGAGCTTCATTCTTGTTCAAAGGATGCTCAAAAAGAACCTGCTCTCCTTTTTGGATCAAGGCCCCATTGTAACAAGCCATGGGGCAGTCTTCTATGCCGAGCTCTTTGGCAATGGGTGCCATTCCTTTTGGAGAGCGAGCAGAGGCCAGCACGAAAGGAATCTCTTCACGTTTTAAATCTGGGATCAATGCTGCCAACTGTGGATCAATCTGATGGTGGTCATTTAAGATGGTGCCATCGATATCGCTGATGATGAGACGAATGTGAGACATAAACTTACCTCCTAGTAGAGAATAGTGGTTTCGTTGCCGACTTGTTTAAGGATGTCAGGGCTTGGTTTTTGGTCAGTGATCCAATAGTCAAATTGCTTGAGACGAGCGAGATAGTAGTTTCCGTTTTTCGTCCATTTAGAACTTTCTGCCACAAGGATCTTGGTGCGAGATCGTTCAAAGACGAGGGATTTGACGGCAACGTCTTCTGCATCTTCAAAGGTGACCTCGCCGTTGGCCAAGCTACCAGCTCCAAAAAAGGCAACATCAAAGCGAAGATTGTCCAGTATTTGTGCTTGGTCCGCAGCATAGTAGAAGCGGTTTTTGGGATAGAATTTTCCTCCTAAGAGATGAAAGTCAACCTGGGAATGGCTACTGAGTTGGATAGCATTGTCAAGGGAGTGCGAATAGACTGTAAGATCTCCATCAAGCAGGCCTGCCAGCAAAGTGATTGAGGTAGAGGCATCGAGAAAGATCACTTGGCCATTTTGGATCCATTGCAAGGCTTTTTGAGCCATGGCAGTCTTTTCCTTGTTGGCCTTTTGACTGCGGTCTAGATAAGAAGGGCCAGGTTCTTTGTTTAAGGGAAGGAGACCACCGTGTGTCCTGCGAACCAGCTGGCGTTGGCTAAGGAGAGCGAAGTCACGACGGATGGTATCTTTTGAGACCTTGAAGTAGTCGACCATTTCTTTGGCCGATAGTTGTTTTCGCTCTTCTAAAAGTTCTAGGATTTTTTCGAGTCGCTGTTCCTGATACATGAGCTTGCTCCTTATTTCTGTTCTTGCCTATATTTTACATTATCTATTAAGCCAATGCAAGTGTTTTTAATTATTTTTAAGTGTTTGTGATCTTTTTTCTTGCAAACCCTTATTCTGACGTTTGTTTTAAAGGGGGAATTCTGCTATAATATGTCAAAATAACGTGGAGGTTTCCTTATGGCCAGTGAATATGAAAAAATGATTGCGGGTGATTTTTATAGACCTGCTGACCCTGAATTACGGGCTTTGGCCCAAGCCTCTCGGGAGAAACAAGAAGCCTTTAACCAAGAGGTGGATCCCAAAAAAGGGGTAGCTATCATCAAAGAGTGGTTTGGTTCAACCGGTGAAAACCTCTATCTTAATCGCCAGGTTCTTGTAGATTATGGGGTTAATATCCATCTGGGAGAAAATTTCTATGCCAATTACAATTTGACCATGTTGGATGTATGTCCCATTACGATTGGAAAGAATGCCATGATTGGTCCTAACTGCCAATTCTTGACCCCCTTGCACCCACTGGATCCAGACGAGCGCAATTCTGGTCTCGAGTACGGGGCGCCGATTACGATAGGAGATAACTTCTGGGCAGGAGGAGGTGTCACCATCCTTCCTGGTGTGACGCTGGGTGACAATGTGGTTGCTGGCGCAGGAGCAGTGGTCACAAAATCCTTTGGAGACAATGTGGTCCTTGGAGGAAATCCAGCCCGTGTCATTAAAGAAATACCCGTTAAAAAGGAGAAGGAATGATCCATAAACATGAAATACCCATTTTAGAGTTTGATGACAATCCACAGGCAGTCATTATGCCGACCCATGAGGGGTTAGACCTGCACCTACCTGAAAAATGTGTGTATGCTTTCTTGGAAGATGAGATTGATCGCTTTGCGGAAGCTGTTGGAGCCAAACAAGTAGCTAGCTTTGTCTCAGCTACCAAGATCTATCCGGTCTATGTTATGGAGTACAAAGGAGAGGAGATCTGCTTGGCCCAGGCGCCAGTTGGATCTGCCCCTGCCGCCCAATTCATGGATTGGTTGATTGGCTATGGAGTGAAGAAGATCATATCGGCCGGTAGCTGCGGGGTCTTGGTGGACATAGAAGAAAATGCTTTTTTAATCCCGACCAAGGCCTTGCGAGATGAAGGAGCCAGTTATCATTATGTCGCGCCTTCGCGTTATATAGAGGTGGACGGCCGCGCACTGACTGCTATTGAAGCAGTTCTCAAACAAGCGTCCATTCCTTATCAAGAGGTCATGACCTGGTCGACCGATGGCTTTTATAGGGAGACACCTGACAAGGTGGCCTATCGCATCGAAGAAGGGTGTAGTGTGGTGGAGATGGAATGTGCCTCTCTTGCTGCAGTGGCCCAGCTTCGTGAGGCGGTTTGGGGCTTGCTCCTATTTACCGCAGATTCTCTAGCAGATCTGGAACATTATGACCAGCGTGACTGGGGCTCAGAAGCTTTTGAGAAGGCCTTAGAATTATGCCTAGAGATGGTTCACCACTTATAAGCCTTTTCTCTTTTTATGATATAATGAAGCTATGTTAGACAAACTATTTTTTAAACAATGGCGGGCCAAATTGACTCGCCTGTCTCCGGCAAGGCGGATCTTTCTCAGTTTTGCTTTGGTTATCCTGTTGGGATCGCTCTTACTGAGTTTGCCCTTTGTCCAGCAAGTAAGCTCAACAGCAGGATACATCGACCACCTTTTTACCGCGGTCTCCATGGTCTGTGTGACAGGACTCTTTACCCAGTCGGTTGCTTCGACCTATAATGGCTGGGGGCAATTGATTTGTATGCTCTTGATTCAGATTGGGGGCCTGGGGATTTTGACCTTTATCGGTCTCTTCTTTATGGAGAGCCGTCAAAAGCTCAGTTACAAAGACCGGCAGACCATTCGAGACAGCTTTAGCTTTAGCAATAACCAGAGCTTGGCCCGTTTTGTCCGCTCCATCTTTATTACCACCTTTACCATCGAAGGACTGGGAGCCTTGCTCCTCATGATTCGCTTTATTCCTCGCTTTGGCTGGGGCCATGGGATTTTCAACTCCATCTTTGTTGCTGTCTCGGCCTTTTGTAATGCAGGTTTTGATAATTTTGGGAGCGATAGTATGATGAGTTTCCAGACCGATTGGTTGGTCAATCTGACCTTGTCTGCTCTGATCATTACTGGGGGCTTGGGCTTTATGGTCTGGTTTGACCTAGCCACCAAGGCCCGCAACCAATCGGAACGCCGGACTCTTCGCTTTCATACCAAGGTGGTTCTCTGGTTAACAGCTGCTATCCTTCTCTTTGGGACAGTAACCAGCCTCTTGACAGAGTTTGATAATCCTGCAACGATTGGCTCCCTGCCCTTGGGAGAGAAAATTTTAGTCAGCTTCTTCCAAACGGTCAGCATGCGGACAGCTGGTTTTGCCTCCTTAGACTATACAGCGGTCCGGCCAGTGACGCTCTTCATCTACCTCTTGCAGATGTTCCTAGGTGGAGCACCGGGTGGTACCGCAGGAGGGATGAAGATCACCACCTTCCTGGTCCTCTTGCTTCTGGCTCGGAAGGAATTGTTGGGGCTACCGCATACTAACTTGGGAAAACGAACGATTTCACCAGACATTGTTCAACGTTCCTTTGGGACGGCGGTGATTTTCCAGTTGACCTTCTTACTGGGTCTGTTAGGAATCTGTTTGGTGACCCCGGATGGCCAACGCTTTATTTATCTGGTCTTTGAGGTGGTGTCGGCTCTAGCGACAGTCGGAGTGACGGCTAATGTCACCTCAACCTTAAATGGAGCGGGACTAGGCATTATCATGGTGCTCATGTTTATCGGACGGATCGGTCCCTTGACCCTTATGGTCAGCTTGAACAATTACAAGGCCAAGAAGGCAGACACCTTGCAGTATGCCAAGGCAGACATCATTATCGGATAGGAGAAACTCATGGCGAATCGGACCATTGGAATTTTAGGATTAGGAATCTTTGGACAGAGCGTTTTAAAAACCTTGCAGGACCAGGATGTGGATATCATTGCAATTGACGATCACGCAGATGTGATCAACCAGTATGAATCCATGATTACAACTGGAATTGTCGGAGACATTACAGAAATGGACCTCTTGGATGCGGCAGATATTGGGAACTGCGACACAGTCGTTATCGCAACAGGTGAAAATCTGGAGTCCAGTGTGCTGGCGGTCATGCACTGTAAGGCCCTTGGTGTTGAGCGAGTCATTGCCAAGGTCAAGAATGAAGTGACCAAGGAAGTCCTTGGGAAGATTGGGGCTGATTTGGTCATCCTACCAGAGGTAGAAGCAGGCATGTCTCTAGCTAAGATGATCCTCTTCCAACACGGGATTGAAGTTTTCCAGTTGGATGAAGCAGTGGTGGTAGCCGAGTTCACGGTTCCAGCCAGCTGGGTAGGTAAAAGCCTTCAAGACTTGGCGGTCAGAGAGGAGTACCATCTCAATATTATCGGCTATCGAGATGCGGAAGACCAATCGCTTCATATTCAGATTGGTCCCGACTTTGTATGGCCGGCTGAGGTACGCGTGATGGCAGTGACAGACAACCAGTATCTGGATAGAATCCAAGATTTGTTAGACTAATGGTGTAATGGAAACGGCCGAAAGGTCGTTTTTTTCTCCTCTAGGTTAACTCTTCTTTAAGCAATGATTGCTAAAGTAAGAGAAACAAAAATACTTCCATTGTGGGAATAGAAGGATGAAAGATGACATTTTTAAACAGAATACGACCCAAACAGCCCTTAAAAGAGCTCAAATGGTTTGATATTGGTATTGTGACGGCCATTCTCTTTGGGCAATTCATTATCCGCTCGACCCAGCTGTTTTTAGCCAGTTTTCAGCCAGTCGCGCAGACTGCAGTAGCCACAAGCAGTAGCAATACCGCAAGTGAAGGAGCTGCTTATTCCAGCAATATGACCTTGCAGTTGATCTTGCTGGCTCTAGCTCTTCTTTACTTGCTGCTCCGTCGCTTTGATTTTAAACAATTGCCGATCCGCTTCAAGTGGTCCACCTTGATCTGGGTGCCTTTGCTCTTTGTAGCGATGGGACTTTTTGGGGATGTAATCTCAACGGTTTCGGGTGAATACAATTATCTAAGTCCGAGTCTTTGGCCTTTTATCGATCCTATGCAGATCTTCCACAAGTTCATGGCTTTGAGTCCCATGGCGATTGCTTATGGCTTACTCAATGGATTTTATGAAGAATTTTTCTTTTTGGGCTTAATGACTTCGGTGAGTGAGAAGAACAAGTGGAAGGCGTTGGCCTTTTCAACCCTGATCCGTTTTTCTTTCCACACCTATCAAGGGCTTCTCTGGGCCTTTGTGATTGGCGTCATTTATGGACTCTTTTATTACGTCATGTACAAGAAGGTCGTCAAGAATCTCTTGCCATTTTTCCTCATGCATGCCTTGGCAGATATGTTTGGCTCGAGTCTCATGTATCTCTTGATCCATTGGGGAAGTTGATCTTATAAAATTTTAGGAAAGGCTCTGTCAAGTGTTGACAGGCCTTTTTTTGAGTGCTATAGTAAAATCGTAAGCGCTTACTTAGTGAGGCGAAGCAGATGAAAAGAGGGCGAGTCAGATGCCCTATAAAAAGAGGAGGACAGACAAATGGCAGGACCAGTCATAGAGGGAGAAAACTATCGGATCTCCGTATTAACGGAATCTTTGGTGCGCTTGGAATACTCAGAAGATGGTGTTTTTGAAGATGGTCAGACGCAAGTTGTACAAAATCGAGATTTTGGACCTGTTGCCTGTGAGGTCGTAGAGACAGAAGAGGTTCTCGATCTTCATACAGAGCATCTCCACCTCCATTTTGAAAAGGGACCTTTTGCACCTGATCGGCTTTATATCGAACTCAAGGGTCAGTATGCAGTCTATGGGAGCCGGTGGCACTATGGAGATCAGCCGGAGACCTTAAAGGGGACCAGTCGGACACTTGACGAGGTCGATGGGGCTATGGAGTTGCAAGATGGGATCTTGAGCAAGGCCGGTTATGCTCTTTTAGACGATTCCGCTTCCTACTTGTATGATGACGAAAGCGGCTTTAGAGCACGGCCCTATCCAGAAGTGGATCTGTATTTCTTCGGTTATGGGCGCGATTATCTAGGTGCCTTGAAAGATTTTTACCATCTGACAGGACAGCCACCCCTCTTGCCACGTTATGCTCTGGGGAACTGGTGGAGTCGCTATTGGCCTTATACCAGTCAGGAGTACACAGATTTGATGGATCGATTCAAAGCAGAAGGGGTGCCTCTTGCGGTCAGTGTGATCGATATGGACTGGCACAAGACAGCGATCCCTGCTCGCTTTGGAAGTGGTTGGACTGGCTATAGTTGGAACCGGGATTTGATTCCTGATCCAGCTACCTTCTTAAATGGCCTACATGAGCGTGGTTTAAAGGTGACCTTAAATGTCCATCCGGCAGATGGAATTCGCGCCTTCGAAGATGCTTATCCCATGGTCGCAAAACGCTTGGGACTGGATGCAGAAAAAGAAGAAGTGGCTAGCTTTGACTTTTATAGTCCAGCCTTTCGCGAAGCTTATTTCGAAGATGTCCACCATCCTTTGGAAGATCAGGGAGTGGATTTTTGGTGGATTGATTGGCAACAAGGTAGTCATGGCAAGATGGATCCCCTTTGGTTGTTAAATCACTATCATTATCTAGACAATTGTCGAAAAGGCCAAGCTGGTCTCATCTTATCGCGTTATGGGGGTCCTGGTAGCCATCGGTATCCGATTGGTTTTTCAGGAGACACTATTGTGACTTGGGAATCCCTAGCCTTTCAACCCTATTTTACCAGCACAGCTTCCAATATCGGCTACACCTGGTGGAGTCACGATATCGGTGGCCATATGCGGGGCTACTATGATGAAGACTTGGCTCTTCGCTGGTTGCAGTTTGGGGTCTTTAGCCCGATCAATCGTCTCCATAGTTCTTGTAATGCCTTTAACAGCAAGGAACCGTGGTTTTACTCGCCTGAGACCTGTCACTTGATGAAACAGTATTTGCGCCTGCGCCATAGCTTACTGCCTTATCTCTACACTATGAATGTGGCGACGCACGAAGAAGGGCTGCCTTTGGTTCAACCCCTCTATTACCACTATCCAAATGAAGAAGAGGCTTATGAAGCGAAGAATCAATATTTCTTTGGTAGTGAACTCATGGTGGCACCAATTACCGAAGCGCTGGATCCTGTCTTTCATAGTGCTTCTGTGAGCGTTTGGTTCCCAGACGGCGTTTGGTACGATTTCTTCCATGATTGGAAGTATGAAGGAAGAGGCAAGCTTACGGTCTTTAGGACCAGCCAGGATATTCCGGTCTTTGCACGTGCAGGAGCCATCATCCCTATGGATGCACAACCACAGACAGGGGTAGACCTTCCAGAAATGCTGGACTGGCATCTTTTCCCAGGTGACAATCGTTCCTTCGTACTCGTTGAAGGAGAAGGAGATAACAAGGTTGAAACCCGCCTAACTGTCAATTGGGATGAAAGAAAGATTAAGCTGGATTTAACAGGTGATCGAACGCTGCTTCCTGAAAAGAGACAGCACCGTTTCTTCCTCCATACCTTTGAGACAGCTCCTATTTTAGTGGATAATCAAAGTCAAGAAATCGCGATGGGTGAGCTGCAATCGCATCCTATTGCCAAAGAAGATCGGATGTTTGAGCTCTTAAAATCTGCCAACCTGGCCTACGATAGGAAAAACGAATTATTTGCGGCTTGTTCAAGAGCGAAGGATTGGAAACAGTTGATGAAGGTCATCACACCTTTGGAGGAAGGCTTGCGCCAACGTCTCTTTGAAGTGATTTATTCCAGTGAAGAGGGAGAAGACTTGTAAACTCTTGCAATTTCACCCCTATTTTTGTATGATGAAAGTGATTTCACAATCATAAAGGAGAAGAAAAAATGGAACAAAAATGGTGGCATAACGCCGTAATTTATCAAGTTTATCCAAAAAGTTTCAAGGATAGTAATGGCGATGGCATCGGGGATCTCAAGGGGATCACGAGCAAGCTAGACTATCTGGAAAAGCTAGGGATTACAGCCATCTGGCTCTCACCAGTCTACAAGAGTCCCATGGATGATAACGGCTATGACATCTCGGATTACGAGGATATTGCCTCCATCTTTGGTACCATGGAAGATATGGAAGAATTGATCGCAGAAGGTCAGAAACGCAAGATCAAAATCATCATGGACTTGGTAGTCAACCATACCTCTGATGAGCATGCTTGGTTTATCGAGGCGCGTGAACATCCAGAAAGTCCAAAGCGGGATTTCTATATTTGGCGCGATGAGCCTAATGGCATTATGTCTGCTTTTAGTGGCTCTGCTTGGGAGTTTGATGAAGCTTCAGGTCAATACTACCTGCATAACTTTAGTAAGAAGCAACCAGATCTCAACTGGGAAAATGAGGAACTCCGTCATCAGATCTATGACATGATGAATTTCTGGATTGACAAGGGAATTGGTGGTTTCCGTATGGATGTGATCGATATGATCGGTAAGATCCCAGATCAGGAAATCATCAGCAATGGTCCCATGCTCCATCCTTACTTGAAGGAAATGAATCAAGCTACCTTTGGTGATAAGGATCTGCTTACAGTAGGAGAAACTTGGGGGGCGACTCCAGAGATTGCCAAGCAATACTCCAATCCAAAAAATCAAGAATTGTCCATGGTTTTCCAATTTGAACACATCGGCCTTCAATACCAACCGGGTCAACCAAAGTGGCACTACGCTAAGGAATTGGATGTGCCTAAATTGAAGGAAATTTTCACCAAGTGGCAGACGGAATTGGGAGAAGAGGAAGGCTGGAATTCCCTCTTTTGGAACAACCATGATTTGCCACGGATTGTGTCCACTTGGGGGGATGATGGGGACTATCGTGTCAAATCTGCCAAGGCTTTAGCGATTCTGCTTCACTTGATGAAGGGAACTCCTTATATCTATCAAGGGGAAGAAATCGGGATGACCAATTATCCATTTAAGAGCCTTGAGGACGTAGAAGATATCGAGTCGATCAACTATGCTCATGAAGCCTTAGAAAAAGGCGTGCCGCTCGAAGTGATCATGGATCAAATTCGCCATATTGGTCGGGACAATGCACGGACACCGATGCAGTGGAATGATGAAGTAGAAGCCGGCTTTACGACAGGCCGTCCATGGCTTGCGGTCAACCCAAACTACAAAGAGATCAATGTGGAGGCTGCCCTAGCAGATCCAGACTCTATTTTCTATACCTACCAAGCCCTCATTGCTTTGAGAAAAGAACACCCTTGGCTTGTGACTGCTGATTATGAATTGGTGGATGCAGCAGACAAGGTTTTTGCCTACAAGCGGGTAGAAGGAGAGCAAGCCTATCTGGTGGTTGTCAATCTCTCCAGTCAAGAGCAAGACTTACCGCTCGTTAATGGGGTTGAAGAGGTTCTCATCGCCAATACCAAGGTAGAACAAGTCCTCGAATCAGGCAAGTTGGCCCCTTGGGATGCCTTCTGTGTTAAATTAGCCTAATGAGGCAAATGAAAAAATAGGGGAAATTACTTCCTCGTAGAAGCAGGTCTTTCTCAGCAGAGAAGGACTGTCAGAATGAGGACGAAGTCATCTAAAAAACTTTCCTTAGGTGAGTACGGACGTCAGCGAACTTCTACGAAGTTCCAAGACTAAATCAAGATACTAAGGGCGTCTGCGGATAAAGTCAAAATAGGAAGTTTGACGCAGAATCTTTTGATTCTAGAAAAACTTATCTTTTTGACACAATCCGCAGCCCGTGTTCAATTTTTATTGAGCCCCTTCGCTCTTTAATTTCTGGGCTCAGGCTAAAACAGTTTCCCAAACTGTTTTACTCTCAAAACTCCCGAGTGCTAGAAACAATAGTGTTTCTAGCACTTTTCTCACGGCGGAAAGTTTCACTAGATGATAGAATCATTCTAACGAATACATTTTTATAGAATTTCTTAGATTTGTAAACAGAAGCAATTTGTTTATGCTTGCACAGGTCTTTCTCAATAGAGAAGGCCTGTTTTGCTTTTTAGGGGTTGTTCTTCTAGCAGAATCCGCTCAAAAATGGTTCGGTGATGCATGGGCTATAGGAAATATTTATAAGAAGTCCTAGTTTTTGCTTTTATTCTTTGCTCTTAAGGCCTATTAAATCTGTGTTATAGTTTTTAGCTATACCAAAATTCGTGTAAAAGCAATTATACAAGACGGCTATCTTCTGATATGATAGTGTCAATTAGAATTTTTGGAGGACACAACATGTCAACTACAATTATCGGTTTCCCTCGTTTGGGTGAATTCCGTGAATTAAAATTTACAACTGAAAAATACTTTAGAAAAGAAATCTCAGCAGACGAGCTCTTGGCAGCTGCTAAAGACTTGCGTGCAAAACACTGGAACATTGTTAAAGAACAAGGTATCTCAGAGATTCCTTCAAATGACTTCTCACACTACGACAATTTCCTTGATGCGGCCTTCCTTTTCAACGTCGTGCCTGCATCTGTTCAAAACTTGGATTTGACAGACCTTGAACAATACTTCGCTTTGGCGCGTGGTTACCAAGGTGAAAAAGGGGATGTGCGTGCCCTTCCAATGAAAAAATGGTTCAACACCAACTACCATTACATCGTTCCTAAATTTGAAAAAACAACAGAAGTGAAATTGGCTGGTCACAAGATTTTTGATGAGTACCAAGAAGCTAAAGAATTGGGGATCAACACTCGTCCAGTAGTCGTTGGACCATTCACTTTCCTTCAATTATCTGACTTTGAAGATGGTGTGAAAGCTGAAGACTTCGTCGACAGCTTGGTTGCTGCTTATCAAGAAGTCTTTGCCAAATTGGCTGAGCTTGGTGCGACTCGTATTCAACTCGATGAGCCAGCTCTTGTCAAAGATTTGTCAGCTGAAGAAAAAGCTCTCTTCTTGAATCTCTACAACAAACTCTTGGCTGACAAGAAAGGTCTTGAAGTCTTGATCCAAACTTACTTTGGTGATGTTCGTGATGTTTACAATGACCTTGTAAACTTGCCAGTAGATGGTATCGGTCTTGACTTTGTTGAAGGGAAGAAAACGCTTGAATTGGTGAAAGGTGGCTTCCCAGCTGATAAGACCCTTTATGCTGGTATTGTGAATGGGAAAAACATCTGGCGCAACAACTATGAAAAGAGCTTGGAAATCTTGGATCAAGTTCCAGCTGAAAAGGTTGTTTTGACAACATCTTGCTCCCTTCTTCATGTGCCATTTACAACGGCTAACGAAGATTTTGAACCAGCTATTTTGAACCACTTCGCCTTTGCAGTTGAAAAATTGGGTGAATTGCGTGACTTGGATGCCATCCGCAATGGTCAAGGGGCAGAAGCTCTTGCTGCCAACAAAGAACTCTTTGCAACTGAACGTGTTGGAGCAAATGCTGAACTTCATGCTCGCATCGCAGCGTTGACAGAAGCAGACTACACTCGTTTGCCAGCTTTCGCAGAACGTGAAGAAATCCAAAAAGAAGCCTTCAAGCTTCCAGCACTTCCAACAACTACCATTGGTTCATTCCCTCAAACCAAGGAAGTTCGTGCCAAACGTTTGGCCTTCCGTAAGGGTGAATTGACACAAGAAGAATACGATGCCTTCCTAGCTGAAACGATTGACGAATGGATCAAATGGCAAGAAGAAGTTGGATTTGACGTACTTGTACACGGTGAATTCGAGCGTAACGACATGGTTGAGTACTTCGGTCAAAACTTGTCTGGTTACCTCTTCTCTAAGAATGGTTGGGTACAATCATACGGTATGCGTGGGGTGAAACCACCAATCATCTGGGGAGATGTGACTCGTCTTAACCCAATCACTGTGAAATGGTCTAGCTACGCACAAAGCCGTACGGATAAACCTGTTAAAGGAATGTTGACTGGACCTGTTACTATCCTTAACTGGTCATTCCCACGTGAAGACATCTCTATCAAGGATTCTACTCTTCAAATCGCTCTTGCTATCAAGGATGAAGTTCTTGACCTTGAAGCTGCAGGTGTGAAAATCATCCAAATCGACGAGGCTGCTCTTCGTGAAAAATTGCCACTCCGTCGTAGTGACTGGTATGAAGACTACCTTGACTGGGCGATTCCAGCCTTCCGTTTGGTACACTCAACTGTCGCACCAGACACACAAATCCACACTCACATGTGTTACTCAGAATTTACAGATATCATCCCAGCGATCGATAACTTGGATGCGGACGTCATCTCATTTGAAGCTAGCCGTTCAAACCTTGAAATCTTGGATGAGTTGAAAGCCAAAAACTTCCAAACAGAAGTTGGACCTGGGGTTTACGATATCCACTCACCACGTGTCCCACAAGACGGTGAAATTGATCACACTATCGAAGCAATCTTGGCAAAAGTACCAAGTGGCAAAGTTTGGATCAACCCTGACTGTGGTTTGAAGACTCGCGGAATTAAAGAAACAAAAGAAAGCTTGATCAAGCTCGTTAATGCTGCTAAAGAAGCGCGTGAACACTTGTAAGAAATGTTTCGAGGACCTTCTATCATCGTGTAGAGGGTTTTCGAATCGTTCCTTTATCCTAGAAATAGTGGCTCAGAGTTCTTGATCAAAGAAACAAAAGAAAAGGATAGAATATGTCACAACACACACCGTCTCTGTCATTTGAAGTTTTTCCTCCAAATCCTGAAGTAGGCAATGCCAAACTCTTACGTGCTTTGGCAAATATGCAGGAGCTAGCTCCTCACTTTATTAGTGTGACCGCTAGCAATAATAAATACAATATCAAAGAGACGACGGTTGCTTTAGCCAATTACATTCAAAATGAATTGTCTATTCCGACGATTGCTCACTTGCCAGCCGTCTATTTGAGCAAGGAAAAAGTGGCCGATACTCTTCATGAGTTAGATGAAGTAGGAGTTCATCGGATTTTGGCTCTGCGTGGGGATATTATCCCTGGTGTGGAACCTTTAAAAGACTTTCGTTATGCAACGGATCTGATTGAATTTATCAAAACAGAAGCGCCCCATTTTGAGGTGATTGGTGCTTGTTATCCTGAGGGACATCCGGATTCTCCAAACCAAATTTCAGATATTCAAAATCTTAAAAAGAAGGTAGATGCAGGGTGCTCTAGCTTGGTCACTCAACTTTTCTTTGACAATGAGCGTTTCTATGATTTTCAAGATAAGTGTACCTTGGCTGGGATCAATGTTCCTATTCATGCAGGAGTGATGCCGATTCTCAATCGCAATCAGGCCCTTCGCCTCCTTAAGACTTGTGAAAATGTTCATATCCCACGGAAGTTTAAAGCGATTTTAGACAAGTATGAGCATGATCCAAAGTCACTCAGAGCAGCAGGACTTGCCTATGCAGTCGATCAAATCGTTGATTTGGTTACTCAAGATGTGGCAGGTGTCCACCTTTATACCATGAACAATGAAGATGTCGCTTACCACGTCTACCAAGCAACAAAGGCGTTATTTGCTCATCAACCGAATTTTGAAGTGAATTAATCAACACTTTTAGTAGGAAGTGTAGAGATTGAGAAAGAATAGTTCTCAGTCTCTTTTTATTTGGATAAATTACTTGCTAAAAGCCAACTTTTTTTTTATAGTATTAATATGAAATTTTTGGAGGCGCTTGCAATGAAGAAAGATCTCACGTTAAAGTTATTTGGACCCCCTAAGGTTGTTTTCAATCAGAAAACTATTCGGTTTTCTTTTTCGAAGATGGAGGCCTTACTTTATTATTTAGCGGTCATGGGCCAGGTCAACCGCGATGAAATCGCCGGTATTCTTTGGGGAGATAAGGAAAACCAAGTAGCTCGCAAAAACTTACGGAATACGGTTTATCAAGCCAATAAATTTTTTGAAGGAGATATCATTGTCTCTCCAAGTCGGAGCAGTTTGGCCCTTAATCCTGATTTGAGCCTTTCTTTGGATGTCAAACTCTTTGAAAGAGATCCACTAAGTGCCTTGGATCTTTATCGGGGAGACTTTTTAGAGGGCTTCTATGTCAAGGATGATGAAGACTTTGATCAGTGGGCTTCTCGCAAACGGGATGCTTATAGGAAGCTCTATGTCGAAAACTGCTATCAAAAAATTGAGCAGGTCGGTTTTGCAGATCCTAGTATAGAACTCTTGCTCCATCATTTGGTAGAGCTGGATGAATTTGAAGAGAAAAATTACCAGCTCTTGATGGAGTATTATAGCTTCCATCATCAGCTAGGAAAATTTTTCGAGACCTATTATAAGCTAGTCGATTTATTGGATCGCGAGCTCAGTGTGCGTCCCAGTCGAGCGATTGAGGAACTTTATCACTCTGTTTTGGAAGCCAAACGAACTCATAAACTGAGTCATCGCATAAATATCCATGAACTTCCCTTTTTTGGTCGGAAGCAAGAACTCTCGCAGCTCGAGGAATACCTCTCTTTAGTCGAGACGGGTGAAGCGGTAGGGCCTTTTCTCGTGATGGGGCAATCTGGAACAGGCAAGAAACGTCTCTTACGGCAGTTGGTCTTGATGTCCAATCGCAGTTTTAATTTTATCAAGGTGGAAGGAAAAGCTACCAGTCAGCGCTATGAAGGAAGCGCCTGGAATGATCTCAGACAAGCGCTAGAGAAACTGGGGGATGAGATGGGAATTTCCCTTCTGGAAGAGGAGGATGATCTCATTTCGGTATGGAATCAGCTTCAGGGCCTTAGCAAAGAAAAACCGCTCCTGATTCTGCTTGAAAACGCCCAGTGGATCGATGCAGTGTCTCTAGAAAAAGTGAAACAACTAGAGGAGAGAAGAAACCAGGAGAAATGGCAACTGATTTTTACAGCTGAAGAGCCTCTGCCAGCTTCCTTCGTCAACTTCTTGGGGAGCTTGAAGGTAGAGAAACGGCTGTCTCAACTAGAGTTGACCAATTTTGCCCCAAGTGAAAGTCGTGCTCTCTTGAAAGGGGAACTGGGGGCGATAGAGCCGGCAGTGATGGAGCAGATGGTCGAATGGAGTGAAGGCAGTCCGTTCTTGCTGTCCAGCTATATCGAAGAGTGGAAAGAAAATGAAAATTTAGAGCCCTTGCCGGATATCATTCAAGCTTATCTTACTCAGGAGCTTGGGGATATGAGCAGCGAGGAAGAGGCTCTTCTACACTACCTATCTTGTTTTCATAAGCCAATTTCTCTGTCTATCTTGGCGGAATTGACGGCTACAGAGCTTCCTGTTTTGACAGAATTAATCGAGCCTTTATCTGAAAGAGCGATCGTCTCAATCGTAGAAGAAGGAGAGGCTCTCATGGTTCAATTCTGCAAGCAATTGGTAGCTATGTACTTTTACCATCTTCTTTCGCCAGCTAGACGGCGGCTCTTCCACCAACAAATTGCGCAAAAATTGGAAGAAAGCTTAGAAGATGCGACGGACCTTCTTCTTTATAAGGAAATTGCCTACCAATACAAGCAATCTCAAAATCTTTTGCGTTCCATATCTTTTGAGTTGACCTACTTAGAAGAAATCCTTCAGCTGGAGCATGAGCTGTTTCCGATTTATTCCAAGGCAGATGAGGGATTTCTATCAGATGGTACAAATAGTCATTTGGACATTTTTGGAGAGCTATCCCGTATACGCCAAGAATTAGATAACCTCTTTTCAAGGCACCAAAGAGATAGAGAATACAAGCATTTGCAACTGCGTTACTTGTACCTAGAAGGTCGCTATTTTATTCGAAGTGGGGAGTATCAAAAGGGGATTCATGATATCCAAAAAGTCATCTCCTATGCGCGGGAACTCAAGCAATCCGACTTCCTCTTAGAGGGTTATCGGCAAATTATTTATTATTGCATTCAAACGGAGAATATCTCTGAGATGGCCTATTATACAGATTTGGCTCTGGAAGATGCTATCCAAGCCAATAATCATGAGGTCATCGCGATCCAGTTGCGTTTGAAAGGCTTGTATCACCTGATGGTTGGGGATGAGGAGCAGGCGACCCGGCATCTGTATCGCTCCATTGATTGCTTTAGTTTAACCAATAGCATGCAGGCCAAGTATGCCATTCAAAATGCAGCTTCTTTGGCCTACCTCGCTGAAATCGAGCAAGTGAGAGGACATTTCCAAGTAGCGGTCACCCACTTAGAAGAGGTTCTGCGTTTAGTGGGAGATCAAGCTGTTGATTCCGTCCGTGTCGTCTTTGATATTGATCTTGGAATCGCCTATTATTGGAAGGGAGATTTGATCCAAGCTCGCCTCTGTTTTGACAGAGCTCAGAAAATTTTGTCCAGTGTTCGCTTCCCTTGGAAGGAAGAATTGCTCGAATTTTACCAATCTTTAATTGCTTGTCAGCAAGGGGATCAGGAGAAGGTTGCGGCTTATCTGGCTCGAAAAGAAAGGACGATGAATCCATCTGCTAATTCACGGGATAAGGGGATGGTTCATTATCTATTAGCTTTCTTATCTAATCAAAAGGAGAGGGGAGAAGAGCTTGCTCCTGCCTTGAACACCTTCTTGAAAGAAGATAAGAATTACTACAAGAAGGTAGCAGAGCAACACTTGAATCCCTACAGAGATCGTCAGTTTCTTAAGAAATTAAAAGACCTGTAGTGTCTCTTACCTAAATCATAAGAGGAGGCTAAGTGGCCTGTTCTCCTTTCAGGCAAAGATCATTGTGCTGAAAATGAAAAAAGCATAGAAATACCCAAGCAATGGGTGTTTCTATGCTTTTTATGTGTATAGAAATCTTCTTAGTTCAGTTTTTGTTGCGCCAATATTTGTGTCAAGTAAAAAATAAAGGTCGCAGCAAGGTTTGAAGTATGGTTGTCAATGTCATGAGGAGGAGAAACTTCCACGACATCAAATCCGATTAGCTTGCCACTGGCAGCAATGTGTTGGAGAAGCAGGAGGGCTAGTTTAGGATCGACACCAAGTGATTGGATGGCACTAACACCAGGAGCAGAGCCGACCGCAAAGCAATCCATATCAATAGACAGATAGATCGCGGTTTGATTTTCTAAAAATTGATCGATTCGATCCAGAATGGCTTGGTGGCTCATCTGGAAGAGGTCTTGCCCGGTTAAGAAATCAATACTTGGTGTTTTAGCAACGTAATTAAAGAGGAAGAGGTTATTATTGTGCTCTTGGATCCCCAGGATGAGGTAAGGGAAGTCCTGACCTTTTTCTTTCGCATGATCAGCCATTTGACGAAAACCTGTTCCAGAATTGGGACCGGTTTGGTCGTAAGGTCGCAAATCAAAGTGGGCATCCAGATTGATCACAGCCAGTTGTTCATCTTTTTCTAAACTGGATTGAATCCCTAGATAGTGGCCGTAAGCAGTTCCGTGACCGCCTCCTAGGACAATAGGTTGGATCCCTAATTGGTACATGCGCTGGATCGCTTGTGAGAGACTTTCTTGGAGTTCTTCTAGTGAATGGTTGGGCCCGTCAATATTTCCCACATCATACACTGTGACATTGGTTCCCCAGTGCCATGGAAGTTTAGCGATTTGAGAACGGATGGCTGTAGGACCCTCGACTGCTCCTACACGCCCATTATTGATATAGACTCCTTTGTCGCTCTTAAAGCCGATGATCCCAAAGGTCATCCCCTCAAATGGAGTGAGGGTCTCGTCGTTTAGGTCTAAAAATTTGGTGACCATTCCCCATTTGGCCGTGTAGGGATTGTCCTCGATGCTACCTTGGTAGTAGCTGTAGGTCATTGGATAGTAGTTTGTGAGCAAGCTTGTCGCCTCCCTTATTTTTCTGAAAGCAGGCAGAGGCTGAGAAGATCGCCAGCCTCTGTTTTGCTTTATTCTTACTGTATCAGTATTGAATGCTTAAGTCAACTGCTTTTTCGATGGTTGCTAAGAATTCTTCGCTTTCGACAACAGCAGATGCTTTATTAAGTTCTTCAAAGATTTCGATATCTTTGTCAAATTCAATGAAGTTCAGTTTTTGACGAATCAGCTCATAAGCTGGTTTTGTACCTTTACCAAGTTCATGATTTTCTGGCTTGAGATCCAAGGCTTGGCAAGCTGCCATGATTTCAGTAGCAACGATGCGACGTGAGTTTTTAAGAATTTCTGCTGCTTTACGAGCGGCAGTCGTTCCCATGCTGACGAAATCTTCTTGGTTTTCACAAGATGGAATAGAATCGACACTAGCAGGATGAGCCAAAATTTTATTTTCCGATGCAAGGGATGCACAAGCATACTGGGTAATCATGAAGCCTGAGTTGAGTCCAGGGTGTTTGACCAAGAAGGATGGTAATTTACTGAGTTGGCTGTTGACCAAGCGTTCCACCCGACGTTCAGATACGTTCCCAATTTCAGAAAGGGCAATGCCTAAGAAGTCAAATGGTTGCGCCATTGGTTCACCGTGGAAGTTACCTCCTGAGATGACGTGTCCTTCTTTGGTAATGATTGGGTTATCTGTGACAGAGTTGATTTCGATTTCAACTTTTTCTTTTACGTAAGCAATAGAATCCTTGCTGGCTCCATGTATTTGAGGGATACAGCGAAGTGTATAAGGATCTTGTACCCGTTGTTGAGTCGCAACAGTGGTATTCTTGCTTCCTTCAAGAAGGTTACGGATGTTGCGAGCAGTTGCCAATTGTCCACTTTGTGGGCGGATGGAATGAAGGTCTTCTTCGAATGGACTGGTAATTCCATTGTGAACTTCCATTGAGAGAGCACCAGCGATATCAGAGAGTTTGAGCAATTGGATACCATCATAAGTCGCAAGAGCACCGATACCCGTTAGGACAGTCGTACCATTGATCAAGGCAAGCCCTTCTTTGGCAGCCAATTGGATCTTTTCAATTCCAGCACGATCTAAGGCTTCTTGACCACTGAGAAGTTCTCCTTTGTAGTAGGCGCGTCCAAGACCCAACATTGGTAAAACCATATGAGCAAGTGGTGCTAAGTCTCCAGAAGCTCCGAGAGAGCCTTTTTCAGGGATATAAGGAGTGACTCCTTTGTTAAGCAATTCTAACAGTTTTTCAACGGTTGATAGACGAATGCCAGAATAACCTTTTAAGAGTGAGTTGATACGGATCAGCATGATGGCACGAACGGCATCTTCAGGAAGTGGATCGCCGAAGCCAGATGAGTGAGTTCGGATCAGGTTTTCTTGCAGTTGAACAGTATCTTCTGGAGAGATGCTGACATTACAGAGGGAACCAAAGCCAGTGGTTACACCATAGACGACTCGTTTTTCCCGGACAATGTCATCAACGATTTTACGGGATGCGATAACGGCTTCTTTGGCTTGTTCATCAAGCTCACATTGGGCACCGTGCCGAGCGACAGCGATGACTTCTTCGAGTGTTAAGCTATTACCATCTAAATGAATCAATTGAGTCATATAAAACCTCCGATTATGAATAGTTGTTCTGTGGAAGTAGTGTTGTTTACTTCGGTTTGAATACCAAACATGGGCCCATTGTCTATTGATCTAAAAAAATTGAAAGGAGTCATAGAGAAAAGGGCTCAGGTTTGACATTCGTGGAGTCCTAGATGGGTTAGGGAGCAAAACCGAGCTTCACTCCCGTCTCTGTTCCCATCTAGTGTGTAAAGAAAATTAGTGAGGAAGGGTTTTCGATTTATGTAGTTTATCGCCGTGGAAAACAAAGTAGAGTCCACTTGCGATCACGAGACCGATGGCACCCCAAACAAAGTTCATCATGTTGTCCCCTGCAATCATCAAGATACTGATCACAACGGCTAGAACTGGGATAACAGGACCAAATGGTACTCGGAAGGTAACCTTTTTGTCTGGGTACATTTTTCTGAGTTTGATGGCTGCCAAAGCAGTTGGAATGTATTGGAAGAAACGGAAGACAACACTGAAGGTTGCTAATGTTTCGAAAGAGCCAGATAACAAGAGTAAGAAGGCGAAGATACCAGAAATGATAATGGCAATGACAGGGGCATTCTTAGAGTTTGTTTTTCCAAGCCCTTCTGGCAAGAGTTTTTCAGTTGCTAATGCGGCACCAAAACGAGGGACCATGATGGATTCACCGATGTTTAGACCGGCGATTGAAATGAGGGCTCCGTAAGAAACGAGTGGAGCTCCGATAGGGCCAATCATTTCGACAAATGCGTCTTGTACTGGTGCACCGGTTTGCATAATGCGACCACCAAGCATGGCGATTGTTCCAGCGATGATCAACATGTAGAGAACAGATACAATACTAATAGAACCTAGAATAGCGCGGGGAACGTTCTTTTCAGGGTTGCGCATTTCCCCTGCAACGATAGACATGGTTTCAAATCCGATGAAACCGTAGAAGATGTAGACGGCGGTACTAGAAATCGAACTGAAGAGACTTGTTCCACTTTCCAATTGAAGGAAAGGTGTGAAGTTGCCCTTGCTCACGCCACCGGAAATGAAGAAGATGGCAAAGAGTGAGAAGAGGACAATTGGAATTAATTTTGCAACAGTAGCTGTCAGAGTAAACATCTTAGAGGTTTTCAGACCGGCAATGTTCATCAGACTCAAGAGAATCAGCATACCGATACTAATCGGAAGGTTGTAGCCTTCAAATGCTGGGAAGGTGATGATGAAGATCTTAGCAAAGCCGGCTAACATGGCAGCCCAAGCGATAACAGTAACGGCCCAACCGAGAATCCCAACGTTAAAGCCAACGAAGTCTCCGAAAGCGGCTTTTGAGTATTGCATGGCTCCACCGTTTTTGTCGAAGTAGCCAGCTGTTTCAGCCAGACAGGCTGATAGTAGCATGACGAGAATGGCAACCCCGAACATGACAGCTAGAGAGGCTGGTCCGAGGCCAGAATAAATTTTTTGAGGGAGGAGGAAGATACCAGATCCGATGACGGCATTGATACCGTAAAGAGTGGCACCGCTAAAGCTGAATTTCGCTTTTTCTTGTTCCTCAATCGACTGTTTATGTGCTCCGTTCATAATGTTTCTCCTTTGTGAACATTATTGTAGTCCAGTCCAGATAGCAATCGGTTGCTCCCCAGACTGATGGGGTAAAAACGTGATTGTCATCTCTTGAAGAGGAGATGCTTGTTCGATCACCAGGAGCTCGTGAGTTTGGAGAGTTTGAGAATGATTGTTTCCCCATTCGAGTGTTAGTGGACAGAGAGCGTAGATCAATTGATAGCGACTCTGACTTTTGACACTCTCTTTTGGGGATATAGCACTCATATGCCCCTGATAAGAAGGTTTGTAAATCAAATTAAAGTCTTGACAAGTCCCTTGGCTAGATACAGGATCTCCCCCATCAAAGAAGTAGCTTTGAAAGGGGTTCAAAACCACTTCTTTATGGTGATGGGTGAGCCTAATGGAGGCATTCAAGGGCATCAAGATTCGGTGGTAGCCCGTGAGATCGGTAAAGTTACTTTTTTCAACCTCTACCGTTGCAGTAGAGAGGCGGAAGTCAAAGGTCCGATCTGGATAGCTTCCTCCCTCTGGGGAGAGAAAGAGTTGGGTGGTTTGGCCACCGGACCAGGTAGAAATTTGATAATCTGCGGGGGTAAGATGAAGGAGAGTCACCATAGGACGCCTTCTTTCTTAAAAGAGACCAGTGATATTGCCGTGGGCATCGATATCAATCTTTTCACTGGCAGGAACTTTAGGTAGGCCAGGCATGGTCATAATGGTACCAGTGAGAGCTACGATGAAGCCAGCTCCGGCAGCCACCTTAAGGTTACTGATTTTAACTGTGAAATCTTTTGGTGCTCCCATCTTCTTCGCATCGTCTGAGAAGGAATATTGGGTTTTGGCCATACAGATTGGGTAGTTTGAGAAGCCAAGAGCTTCCAATTCTTTGAGTTCGCGTTTGGCCGCTGGTGTTAAGCTGATGCCTTTACCACCATAGACTTTTGTGACGATCTTGGTCAATTTTGTTTCAATGCTGTCTTCTTCGTCATAGACATAAGAGAAGTGGTTTTCTTCTTGAGCCAGTTGAATGACTTTTTCAGCCAAGTCACGACCACCAGCTCCACCATGTGCCCAGACATCTGAAATGACCACATCTACATTGCGTTTCTTACAAGATTCATAGACAGCTTCTAGCTCTGCTTCTGTATCCAGTGGGAATTTGTTAATGGCAACGACCACTGGTAGACCATAGACTTCTTGAATGTTGGCCAAGTGTTTGTCTAGGTTTGGTAGACCATCGATCACGGCTTGGACATTTTCAGTAGCCAAGTCCGCTTTGGCAACCCCACCATGCATTTTGAGGGCACGGATGGTTGCGACGAGGACAACGGCAGCAGGTTTGAGTCCAGCCATACGGCACTTGATATCGATGAATTTTTCAGCACCGAGGTCTGCTCCAAAACCAGCTTCTGTCACGACATAGTCTGCATATTTGAGGGCTAGTTTAGTAGCCAGCACACTGTTACAGCCGTGGGCGATATTGGCAAATGGTCCACCGTGGATGATGGCAGGAGTATGTTCTAAAGTCTGCACCAAGTTCGGATGGATGGCATCTTTGAGGACAGCTGCCATGGCCCCTCCAGCCTTGAGGTCTTTGGCTGTGACCGGTTGTCCTTGGTAGTTGTACCCGATAATGATGCGATCAAGACGTTCTTTGAGATCAAGGATATTTTCTGAGAGACAGAGAATGGCCATGATTTCAGAAGCCACGGTGATGTCAAAGCCATCTTCACGAGGAACCCCGTTTGTTTTTCCTTGAAGGCCATCGACAATATGACGGAGCTGACGGTCGTTCATATCGACCACCCGTTTCCAGGTAATGCGACGAGAATCGATGCCCAACTCATTGCCGTGATGGATATGGTTGTCAATCAAGGCTGCAAGGAGGTTGTTGGCAATCCCAATGGCATGGAAGTCTCCGGTAAAGTGAAGGTTGATATCTTCCATTGGAACCACTTGGGCGTACCCGCCACCGGCAGCTCCACCCTTGATCCCAAAGACAGGGCCAAGAGAAGGTTCGCGCAGGGCAATGACGGCTTTTTCACCAATAGCTGAAAGAGCATCGACCAAGCCAACAGAGGTGGTTGTCTTTCCTTCTCCAGCAGGTGTTGGGGAGATGGCTGTCACGAGGATCAGCTTTCCATCTTCCTTATCCTTGAGTTGTTCCAGTTGGTTGCTATCAATTTTTGCCTTGTATTTTCCGTAGAGCGAAATATCGTCTTCGGTCAATCCAAGTTCAGCAGCGATATCGGTGATGGGCTTCATTTGGACAGAATTGGCAATTTCAATATCCGATAAAACCATAGAATCCCTTCTTTCTTTATTTTTATTTGCTAGGTTTAAGATAGACTTTCTAAAATGGTTTGGTAAATATTATCTGCAAGATCAGAACCGGTTTGGAGAAGTTTGAGTCCCTTGCCGTGGTATTCTTGGACGAAGTCTTGGTCCTTGATTCCTGAAATGTTGATCAAGACATTGAGCCAAGCACCTTGAAGGCCAGCTTTAAGATTCAGAGCAGCTACCCCTAGGTCACTAGCCGCATTGGTGTTGGACTTGCCAACAGCTTCTTTGGTGGTTTCAAGAGCTTCAACGATGAGCTCCATCATAGAGAAAGGAGATACTGTCGCATGTTTCAAAGCTTTTTGCATGGCTTCACGACGAGCAGCTTTCTCTTCTTCCGTTTCTTTTGGAAGATCAAAGACAGCTGATACGACGTTGAAGGCTTCTGTATCCTTGTCGATGGCTTCTAGTAATTGGTCTTGGAGTTGAGCGCTTTTTTCATGAACCCCTTTGATGTGGTCTTCAAATTCTGCGTATTTTTTCTTTCCAATGGTCAGTTCACAGACCATTTTTGTAAGGGAAATCCCATTCGCAGCAGATAGAGCAGCTGCAGAACCACCACCTGGAGCTGGAGCATCTGAACCAAGGACCTTGGCAAACTCCGTAATACTTAAGTCAACTAGTTTCATAGAACTCCCTTTCTAACCCAACAAGTGATTTTCCAAGACTTGTTTGCTGTAGTCAAAGTCTTCTAATTGTAAGTAGTATTCAGCAGAGTCGATCAAAGCCTTAGCAGGAGCCAGTCCGATAAGTTCTGTTCCGATGATGCGAACACCGTAACGTTGTGCTTCGAAACGAACGGTTTCAACGACACGATACAATGGGAATTGTTCCAAGTTGACCATGTTGATGGAGACTTGGGCGATGTTGCGATCTTCTAGCATGACGCCGATCGCTTTACAGTACTTGTATCCACCGCTTGATCCACGAATGATTTTAGAAATCTTATTGGCAATCTCTAGGTCGTCTGTGTCAAGGTTGATATTGAAAGCAACGAGTGGCATCCGGACACCGACAGCTGTAACCCCTGCAGTTGGGTGAATCTTGCGTTCACCGTAGTCTGGCTTCCAGTCTTCTTCCAACAATTTTTCTGGCATTCCTTCAAATTGTCCTTTACGCACTTTCGCCAAGTTCTTCCGTTCTGGGCGAGTTGCAGCATCTTCATAAAGGAAGATTGGAATACCTAATTCACGATTGATGCGTTCGGCTACTTTGTTAGCAATCTCAACGCATTCAGCTGTAGTGATATCCTTAACCGGAACGAATGGACAAACGTCTGTTGCCCCCATACGAGGGTGTTCGCCTTCGTGCTTGGTCATATCGATGTTTTCAGAAGCGTATTTCACCAATTGGAAAGCCACTTCTTGAATGCTTTCTTCATCCCCAACGAGTGTAAAGACGCTACGGTTGTGGCTGGCATCGGACGAGTAGTCTAGTAACGTAACACCTGGAATACTTTTTGCTGTAGCTGCTAATCCGTCGATCACAGCCTGATTGCGTCCTTCAGAGAAGTTTGGAATACACTCAACAATTTTTGCCATATGATTACCTCTTTTTATAGGAGAAGTTGGGGAGGAGGAGTCTTTGTATTTTCCTCCCCTTTCTCAGTTTTTATTTTTTGATGTTAAAACAATTTTTGAACGGCTTCTTTGACCAAATCTTCATCTGCCAGATACGGAATGGTGATGTGGTCTGTTCCTGCATGGAGACGGTTGTACTCGATCGCTGTTTCAATGGCATGGTTATTCCGTGCCCAGTTCCGACGAGCAACCCCGCCCATGGTATCCCAGGCAATGGCAGACTTGATGATTTCATCGATCCGGTGGCTACCGTCTAGAACGAGACCAAATCCACCGTTGATGGCTTTACCGATACCAGTACCACCACCGTTGTGGAGGGCAACGAGACTCATACCGCGAGCAGCGTTACCAGCGTAACATTGAACCGCCATGTCACAAGTGACGTTCGAACCATCTTTGATGTTGGATGTTTCACGGAATGGAGCATCTGTACCAGATACGTCATGGTGGTCACGTCCAATCATGACAGGGCCAATCTTACCTTGGCGAATGAGTTCATTAAATTTCAAAGCAATGTTGACACGTCCCATACAATCTTGATAGAGGATACGAGCTTGTGTACCAACGACTAATTGGTTCTTTTCAGCATCGCGGATCCAGTTGTAGTTGTCACGGTCTTGGTAGCGACGAGTTGGATCGATCGCTTCCATGGCTGCATGGTCAGTTGCAATCAAGTCTTCATGTTTACCGCTGAGGCAGACCCAACGGAATGGACCATAACCATAGTCAAAGAGCATAGGTCCCATGATATCTTCTACATAAGATGGCCAAATGAAGCCGTCCTTGTCATCCAAGCCATTCTTAGAAATTTCCTTGATGCCAGAGTCGTAAACAGATTTCATAAAGGCATTACCGTAGTCGAAGAAGTAGGTGCCCTTAGCAGTCAAGGCTTTAATCACTGCGAAGTGACGAGCCAAGGTTTCATCGACCAAGCGATGGAAGGTTTCTTTGTCTTCTGCCAACAAACGTGTCCGTTCTTCAAAACTAATGCCAACTGGGCAATAGCCACCATCATAAACGTTGTGGCAAGAGGTTTGGTCAGACAAGAGATGAACATGGACTTGGTGTTCGTTGACATATTCGAGCAAGTCTACGATATTACCATGGTAGGCAATCGAAGTGGATTCACCAGCTTCCAGTGCTGCTTGAGCTAATTTCACAGCTTCTTCGGCACTGTCTGTCACTTGGCTAATCCAGCCTTGAGAGTGACGAGTTTCGATCCGAGAGCGGTCCACTTCAGCGACGATGGCCACCGCTTTTGCGATTTCAGCTGCTTTCCCTTGAGCTCCGCTCATTCCACCGAGACCAGATGAAATAAAGAGTTTACCGGTCAAGTCGCCATCATCAGGCACACCGAGTTTGAGA
Source organism: Streptococcus parasanguinis (assembly GCA_905188195.1). Taxonomy (GTDB): domain Bacteria; phylum Bacillota; class Bacilli; order Lactobacillales; family Streptococcaceae; genus Streptococcus; species Streptococcus parasanguinis_P. The sequence goes on along the minus strand of CAJJKY010000003.1, from coordinate 71,276 downwards.
CGACCAGCATTGAGAAGGGTGTTGAAAGTACCGTGAACGATCCCTTGTGGACCGATGTACATCCAGCCACCAGCCGTCATCTGACCGTAGTTGGTCACTCCCATCTCTTCAGCAATTTCCCAGTCGCGCATGTTGTCATACTCACCGATCAAGAGACCGTTGGTAATGACGACACGAGGAGCTTCTGGTTTCGATTTGAAGAGGCCAAGAGGGTGACCAGATTCAACCACCAAGGTTTGGTCTTCTGTCATGACTTCCAAGTATTTCTTGATCAAGTTGTATTGCATCCAGTTGGCACAGACAGATCCTGTTTCCCCATAAGTGACTAATTCATATGGATAAAGAGCAATTTCAAAGCTCAAGTTGTTGTCAATCATGACCTGCATAGCCTTAGCAGCTGTGCATTTTCCTTTGTACTCATCGATTGGTTTTCCGTAGATCCGATCTTTTGGACGGAAGCGATAGCCATAGATCCGACCGCGAGTTCTCAGTTCTTCCAGAAATTCTGGGATCAACTCTTGGTGGAATTTTTTAGGAATGTAACGCAAAGCATTTTTAAGGGCAATTTCAGTCTGAGCTTGCGTTAAGCGGAAGCCTCTATCAGGTGCACGACGGATGCCTTCTTGAAAAGTCGCCTTTTCAGGTAGGACATCAAAGTCAAGTTTGACAGACATAGCAGCTGCAATTTCTTTCTCGTCTATAAATGACATAGCAGAACCCTCCTTATAGTTGGACTGTGAATTTATATTTTCTTTATTGTATCGAAGAAACGTCAATAAAGAGTCAAAAAAAAATATAATTTTTAATAAAGCAAAAAAAAATGAGGGAAAAACTTTTTGACTTTTTTTTGACGCTTTTCCTGTAGAATTGTAAAATGAATAACAATGGAAATAGAAAGGAATGTTTCATATGTCTGCTGATATCCTATTAACCCACTTTAACCAATTGTTTTGTCCGAATGATCTAGGTCATCCTCTCTATGGCAAGGAGATGGCAGAGGCAAAAATTCTTTCCGATGCTTATATCGCCATTAAAGATGGAAAGATTCTTGCAGTTGGGACAGGTCAACCAGATCCAGAACTGATTGATGACCATACGGAAGTGAAATCCTGTGAAGGAAAAGTTGCGACTCCTGGCCTGATTGACTGCCACACCCACTTGGTCTATGGAGGCAGTCGTGAACATGAATTTGCGAAAAAGTTAGCAGGTGTTTCTTACTTAGACATCCTCGCTCAAGGCGGTGGAATTCTGAGCACGGTTCGGGCGACACGAGAAGCTTCCTTCGATAATCTCTATGACAAGTCCGAACGACTGTTGGATTACATGTTGCGTCATGGGGTGACTACTGTCGAAGCCAAGAGTGGCTATGGTTTGGATTGGGAAACTGAAAAACGCCAACTAGATGTAGTAGCTGCCTTGGACCGGGATCATGAAATTGATCTGGTATCAACCTTTATGGCAGCCCATGCGATCCCAACAGAATACAAGGGCCGTTCCCAAGAATATTTAGATCTCATTGTGGAGCAAATGCTTCCCAAAGTGAAGGAAGAAAAGCTAGCTGAGTTCTGTGATATTTTCTGTGAAAAAGGTGTCTTTACAGCAGATGAATCCCGCTATCTTCTTTCTAAAGCTAAGGAGATGGGCTTCAAACTGCGGATTCATGCCGATGAAATCGAATCCATTGGTGGTGTTGACGTGGCGGCTGAATTGGAATCTACTAGTGCAGAACACTTGATGGTGATTACGGATGAAGGGATTCAAAAACTAGCAAAAGCCAAAGTTATCGGCAATCTGTTGCCTGCTACAACCTTCAGCCTCATGGAAGATACCTATGCACCGGCTCGTAAGATGTTGGACGCTGGGATGGCTATCACCCTAACAACGGACAGCAACCCAGGGTCTTGTCCAACAGCCAATCTCCAGTTTGCCATGCATCTGGGTTGCTTCATGATGCGCCTAACTCCAGTAGAAATTCTCAATGCGGTGACCATCAATGCAGCCTATTCAGTTGATCGTGCTAAAACAATCGGCTCTTTCGATGTTGGCAAACAGGCTGACATTACCATCTTTGATGCACCAAATCTAGATTATCTCTTCTATTTCTTTGCGACAAATCTCGTGACAGATGTCTACAAGAAAGGTCAAAAAGTCATTTAACCGACTCCATTTCATTTGGGACTTTGCTCGTTTGCAAAAATCAGCAAAGTCTTTTTTTAAAACCTATCCCTGTAGGGAATAGGACCACTTTAGTAGAAAATTAAAATTTGATGTTCAAAGAATATTTTTCTTACTTTCTAATGTACAAAAAGGGAAATTCTTGATAGAATAGAAGTAATATTGAATATTTTCTTCAATATCATCTGTTTGACTGGAAAACAGATTGTTTAAATTATTCATCAAACGTACAGGTTGTCCAACAGACCTGTCTAGAAATTGTGAGGAGACAAGATGACTGTCGATTATAACAGCAAAGCTTACTTGGATAAAGTAGACGCTTGGTGGCGTGCAGCCAACTACATTTCAGCTGCTCAAATGTACTTGAAAGATAACCCATTGTTGAAGCGCGAAGTCGTTGAAAATGACTTGAAAGCTCACCCAATCGGACACTGGGGAACTGTACCAGGGCAAAACTTTATCTATGCTCACTTGAACCGTGCCATCAACAAATACGACTTGGATATGTTCTACATTGAAGGACCAGGTCACGGTGGACAAGTAATGGTATCAAACTCATACTTAGATGGTTCTTATACTGAATTGAATCCAAACATCCCTCAAAATGAAGAAGGTTTCAAACACTTGTGTAAGATCTTCTCATTCCCAGGAGGAATCGCTTCTCACGCGGCGCCTGAAACACCAGGATCTATCCACGAAGGTGGAGAACTTGGTTATGCCCTTTCTCACGCTGCAGGTGCTGTATTGGATAATCCAGATGTGATTGCTGCCACAGTTATCGGTGATGGTGAAGGTGAAACAGGTCCATTGATGGCAGGATGGTTGTCAAATACCTTCTTGAACCCAGTCAATGATGGGGCTATCCTTCCAATCTTCTACCTCAACGGAGGGAAGATCCACAACCCAACCATCTTCGAACGCAAAACAGACGAAGAATTGGCCCTCTTCTTCGAAGGTCTTGGTTGGAAACCAATCTTTGCGAATGTCACTGCAATTTCAGAAGACCACGAAGCTGCACACGCTTTGTTCGCTGAAAAATTGGATGAAGCAATTGAAGAAATCAAGAAAGTCCAAGCAGAAGCTCGTAAAGGTTCTGCTGAAGAAGCAACTCAACCAGTTTACCCTGTCTTGATTGCTCGTATTCCTAAAGGTTGGACTGGTCCAAAAGCATGGGAAGGAACACCAATCGAGGGTGGATTCCGTGCGCACCAAGTTCCAATCCCAGTAGATGCTCACCACATGGAGCATGTCGATGCCCTTCTTTCATGGTTGGAATCTTACCGTCCAGCTGAATTGTTCGACGAAACTGGTAAATTAGTTCCGGAAATTGCTGAAATTGCACCAAAAGGTGACCGTCGCATGGCTATGAACCCAATCACAAATGCTGGTGTGATCAAACCAATGAACACAGCTGATTGGAAGAAACATGCCCTTCAATTCAATACACCAGGTGAAATCATGGCTCAAGACATGATCGAATTTGGTAAGTATGCGGCAGACTTGGTAGATGCGAACCCAGATAACTTCCGTATCTTTGGTCCAGACGAAACCAAATCAAACCGTCTTCAAGAAGTCTTCACTCGTACAAGCCGTCAATGGTTAGGACGTATGAAACCAGACTACGATGAAGCCTTGAGCCCTGCTGGTCGTGTCATTGACTCTCAATTGTCAGAGCACCAAGCAGAAGGTATGCTTGAAGGATATGTCTTGACAGGTCGTCATGGATTCTTCGCCTCTTACGAATCCTTCCTTCGTGTTGTGGATTCTATGATCACTCAACACTTCAAATGGTTGCGTAAGTCTAAGACCCATACAACATGGCGTAAAAACTACCCAGCCTTGAACTTGATTGCAACTTCAACGGTCTTCCAACAAGACCATAATGGTTATACTCACCAAGATCCAGGTATCTTGACTCACTTGGCTGAGAAAACTCCTGAATATATTCGTGAGTACTTGCCAGCAGATACCAATAGCTTGCTTGCAGTGATGGATCAAGCCTTCAAGGCAGAAGATATGATCAACTTGATCGTTTCTTCTAAACACCCACGTCCTCAATTCTACTCAGCTGACGAAGCAGAAGAATTGGTTCGTGAAGGATACAAGGTGATCGATTGGGCATCAACTGTTTCAGCAGATGAAGAGCCAGATCTTGTTATTGCAGCTGCAGGTACAGAGCCAAACTTAGAAGCTCTTGCAGCCATCACAATCTTGCATAAAGCCTTCCCAGAATTGAAGATCCGCTTTGTCAATGTGGTAGACATCTTGAAATTGCGTCACCCATCCGTTGATGCGCGTGGACTTTCAGATGAAGAATTTGACAAAGTCTTCACAACTGATAAACCAGTCATCTTTGCCTTCCATGGTTACGAAGGCATGATCCGTGATATCTTCTTCAACCGTCACAACCATAACTTGCGCGTGCATGGTTACCGTGAAAACGGGGATATCACCACACCATTTGATATGCGTGTGATGTCTGAGTTGGATCGCTTCCACTTGGCACAAGATGCAGCTAATGCAGCTCTTGGAGATGCAGCAAGCGCATTTGCAGCGAAGATGGATGAAACAATCGCCTTCCACCATGACTACATCCGTGAAAACGGAGATGACATTCCAGAAGTTCAAAACTGGAAATGGGAAAACGTGAATAAATAAGAAAAAGAGCCGGAGCAATCCGGCTTTTCAGATTTAAGACTAAGTCATATTAAAAACTCACCTAAGGAAAGTTTCTCAGAATACTTTGACTTCAAACTAAAACGTCCGTTTCTTTATAGAAACGGACGTTTTTGATCTTAGGCTGTTTTCTCCACCCAGACACTGCGGACAAAGAAGAGGCTGATCAGAGCTAGTGCTAGAAAAGCAACTCCAAGGTAATAATAGGGTTGATCCATTGTGGTAGATCGACCAGAGAGGTTGACAATCCCTCGGTAGAGGGCCCCAGCTGTGAGCGTAGCCACTCCTGAATTCCAAAGATTGAGGCTCAGGCGAGAGAAGCCTTTCACCATCAACTGTAGAAGCACTAGTAGGGCGCCACCGATCAAAGGAATCAAGAAGAGGTAGTGCATGAAGGCAGAGGTTTCGCCAAAACTAAAGTGTTCGTAGATGCGACTTCCAACGAAGAAGAAAGCTGAAATCAGAGTGTACCAGAGAATCGTTTTTTTCAACCGTTGTTTAATAGGATTAGTAACCGATGTAGACAATGTCACTCACCGCCCTTTCTGAGATAGTACCATTTGTAGTTGGTTTGTTGATGACTTTTCCGTTAAAGTAGAGGGTAGAAGATCCGCCACCATCAAGGTTGTAGGCTGTTTTGACGCCATAAGACTTCATCACTTCTGCTAATTGGTAGAGAGACAAGCCTTCACTTTCTGAAGTCCGTCCGTCTGACACGACGATAATGTAGTGGTTTTCATCTATGATCCCAATCGCTGTCCGTGGATTAGACGCCATAGATTGCCCGACCTCTGAGTTAGTATCGACAGTAATTTCTCCATTTTCAACTAAGGAAGGGCCGAAAGCGAGGAGATTGACGACTCCGTCTTTGACCAATTGATCTGCAGAGATCTCATCTTCGTAGATAATTTTGAAGGATCCATCCTTGTAAATGGCTAGGTCACCATTGCTTGCATCTTCCCGAACGTTATCACGGTAGACCACTCCATTTCGGATGACGTATCCTGTACTGTTAGCCCCGTAATAGTCACCATTCACTGCTAGAATGGCACTGTTGTTGGCAGCTGTGACAGAGGTCTTAGCAGTCACGTTGGTTCCGTAAGTGTTTTGTGCAAAGGCTGTTTTGAGGTAGTCAGATGAGCTGACTGTGATATCTGCAATGTAAACCTGGGTATTTTCAACCGTTTTTTCTGTGAGGCTCACCTGGATATTGTCATCTGAATAGCTAGTATCAGTCGTTGTAGCTGAAGCAGCTGCTTTTTTGGCTGCCTTGGTGTCCGTAGTCGTAGCTTTTACGGTTTGGATGGCATCGGATAAGACAAAGGTCTTGAGCATCGAGTAGCTAAAACTGCTGGTCAAAAGAAGGCCAAAGCAGGCAGCATAGGTGTAGGATTTTTTAAAGAATTTCATGGTGGGGAGCAGTCCTTTCTTTGAAGATCACTTTTTTCTGGATCACCCATGAGACCAGAAAGAGGAGAAAGCCAACGACAATCTTACTGATCAGGAGATTGAGCCCAAAAGCAGTATAGAAGAGTCGAATCAAGAGCGTATCGAGAATAAAGAGGCCAAGGGCTAAACCAAAGTAACCACTTCCGGTTTTAGCGACACTGTCCTTATTCTTAAAGACCAGATGCTTATTGGTCGAGTAGTTAAAGATGGAACTCGTCACACGAGCGATCCCGTTGGCAAGGAGAATGCGAAGACTAATGGGCACAGCCATCATCACGAAAAGGAAGAAGGCGTAGACCAGGTAATCCACGATAAAGCTACTCAGAGAGGAGAGGGCAAACTTGAACATGTCCTTGTAGATCATGAGGCCATCTCGAATAGGTCGGAAATGGGATCCTTCGTTGTCATTGATATAGACCGTCTCAATGGGAACTTCCACGATGGGGAAGGACTTGCTTGCTGCGAGGAGCACATTCATTTCATATTCATAACGCTGTCCGTCAACCTCAAGCATGAAAGGCAAGAGATTCGTAGTGAAAGCTCGTAAGCCTGTTTGGGTATCGCTGACCGCCACCCCTGTTTGTTGCTTAAACAAGAAACGAGTCAATTTATTTCCGAAAGCAGAACGCAAAGGAACTTTTCCAGAGAAGGCGCGTGCTCCTAGAATAAGTGTTCCAGGATGCTCTTGAGATTGGTTAACAACCCTGAAAATATCCCAAATTTTGTGCTGACCGTCTGCATCAGCTGTAACAATGCTTCCATAGGTACCTCTTTCTAGGATGTAGGCATAAGCAGTCTTGAGAGATTGCCCTTTTCCTTGGTTGTGCTCGTGGGTCAGGACTGTTGCAAGACCGTCCAGTTTGTCAAAAATCACTTTCTTGTCAGCGTCACTCCCATCGTCGACCACGATGATGTGGAGATCGCTCTTAGCATGGACCAAGCGAACCAGTTTGACAAGATTCAGATCCGGTTGATAGGCGGGGATGATAAGATAATTCATAATCGTTCCTCGTTTCTTGAGATTTGTTGTAGCTAGTATAAAGACTCAAGCTTAAAGCTAACTGATATCAGTTTTCTTTAAGGAAAGAGGAGAAAGAAGGGGAGGGGTTTCTACTATAAAATGTCATTTTTTTGGGATGTTTCTTTCCTATCGAAGGGGACGTCCAGAATCATTTTTCAAATCCTAAAGATAATTCTTGCCTTTGTTCGAAAAGTCTGGTATAATAGTTTCTTGTGAGTAAACCTCACTTACCCCTTGCAAAGACAGGGGGTCATTAGTCCAAAAGGAGGAACATTATCAATGGCTAAATACGAAATTCTTTATATTATTCGTCCAAACATTGAAGAAGAAGCTAAAAACGCTTTGGTAGCACGTTTCGATTCTATCTTGACTGACAACGGTGCAACTGTTGTTGAATCAAAAGATTGGGAAAAACGTCGTCTTGCATACGAAATCCAAGATTTCCGTGAAGGACTTTACCACATCGTAAACGTTGAAGCGAACGACGCTGTAGCTCTTAACGAGTTCGACCGTCTTTCAAAAATCAACGGTGACATTCTTCGTCACATGATCGTAAAAGTTGACGCGTAAGAAATCATCAGAGGTGACTTATGATTAACAATGTTGTACTTGTCGGTCGTATGACCCGTGATGCTGAACTTCGCTACACTCCAAGCAATCAAGCAGTTGCTACTTTCAGCCTAGCTGTCAACCGCAACTTCAAGAGTCAAAATGGAGAGCGCGAAGCCGATTTCATCAACTGTGTGATCTGGCGTCAGCAAGCAGAAAACTTAGCCAACTGGGCTAAGAAAGGTGCTTTGATTGGGATTACCGGTCGCATTCAAACACGTAATTACGAAAACCAGCAAGGTCAACGTGTTTATGTCACTGAAGTCGTAGCAGACAGCTTCCAACTATTGGAAAGCCGTGCAGCACGCGAAGGGCATGCAGGTGGTGGCTATTCATCAGGCAACGGTGGTTTTGCTGGAAATGCAACCCCAAGCTTTGGTGGATCTGAACCAAGCAATGCAGCGCCAAACTTTGGTCGTGAAGAAAATCCATTTGGAGCTAATCCAATGGACATCTCAGACGACGATCTTCCATTCTAAGAATGGGTTTAACGAATTAAAACTATAAAGGAGAATTAAACATGGCTCAACAACGTCGTGGCGGATTCAAACGCCGTAAAAAAGTTGATTACATCGCAGCAAACAAAATCGAATATGTCGATTACAAAGATACTGAGCTTCTTAGCCGTTTCGTTTCAGAACGTGGGAAAATCCTTCCTCGTCGTGTAACTGGAACTTCAGCGAAGAACCAACGTAAAGTAACAACAGCTATCAAACGCGCTCGCGTAATGGCTTTGATGCCTTTCGTAAACGAAGATTAAAGAAAAGACCCTTACGGGTCTTTTTTTCAGGTCCAGTGGACCTCTTTTTCACGAGCTTGAAAATAAAAAAGCGAGTAAGACCCTAACGGGTCTTTTTTTGCGAGCATAGAAATGTGATAGTGAGTTAGGTCCGTGTGAAGCTCTTTGACCTTTCCCAAGCTCTAATTATGCTATAATGATGAAGAGAAAGGTATCAAGGAGCGCAACATGAAGGAAGGTGTAATCATCAGGAGGATGATAAAGGCAGATATTGAGCACATCTCTCAAGCCTTTATCCACCAAGGGTGGCCAGGTAGAGAGGATATCTTGACTAGCTATTTTCAGGATCAGGAGAACGGAAAGAGAGACGTATTAGTAGCTGAGTCAGATGGATTTGTGGCGGGTTATATCACTATATTGACTTATGCCATGCACGGCCCTTTCGTAGGAGTCTATCCTGAACTATCTGATTTTAATGTTTTTGAGCCATTTAGAAATCGAGGAATTGGGAATCAACTCTTAGAAGAGGCGGAAAAAAGAGTCCGGCTACTATCAGAGATTGTTACTTTAGGGGTTGGTTTACACTCGGGTTATGGCCCAGCTCAAAGACTGTATGTCAAACGGGACTATATCCCAGATGGAACTGGAGTTTGGTTTAGGGATCAGCCCTTGGACCCTTACAGTTCTTGTGAAAACAATGATGACTTAGTCCTCTATTTTTCAAAAAGATTGAACAAGAACATGCAGTAAAACAAAAACGGATGAAAACTTCATCCGTTTCTTTTTAGCGTCGAGTTGCGGGTGCTGTGCTCGAACTTTTAATATTAAAGCGTTTCTTGAGGTAGAAGCGAAGGACAAGCGCTAAAGCACCTAAAACGATGGCGAGGACATCTGGAATAGTTGGGTTGAGAACCTGTGGGAGTAAGGAAGTAAAGGACAAGACAATAACCCAAAGGAACATGACTCCAACAAGAATCGGCATGGATTTCCAGAGAGAAGGACGTTCGCTACGATCTTTGGTGCCATCCATATACTGATAGAAGAAGTAGTACATGAGATACAAGAGCAAAGCCCCTGTCAAACTTCCAAGGATCAAGGTGATCAAACCATAGCCTGTACGACGAGGTGCAACCAAGTTCATAAAGGCGCTAATCGCAGCAAAAACACCAAAGATAAAGAGGAAGGAATCCAAAATCATGAGAGAGGGAGCATCGTTTAATTTCGGATGCTCTTTTTCATAGCGTTCTTTCTCGCTGAAAGAGTTCGCCCATACAGTTGGAGCTCCAAAAAGGGTCCGTGCCGGAATTCCTTTTCCTTGGTTTTCATGGATAGCTGGAAGAATTTCTTGGATGAGGCTTTCTGCTTCTTCCTCAGTCTTCCCGTTTTCAAGCAATTGGTGTTTGGCGATGCGAACGAATTCTTGATTTTTTTTACTTAATTGAGTTAAATCAAATTGAGACATAAATACTCCTTAGTGTTATTAGTAGGTGTTAGAACCATTTTTTATGGATGAGGTAGACGACGAGAGACCCGGTCAGGGCAAAGGCGATGAAAATAATCAGCCAGAAGGCATGGGGTTCGCCATTGAGCGGAAGCTCATTGTCCTTGAAGTTCATCCCGTAGGCCGAAAAGATCATGGTCGGAATGGACATGACAATGGTGACGAGGGCCAGGGTCTTCATGATGTTGTTCTGGTTGTTGGAGATGATCGATGCGAAGGTATCGGTCATGGAGTGCAGGATATTTCCATAAATATCTGCCATCTCGATGGCCTGCTGGGTTTCGATCAAGGTATCTTCCAACAGATCCTCGTCTTCTAGGTATTTCTTGATGTTACTAGTGGCACTGGTCAATTTCTTGATCACGCGCTCATTGGTTTTTAGAGAGGCCTTAAAGTAGACGATGGTTTTCTCCAGCTCCATCAACTCAATCAGCTCTTCATTACGCGTTGATTTGTGCAATTGACTTTCAATCTGCTCGCTTTTGCGATCCAAGGTACGAAGCGCAGACAAGTAGAGTTCAGCGTTGCGATAGAGGATCTGAAAGATAAAGCGCGACCGCATAAAGGTATAGAAATTCCGCAAGCGTCGGTTGATAAAGATATCGAGAAGTGGCAATTTCTCCAAGCAAGTCGTGATAATAGCCTCTTCTGTTAGGATGATTCCCAAAGGGATGGTGACATAGTAGGTCTGATTGTTCCGCTCTTCCTTGATGGGAACGTCTACGATAATCAAGGTATACTCATCTTCGATGGTCATACGGGACATTTCTTCCGCATCGAGTGGTGCCCGTAAGTCTGCAATATCGATATTAAAAGCAGAGGCGATTTCCATCGATTCACTTTGAGAAGGGTTAACAAGGTTGATCCAGCTACCGGGTTCCAGCGTCTCTATTTCTTTAAATTCAGTCGTTGTCGATAAAAAGACCTGTTTCATGGTGCCTCCCCTTGTTTTTTTACACCTTAACATTATATCAGAAAAAGGACGGTTTTGGATAAAAGAATACTAAAAAATTTGTTATAATGGAGGTTAACAAAAAGGTGATTAGAGTAAGAACATGCAAGATAAAATTGTCATTCATGGGGCACGCGCCCATAATTTAAAAAATATAGACGTGGAAATTCCACGGGACAAATTAGTCGTGGTGACGGGGTTGTCTGGTTCTGGAAAGTCCAGTCTGGCCTTTGATACCCTCTATGCAGAAGGTCAGCGCCGCTACGTGGAGAGCTTATCGGCCTATGCCCGTCAGTTCTTGGGAAATATGGAAAAACCAGATGTGGACTCCATTGACGGCTTGAGTCCAGCCATTTCCATCGACCAAAAAACGACCAGTAAAAACCCCCGTTCTACAGTGGGGACGGCAACAGAGATCAATGACTACCTGCGCTTGCTCTATGCGCGTGTAGGGACGCCTTATTGTATCAATGGGCATGGAGCGATTACCGCTTCTTCGGTTGAGCAAATTGTCGATCAAGTCTTAGAATTACCAGAGCGCCAACGCCTGCAAATTCTAGCTCCTATTATTCGCAAGAAAAAAGGCCAGCACAAGAATATCATTGAAAAAGTCCAAAAAGACGGCTATGTTCGGGTTCGAGTTGACGGTGAGATCTATGATGTGACAGAGGTCCCAGAACTGTCTAAAAGCAAACAACACACGATTGAAGTCGTTGTGGACCGGATCGTGATCAAGGAGGGGATCCGCTCACGGCTCTTTGATTCGATTGAGGCAGCTCTTCGGATTGCGGATGGCTATGTGGTCATTGATACCATGGATGGTAAGGAACTGCTCTTTTCGGAGCATTATGCTTGTCCAGTATGTGGCTTTACCGTTCCTGAATTAGAGCCCCGTCTCTTTTCTTTCAATGCGCCTTTCGGCTCCTGTCCAGACTGTGATGGGCTAGGCATTAAGCTGGAGGTGGACTTAGATTTGGTGGTGCCAGATGATCGCTTAAGCCTTCGCGAAGGAGCCCTTGCTCCTTGGAATCCGATCTCTTCCAACTACTATCCTCAGATGTTGGAGCAGGCCATGATCCATTTTGATATTGATATGGATCAGCCTTTCTCAGATCTTTCTCAAGAAGAAAAGGATTTGGTTCTCTATGGTTCAAATGGCAAGGAATTCCACTTCCACTATGAAAATGAGTTTGGTGGGGTTCGAGATATCGACATTCCCTTTGAAGGAGTCGTCACCAATATTCACCGCCGTTTCCGTGAGACCAATAGTGATTTCACCCGCAACCAAATGCGCTCTTATATGAACGAATTGACCTGTGCGACTTGCCATGGCTACCGTCTCAATGACCAGGCTCTTTCTGTTCGTGTTGGTGGGGAGAAAGGCATGCATATCGGGAAAGTGTCAGATCTATCGATTGCGGACCACTTAAAAGCTGTGGATCAGTTGGTCTTAACAGACAATGAAGCCACGATTGCAAGACCGATCCTAAAAGAGATTAAGGATCGCTTAACCTTCTTAAACAATGTAGGCCTCAACTACTTGACCTTGTCTCGATCAGCTGGGACCTTGTCAGGAGGAGAGAGTCAGCGCATTCGCTTGGCAACCCAGATCGGTTCCAACCTCTCTGGAGTCCTTTATATCTTGGATGAGCCGTCGATCGGCCTCCACCAGCGGGACAATGACCGCCTGATTGCCAGTCTCAAAAAGATGCGTGATTTAGGCAATACCTTGATCGTCGTCGAACACGACGAAGATACCATGAGAGAGGCAGACTACCTGATCGATGTCGGACCAGGTGCGGGTGTCTTTGGGGGAGAGATCGTTGCTGCGGGAACTCCAAAACAGGTGGCTCGTAATAGTAAATCCATTACCGGCCAATATTTGTCCGGCAAGCGCAAGATTCCGGTTCCAACAGATCGCCGTTCAGGAAATGGTCGCTCTATTGAAATTACAGGGGCCAGTGAGAACAACTTACAAGATATTACAGCGCGTTTTCCTCTGGGCAAATTTATCGCAGTCACTGGAGTTTCCGGTTCTGGAAAATCGACCTTGATCAATGGCATCTTGAAAAAAGCCATCGCTCAAAAGCTCAACCGTAATTCGGAAAAACCAGGAAAATACAAGACCATTCAGGGGATTGAGCATATCGATCGCTTGATTGACATTGATCAAAGCCCGATTGGTCGGACTCCTCGTTCCAATCCTGCAACTTATACAGGCGTCTTCGATGACATTCGAGATCTCTTTGCTCAGACCAATGAAGCCAAAATTCGGGGCTATAAGAAAGGTCGCTTTAGTTTCAATGTCAAGGGTGGGCGTTGTGAAGCCTGCTCAGGAGATGGCATCATAAAAATTGAAATGCACTTTTTGCCAGATGTCTTTGTTCCTTGTGAGGTCTGCCATGGACGTCGCTACAATAGTGAGACCCTCGAAGTCCACTACAAGGAAAAAAATATCGCAGAAGTACTGGATATGACAGTCAATAAGGCGGTCGAATTCTTCAAACACATTCCAAAAATTGAACGCAAACTCAAGACCATCCAAGATGTGGGCTTGGGCTATGTAACGCTGGGGCAACCAGCGACCACCCTTTCAGGTGGGGAAGCGCAGCGGATGAAGTTGGCTTCTGAATTGCACAAGCGCTCTACAGGAAAATCCTTCTATATCTTGGATGAACCAACGACCGGACTCCATACCGAAGATATTTCTCGCTTGATCAAAGTCTTAGAGCGGTTTGTGGATGATGGCAATACAGTCCTTGTGATTGAGCACAATTTAGATGTTATTAAGACAGCAGACCATATCATCGATTTAGGACCAGAAGGTGGTGTCGGTGGTGGAACCATTATTGCGACCGGAACACCAGAAGAAGTAGCAGAAAATCCTGCTAGCTACACAGGACAATATTTGAAAGGAAAATTACAATGAATCAACGGATCAGCAACTTAAGGAACAAAATGAAAGCTCAAAACCTCAAAGCGGTATTGATTAACAATTTGAAAAATGTTTATTATTTGACCAATTTCTGGGGTTCAAACGGGACCGCTTTGGTGACAGAAGAACGCGTGGTCCTCTTTACAGATTCGCGCTACACCATCCATGCCCATGCGACTTGTTTCCCCTTTGTAGAGATTGTGGAAACCCGCGATGAGTTGACTGCAGCTGCTGAGATCGTTAAGGACCTTGGAATCAAAGAACTTGGTTTTGAGGACGAAGTGACGGTGGCCTACCATGCCCGTATGGCTTCTGTTTTCAGTGGCATCAGCCTTCAATCCCTAGCGAACTTTGTCATGGAATTGCGCTTGATTAAAGATGAAATTGAGATTGCGGCCATTAAAAAAGCTTGTAGCATCTCTGACCAAGCCTTCCATGATATTTTAGACTATATCAAGGTAGGGAAAACGACAGAGTTGGAAGCAGCGACTTTCCTCGACTTTAGAATGCGGGAGTTGGGAGCTTCTGGTGTATCTTTTGATATTATCTCAGCAGCTGGTGAACGCTCTGCCATGCCTCACGCGACTCCAAGTGATCGGGTGATTTCAGCAGGAGATGCCTTGACCCTTGATTTTGGTTGCTTGTATGACCACTATGTCAGCGATATGACACGGACCATCTATGCAGGACATGTCAGCGACAAGGAAAGAGAAATTTACGAAACCGTTTTGAAAGCCAATCAAGCCTTGATTGATGCGGCTAAAGATGGACTGGGCTTCCGTGATTTTGATAAAATCCCACGTGATGTGATCGAAAGAGCCGGCTATGGTCAATACTTTACTCATGGAATCGGTCATGGAATTGGGCTAGATATCCACGAAGAGCCATACTTCAGCCAAACTTCTAAAGAAGCGATTCAAGCAGGGATGGTCTTAACAGATGAGCCAGGTATTTATATCGAAGGCCTCTCTGGTGTGCGGATCGAAGATGACCTCTTGATCACAGAAACCGGCTGTGAAGTCTTGACTCTTGCTCCTAAAGAATTGATTGTCCTATAAAATAGACAGTATTTTCTTAACCCCTGTGTAACAAACAAAGATAAGAAAAGAGGCCTATGAAAAAACGAAGTGTAATAGTTGGAATTCTTCTAGTAGTCCTGCTATTTGTATTTGCTCCTTCTGCCCATGCTGGTGTCGGTAATACAGATAGTGGTGGCAGTAGCTTGATTGATTCAGGTGGCGGTAGCAGTTGGTCCGATAGTGGCAGTAGCTGGTCCGATGGTGGAAGTAGTTGGTCTGGTGGCAGCAGCTGGTCTGGTGGATCCAGTAGCTACAGTTCTAGTTCTGGAACAGACTCTGGTGGTGTAGTGGCAGTTTTTGCTATCGTTGGATTGATTGGATTTATCTATAATATTGCAAAAGAGGCTAATGATAGTGATGAATCATTCTCTTCAAATAGTGGTCCAAAACGGACAACCGAAGAGCGGGCCGGTCGACCAATTGAAAACAACTATGAAGCGATTCGACGTATCCGTAAACTGGATCCAATGTTTGATGAAGACCGCTTCTTGTCGCAAGTCAAGCTGGTCTATCTTCAATTACAGTCTGCCTGGACAGAAAAAGATTGGAATTCTGTGCGGAACTTAGAAAGTACCAGTCTTTATGAGCAACACTTGACGCAGTTGCAGGAGCATATTCGCGCCAAAACAACCAATGTTCTAGAGCGCGTGCGTGTGGAAGATTCAAAGATCAAAGACTTTATCGAAAATCCAGAAGGCAATGACCGCATTGAAGTCATTCTGTCTTCGACGATGAGAGATTACATCCGAAATGATGAAACGGGGCGTGTGATCGAAGGGGATCCAACCAAAGATCTCTTTACCGTTTACCGCATGGTCTTCCTCCGTGAACATGGAGCTCAGACAGAGATCATTAAGAATTCAGAAGTCGTTAGTGATCATTGTCCGAACTGTGGTGCGCCATTGACGATCGATTCAATCGACAAGTGTGAATATTGCCAAGCATCCTTGAAGCACAATCCAAAAGATTGGGTCTTGGATGTCTACGAAGTTGTGGATGAAATTGAATTCTACAGATAGGAGAATGTATGGGATTTATTAAAGCAGCCCTTTCAGCGGGCATTTCAAGTTTTCAAGATAGTAAATTTAAGGAAGCCATTACCTTGCCAGAAGCTGTTCCAGCAACAGCTTTGGCCATTAAGGGACAGCTCTTGACCAAAGATCCAGATGGGCGCTCTCGTCAGAGCAACCAAAATACAGGTCTATTGACAGATGGCTCTGTTGTCATTGTTCCCCAAGGCTATGTTGCTCTCTTGGTCAATAATGGAACGTTTCTAGGAGACCTTCTAGAAGCAGGGAGCCACGAATGGCAAGCCGGTGAAAATGCCTGGTTGTTTGAAAAGGGTGGTGTGAAAGGAACGTGGGATCAGTTCAAGAATCGTTTCTCATTTGGAGGCCAAGTGGTCACCCAACAAGAAATTATTTTTGTGCGGATGCAACCTTTTACAGGAAATAAATTTGGCACTCAAAATCCAGTCGAGTACTTTAGCGACCGTTACCAACAACTTCTTAGCATTCGTTTTTATGGTCTTTATGACGTTAAGGTAGCAGATCCAGTACTCTTTTACATCAGTGCAGTCAGTCGTCAAATCACTGCAGATAAGCCATTTACCTTGGAAGATGTGGCTCAGGGCACCTTGCGCCAAAATCTAGCACCAAAAATTGCAGTGGCTATTTCAAAATATACGGCTGAAAATAAGGCGGACATTTACAATATCAATGCGGACCAAGACGTCTTCAATGAAGTTGCAAAACGCGAAGTCAACAAAACTTGGACAGAATTATATGGTATCGAATTAACCAATGTCCTCATCGAAGATTTGAGCTACGATGCAGACAGTATGGCCAAGGTCAATAAACTGGACAGTGAATTGGCAGCGATGAAGTACAATACTATTGAAATCGAAGAGCGTCGTGCTCGCAATGAGGCCTTGGTCGCAGCTGCTAAAAATGAAGGTGGCAATGGCATGAACATGATTATGGGGATGAACTTGGGTCAAGCCCTTGGCAATGACCTTCAAAAACAAGCCTCTCCAGCGCAAGACAAGCCACATACCTTCTACATTGAAGTAGATGGAAAATATGTCCATGTCACCAAAGATGCTGATGGCAACATTGTGCCTGTGGACCAATAAGGAATAGTGAAGATGGAGTTGGAGATATAGAGATTCTAAGGACTCGTTCCTGCAATCTCTCTCTGCCTTCTAGCCTTCCTAAAAAGAGAAAATTGCTGTTTGAGAAAAATCAAATAGTGTGTTACAATAAAGAGTAATCTATTTTTAAAAAAGAGGTAATAAAACATGATCGAAGCAAGTAAATTGAAAGCTGGTATGACTTTTGAAACAGCTGACGGAAAATTGATCCGCGTTTTGGAAGCTAGCCACCACAAACCAGGTAAAGGAAACACTATCATGCGTATGAAATTGCGTGATGTCCGTACTGGTTCAACATTTGATACTAGCTACCGTCCAGAAGAAAAATTTGAACAAGCGATTATCGAAACTGTTCCAGCTCAATACTTGTACAAAATGGATGATACAGCCTACTTCATGAACACTGAAACATATGACCAATATGAAATTCCAGTTGTGAACGTAGAACAAGAATTGCTTTACATCCTTGAAAACTCAGAAGTAAAAATTCAATTCTACGGAAGCGAAGTCATCGGTGTAACAGTTCCTACAACGGTTGAATTGACTGTTGCAGAAACTCAACCATCTATCAAAGGTGCTACAGTGACTGGTTCTGGTAAACCTGCTACAATGGAAACTGGTTTGGTCGTAAACGTTCCTGACTTCATCGAAGCTGGACAAAAATTGGTCATTAACACTACTGAAGGAACTTACGTTTCTCGTGCATAAGAGACATCTCAGGGTGTCAAATAGAAAGGAACTTCTATGGCAACTGAACAATTTGGTGACATCGTTATTGCACCACGTGTATTAGAAAAAATTATTGCGATTGCAACAGCAAAAGTAGAGGGTGTCTATTCGCTTGAAAACAAGAGTGTTTCTGATAGCTTATCCAAACGCTCCCTTGGACGTGGCGTCTACCTTCATACGGAAGAAGATGGTCAAGTTTCAGTAGACATCTATCTCTATTTAGAATATGGAGTGGCTGTACCATCTGTCGCTGTAGCCATTCAAAAAGCGGTCAAGTCAGCAGTTTATGATATGGCAGATGTAACCTTGGATGCTGTCAACATTCACGTTGTTGGTATCGCAACGGAAAAATCTCCAAAACCAGACTTGAAAGACTTGTTTAATGAGGACTTCCTCAATGACTGATGAAATTTTATTAGAATCACGTCGAGATTTGCGGGAGCGCGCCTTCCAAGCCTTGATGGCCTTGGAATATGATGGAGACATTGTTGAAGCTTGTCGCTTTGCTTATCTACATGACAAGGACCTAGCAGAAGACAAAGAAGTCGATCTTCCTGCCTTTCTCATGAATCTCGTGACGGGTGTCTATCAGTCAAAAGATCAACTAGACCAACAAATCGGTCAACATTTGAAAACCGGCTGGACTGTTGAGCGCTTGACCTTGGTAGAGAAAAACATCCTTCGTCTGGGAATTTATGAAATGACAGAGTTTGATACACCACAGATCGTCGCAGTCAATGAAGCGGTGGAATTGGCCAAGGCCTTTTCAGATGAAACCTCTTCACGATTTGTCAACGGTGTCCTCAGTCAATTTGTGACAGAAGAATAAGTAAAAGAGCCTACTGGCTCTTTTTTTGGTAAAAAATATCCCCACAGTTTCTACTGAGGGGATATTGCTTTTAGACACTTTTTCCAGAGTGGAGACTAACGGGCAAGAAATAACCGGTAGTTGCTACTTTTTTTCCTTCGATCTTTTGGAGCAAAAGATCCACCATGAGGATAGCAATGTCTTTGAGGGGTTGTTGGATGGTTGTCAGTTCAGGGGTATAGGTCTCGATGAACTGGGTTCCATCATAACCAATCACCTTCAAATCCTGAGGAATCTGAATATCTAATTCTCTAGCGACTTTCATGATCAAGATCGCCGTCAAATCATCGGATGCAAAAATAGCATCTGGTTTATGGTGGGTTAAAATCTGTTTGATTTCCATTTCTTTGCGAATAGGGGAGAAATCACTGGAAACATTAATGATCATGGACTCAGGCAGAACCGATGCAAACCCCGCATGACGCAAGCCTGTTGGGGAGTTGGAGTTGTCATTACCTGTGATCATGATAATCTTTCGGGCTCCGGTTTTTACTAAAGTTTCTGCTGCAAGCACCCCGCCAGCGTAGTTGTCTGAAGAAACAACCGGAATTTCTGGGGAGAGGTTGCGGTCAAAAGCAATGATAGGAGCAGTTACCCGGTTGTAATCTTCAATGCCCAAATTATGACTTCCTGAAATGATGCCATCTACCTGGTTAGCCTCCAACATCTCAATATATTCGCGCTCTTTCTCGGAGTCGTGCTCACTGTTGCAGATGATGGTTTTATAGCCGTGTTTGAAGAGTTGGTGCTCTAGTTTGTCGATTAATTCAGCATAGAAAACATTGCTGATGTTGGGAAAGATCAAGCCGACTAACTTGGCTGATTTTCCTTGGAGGCTACGAGCAACATTGTTAGGTTTATAGCCCAATTCTCGCATGGCTTCTTGGACTTTTTGGATCGTTTTTTCAGACAGGTATCCTTTTTTATTGATGACCCGTGAGACAGTAGTAGGGCTGACACCGGCGAGTTTGGCGACATCAGTTAGCTTTGCGACCATAATCAAGTTCGTAGTAGGTTCCAGTAGGGGTTCCAGACTTGATCAAGATTCCATTTTGATCTGCATGTGGGTAGACCCGACCAGAAAATACTTTTTCTCCTTTATTAATAAAGATTTCAAAAATCGAATTGTCAATGAAAATATTAGCAGTTGTCGCTTGGTTAGCGATTGGGCAGCTACGGCTCGTACCGAATTCTTGGGCATATTGCTCACCAGCCTGGCTACGATCCACTGTGACCAATCCCTTAGAGAGATCGAATGAGAGAACTAAGCCCTTTCCTTCTGCATCTGCAAAGAGGACGATTTCGTTTTGGCTATCTTTTTCAAACTGCAATTCCAATTCATAGCAGTTCTTGGTTTGAGCCTTGTTGGCAAAATCCTCACTCTCAGCGCGCAAGTCCTTGATCGCTTCAACTGGGTATTGGTAGAGCTTGCCATCTTTGATGGTTAATTCTTTGACCAGTGAGAGAGCTCCTTGGTAGTCATAGGAATCTGTTGGATAAGAAACATCAGGAAGACCTAGCCAGCTGACAGTATAGGCACGTCCATCGGGGGCATTGAATCCTTGAGTTGCATAGGCTTCAAAACCATAGTCGAGATTATGCAATTCAGATACATCCACCATTTTGGCCTTTTCTGGGTCAAAGCTTGCCCCGATCTTGTACATATTTGGATAGATATTGTCATAATCGAGAACGGATTTATCTAAGCCTTGAGGACAGTAGAGGAGAACGGGTTGATCTCCAACAAAGACTAGGTTGGGACATTCCATCATATAAGCTGTCCGATCGTTTGCAAAATCCAAGTCACCGACTGCAACCCAGTTGGTATAGTCGTTATCTACAGCCTTATAGAGACGGATGAATCCTTTCTTCTCAAGGTCTTGACCACCGACGATAGTGTAGTGTTGCCCCTTAAAGTTAAAAATCTGTGGGTCACGGAAGTGACCCGTAGAGTCAGCCGGTTGATCAATCAAGATTTTGTCAATTTTTTCAATCTTTCCGTCTTTGTCCATCAAAGCACCGACTTGGTAGGGATGACGGACCCATTCAGCATCACGAACATTTCCAGTGTAGAATAAGAATAGTTTGTCACCAAATTGCATGGCTGATCCGGAATAAGCTCCATGGCTATCCAGATCTGTGTCTGGAAGAAGCGTTACACCAGTTTCTTTGAAATGAACCAAGTCTTCACTTTCTGTTTGTACCCATGATTTTAACCCATGGGCTGCACCAAATGGAAAATTTTGGTAAAACAAGATCCATTTTCCATCAAAGTAGGAAAAACCGTTAGGATCATTTAAGAGACCAGCCTTTGGCTCAACATGATAGTGTGTATGCCAAGGAGATTTCGCCATGTTTTCTTGGATCGCTTGCTTTTCCTCTGTTGTCCAGTCTTCGTAACGTCGGTAACGACGTTCAGTTGTCCATTCCATTTTAGTCCTCCGAATTTTTTCTTACTTCCATAGTACCGATTTCCTATTAAAAATGCAAGCGATAAATGAAAAAAATGGCAAAAAAGGTCAAACGCTTGACATCTATTTTGCGGCTCGAAGAAAAGAGGAGAAGTTGAAAATCCATGAAAAAATGAAAGAAAATGAAAACAAAAGACTGCATCAAAGCGCTAAAAAGCAAATTATAGGCCTGTTTTAAAATGAAAATAATTTCATGCTGTCAAAAGGTGTCAAAAAGTCCAAAAAAGTTTCAAAAAAAACCTGTAAAACGCTTGACATATTTTCAATACGTGGTACAATTAAAAACGTAGAAACGATTTAACCGTTTACATTACAAAAAATAAGGAGATTTACTTTATGGATTACAATAAAGTAGCCAAAGAGGTTATCGAAGCAGTCGGTAAAGATAACCTTGTTGCGGCAGCACACTGTGCGACACGTCTACGTTTGGTATTGAAAGACGATAGCAAAGTTGATCAAGCTGCACTTGATAACAATGCAGATGTCAAAGGAACATTCAAATCAGATGGTCAATACCAAGTGATCATCGGACCTGGAGATGTAAACTTTGTTTATGAAGAATTAATCAAAGCGACTGGTTTGAAAGAAGTATCAACAGACGATTTGAAACAAATCGCTGCAAAAGATAAGAAATTCAACCCATTGATGGCTTTGATCAAACTCTTGTCTGATATCTTCGTTCCAATCATTCCTGCCTTGGTTGCAGGTGGTCTCTTGATGGCCCTTCGGAACTTCTTGACTTCAGCTGGTTTGTTTGGACCTAAATCATTGGAAGAAATGTACCCAGCTATCAAGGGTCTTTCAGCTATGATCCAATTGATGTCAGCTGCACCATTTATGTTCTTGCCAATTTTGGTTGGTATTTCTGCAGCCAAACGTTTTGGAGCAAACATCTTCTTGGGTGCTGCGATCGGTATGATCATGACCACACCAGATCTTGGTGGGGCTACTAAATTCTGGGATATCTTTGGTTACAATGTAGCACAAACAAACTATGCTTACCAAGTTATTCCTGTCTTAGCAGCGATCTGGATCTTGGCGCATTTGGAAAAATTCTTCCACAAGAAATTGCCATCAGCTGTTGACTTTACCTTTACTCCATTGCTTTCTGTGATGATTACTGGTTTCCTTACCTTTACAGTGGTTGGTCCAGTGATGCTTTTGGTATCAAACGGAATCACAGATGCTATTGTATGGTTGTATAACACAACAAGCTTTATCGGTATGACAGTCTTTGGTGGAACTTACTCATTGATCGTTATGACAGGTCTTCACCAATCATTCCCAGCTATCGAAACACAATTGCTTTCAGCCTGGCAAAAAGGTGCGGGTCATGGAGATTTCATCTTCGTTGTCGCATCAATGGCCAACGTAGCGCAAGGTGCTGCAACTTTTGCCATCTTGTTCTTGACGAAAAGCGAAAAAACCAAAGGTCTTGCATCTTCTGCAGGTGTGTCTGCCCTTCTTGGTATCACAGAACCAGCCCTCTTCGGGGTTAACTTGAAATACAAATTCCCATTCTTCTGTGCCCTTATCGGTTCAGCAGTGGGTGCCCTCTTTGCAGGTCTTCTCCAAGTAGTTGCTGTTTCACTTGGATCAGCAGGTTTCCTTGGATTCCTTTCAATCAATGCAACATCCATCCCATTCTACCTCTTGTGTGAAGTGATTGCCTTTGCGGTAGCCTTTGCATTGACTTACTTCTACGGTAAGACAAAAGCAGCAGATGTGTTTGCTACAGAAGGAAATGTTGCAGCAGCAGAAACTGCTGAAAAAGCAGAAGCCAAAGAAGTAGTAGCTGCTTCTGAAGAAGTTGAAGCAACACTTGCAGATGAAGTGATTGTAACTCCTATCGTTGGTAGTACAGTAGCGCTTGCTGATGTGAATGATCCTGTCTTCTCAAGTGGTGCGATGGGACAAGGAATTGCCATCAAACCAACTGAAGGCGTTGTCTATGCACCAGCGGATGCTGAAGTAACCATTGCTTTTGCAACGGGTCACGCTTACGGTTTGAAAACAGCTAATGGTGCTGAAATCTTGATCCACGTTGGGATTGATACAGTATCAATGAACGGTGAAGGATTTGATCAAAAAGTAGCTCAAGGCGATAAAGTTAAAGCTGGTGATGTCCTTGGTACATTTGATGCAGCGAAAATTGCCGCAGCTGGTCTTGAAGACACAACTATGGTGATCGTCACTAACACAGCTGACTTTGCTTCTGTCACACCTGTTGCAACTGGATCTGTTGCGAAGGGTGATGCAATCATCGAAGTTAAAGCTTAATCGAAAAATAAGTTCTCAAGGACTGGTCTATCATCTCCAGTCCTTGAATTTTATTTCTCAAAAAAGGTGTGTTTTTTCTTTAGAGAAGAGAAAAAGATTGACTACAAAATATGCTATAATAAATACAGGATATTTTTCATAATAAAAAAGGAGCCAACATGACAAAATTATATGGAAGTTTGGAAGCTGGCGGTACAAAATTTGTTTGTGCAGTTGGTGATGAAAACTATAATGTTGTGGAAAAAGTACAATTTCCAACAACCAAGCCAATTGAGACGATTGATAAGTGTATTGAATTTTTCTCAAAATTTGAGGATCTAGTTGGGCTTGCGATTGGTTCATTTGGACCAATTGATATCGATCCAAATTCAAACACTTATGGTTTCATCACAACGACTCCAAAACCAAATTGGGCCAATGTAGATATCGTTGGGGCTTTCCGACGTGCCTTGAATGTACCTATCTATTTCACGACAGATGTGAATAGTTCTGCCTATGGAGAAGTGGTCGCACGCAATAATGCGGGTGGTCATATCGAAAACTTGGTTTACTATACAATCGGAACAGGAATCGGAGCTGGTGTCATCCAACGTGGCGAGTTTATCGGGGGAGCTGGACACCCAGAAATGGGGCACTACTATGTGGCTCAACACCCAATGGATGTGGAAAAAGAATTCAAGGGTGTTTGTCCTTTCCACAATGGCTGTTTGGAAGGTTTTGCGGCTGGTCCGAGTCTTGAGGCTCGTACAGGTATTCGTGGAGAAAATATCGAACTCAACAGTAATGTTTGGGATATTCAAGCCTACTACATCGCACAAGCTGCAGTGAATGCGACAGTTACCTTCCGCCCAGACATCATTGTCTTTGGAGGAGGAGTAATGGCTCAACAACATATGCTGGATCGTGTGCGGACGAAATTTACAGCATTATTGAACGGTTACCTCCCTGTACCAGATGTGAGAGATTATATTGTGACACCTGCAGTTGCTGGCAATGGTTCAGCGACCTTGGGGAACTTTGTTCTTGCAAAAGAAGTGAGCGAGAAGCTTAAAAAATAGTCAGCAATTGTCTCATAGAGGTTAGAAACAAGAGCGAGGAGGCTGGGACACAAGTCCTAGCCTCTCAATTATTTTTGGATTGTCGAGCAAGACGCAGTGGTTGAGTGGGCTCTACTACGCTGATTTTATCAGCTTTTACAGCCCTACTCAACTGTGCGGAGGTGGGACGACGAAATCGAATTCTAACGAATTACCGATTTCTGTCCCACTCTCTTCTTTCGTCTATCTATCAAGAAGTGAGGAAGGAATGAAAAAGAATATTGTAAAAGATGTCTTATTCTTGGGTCAAAAGTCAGAAGAAGCGACACCTGAGGATCGCACCTTGGCTTTGGATTTGCAGGACACCTTAAATGCTCATCTCCTTGAGTGTGTCGGTTTAGCGGCTAATATGATCGGGGTGAAAAAACGGGCGATTATCATCCAAATGGGAAGTGAAAATCTGGTCCTGTTTAATCCGGTTCTCCTTGAAAAGAAAAAGCCTTACCAAACAGAGGAAGGATGCTTGTCCTTGGTAGGGAGTCGGCCGACCACTCGTTATGAGGAGATTTCAGTGGCCTATCGAGATGTGAATTGGAAAGCAAAAACAATTCAATTGTCAGGTTTTCCAGCCCAGATCTGTCAGCATGAAATGGATCATCTAGAAGGCATTATTATCTAGAAGTCATTAATGGAGTCGATTGGGCTCCATTTTTTTAATTCTTATGGAAACTTTTTTCTTGACAGGGATCTTTTTTGTGTTAAAATAGTTCTCATAGTAACTTTAAAGTTCTTAAGAGAACTATTTGGAGGAAATGATGGACAAACCTTTACTAGAATTTAAAAAGATCGGTCATCTCATTCACCTCATGGTAGAAAGAGAGGCCAAGAAGCAGGGGCTTGAATTTAGCGCAGGACCCCAAGGTCAGGTATTGAGCTTCTTATCTCATCGTGAAAAGGAGGGAAAAGTGACCTTGATTCGGGATGTTGAGCAGGAACTTCATATCGCAAAATCAGTGACGAGTAACCTGATCAAGCGGATGGAGAAAAATGGCTTTATTTATTTAGAGCCTAGTCCGACCGATAAACGGGCCAAGTATGTCTACCTAACAGACAGTGTGAAAAACAAGTTGAATGACATGAAACAATTCTTTGAGGAAGTGGACCAGAAGATGATGGCTGGCGTATCAGAAGAAGAATTGGCCATCTTTTTCAAGGTCATGCATCAATTTTATGAGAATATGAAAAAAAGGAGCGAGGAATGATCAATATATTTCGGCGCTTAACCGCCAAAGAATGGGGCATGATTGCCCTTAGTACGGTCTTTATCTGTCTGGCTGTTTGGATGGATTTAAAGACTCCTGAATACTTATCTGATATCACGACCCTCTTAGCTAAGGAGGGGACCAAGGTTTCTGATATTATGGATCCGGGAAGCAAGATGTTGCTCTTCTCTTTTGGAAGTTTTTTGATGGCAGTTTTTGTGGGCTTTTTGGCTTCAAGAGTCGCTGCCAGCTTTACGACGCGACTTCGAGGAGAGATTTTCCATCAAGTGATGGATTACTCTGATGCCGAGATCAAGAAATTCTCCGTTCCCTCTCTTTTGACTCGGACGACCAACGATTTGACTCAATTGCAAATCATGATTGTCATGGGGATGCAAGTTGTGACGCGTGGTCCCATTATGGCGATTTGGGCTTTGACCAAGATTTGGGGGAAGAGCAGTGCCTGGACAACTTCTGTTGGGATTGCGGTCTTGATGGTCTTGATTCTTCTCTCTGTTCTGGTTCTTATCGCCTTTCCTCGCCAGCAAAAGGTTCAAGGTTTGACCGATGCCTTGAATGCGACGACACGGGAGAGTTTGACTGGGGTGCGGGTCGTTCGCGCCTACAATGCGGAAGCTTATCAAAACGAGAAATTCCAGGCTGAAAACAAGGGCTTAACCCGTCTAAATCTCTTTGTTTATCGTTTGATGTCTTTGATGAACCCGGTCATGACAGTGGTATCAAGTGGGTTGACCCTGGCTATCTACTGGATTGGGGCGCACTTGATCAATGATATCGCCATGCCAAAAGATCCTACAAAGATCCTCACCAGTCCTGTATTAGCAGATCGGACCAAGGTCTTCTCCGATATGATCACCTTCTCCTCTTATGCCATGCAGGTCGTGATTGGCTTTATGATGATGGTGGCCATCTTGATTATTCTTCCTCGTGCCTTGGTATCTGCCAAACGAATCAACCAGGTCTTAGCTTTAGAGCCGTCTGTAGCCTTCCCAAGTGAGTCAAAAGAAACAACAGGCCAAGAGGGTACCGTTGAATTTCAAGATGTTTCCTTCCGATATGGACGGACTTCCCGTGCTGTGATTGAACATGTGACCTTCTCAGCTCAGAAAGGACAAACCGTTGCCTTCATCGGATCAACCGGTTCTGGGAAATCCACTTTGGTCAACTTGATTCCGCGCTTTTACGATGCAACAGAAGGAAAGATCTTAGTGGATGGCATCAATGTCAAGAATTATAGCCACCAAGAACTGAATAATAAAGTCGGCTACATTCCCCAAAAAGCAGTGCTCTTTAGCGGCACTATTCGCTCCAATATGGAATTTGGAGAAAGTAGTCAAGGAAAATTAGAGGATGAAGCCATCTGGAAAGCTCTTGAATTGGCCCAAGCCAAAGAGTTTGTGGCCGCAAAAGAAAAAGGTTTGGATACAGAAGTAGCGCAAGGAGGAAGCAACTTCTCTGGAGGACAACGTCAACGTTTGGCCATTGCGCGTGCCCTTGCACGTAAGCCCGAGATCCTCATCTTTGATGATTCCTTCTCAGCCCTGGATTATAAAACGGATCGGATCCTGCGCCAAGCCCTGAAAGAAGAGCTGGCAGATACGACCCGATTGATCGTTGCCCAACGGATTTCGACCATTATGGATGCGGATTTGATTTTGGTCTTGGATCAAGGGAAGGTCGTCGGTCAAGGCACCCACAAAGAATTGCTTGCGACCAATGAAGTCTATCAAGAAATTGCCTATTCACAATTGTCTAAGGAGGAGTTGGAACATGCATAAAACAAAACAAGAATCGTCCCTTTGGAGACAACTTTCTCCCTATTTGAAGGGCTTCCACTTATTTTTCCTAATTGCTATCCTCTTTTCGATCGTATCGAGTATTATCACGGTTATTGGACCGGATAAGTTAAAAGAAATCACGGATACCATCACAAAAGGGATGGGAGGCGCCATTGATATTGACAAGATCACTTCGATTGCCCTGACCTTAGCCATCCTTTATGGAGTTGGAGCACTGGTGTCCTACAGCAGTAGTTTCATTATCTCAACCATGATTCAGCGCTTCGCAGAACGCTTGCGCAATGCCATTGCTGAGAAGATCAATCGCGTGCCCCTCCAATATTTTGATAGCCATGAACAAGGAGATACTCTGTCTCGTGTGACCAATGACGTGGATTTGATGACCCAATCCTTTAACCAAAGCTTGGTTCAAATGGTCTCCTCTATCGTCTTATTGATCGGCTCCATCTTTATGATGTTTAAGACGGACTGGCATTTAGCTTTGACCGCCATCCTTTCTGTTTTTGGTGGCTTTGCTCTTTCTAGCATCATTATGGTCAAGAGTCAGCCTTTGTTTAAACAGCAACAAGATAATCTTGCCAAAGTTTCAGGCTATGTTGAAGAAATCTATAGTGGACATAATGTTGTTATTTCCTACAATGGCCGTCATCAAGCCAAAGATCATTTTGATGCCATCAACCAAGATTTGTATCAAAGCATGTGGAAATCCCAATTCTTCTCTGGGATTATGATGCCCTTGATGCAGTTTGTAGGGAATTTTGGTTATGTCATGGTCTGTATCGTAGGGGCTGCCCTCACCATTAATGGAGATATTACCATTGGGACCATTGTGGCCTTTATGACCTATGTCCGTATCTTTACCCAACCAATTGGTCAAATGGCCCAAGGAATTACCCAATTACAATCAGCTAGTGCTGCTATGAGGCGTGTCTTTGAATTCTTGGACGAAGAAGAAATGGAAGATGAATCCCAAAAAACACGTCAATTGGAAGCGCCAAAAGGTCACGTCACCTTTGAGCATATTCGCTTTGGTTATTCACCAGATAAGACTATTATCCATGACTTTACAGCTGAAGCGAAGCCAGGAGAAAAGGTCGCTATTGTTGGTCCAACAGGTGCTGGTAAGACCACCATGGTCAATCTCTTGATGCGCTTTTACGACATTCAAGCTGGTAAAATTACCATCGATGGTGTGGATACTAAGGCCATGAGCCGTGAAGAAGTTCATGATGCCTTTTCGATGGTCTTACAAGATACCTGGCTCTTTGAAGGGACTATTCGGGAAAACCTGGTCTTCAATCAAACCGATATTTCAGATGAAGCGGTCGAAGCGGCAACCCGAGCGGTTGGGGTCCATCACTTTATTCGGACCTTGCCGAATGGTTATGACACCGTGCTAGATGATTCTGTCACCTTGTCCGTCGGTCAAAAGCAACTCTTGACCATTGCGCGTGCCCTCTTGAAGGATGCCCCGCTCCTCATCTTGGATGAAGCAACCTCATCTGTCGATACCCGTACAGAAGAGTTGATTCAAAAAGCTATGGACAAACTCATGGAAGGCCGGACCTCCTTTGTCATCGCCCATCGCTTGTCCACTATCCGCAATGCGGATCTGATTCTCGTGATGAAAGATGGAAATATTATCGAGCAAGGAAACCACCAAGAACTCATGAGCCAAAATGGCTTCTATGCTGATCTCTATAATAGCCAATTTACAGAAGAAGTAGCGTAAAAATAAGATACAAAGGGCGTAACATACAAAGTGAAAAAATGAGAGTGGGATAGAAATCGGTAATTCGTTAGAATTCGATTTCGTCGTCCCACCTCCGCACAGTTGAGTAGGGCTGTAAAAGCTGATGAAATCAGCGTAGTAGAGCCCACTCAACCACTGCGTCTTGTTCGACAATCCAAAAACAATTAAGAGGCTAGGACTTTTGTCCCAGCCTCATTTTTTTATCGATAATAGTAATGGAAAAGACGTTTCTTGGAGACAGAAAAATGATAAATCATCAGATTTTAGTACTAAATCATGTGAAAAAGAAGAAAGAAAGGATAAAAAAGAAGCCTGGCTTGACAGGCTTTCTTAGGATCGCGTATACTAGTAGTACAAAAATGAGATGATAGACAGGAGTGCCAACATGAAGCCCAATCTTCGAGATTATCCGAAATTTTATCGTTGGCTAACCCTGCCTTTTATGAGAAAGCCACATCGTGTGCAGGTCCTTCAAAGGATGAATCGAATCCTGACTTTCGTGATGCCAGGCATCTACGGCCTGGTCTTTTGTTGGCTGTTTTTTAAGAAAACTTCAATGGGAGGAATCTGGCCTTTTATCTGGATCCCTGCTTCGGGTTTTGTCTTGTTTAGCCTCTTTCGTCATTGGGTCAATGTTCCAAGACCTTATGAAAAATGGGAGATTCAACCATTATTAGAAAAAAATTCATCCGGTCATTCCTTTCCTAGCCGACATGTTTTTTCGGCGACCATTATCTCGATGTGTGTCTGCCAGTTGTCGCTTCCGCTTGGAATGTGCTCCATGCTCCTATCTCTTCTATTAGCCCTTGTCCGAGTTCTTGGAGGAGTTCATTATCCCAAGGATGTCCTCGTCGCTTGGGGATTGGGACTCGTCTGGGGAGGACTCTTTTTGCTGGCTTGAATGAACAAATTGCTGAAAATTGACCTTTGTCTAAGAGCGAGGGATAGTGTATACTGGAAAGTGGACTTAGAATAGGAGAGAAGATGAAGTACAGAAAAGCAGAAAAAGCAGATCTGGATCAGGTGGTTCGAGTAGCCAGTACAGCCTTTGAGGACTATCTATTTTTAAAAGTTATCAAAGATTTGGTGCGTGATCCCAAGCAGTATCCTGCCTTTGTTGAGGCAATGATGCGCATCTTGGTGAAGGTTTTTCTCAAGCACCATATTTGCCTTGTGGCAGAAAAAAACGATGAAATTTATGCGGTAGCCTTGTTGCAAAAGGGACCGATTCCTTTTCGGGCCTATCTCTTAAATGGGGGATTCGGTTTGCTCAAGTTTATTTCCTTGAAGAATATGTTGTCCTACTTTAAATTTATGGAGGACACGGATAAGGAATTGGAGGAAAATGTAGATTTTGATTGGTATTTGATGCTTCTCGCAGTCGCCCCTAAACACCAACGGCAGGGCTATGGCAGTCGCTTTATGACAGAAGGAATTGAGCCTTTCTTGGAAGAGATCAAAGGGGAAAAACTAGCCTTCTATACCAATACCAAAGGAAATGTCTATTTTTACACAAAAAATGGCTACAAGGAAGTCTATTCAAGTGAGATTAGCTTTAACCAAGTAGAGATGGGTAGTTGGTATTTCTTGAAAGAACTAAAAAAACACTAAGGATACAACCTTAGTGTTTTTTTTTATTGTAGCTGTGAATCTGCTTGAATACCGAATTTTTCATAGAAAGCAGTTCGTTCTTCTATGATAGCGTCGGTCGGATGTTTGATATTCCGTAAGAGCTCAACAAGGTCCGGCGTGACTTCACGGAGCAGTTGCCCTAAGGACCAGATAGCCGTTGCAATATGAATCTGATTTTGTGAAGTTTCGATGATGTTCAGGAGCTTAGGTATGGCTGAGCGGTCATTGGCATTGGCTAATGCAATGATGGCATTGCGCTGGAGGATGTTCTTGCCTCGCCAACTTCCAGCAACATGTCCGAATTTTTCCTTAAATTGTCCGTTGGACAGCTCGATAAAGGGAATCAACTCTGGATGAGCCAGATCAGGATCGATTTCTGTTGCCAAGGGATTATCTAGCCCTTTGTTATAAGGGCAGCTAATCTGACAGATGTCACATCCATAGATGACCGTTTTAATTTTCTTGCGAAATTCTAGGTCCATCATGCCCTTGTCTTGGGTTTGGAAGGACAAACAACGCTTGGCATTCATAGAGCCATCTCCGATTAAACAGGAGGTTGGGCAAGCATCTAAACAACGCCGACAGTCTCCACAACCATAGTCGACTGGCTGATCCGGTTCGATTTCGAGGTTGGTAATCAATTCGCCCAGAAACATGTAAGAACCGTATTCTTTTGAAATGACCAAGCCATTTTTTCCGATAAAGCCAATCCCTGCTCGTTGGGCGACAGCCGTATCAACCAATGCTCCAGTATCGACCATGCCCTTGTATTCAAAATCCTGCGTCATTTCTTCAATCCCAGTAGCTAAGCGGTTGAGCTTGTCTTGAAGGACATAATGGTAGTCTAACCCCCAGCTGTTTGGAGTGAATTTTCCTCTTTTATAGGCTGTTTTTTGAGGTTGTTGCTTGAGTTTGTGGGGGTAGGCGACAGCGATTGAGATGATGGTCTTTGCGGAGGAGAGACTTAATTTGGGTTGGATGCGCTCTTCAATATTCTTATGCTCGAATCCAGAATTCCGTCCTTCCTCAACGGCCAAGCGGAGCGATTTTTCCAAATAAGCAAAGTCATCAGCAGTTGTAAATCCAATTTTTGAAATCCCAATAGAATGCGCCAGTTGGATAATATTTTCTTTTAGTGTCATCCCTTTCATTATACACAAAAATGAAGTTTCTGGCGAGAGAGGAAAATAATGGGAAGGGCTTTCAAAAACTTTCTTTTTTTTGTATAATAGAAACATGAAATGCGAGGAGGATATTATGGGACAACCATTATTTTTACATTCAGTCATGCAGGAAAAAATTTGGGGAGGAACTCGTCTGAAAGAAGAATTTGGTTACGAAATTCCGAGCGACCATGTCGGTGAATTTTGGGCGATTTCAGCCCATCCACATGGTGTTTCTAAAGTAGCCAATGGTCCATACGAAGGAATGGGATTGGATCAGCTCTATCAAGAGCACCGGGAATTATTCAGTAATCGTAAAGAGCCTGTCTTTCCTTTATTAACAAAGATTTTGGATGCCAACGATTGGCTCAGTGTACAGGTGCACCCAGATGATACCTATGCAATGGAACATGAAGGAGAACTTGGAAAAACTGAGTGTTGGTATGTGATTGCGGCTGATGAAGGATCTGAGATTATCTATGGACACAATGCCAAGTCAAAAGAAGAACTCCGTCAGCAAATTGAGGACAAGAACTGGGATGCTTTGCTGACAAAGGTTCCAGTCAAGGCTGGAGATTTCTTCTATGTGCCAAGCGGGACCATGCACGCCATTGGTTCTGGAATTTTGATTCTTGAAACCCAACAGTCGAGTGACACCACCTACCGGGTTTATGATTTTGACCGCAAGGATGCTCAAGGAAACTTGCGGGAGCTTCACTTGGAAAAATCGATTGATGTGTTAAACATCGGTGAGCCGGCAAATAGTCATCCAGATACAGTTGTTGTCGATGATCTTCGAATGACCACCTTGGTTGCAAGTGACTTCTTCACCGTTTATAAGTGGGAACTGACTGGAAAAGCTGATTTTGAAAAGACTGCTGATTACAGCTTGTTAAGCGTCTTAGCCGGAGAAGGAAAATTGACGGTAGATGGAAAGGATTATCCTATTCGAAAAGGAAGTCACTTTATCTTACCGAGCGATGTTGAATCTTGGACTTTGGAAGGGCAAGGTTTAGAATTGATCGTGAGTCATCCATAAAAAAGAAAGGGTTTGAGTTAAAAGTTGTGAAACAACTCAAGCCTTTTTTATCTGAAAACTTTTTTTATGTTAAGCCTTGACTCTGACCTAAGGGGAGGGGTTATACTATCCTTGTAATACTCTTCGAAAATCAAATTCAAACCACGTCAGCGTCGCCTTACCGTATATATGTTACTGACTTCGTCAGTTCTATCTACAACCTCAAAGCAGTGCTTTGAGCAACCTGCGGCTAGCTTCCTAGTTTGCTCTTTGATTTTCATTGAGTATAAGGAGGAAATCATGTACCATATCAAAGAAGCTGCAGAGCTGTCGGGTGTCTCTGTCAAGACCTTGCACCACTATGACAAGATAGGACTTCTCGTTCCTGTGAAATCTGAAAATGGTTATCGGACATACAGTCAAGAAGATTTAGAACGATTACAGGTGATTCTCTACTACAAGTATCTAGGATTTTCCTTAGACCAAATAGCAGAACTCTTAGCTGAAGAAAAAGCTAACTTATTGCCCCATTTGACCAAACAGTTGGACTATTTGACTCAAGAAAGACAACGTCTGGATACCTTGATTTCTACCTTGCAAAAAACCATTCAAGAACAAAAAGGAGAAAGAAAAATGACCATTGAGGAAAAATTCACTGGATTTAGCTATCAAGATACTCAAAAATACCAGCAAGAGGCGGTAGAGAAGTACGGTCAAGAAGTCATGGACCAAGCGCTTGAGCGCCAAAAGGGGCGTGAAGATGAGGCTACGGAAGCCTTCAACCAAGTTTTTCAAACTTTGGCGCAAAATCTCAAAGATGGTCTATCCGTATCCGCAAATGAAAATCAAAATCAGGCAGCTAAACTTTTAGAAGCAATTCGAACGTATGGATTTGACTGCTCTATAGAGGTTTTTGGCCATATCGGCAAAGGCTATGTCTATAACCCAGAATTCAAGGAAAACATCGACAAGTTTGGAGCTGGCACAGCCCAGTACACTTCGGATGTCATTGCCCACTATGTGGCACATCAACCCAAATAAAAAAGAGAGAGTGGGACAGAAATCGGTAATTCGTTAGAATTCGATTTCGTCGTCCCACCTCCGCACAGTTGAGTAGGGCTGTAAAAGCTGATGAAATCAGCGTAGTAGAGCCCACTCAACCACTGCGTCTTGCTCGACAATCCAAAAATAATTGAGAGGCTAGGATTTTTGTCCTAGCCTCGTTTTTTGCTTGGATCAATTTGAAAAGAAGCTGGCTGATCTAAGAGAGGTTGGATAAATGAACACAATGAAAACTTTACGAAGATTTCACAATTTCAGTTGACAGTCTTGAAAAAAAAGAGTAGAATAACCCCAGTTTTATGAAAAAGAGGCAGGGAATTCCCGGCCTCATGATCTTTTTTCAAGGAGTTTTTTATGTTTTCAACATTGAAAAAATGGTTTATTGGCCGTCCGTTGAAATCTGGTGCAGAAGGTGAAGGCGGATTGCTAGGGAAAATGCAGGCTTTGGCCATGCTCTCTAGTGACGCACTTTCTTCTATTGCCTATGGTCCAGAGCAAGTTATCTTGGTCTTGATGACCGTATCAGCAGGAGCTATTTGGTGGTCCATTCCAATTGGGATTGTGGTCCTGGTTCTCCTAGCTAGTTTAACGATTTCTTATCGCCAAGTCATTCATGCCTACCCTCAAGGGGGAGGGGCCTATATGGTGACTACGGAGAACTTGTCTCCCAAAGCGGGTTTGATCGCTGGTGGTAGTCTCTTAGTCGACTACATGCTGACAGTAGCAGTATCTGTGTCTTCCGGTGCAGATGCCATCACGTCAGCGATTCCATCTCTTCATCCTTATAATCTTCACATTTCCATTTTGTTGGTCTTGATTTTGATGCTGATGAACCTTCGGGGGCTACGTGAATCAGCGACATCATTGATGATTCCGGTATACCTTTTCATTGTCAGTACCATTGCCTTGATCGGCTATGGTGTGATCCAAATCTTGACGGGTCACTTGGCCTATAACGCAACTGCTCATGTGGGTCAAACCATTTCAGGGGTTAGTATTATTCTCTTATTGCGGGCCTTTACGAGTGGATCCGCTTCCCTAACAGGGGTTGAAGCCATCTCCAATTCGGTTCCTTTCTTTAAGAAACCAAAAGCAAAGAATGCAGCTTCTACCTTGACCATTATGGCTTTGATTTTGGGGATCATGTTTGCAGGGATTACCTTCCTCAATTACTGGGTGGGTGTCGTTCCGGCTAAAGGGGTAACAACTCTAGCCCAAATGGCCCAAGCCATCTTAGGGAATTCCCCAGTTGGACAAGCCTTCTTTTACATCTTCCAATTATCAACAGCCTTGATCTTGGCAGTTGCGGCTAATACCGGTTTCTCCGCCTTTCCAATGTTGGCCTTTAACATGGCTAAAAATAAATACATGCCACACATGTATATGGAAAAAGGGGATCGTCTGGGCTATTCTAATGGGATTTTGACCTTGGCGATTGGTGCCATCGTCTTGCTCTTGATTTTTGATGGACAAACAGAAAGCTTGATTCCGCTTTATACCATTGGGGTCTTCATTCCTTTTGCCCTTTCTCAAACAGGGATGGTGATCCACTGGAAACGCCAATATCAAAAAGGATTTCTTAAGTATTCGCTTGCCAATATCCTGGGGGCAGCCATCTGTTATGGAATTGTCTTGATCCTCTTATTATTCCGTTTGCGTGAGATCTGGCCCTTCTTCCCTATTATTGGTCTCTTGCTTTGGATGTTCTTGAGTATCCGTAATCACTATGATAAAGTTGCGGCTCAATTGCGCTTGGGAGGTAAGATCGAAAAGACAAGTTATGCGGGCAATACCGTGATTGTCCTTGTTGGGAATGTCACTCAGGTAAGTGTGGGAGCTATGAGTTATGCAAATAGCCTAGGAAACGATGTTATAGCTATGCACGTCTCAACGGAAGAAACCAAGGTTAAAGACGCTGAGGTAGCAGAAGAATTTAAGCACTATTTCCCTCATATTCGCTTTGAAAATGTCATGACCAGTTACCGGGATATTATCCAGCCAACAGTTGAATTTGTCTCAAAAGTGGCTGAGGAGGCCAAGGAAAAAGGCAACACCGTTACAGTCCTAGTCCCTCAATTTATCCCTAAAAAACATTGGCAAAATATTCTCCACAACCAAATGAGTTTGAAATTGAAGTATGCACTTCGTTGGCATGAAGAAGTGGTTGTGGCAAGCTATTCTTACCATTTGTCTGAATAACGATCGCCTAAAGAAAAGATGTCTGCTTGAGCAGGCATCTTTTTGGATTTTCTTACACGAAAAAAACCACTCGAAAGTCTTGTAAGATACAGCCTTGATCTTGAAAAAATGTTTAAAAAATGCTAGAATAAAAAGAACATTTTAGATTTTGAAAAATTCAAAGTAAGGAAAAAAATGGCAAATTTATTAAAAACAATTATTGAAAATGATCGAGGCGAAATCAAACGCCTTGAAAAAATGGCTGATAAGGTCTTTTCTTATGAAGACCAAATGGCAGCTTTGACGGATGACGAATTAAAAGCGAAAACAGTTGAGTTTAAGCAACGTTACCAAGATGGTGAGTCTTTGGATGATCTCTTGTACGAGGCTTTTGCAGTTGTTCGTGAAGCTGCAAAACGGGTTCTTGGTTTGTTCCCATACAAGGTTCAGGTCATGGGGGGAATCGTCCTTCACCATGGTGACGTTCCAGAGATGCGTACAGGGGAAGGAAAAACCCTAACAGCAACCATGCCGGTGTACTTGAATGCCTTGTCTGGTAAAGGGGTGCACGTTGTTACCGTCAATGAATACTTGACAGAGCGGGATGCAACAGAGATGGGAGAACTTTACTCATGGCTTGGCCTTTCAGTAGGGATCAACCTTGCAGCAAAATCTCCAGCTGAGAAAAAAGAAGCTTACCTCTGTGATATCACTTACTCAACCAACTCAGAGATTGGTTTTGACTACTTGCGTGACAACATGGTTGTGCGTGCAGAAAACATGGTTCAACGTCCATTGAACTATGCCTTGGTCGATGAGGTAGACTCCATCTTGATTGACGAAGCGCGTACTCCGTTGATCGTTTCTGGTCAGACAGCTTCTGATACGAGCCAGCTCTATCACATGGCGGATGCTTATGTGAAGACCTTGACAGAGGACGATTACATTATCGATGTCCCATCTAAAACCATCGGTTTGTCTGATTCAGGAATCGATAAAGCAGAAAGCTACTTTAATCTTGAAAACTTGTACGATATTGAAAATGTAGCTTTGACTCACTTTATCGACAACGCCCTTCGTGCCAACTACATCATGATTTTGGATATCGACTATGTGGTCAGCGAAGATCAAGAAATCTTGATCGTCGACCAATTTACTGGTCGGACCATGGAAGGACGTCGCTATTCTGATGGACTTCACCAAGCGATTGAAGCCAAAGAAGGTGTTCCAGTTCAAGAAGAAACCAAAACATCTGCATCGATTACTTACCAAAACCTCTTCCGTATGTACAAGAAGTTGTCAGGGATGACAGGGACAGGGAAAACCGAAGAAGAAGAATTCCGTGAAATTTATAACATTCGCGTGATTCCAATTCCAACCAACCGTCCGATTGCCCGTATTGACCATCCAGACCTTCTCTACCCAAGCTTGAAATCAAAATTTAAGGCTGTTGTAGAAGATGTCAAGTCTCGTCATGAAAAAGGGCAACCAGTCCTTGTAGGTACCGTTGCCGTTGAAACCAGTGATTACCTTTCTCAATTGTTGGTTCAAGCAGGTGTCCCTCACGAAGTTTTGAATGCGAAAAACCACTACAAAGAAGCGCAAATCATCATGAACGCTGGTCAACGTGGTGCTGTTACCATCGCGACCAACATGGCCGGACGTGGTACCGATATCAAGCTTGGTGAAGGTGTTCGCGAACTCGGTGGACTGTGTGTCATCGGGACAGAACGTCACGAAAGCCGTCGGATCGATAACCAGCTTCGTGGACGTTCAGGACGTCAAGGGGATCCAGGTGAATCTCAATTCTACTTGTCTCTTGAAGATGAATTGATGCGTCGTTTCGGTTCTGAACGGATCAAAGCAGTGCTTGATCGCTTCAAGTTGAGCGAAGAAGAATCAGTAATCCGTTCAAACATGTTCACCCGTCAGGTAGAGGGTGCTCAAAAACGGGTTGAAGGAAACAACTACGATACCCGTAAACAAGTCCTTCAATACGATGACGTGATGCGGGAACAACGGGAAATTATCTACGCTGAACGCTATGATGTTATCACAGCTAACCGTGACTTGGCACCTGAAATCAAGGCCATGATCAAACGGACCATCAAACGGATTGTTGAAGGAGCCAGCCACTCAAGTAAGGAAGAACGCGTTGAAGCGATTCTGAACTTTGCCAAATACAATTTGGTTCCGGAAGATACGATTTCTGCAAGCGATATTGAAGGAAAATCTGACAAGGAAGTTATCGATTACTTGTATGCACGTGCAGAAGAAATCTATGCTAGCCAAGTAGCGAAATTGCGTGACGAAGAGTCTGTGCAAGAATTCCAAAAAGTCTTGATCCTTCGTGTGGTGGACAGCAAGTGGACGGACCATATCGATGCTTTGGATCAATTGCGAAATGCGGTTGGACTCCGTGGGTATGCGCAAAATAACCCAGTGGTAGAATACCAATCAGAAAGTTTCCGTATGTTTAACGATATGATCGGATCGATTGAATTTGATGTGACTCGTCTCATGATGAAAGCCCAAATTCACGAACAAGAACGTCCACGTACGGAACACAGTATTTCAACAACTGCGACTCGCAACATTGCAGCGCAACAACAAGATATTCCAGCAGATATTGACTTGTCACAAGTGAAACGCAACGATTTGTGTCCTTGTGGTTCAGGCAAGAAATTCAAAAACTGTCACGGACGTAAATTTTAAGAGCTCCTCTGAAATAGAAAGAGGATGGGGCTAGCTAGCATAAGGAGGCCGTATGGTATTCATTACGAAGAGCAATAAGATTGATGAGCAAGAGATCACTTCGCTTTACCGCTTGGAAGGTCCAGCCTTGGAGCGCAAAGAAGCACGTGATCGAGAATTGGCAGCTATTATCAAAGGAGAAGACCAACGGATCCTTCTTGTGATCGGGCCTTGCTCTTCTGATAATGAAGAAGCTGTGATGGACTATGCCCGTCGTTTGGCAGACTTGCAAGAGCAAGTGAAAGATCAGATTTTCATTGTGATGCGGGTCTATACGGCTAAGCCTCGGACCAACGGGGATGGCTATAAAGGCTTGATGCACCAACCAGATACACATGCAGCACCAAGCTTTGTGGATGGTTTGAAAGCGGTCCGGCATCTCCACTACCGTGTGATTACAGAAACTGGTTTGACAACTGCGGATGAGTTGCTTTATCCAGCAAGTCTTCCGTATGTTGAAGATTTGATTTCTTATCATGCCATTGGAGCGCGATCAGTTGAAGACCAGGAGCACCGCTTTGTATCTAGTGGGATCTCTGCTCCGACCGGCATGAAGAATCCAACTTCTGGAAATCTTTCTGTCATGTTCAATGCGATTTATGCAGCCCAACATCCCCAAAACTTTTTGTTCAATGCCCAAGCAGTGGAAACCTCAGGAAATCCTTTAGCCCATGCGATCCTACGTGGGGGCTTGGATGCAAGTGGTAAGAATATTCCAAACTACCATTATGAAGATTTGCTAGTGGCAGCAAAACGCTATAGTGAAATGGGCTTGCAACATCCTTTCATTCTAGTGGATACCAACCATGACAATTCTGGCAAACAATTCGAAGAGCAAGTA
Organism: Streptococcus parasanguinis; assembly: GCA_905188195.1. Lineage (GTDB taxonomy): Bacteria > Bacillota > Bacilli > Lactobacillales > Streptococcaceae > Streptococcus > Streptococcus parasanguinis_P. The sequence goes on along the minus strand of CAJJKY010000003.1, from coordinate 31,120 downwards.
CGCATCGTGAGAGAAACCATGATGAACCGTGCTTGGAACAAGGATTTGGCAATGTTAGTTCGTGGTTTCATGATTGAATCCTATCTAGAAGATGGCCGTCAAAATGAACCAGTGGTTTATGGTCAATCCATCACAGACCCTTGCCTGGGTTGGGAAAAAACACAGGCCTTGGTCAAAGAAATTGCAACGATGAATAAGTAACAGGCAGGGGCGGAAGGAGTGATTCTTTAGCCCCTTCTCTTTTGTCAGTAAAACGATACTGAAACAATAAATAAGGATAAAACAAGATGATCAAAGGACATGGCATCGATATCGAATCGATCGCTGCGATTGAAAAAGCCTATCAAAAGAATGCACGATTTGCAGAAAAAGTCTTAACAAAGGCTGAGCAAGAGCGCTTTGAAGCATTATCTGGAAAACGGAAAATGGAATATTTAACGGGCCGGTGGTCAGCTAAAGAAGCTTTTTCAAAGGCAATGGGAACAGGGATTGGACCGGTTGGTTTTCAAGATTTAGAAATTTTAAATGATGCCCACGGAGCTCCCTATTTTTCCAAGTCTCCTTTTTCTGGGAAGGTATGGATTTCGATCAGTCACAAGGGAGACCTAGTGTCGACCAGTGTCATTTTGGAGGAAGAAAATGAAAGCAAGTAAACATAGACCAACTGTTGCAAAAGTCGATTTGGATGCCATTGCCTTTAATGTGCAACAAGTTAGCGAGCATATTCCGAGTCAAGCTTTGAAATATGCGGTCGTCAAGGCCAACGCCTATGGTCATGGAGTCATTGAGGTGACCAAAAAATTGGCGCCTCAGGTAGATGGCTTTTGTGTTTCTAATATGGATGAAGCCCTAGAAATCCGTGAAGAAGGCTTGCAACACCCTATTTTAATTTTGGGAGTTGTCCCAAGCGAAACAGTGAATCTGGCCAAAGAGCATGACATCCGCTTAACAGTGGCGAGTCTTGCTTGGTTGGACCAATTGCTTGGAGAAGAAGCAGATCTTTCAGGATTGAAGGTCCATATCAAGGTGGATTCAGGAATGGGGCGGATTGGCTTCCGAAGGATCGAAGAGATCAAAGAGGCTGAACGCCTCCTCTTGGCAGCTGGAGCTGAAATTGAAGGAATCTTTACTCATTTTGCGACAGCAGATGAAGCAGATGATAGAAAATTTCAAGCGCAATACCACTTTTTCAAGGAAGTATTGGCTGCTCTTGAAACCCTTCCTCCCATTGTCCATGCAAGTAATTCTGCCACCTCTTTGTGGCATGCGGATACAATTTTCACGGCTGTGCGCTTGGGAGATGTCATGTATGGCTTGAATCCGAGCGGATCTGTGTTAGCCTTGCCTTATGAAATCAAGCCAGCTTTGAGTTTGGTGAGCGAATTAGTTCATGTGAAACAGTTAGAAGCTGGTCAAGATATTGGCTATGGAGCAACCTATACGACAGAAGAACCCCAATGGATCGGGACGATTCCTATTGGCTATGCGGATGGCTGGATCCGACAGATGCAAAATTTCCATGTACTGATCAAGGGTGAGTTTTGTCCCATTGTTGGTCGAGTTTCAATGGACCAGGTAACGGTTCGCCTTCCTGAAGAATTGCCTCTGGGGACTAGAGTTACCCTAATTGGCCGAGATGGAGAGAAAGAAATTACGGCGACAGAGGTTGCGGATTACCGTGGGACCATTAATTATGAAGTGGTTTGTCTCTTGAGTGATCGGATTCCTCGTGACTATACAGGTGAAGAATAAGAAGAAGCAGGTGGGATTTTCCCGAAAGGACCTGCTTTTTTATAAAAGAAAGGAGGAGAAATGAATCTACACCAACCCTTATCCGTACTGCCTGGAGTCGGTCCAAAATCGGCGGAAAAATTTAAAAAGTTAGGGATTGAAACCTTAGAAGATCTGCTCTTGTATTACCCGTTCCGGTATGAAGATTTTAAAACGCGTAATGTTTTAGAGTTGGAAGATGGGGAAAAAGCTGTCATCTCTGGGGTGGTAGCAACGCCAGCCAATGTCCAATATTATGGCTACAAACGAAATCGCTTGCGTTTTTCCATCAAACAGGGAGACCAAGTCATTGCGGTTAATTTTTTCAACCAACCCTACCTGGCAGACAAAATCGAGGTCCAGCAGACAGTGGCGATCTTTGGAAAATGGGACAAGGCCAAGGGGAGTTTGACAGGAATGAAGCTCCTGGCTCAAGTGGAAGATGATTTGCAACCGGTCTATCGGGTGACACAAGGAGTGAGCCAAAACAGCCTGGTGAAATTGATCAAAATAGCGTTCGATCAGGGATTAGACCAGCTTTTAGAAGAGAACGTACCCCAAATCTTACGAGATCGTTATCAACTCATGTCTCGTTCCCAAGCAGTGCAAGCTATGCATTTTCCTAAGGATCTAGCAGAGTACAAGCAAGCTCTTCGCCGGGTAAAATTTGAAGAGCTCCTCTTTTTCCAGCTGCAACTCCAAGTGCTAAAAGAAGAAAACCACGATGCCAGCCAAGGGATTTCCTTGGCCTGGGATCCAGAAAAATTAGCAGAACGAAAAAAACAGCTTCCTTTTGAGCTAACGCAAGCTCAAGAAAACAGCTTGAATGAAATCTTGACAGATATGGCCTCTCCTTATCATATGAACCGCCTCTTACAAGGGGATGTGGGAAGCGGGAAGACAGTCGTGGCCGGTCTTGCCATGTATGCAGCCTTAAGCGCTGGTAAGCAAGCTGCCTTGATGGTTCCAACGGAGATTTTGGCAGAGCAACACAAGGAAAGCTTGCAAAATCTTTTTCCAGATTTGCCAATTGCCCTTCTAACAGGAGGATTAAAGGCGGCTGAGAAACGAGAAGTCTTAGAAGAGATCGCCTCAGGAACTGCTCAACTGATTGTGGGGACACATGCCTTGATTCAAGAGGGAGTTCACTACCAAGATCTAGGCTTGGTCATTATTGATGAACAGCACCGTTTTGGGGTTTCCCAGCGCCGTATCCTTCGAGAAAAAGGACAAAATCCAGACGTCCTGATGATGACGGCTACCCCTATTCCCCGGACCTTGGCTATTACAGCCTTTGGAGATATGGATGTGTCCATCATTGACCAGATGCCTGTTGGACGAAAGGAAATCATCACACGTTGGGTCAAGCATGAGCAGTTAGAAGTGGTCCTCGACTGGTTAGTCAAAGAACTTGGCAAAGGTTCTCAAGCCTACTTTATTTCTCCCTTGATTGAGGAGTCAGAGGCGCTAGATTTGAAAAACGCCCTTGCTCTCCAAGAAGAGTTAGAGGCCTTCTTTGGGCAGCGGGCACGTGTTTCTCTTCTTCATGGGAAGATGAAAAGTGAAGAAAAAGATGCCATCATGCAGGCCTTTAAAGAGCACCAAGTCGATGTTTTGGTGTCTACGACCGTTATTGAAGTAGGAGTCAACGTACCCAATGCAACCGTTATGGTCATTATGGATGCAGATCGGTTTGGTCTTAGCCAACTGCACCAGCTTCGAGGCCGGGTTGGGCGGGGAAATAAGCAATCCTATGCTATTCTAGTAGCCAATCCTAAGACAGATAGTGGCAAGCAGCGCATGAAAATCATGACAGAGACGACCAATGGCTTTGTGCTGGCGGAAGAAGATTTGAAAATGCGGGGTTCAGGTGAAATCTTTGGAACCCGTCAATCTGGGATTCCAGAATTTCAAGTGGCGGATTTGGTAGAAGATTATCCCATTCTGGAAGAAGCAAGGAAAGTTGCCAGCCAGATTGTAGCCACGCCAGATTGGCGTGAACACTCCGATTGGCATCTGCTCTCGCTTTACTTAGAAAAGAAAGAACATTTAGACTAGAGTATAAAAAGGGAGTAGAGTGGAATCCAAAGAATTTCCACTCTACTCCCTTTAAGATGGCATTTTACGCCCTTTGTATCTTGTTGAACTGCGACAGGACGAAGGTGGATCGATACCATCCACCTGAGGAGTTAGTGAGTCGTGTCGGCAAGGTACCATAGTGCTTGTTGTTACACGAATTGAACACGGGCTGAGGATTGTGTCAAAAAGAGAAAAATATATTAGTACTAAATCCAAGACACAGTAGCTGATTGGACTCTTCTCTCGCCTATCAGCTCGGAAGAATCCTAATCAGCCTTGTGGGGGTAGGACGACGAAGCATCCACAATCGTAAAGCTTCTGTCCTGCTCCCTATTTTGGCTGTATCCGCTACGCCCTTTGTATCTTATTAATTGAACATGCCCTAAATGCTGTGTGAAAAAGATAAATTCTCTTGTGAGCTTCTCTCTCGGCGACAATTTCCTATTTTCACTTGGCATTTTACGGGCTTTGTATCTTAGTTTACCCTTCGATATAGTCTTTGAGTTCTTGTCCTTTTAGGCCGGCATTGAGGGCGATGAGGAGTTTGATGCGCGCTTTGGGGGCATTTAATTCTTTGATGAAAAAGACACCTGCTTGATGGAGTTGGACGCCTCCTCCTTCATATGCGTAGACGGGTTCAGCGATTCCATTGAAGCAACGGGATACTAAAGCGATTGGAAGGCCTGCATCCATGAATTCTTGGAGTTTATGTGCCGTTTCTTTAGGGATGTTTCCTGCTCCAAAGGCTTCGATAATGAGACCATCCAGCTTTGAAAGATCCAGCATGTCCAGTAGATCGGTTTTCATCCCTGCATAGGTAGCAATGATCGGAACGAACCCATCGATGGTATTGAGATCAAAGCGCACCCTTGGCTCGGCTGTTTTAAAGAAGAGGATTTCCTTTTTCATGACCAAACCTAGAGGACCGTGGGTTGGTGTCTGGAAGGTGCTGACATTGGTGGTATGGGTTTTGGTGACGTACTTAGCCGCATGAATTTCATCGTTCATGACGACTAAGACCCCTTTATCACGTGCTTTTGGATCGGCAGCCACTCGAAGGGCTGTCAGAAAATTATAGACGCCATCGCTTCCTAGCTCATTGGAGCTTCGCATAGCTCCTGTAATGACCACAGCGATCTCTGGTAACTCCATGGTATCCAAGAAATAAGCCGTTTCTTCCAGCGTATCTGTCCCGTGGGTAATAACGATGCCGTCGTAGTTGTGAGCTTCCTCTTTGATTTTTTGATATAGAGCTAACATGTGACGGGGTGTCATTTGAGGGCTGGGAAGGTTGAAGAAGTCCTCTGAGGTGACTGCAATCCCTTCAATTGGTGAAGTAACTTGGGTCATGGGATTGACTTCATTGGTAATCACTGCCCCAGAGTCATCTGCCGCCATCGAAATGGTCCCTCCGGTATGTAGTGCTAAAATTTTCTTAAACATGTGAAGCTCCTTGGAATATGTGATATAATTTATTTTATCATAAAAAGAAAGAAACAGTAGACATGGAAATAAAAGCAGTCTTTTTTGATATCGATGGAACCTTGGTCAATGATAGTCGAGCGGTCCTAAAATCAACAGAAAAAGCCATTCAGTCTTTAAAGGAAGAAGGGATCTATGTAGGTCTTGCGACAGGTCGGGGACCGGCCTTTGTCAAACCGTTTATGGAACGCTATGGTTTTGATTTTGCAGTGACCTATAATGGTCAGTATATTTTGACCAAGGACCGCGTGCTGTTTACTAGCCCAATCGATAAAAAGAGTCTGCACCAACTAATTGACTATGCTCGAGAACACCGTAAGGAAATTGCTCTCGGTACCAAGGATGGGGTATTTGGTTCTCGGATCATGAGTTTTGGGATGAGTCCTATTTCAACCTGGTCCAGTCGCTTTGTGCCCCGTAAAATGGCCCGTACAGTCAGTCGAGGATTTAACAAAGTGGTCAGCAAGGTCGTCCCACAAGATCAGGTCACCCTCTATGCACTAGCGCAAGAACCGATCTACCAAGTGTTGATCTTATCGAGTCCAGAAGAGACTGCAAAAATTGAAAAAGAGTTTCCAGATCTGAAATTCACACGGTCTAGTCCTTTTGCAGCAGATGTCCTAAACCCAGGGATTTCCAAGCTAGAAGGGATCCGCATCGTTGGTCAGGAATTTGGCTTTGACATCGATGAAGTGATGGCTTTTGGAGATTCTGATAATGACTTAGAGATGCTGTCAGGTGTTGGCTTGTCTATTGCGATGGGAAATGGGACGACCAGTGTCAAGGCAATTGCCAAGCATACCACGACTAGTAATGGCAAGGATGGCATTCAAAAGGCCCTGCAACACTTTGGTATTCTTTCAGAGAAAGAGCTCTTTCTTTCTAAGGATGATCACTTCAATAAGGTCAAAACCTTCCATGGTGTGATGGATGGGGAAACCCAGGAGAAACCAGTTGTTTGGCAGCCTCAAGACGCCCTTTATCGAACCATGTTCAAGCAAGAGGAGTTGGTAGAATTTGTCCGAGCAGCTAGCACAAGTGAGGAAGAATTTGACCGCTCGGTCGCAGCTCTTCACGAAGCCTTGGATAAGGCTGCAGATAAGGTTCGGAGCAAGCATCCAGCTGAGATCTCCATGGTAGGGCAGGTTGATGCCTTAATTGATACCCTCTATCTGACTTATGGTAGCTTTGTACTAATGGGGGTCGATCCTGAAGAGGTCTTTGAGATTGTTCACCGGGCCAATATGGGCAAGATTTTCCCAGATGGAAAGGCGCACTTTGATCCAGTAACCCACAAAATTCTGAAGCCAGATGATTGGGAAGAAAAATACGCCCCAGAACCAGCCATCAAAAAAGAACTCGATCGCCAGCTCAAGGCCTACGAAAAACATGCAAAACAAAAAGAAGCAAAAAAAGACAACTAAAAAAGTTTGGAACAAAGGTTCCAAACCTTTTTTAGAATGTAGACAAACTATTTTTTACTAAGATAAGTAAAGTGTTCCACAAAGAAGTCGAAATATGTTCTTATTTTTAAAATTTATAAAAAATATTGAAAAACTTTCCGCCGTGAGAAAAGTGCTAGAAACACTATTGTTTCTAGCACTCGGGAGTTTTGAGACCTTAGGCTCAAAACTTAGTCATGGAACTTTGAAGAAGGTCGCTGACGTCCGTACTCACCTAAGGAAAGTTTTCAATATAACTTTTTCTTTACTACATGGTTTTATCCTTATCACGTACCACTAGTAAGTCTACTTTGGCGTGGCGAAGGATATATTCTGAGGAGGATCCGACCATTAACCGTTCGAAGGCATTGAGTCCGGTAGCCCCGACCATAATAAGGTCAACCCCTTCCTTACTTGGGATATCATTGGCTAAGAGGACTTTTGGATTTCCCATTTCTACAACAGTCACAACATTTTGAACGCCGACTTTTTCAGCACGTTCCTTGTAGCCTTTGAGCAATTCATTTGCTTCTTCTTGCAATTCTTCGTAGACCTCAGCATCAAAAGTTGAGACGCTTTGAAGGGCACGGGTATCGATGACGTGGGCAATAGTCAATTTAGAGCCGTTGCGAAGAGAAACGTTAACCCCTTTTTCAAAGGCTAATTCTGCTTCATGAGAACCGTCGACGGCGACCATGATGTTTTCGTATTTTTGAGACATAACCCTACCTCCTTATAGCTTGAAAACATGGATAGAACAGAAGTTTTTCTATTCTTTATACACTTATATTTTATTCCTTTTAAGCTAGAATGTAAAGGTAAAGTCTCACTTTTCTGGTATATTTTTGCAGAATTTTTAAAGTCCTCAATTTGTACTCTATTTGAACTAGTGGTATAATAGAGATAATTTCGTGAATCGAGGCAGAATATGAAGGAATATAATAAATCAAGCAAACTCGAACATGTCGCTTATGATATTCGTGGTCCAGTCTTGGAAGAAGCCATGCGCATGCGAGCAAATGGAGAAAAAATTCTTCGTTTGAATACAGGGAATCCTGCTGAATTTGGCTTTACAGCTCCAGATGAAGTCATCCATGATTTGATCATGAATGCGCGTGATAGTGAAGGCTATTCGGATTCAAAAGGGATCTTTTCAGCCCGCAAGGCCATCATGCAGTACTGCCAGTTGAAAAAAATTCCAAATGTGGATATTGATGATATTTACCTTGGAAATGGAGTGAGTGAGCTGATCGTCATGTCCATGCAAGGACTGCTCGACAATGGCGATGAAGTCTTGGTTCCTATGCCGGACTATCCTCTTTGGACAGCAGCTGTCAGCCTAGCTGGTGGGAATGCGGTTCACTATCTTTGTGATGAAGAAGCAAACTGGTATCCAGATATTGAAGATATCAAGTCGAAAATCACCTCAAACACTAAAGCTATCGTTGTCATCAACCCGAATAACCCAACAGGTGCCCTCTATCCAGATGAGATCCTACTTGAGATTGTAGAGATCGCTCGACAAAATAACTTGATTATCTTCGCAGATGAAATCTACGATCGTTTGGTCATGGATGGGGAAAAACACACGGCTATTGCAAGTTTAGCGCCTGATCTCTTCTGTGTGAGTATGAATGGCTTGTCAAAATCTCACCGGATTGCCGGTTTCCGTGTTGGTTGGATGGTTCTATCCGGACCCAAGCATCATGTGAAGGGCTATATCGAAGGCTTGAACATGTTGTCCAATATGCGTCTTTGTTCAAATGTCTTGTCTCAACAAGTTGTGCAAACCTCTCTTGGAGGTTACCAATCCGTGGATGAACTCTTGCTTCCAGGTGGTCGAATCTACGAACAACGCAACTTTATCTACAAAGCCATCAATGATATTCCAGGCCTCTCAGCTGTTAAGCCAAAGGCTGGTCTCTATATCTTCCCTAAGATTGATCGGGACATGTACCGCGTGGATGATGATGAACAATTTGTTTTAGAATTCTTGAAGCAAGAAAAGATTCTCTTGGTTCATGGCCGCGGCTTTAACTGGAAAGATCCAGATCACTTCCGGATCGTTTACCTTCCACGTGTCGATGAGTTAGCTCAAATTCAAGAAAAAATGACTCGTTTCTTGAAACAATACAAACGTTAATTAGATAAAGGATTGAAGAGGAAAGTCTTCAGTCTTTTTTGATTCATTTTATAAAATCCATGTCATCGAATCGACATTTTTCTGAATTGCGCATAATTGTAGAAAAAATAAATAATTTTCAGATAATTTGATTGAAATTCCCACACTTATATGATATACTTGAGCTGACTATATGCGAGGTTTATTATGGCAAACTTATTAGAAAAGACACGTAAAATTACATCCATCTTGAAACGGACTGATGAACAGTTGCAGTTCGAGATGCCTTACAATGATATTGCCCAACAATTAGCGGATATTATCCACTGTAATGCCTGTATCATTAATAGCAAGGGAACCCTTCTTGGTTATTTCATGCGTTACAAGACCAACAATGACCGGGTAGAAGCTTTCTTTCAAAATAAAAAATTACCAGAAGATTATGCCAAGGCAGCTAGTTTGGTCTACGATACAGAAGCTAATTTAGATGTGGACCATGATTTGAGTATCTTTCCGGTCGAAACCAAGTCTGAATTTCCTGATGGCTTGACGACCATTGCGCCTATTCATGTTTCTGGGATTCGATTGGGTTCCTTGATCATTTGGCGCAATGATAAACAGTTTGCGGATGATGATTTGATCTTGGTTGAGATTGCGAGTACCGTGGTAGGGATTCAAATGTTGAACTACCAACGCGAGGAAGACGAGAAGAATATTCGTCGTCGGACAGCGGTGAATATGGCTGTCAATACCTTGTCTTACTCTGAATTGCGTGCTGTTTCTGCCATCCTTAGTGAATTGAAAGGAAATGAGGGACAGTTGACTGCTTCTATTATTGCAGATCGGATTGGTATCACCCGCTCTGTGATTGTCAATGCACTCCGGAAATTGGAGTCAGCTGGTATTATTGAAAGCCGTTCTCTTGGAATGAAGGGAACCTATCTCAAAGTGTTGATTCCAGATATCTTTGAGGAAATTAAGAAAAGAGATTACTAATGACTAAAGCTTTGATTTCAATTGACTACACTGTCGATTTCGTAGCAGATGATGGTAAGCTTACGGCAGGTGCTCCTGCACAAGCCATTTCTGAGACCATTGCTCAGGTGACCCAATTGGCCTTTGACCAAGGAGCCTATGTCTTTTTTGCCATTGATGCGCATGATGTAGAGGATCCATTTCATCCTGAAAGCAAGCTCTTCCCACCTCATAATATCATTGGGACCAGCGGACGTGATTTGTACGGCCCTTTAGCAGATTTTTATCGGGAGCACCAAGCGGATCCACGCGTCTTTTGGATGGATAAACGTCATTATTCTGCTTTTTCAGGAACGGACCTAGATATCCGCCTGCGGGAACGCCATGTAGATACCGTTATTTTGACAGGTGTCTTGACTGATATCTGTGTCCTTCATACAGCGGTTGATGCCTACAATCTCGGCTACCAGATTGAAGTCGTGGAACCTGCAGTGGCGTCGCTCACTCCTGAAAATCACCAGTTTGCCTTGAATCATTTCAAGCATGTCTTAGGGGCAAGCTTGGTAGACGGCGCATTAGCTGTATTAGATACTAAATAAGAAAACATTGTAAAAGAGGTCATAGACATTTGTCTAGGCCTCTTTTTCGGGCCTAGAAATTGTTTTCCTCTCTTGAAAATGGTATTCTAATGAAAGAAAAAAGGGGAAGTTATGAGTAAAAAAGCTGTCGTGTTTTCAGCCAATCTATCTTATATGGAAAAGTTGGAAACCGCTATGAAGTCACTGTGTGCCCATCAGGACCAGTTGAAAATTTATGTCTTAAATGAAGATCTACCAACAGAGTGGTTTGCCATCATGAATCAGCGCTTGCGCCAGTTGGATTCAGAGGTGATCAATTGTCGGATGTCTCCTGAGCAATTCCAGTCCTTTTCGCTTCCAAGTGACCATATTCACTATGCGACCTATTTCCGTTATGCTATTCCAGAGATGGTGGAGGAAGAGCGGATCCTCTATCTGGATTGTGACATGATCTTTACACAGGATTTATCGCCTTTGTTTGATATTGATCTTAAAGGTTATGGACTGGGGGCAGTGGTCGATAAGCCAACGACGACAGATGGATTTAATGCTGGACTTTTGGTGATTGATAAGACTTGGTGGCAAGAACACCAAGTGACAGAGGAGCTTTTTGATCTCACTCGTGAACACCATCAGCATGTTTATGGAGATCAAGGAATTTTGAATCTGTATTTCAAAGATGCGTGGTTTCCATTACCTTGGACCTATAATTTACAAGTGGGGTCTGATAAGGATCAATACCTCTATGGAGATCTAGACTGGTACGATGCCTTTCAAGGGATTCCGGCGGTCATTCACTACACCTCTCATAATAAACCTTGGACCTCCAAACGCTTCAATCGTTTTCGTGAACAATGGTGGTTTTACTATGCCCTCTCTTGGGAGGAGATTTTACTTCGAAAACCGATTTTGAAGCAAACCTATCAAGACCTAGTGGGAGAATTTCCTTATCATGCTGCCGTTTATACCCATACAGCAGATATCCACGAGTTGGAGATGTTGCTAAAAGAGTTGCCAGACGTAGCGATTCATGTTCTTGCCCATAGCCATTTTGGTTTTAACTTGGTGCAATTGGAACGCTACCCCAACCTCTTTCTTTATCCCTCTTTTGATCCCTTGACCAGTCGAAAGGTCCTAGAAAAATTGGATTTTTATCTGGATATCAATCCATATGATGAGGTCGATCAGATGACGCAAAGGATCCAGCAATTGGGCTTACCGATTTTCTCTTTTGAAGGAACCAATCATGTAGAGAATGGTGTGAACCAAGTGTTTGCGGATGATCAGGTGCAGGAGATGGTGGCAGCGATTCGCGATTATTTAAAGAGAAATGAGAAGAAGCATGGAAACAAATGAAGTAGTGAGTATCATCATTCCCATCTATAATGTAGAAGCTTATTTGAGACAATGTTTGGAAACGGTTATCCATCAGACCTACCCTCATTTGGAAATTATCCTGGTCAATGATGGTTCGCCAGACCAGTCAGAAGAGATCTGTAAAGATTTTTTTAGGAAGGATGCGCGCATTCGCTACGTTCGCCAAGAAAATGGGGGCTTATCTGCTGCTCGGAATACAGGGATTGAGCTAGCGACTGGTGATTACCTCACCTTTATTGATCCAGATGACTGGGTGACGGAGGATTATGTAGAAGTGCTCTATCGTCAACTGAAGAAGTATGATGCGGATGTTTCCGTAGCCAACTATAACCTCTATGATGACAGTAGTAGCAAATACTTGATCAAGGTAACAGACGACGATTATTCAGAGACTCTTTATGAGGGACGCGAGATCATGGACCACGATGCCATCCAGGAGACCAGAGATATGGCCTGGGCTTGTGCCATGATGAAGCTCTATAAGCGTAGCTTATTTGAAGGGCTTCGTTTTCCAGTCGGAAAAAATGTTGAAGACAACTTCCTGATGTACAAGCTCTTCTTAAAAGCCCATCGAGTGGTTCATACGGAGAAATGTATTTATTGGTATCGCGTGGGCCGTGCAGATACTCTGTCCCAGGTTTGGACCGAAAAGCGAGTCGTCGATGAGATGGAAGCTAAGCAGGAGAAGTTGGCTCTACTGGGGATGTTGGGCTATGATTTGACCTGGCATCGTTATATCTATAAAACGCGCTTGAAACGGGCCCTTGAAAAATTAGAGGAAGCAGGCTTGCAAGGGTCAGAAACCTATGAGCGCGTGGTGACCAACCTCCGTTTTGTTGAAACCATGGACTAACCCCTTATTGATGAGAAAGGATCAGCATGTTCGTTATTGCATCAGAGCAGACCAGAGAGCTGGATCGTTTGCAAAAATACTTGGACAAACTTGGCCAGCCCTACCGAGTATTTGTGACCAATCTGGAAACAGATTTGGCCCAACAGACAGAGAGTCTTGCGACCTTTTTTACCCAAAAAGACCCAGCATCAAAAATTGGAAAACCTTTATTTTTCAATGATCTAGCAGTTCCAGAATTATGGGAATGTTGGACACTAGGGATCACAACCTATCTTTTTGATGGTGAGGAACGTCGTGCCAACGTGGTTTTGCGAGAGGATATCTTGTCTCGAACAGTTGACAGAGTGGAATGGTTTGGTCAGGGAGAAGAGATCGTATCCATTGATGTCTACAACCGCTATGGCTGGAGAAGCAAACAGAGTCTCCTTACGGAATCTGGCCAACCATATTTAGACATCTATTTGAACCGTCAACAAGAAGAAGTCTTGCTTCACTTTGTCTCACAAGGAACCTTTTTGCTTCAAACTCCTAAGGGACGGGATCGCCTGTATGCCAATAAGAAAGAGCTGCAAAGAGCTGTCCTAGAACAAGTCTTGCCGGAAGATGAAGCCGTTCTTTTGATGGACAAGGCATTGCTAGATGTTGTGAAAGAGAAACCAAAGGAAAGACTCGCCTACTGTGCCAGTGACGCGCATGATCTAGACGAGATCAAAGAACAAGTCAGTCAGATTTTGTTGGTAGAAGATGGTCTGTTGAGTGAGAAAATAGACGGAATCACAGTCTTGTCAGGGCTGGTAGATGTGGAGCAGGAAAGTTTTCAACCAGAAGCCATGGTTATGACGGCTTCTCAAGAGGTCGAAGGCCTATCTAGCCTGGTCCATCAATTCCCACAAGTCACCTTTCACATTGCTGCTTTGACGGCTATGGGGCCGAAATTAACAGACTTAGCGACTCGCTCCAATGTGCGCCTCTATCCAGGGATTTCGCTGGACAAATATGAGGACTTGTTATCCAGCTGCTCTATTTATCTGGATTGCAACCAGGGAGAAGAAGTATGGAGCAGTAGTCTTCATGCTCTTGAAAATGGGCAAATTTTGTTTGGTTTGAAGAGCACGGTGCATCAGGAAGCCTATAAAGACTTGAGCACGATCACAGATACAGTCGAAGAAATGGAACAGCAACTAGATACCTTGCTCCAGCAGCCAGAGACCTACAAAGAATTGGTAAGAGAGCAGGCACGAATCTTGAAATTGCCTGAAAAAGAAGCTTTGGAAGAGCTGTTTAAGCGATTAGAGGGAGGGACAGCATGACCATTTATACCTTTAATCTATTAGTGGGATTTGAACCCAATGGGGTCGATGTTGCCCAAGCCTCTCGGGCAAAGATGCTCCGGGGACTAGGAGTAGTAGCGAAGTTTGTCTTTACCACTTGGCCCACTCCAGAAAAATTGGCCTATTACCTCTCATTGGGGCACCGGGATGAGGAACTGCTTTTTGCCCATGTAGCTTTTACGGATCAACAGACTACGGTCCCTCAAAAGACGGTGGGGGCCTTGCAAATGGATTTTCAACTGACGCGTCTGGATGTTGTTGAAAAAACGGAAAGAGCCATTCGCTACCAATTTGCGGATGGAAACGCCCTGACCTTTCATCTGGATCCCTATCATCCAAACTGTGTCCGCTATGTAGACTATCTTTTGGCTGGAAATAGAATCAAGCGAGAGTATTATGGAGCTTGTAAACTTGTCACCGAGTATTTTCAGTATGGTAGTGTTGTCAGACGGACCTATCACCATCAAGATGGGACTATCGCTTTTGAAGAATCGAGGTTCGGTGGAAGCTGGCTCTATAAACTGGGGTCTGAGATTTTGACCAACCATACAGAAGTGATGAGACGCTTTTTGTCGCAGCTGTCGCTAAAAGAAGAAGATCTGATTCTGCTTGACCGGGCTTCGCGCATGGATTTTGCCCGTCCTTTGTTGGAGAAAGTGGCTCCTTCAAAGCTCGCCATGGTGTTTCATTCGGAGCATGAATTTGAAAATGGCCATCTCAATTATGAATATTATTATGTGTTCAAGTATGCTAAACGCTTCGATTATTTCATCACAGCAACGGATCTTCAAAAAGAAGTCTTGGAGCAAACACTTGCTGAGCAAGGATGCCAAGGAATTCCAATCTATAGCATTCCAGTAGGGCATCTAGAAGAATTGACGGAATCACTAGGAGACAGACCTCCCTTTAGTGTGCTCACAGCTTCCCGTTTGGATCCAAGAAAACGCATCGATTTGGCCATTCGAGTAGTGGCCCAAGCTCATGAACGACTCCCAGCCCTTCAGTTTGATATTTATGGGAAGGGTGGAGAAGCGGACAACTTGCGCCACCTGATTCAGGAGCTTGCAGCGCAAGATTATATTCACCTACGCGGTCATGCGGATCTTCAGCAGATCTATCCTTGCTACCAAGCCTACCTCACCACTTCTCAGTGGGAGACCTTTGGTTTGACTTTGATGGAGGCGGCTGGAGCAGGCTTGGCCTTGCTGGGCTTTGATGCCCGTTATGGCAATCCGACTTTTATAAAAGAGGGTGAAAATGGTTTTTTGGTAGCTTATAGCGAGACAGTACCAGAAGAACAATTGGTGAAAGAGTTGGCGGACAAGCTGGTCCAGCTCTTTGAAAGCGACCTCGCTCCATTTCACCAGGCTTCTTATGACTTAGCCACTTGTTACCTTGCTTCTAAGGTCCAGGAAGTCTGGAAAGAGACTCTAATGGAGATGGGGCAATTCGGCGGAAAAGAAATATAAAAAGAAAAATCTGTAGCGACAAAAAAGTCCTACAGATTTTTTCTAAGGCAAGCAAATTGGCCTAAATTATGGTAAAATAGAGGGTATTGAAAAATCATCATTTCACGAAAGGAAGCAAGATGAAAATTACGCAAGAAGAGGTAACCCACGTTGCCAATCTTTCAAAATTGAAATTCTCTCCAGAAGAGACAGCTGAATTTGCGACAACCTTGTCTAAAATTGTCGACATGGTGGAATTGTTGGAAGAAGTGGACACAACCGGTGTAGCCCCAACAACAACCATGGCGGATCGTAAGACCGTATTGCGTCCGGATGTCGCTGAAAAAGGCACTGACCGTGACCGCTTGTTTAAAAATGTACCTGAAAAAGATAACTACTACATCAAGGTGCCAGCTATCCTAGAAGATGGAGGAGATGCCTAATGTCATTCAACCATAAAACCATTGAAGAGTTGCACGACCTCCTTGTCTCTAAGGAAATTTCAGCAACCGAATTGACTCAAGCGACACTTGACGATATCAAGGCGCGTGAAGAAGCAGTCAATGCCTTTGTGACGGTGGCTGAAGAAGCGGCCCTTGCACAAGCCAAGGCCATTGATGAAAAAGGAATCGATGCAGACAACCTCCTGTCAGGGATTCCACTCGCTGTCAAAGACAATATCTCAACAGATGGTATCTTGACAACTGCGGCTTCAAAAATGCTCTATAACTACGAGCCAATCTTTGATGCGACAGCGGTTGCCAATGCCAAAGCCAAAGATATGATTGTCATCGGAAAGACCAACATGGATGAATTTGCCATGGGTGGATCTGGTGAAACTTCTTACTATGGACCAACCAAGAATGCATGGGACCACAGCAAGGTGCCTGGTGGATCTTCTAGTGGTTCAGCAGCTTCTGTCGCTTCAGGTCAAGTCCGTTTGTCCCTTGGTTCAGATACAGGTGGTTCTATCCGTCAACCGGCTGCTTTTAATGGGATTGTTGGTCTCAAACCAACTTATGGAACAGTTTCCCGTTTTGGTCTCATTGCTTTTGGTAGCTCACTCGACCAAATTGGGCCGTTTGCACCAACGGTTAAGGAAAATGCGCTCTTGCTTAATGTTATTGCCAGTGAAGATGATAAAGATTCAACTTCAGCGCCAGTGCGCGTAGCAGACTATACTTCTAAGATTGGTCAAGACATTAAAGGCATGAAGATTGCCCTTCCGAAGGAATACCTTGGGGAAGGGATTGACCCAGAAGTCAAAGAAACTATCCTTAAAGCGGCCAAACACTTTGAAAAATTGGGAGCAACTGTCGAAGAAGTCAGCTTGCCTCATTCTAAATACGGAGTTGCCGTATACTACATCATCGCTTCATCTGAAGCTTCTTCAAACTTGCAACGTTTCGATGGGATTCGCTATGGTTTCCGTGCAGAAGATGCTAAAAACTTGGATGATATCTACGTGAACACTCGTAGCCAAGGCTTTGGTGATGAGGTCAAACGCCGTATCATGCTTGGTACCTTTAGTTTGTCATCTGGTTACTACGATGCTTACTACAAGAAAGCTGGTCAAGTCCGTACCCTTATTATCCAAGACTTCGAAAAAGTCTTTGCGGATTACGACCTTATCCTTGGTCCAACAGCTCCTAGCGTAGCCTTTGATTTGGATTCGCTCAACCATGATCCGGTAGCCATGTACTTGGCTGACCTCTTGACCATTCCAGTCAACTTGGCAGGCCTTCCAGGGATTTCGATTCCTGCAGGTTTTGCGCAAGGTCTTCCAGTTGGTTTGCAGTTGATTGGTCCTAAGTATTCTGAAGAAACCATCTACCAAGCTGCAGCTGCCTTTGAAGCTACGACGGATTACCACAAGCAACAACCCCTTATTTTCGGAGGTGACAATTAATGAACTTTGAAACAGTCATCGGACTTGAAGTCCACGTTGAATTGAATACAAACTCAAAAATTTTCTCACCAACCTCTGCTCACTTTGGGAACGAGCAAAATGCCAATACCAATGTGATTGACTGGTCTTTCCCAGGGGTGCTTCCTGTCTTGAACAAGGGTGTTGTGGATGCTGGTATCAAGGCTGCTTTGGCGCTGAATATGGATATCCATCAGCACATGCACTTTGACCGTAAGAACTACTTCTACCCTGATAATCCAAAGGCCTACCAAATTTCGCAATTTGACGAGCCAATCGGTTACAACGGTTGGATTGAAGTGCAATTGGAAGACGGTTCAACTAAGAAAATTGGGATTGAACGGGCCCACTTGGAAGAAGATGCTGGTAAGAACACGCACGGAACAGACGGTTTCTCTTATGTAGACCTTAACCGTCAAGGGGTTCCATTGATCGAAATCGTATCTGAAGCAGATATGCGTTCTCCAGAAGAAGCCTACGCTTATTTGACAGCTTTGAAAGAAGTCATCCAATACACTGGCATTTCAGACGTCAAGATGGAAGAAGGATCGATGCGGGTGGATGCCAACATTTCCCTTCGCCCATACGGTCAAGAGGAATTTGGTACCAAGACGGAGTTGAAAAACTTGAACTCTTTCTCAAACGTCCGTAAAGGTCTTGAATACGAAGTTGAGCGTCAAGCGAAAATCTTGCGTTCAGGTGGTGTCATTCGTCAAGAAACACGCCGTTATGATGAGGCCAACAAGAGCACGATTCTTATGCGTGTCAAAGAAGGAGCAGCGGATTACCGTTACTTCCCAGAACCAGACCTTCCATTGTTTGAAATCTCAGATGAGTGGATCGAGGAAATGCGTACGGAGT
The DNA here is from genome assembly GCA_905188195.1 of Streptococcus parasanguinis. Taxonomy (GTDB): domain Bacteria; phylum Bacillota; class Bacilli; order Lactobacillales; family Streptococcaceae; genus Streptococcus; species Streptococcus parasanguinis_P. The sequence continues at coordinate 12,875 of CAJJKY010000003.1, read as the reverse complement.
TGCCAGAGTTTCCAAAAGACCGTCGTGCTCGCTATGTGGCAGAGCTTGGCTTGTCTGACTATGATGCCAACCAATTGACAGCGACGAAAGTTACTTCTGACTTCTTTGAAGCAGCGGTAGCCCTTGGTGGCGATGCTAAACAAGTGTCTAACTGGCTCCAAGGTGAAGTGGCACAATTCTTAAATGCAGAAGGCAAAACGCTGGAAGAAATCCAATTGACACCGGAAAACTTGGTCGAAATGATTGCCATCATCGAAGATGGAACGATCTCTTCTAAGATTGCCAAGAAAGTCTTCGTTCATTTGGCGAAAAACGGTGGCGGTGCGCGTGAATACGTCGAAAAAGCTGGTTTGGTACAGATTTCAGATCCTGAAGTCTTGATCCCTATCATCCACCAAGTCTTTGCAGACAATGAAGCAGCCGTAGCCGACTTCAAGTCAGGGAAGCGGAATGCGGACAAGGCCTTCACAGGTTTCCTTATGAAAGCAACCAAAGGCCAAGCCAACCCACAAGTAGCCCTCAAGTTACTTGCCCAAGAATTGGCTAAGTTGAAAGAAGAGTAATAGATAAAGAACCAGCCGAAAGGTTGGTTTTTACTATCCATAAAATTGTGTTAGAATAGGAAAGACTATTACATATCAACTAGCATTAGGAGGAATTACATGAACAAATTTTTAAGAGCCTTATTTGTCCTGGTTATCATCGCCATGACTGGAGCGATTATCTTCCAGCTATTCTTTCCATCCTATATGGGAAGTCATTCGGGATATGGTATTTCTGTCGGTTGGCAACGGGAGATTGGGATTTGGAATGTGGCGGTCCTTGTGATCCTGATTGCTGTCAATCTCAAATACGATTGGTTTTATCTTCGAACGGTTCTATTGGCTTTGATCCTAGGTGGGCTTGGGATCGGTACTAATCATCTCTTCAGTTATTTTCACTATCATCTGCCGGTCAATGGGATCGGTGCGCTTGAAAATTATCTCCTAGTCCTTGGTTGGATTGTTGGGTGGAGATTGGAATCTTCTCGGATCAAGAAGAAATAAGAAGGAGCAGTCAAAGGGCTGCTCTTTTTCATCTTCAGTTTTTCCTTGACAAACAAAAGGAAAACGTTTACAATTTTAAATATAAAGTTTCCTGAAAAGAAAACAAAAAAGGTGAAAACAAGGAGATCATCATATGGCTACTATGAAAGCAGCTCGCTGGCATGCAGCAAAAGACGTTCGTATCGAAGAAGTGGAAGTACCTGAAGTACAACCACATCAAGTAAAAGTGGCAGTTAAGTTCACAGGGATCTGTGGTACGGACTTGCATGAATATTTGGATGGACCGATCTTCATCCCAACTGAAGAACATGTGTATTCTGGTCAAAAAGCACCGGTCACTTTGGGACATGAATTCTCTGGTGAAATTGTAGAAGTCGGAAGTGATGTGACTCGTGTCAAAGTTGGCGATCGTGTGACTATCGAACCAATTCTTGCAGAGCACAACTTAATTGGTGATTATAACCTTGATCCAAACTTGAACTTCGTCGGCCTCGCTGCAGATGGTGGTTTTGCTAAATATTGTGTTCTTGATGGTGATCTTGTCCATGTGATTCCAGATAGCTTGAGCTATGAACAAGCCGCTCTTACAGAACCTGCTGCCGTTGCTGTGTATGCAGTTCGTCAATCAGCATTGAAAGCTGGAGATACAGCTGTTATCTTTGGCTTGGGTCCAATTGGTCTTTTGATCGTTGAAGCCCTTCGTGCAGCAGGAGCATCAAAAATCTATGCGGTTGAATTGTCTCCTGAACGCCAAGCCAAAGCAGAAGAATTGGGAGCGATCGTTGTTCGTCCAGAAGAAGGAGAAACAATCGTCGAAGCCATCCATCGTTTAACCGGTGGTGGAGCAGATGTTTCTTATGAAGTTACTGGGGTTCCAGTTGTTTTAGGCCAAGCCCTTGCAGCTGTTCATAAAGCTGGGGAATGTATGGTTGTATCTATCTGGGAACGTGAAGCCAGCATCAATCCAAATGAATTCGCTATTCAAGAAAAATCTCTCAAAGGAATTATTGCCTACCGCCACATCTTCCCTAAAGTCTTGGAATTGATGGAACAAGGATACTTCTCTGCTGAGAAATTGGTTACTAAGAAAATCAAATTGGAAAATATCGTTGAAGAAGGATTTGTTGAATTAACACAAGATAAATCTCAAATCAAGATCTTGGTTCAACCTGAATAAGCAAATAAATTTATATGAAATATATGAGGCTGAAACGTTTCGTTTCGGCCTTTTATGATACAATAAAAGTAAGGAACAGATTTAGGAGGGGACTATGTCAAAGACGATGAAAGGAACACTCATGACCTTGATCGCTGGGATCGCTTGGGGACTATCCGGAGTTAGCGGGCAATATTTAATGGTTCATGGATTTTCGGCTATTGAGTTAACAAATCTCCGTTTGCTTTTTTCTGGAATTGTCCTTATTCTTCTTTCCTACGTTGCAGATAAGGAGAAGTTTTTGGCCTTTGCCAAAGATAAATCTTCCTACCTTCCCCTTCTTATTTTTGCCTTTTTAGGATTGTTATTGACTCAGTTGACCTATTTAGAGGCGATTGCTGAAACCAATGCTGGGACTGCTACGGTGTTACAGTATCTCTGTCCAGTGGGAATTTTAGCCTATACCTGTATCATTGATAAGGTGGCCCCTACACTAGCAGAAGTGTTTTCGATGCTTCTAGCGATTGGTGGCACATTCTTAATAGCAACCCATGGTCAACTCAATCAATTGGCCATCAATCCCAAAGGTTTGGCTTGGGGAGTGGTGTCAGCATTTGCCTATGCCCTTTACATCATTCTACCTCTGAACTTAATTCAAAAATGGGGAAGCATGCTGGTGATTGGAGTTGGGATGACTATTCCAGGAATCCTAATGCTCCCTTTTAGTGGTCTTCTCTCTTCTTCTGGAAACTACAGACTCGATACCTGGATGGCCCTTTTTGGCTTGGTGGTGATTGGGACGATTTTTGCCTATACAGCCTTTCTGAAAGGAACCTCTTTGGTAGGAGCCGTTAAAGGAAGCTTGCTGGCGTCCTTTGAGCCTGTTTCGGCAGTTTTCTTTGCCTTTGTCATTATGAAGGAGCATTTTTTTATGGTTGATGTGATTGGGATGGCCATGATCCTCCTTGCAGTTCTCTTGATTTCCCTCAAGGATTTCATGATTCAAAAAGAAAAAGGAATCTTGTGAAACCAAGATCAATTATTTTTCAGTTAAAAGGTTGAGACGAAGGTCTTGGCCTTTTTGTGATCCTCGCCCTCTGAGGGAGAGTTATCACTATATAGCGTATACATAGATAGAAAAAGATGTTAAAATAGAACAAAACTTTTTTAAGGAGATGAGGATGAAAAAGATTTTTAAATGGACCCTATTTGCTGTAGCGACCTTGAGTTTAGCGGCTTGTGGGACTGATGCTCAAAAGACCAATTCGCAGCAAGCAAAGACAGAAAAAGCAGCGAAAAGCTCTGCATCTGACGGTCAAGTCGAGGTGAGTTTAAAAGGAGGGCAATACATCAAACCACCTGTCCTCAATGACTCAGAAGACGGAACCTATTTAGCCCTTCAATTAGAATTTAAAAATGTTGCCAAAGAATCTATCAACGTGTCAGATTCAGATATCACCATTTACGATGCAGATAATAACAAGGTCAAATTGCAGTCAGGAATTTATGACCACAGTGAAGCCTTCCAACTGCTCAAGAGTGATCAGTTGGCCCAGGATAAAAAATTAACCGGCTATATCGTTTTTCCAGTCGAAAAAGGCAAGAAGTACGAAGTGCAGTATGAACGAAAAAACTATAGCTCTGATAAAAAATCCAAGCCTTTAAAATTTGCGGTGGATTCTTCTCAGTATGAGGATAAGGTGGAAGCTTCCACTATTCTAGCAGATGAATACATCAATCAAGTTTACTTTAGTGGCCAACGAAAGGTCAAAAAGGATGACGCTTTTGTTTTGGGAACTGATTTGAAAAAGGAACGCAGTGATTTCCGTGCGAAATTTGCGGCTGATTTTACTCGTCAATTGCATGATTACCAATTCCCTGAAGAAGAAGTGACCCAGTTTATCGATGCTTATGAAAAAGAAAATGCTAAGCGTGCGAAATTAACCTATAAGGTTAAACAATATCTCCCGGACAAGGTGGTCATTAGTCTAAATCCTGAGACGGTCAGCATGGAAAAGACGATCTTAAACCACATGCAGACCTTCTATCAGGAACATCGAAAAGACTATCCAGGGATTATCGAGGCGAATCAGGCTCAAAACAAAGCCTATAGAGAGGAAATGATGGCTTCTCTTGCAGATCGCCCCTTGACGACGCCGGATCGGTACGACTACCAGTTGACCTTTGTTAAGAAAGATGGCAAATGGGAAGTAGAAAAAGCCTATAATAGTGATAGCTTAATGGAAAAATTCGAGGGAAATCTTTCTTAATGCGGAAGTTGGCACTCCAAGGACATGTATCTAGGAGTGTTTTTATCTATAGTTTGAAACTATATCAAAACCCAAGAAACAGGAATTAGACGGAAACACCTATTAGTGATAAAATAATTTTAAGTTTGAAAGGAGATGAAGGCTTGTGTCTTTTTCTTATGAAGAGTTAGCAGAGATTCGCCACTATATCCACCAACACCCGGAATTGTCTGGTCAAGAATACCAGACAACCGCCTTTCTAAAAGAGCGTTTAGAAGAGTTGGGGATTCGTATTTTAGAGAGTGGATTAAAAACGGGTCTGATTGCAGAAATTGGGTCCGGCCAACCGGTGGTGGCACTTCGAGCAGATATCGATGCCCTTCCGATTTTGGAACAAACGAATCTGCCCTACCAAAGTCAGAATCCAGGAGTCATGCATGCCTGTGGCCATGATTTTCATCAAACCAGTCTTCTGGGAGCAGCAGCTCTTCTCAAGGAAAAAGAAGACCAGCTTGAAGGGACCGTTCGCTTGATCTTTCAACCAGCAGAAGAAATCTCAGAAGGTGCTTCTGACGTTTTGGCAACAGGACTGTTGGAGGATGTTCAAGGAATTATTGGTTTTCACAACATTCCTCAGCTAAAAGCAGGGCAACTTGCTTTGAATGCTGGAGCTATGATGGCAGGGGTTGAGAAATTCAAGGTTACCGTGACAGGGGTTAGTAGTCATGCCGCAAGACCAGATTTGGGAGTTGACACTGTAACGGCCGTCACAACCATGGTTCAGAATGTACAATTATTAATTTCACGGACCGTTTCTCCCTTTGAAACAGCTGTTTTGTCCATTACGCACCTGGATGTGGGCTCAACCTGGAATGTGCTCCCAAAATCAGGCTATTTTGAAGGAACCATTCGTTCTTTTAATCCAAGTGTGCAAAGAGACTTGAAGGCACATTTTATTTCCATCATTCGACACATTGCAGAAAGTCTGGAAGTAGATGTGGCTTTTGAGTGGGGTGTGACACCGCCCGTTACCTTTAATGATGAGGAATTGACGAAAGTGGTTTGGGAAGCTTCACAAGGCTTGGCTGAAGTGATTCCAGCAAATCCTTCTACAGCTGGAGAAGACTTCGCCTTTTACCAAGAGCGAATTCCTGGAGTCTTTGCCTTTATTGGTTCGAATGGAGAGCCGGATGCGCCAGACCTCCATCATGATCACATGACCATCGATGATGCAGCCTTTGAGGTTTCGGTTCCCTATTATGTTGAAAATGCGCAAGCTTTATTGCGGTATTTTAAAGCCAAAGAAGTGTGATAAAGAAAAACTATCACCTCCATAAAAAATATATATTGGGCAAGTAAATGCTTTTTTGATAAAATTAAAAAATACTTTTAAAATGGCTTTTTATGTGCCTGAAACGAATAAGGAGATCCTATGAATCTAAAAAAAGTGATTAAGTATTCTGCTTTAGGATTAGTTGCAGTCCTTGCAACCAGTGCTTTAGTAGCATGTTCATCTGGTAAATCAGCCAGTGGGAAGAAAACCATTGAAGTTGGTACTGTTGGAACAACCAAACCCTTCTCTTACGAAGAAAAAGACGGCAAGCTAACCGGTTATGAAATCGAAGTTTTGCGTGAAATCTTCAAAGGTTCAGACAAATATGAAGTAAACTTTAACAAAACAGAGTGGTCTTCAGTCTTCGCTGGCTTAGATAGTGACCGTTTCCAAATCGGTGCCAACAACATTAGCTACTCAAAAGAGCGGGAAGAAAAATACCTCTATCCAAATCCATATGCTCGTAATCCACTAGTATTGGTCGTACCAAAAGATTCTTCTATTAAATCTTTGGATGACATTGGTGGCAAGAAAACAGAAGTTGTTCAAGGAACATCTACTGCTAAACAATTAGAAGATTACAATAAAAAACATTCAGATAATCCAACTGACTTGCAATACACAGATGGAACCATTCAAACCATCATGGCTAATCTAGCGGATGGTCGTACAGATTACAAGATCTTCGAACGGATCTCAGTAGATACCATCATTCGTGATCAAGGCTATGACAACTTGAAAGTTATCGAACTTCCAAGCGACCAACAACCTTATGTGTATCCAATTATTGCAAAAGAAGATAAAGATCTTCAAAAATTTGTCAACAAACGTATCAAGGAACTCTATGACAATGGAACCCTTGAAAAACTGTCTAAAAAATACTTTGGTGGAGTTTATCTACCAGAAGCAAAAGATATTAAAGAATAATATTTAATTAAAGGAGACTTCAAAATGAAATTGAAAAAAATTCTTGGTTTAACAGCTCTTGCAGCTATTGCAACATTTGTTCTTGCAGCATGTGGTTCTTCAAAATCATCTAGCAAAGATGGTGAAACAACTGTAAAAGTGGGTGTTATGACTTTGAGCGACACTGAAAAAGCTCGTTGGGATCAAGTTCAAAAGAACTTGGATGACGCTAAAACAGGAATCAAATTGGAATTCACTCAATTTACAGACTACTCACAACCAAACGTGGCTGTAAAAGATGGTAGCGTGGACATCAATGCTTTCCAACACTACAACTTCCTTGATAACTGGAACTCTAAAAACGACAATGCCCTTGTTGCAGTAGCAGATACCTACATCGCTCCAATCCGTCTTTACTCTGGTACAGAAAACGGTAAAAACAAATACACTTCAATTAAAGAAATTCCTAAAGGTGGAACAATCGCTGTACCAAATGACCCAACAAATGAAAGCCGTGCCTTGTATGTCTTGCAATCAGCAGGTTTGATTAAATTGGATACCAAAGATGGACAATTGGCAAACGTATCAAACATCAAAGAAAATTCAAAAGATTTGAAGATTTCTGAATTGGATGCTTCTCAAACGCCTTCTGCTCTTCCTTCAGTAGATGCTGCTGTCATCAACAATACCTTCGTTCGTGAAGCAGGCGTTGATTTCAAAAAAGCTATCTATGTTGAAAAGAAAGACAACAACTCAAAACAATGGTACAACGTGATCGCTGCTAAGAAAGATTGGGAAAAATCTGATAAAGCAAAAGCAATCAAAGAAATCATCAAAGCCTATCACAAAGACAATGTGAAGAAAGTGATCGAAGAATCTTCAGAAGGAATGGACCAACCAGTCTTCTAAGATTTGATCTCAAGTGTATGAAGGAGGTGGAGAAGCAATTCTCTACCTCTTATCGTGTATTAGGAGGAATGCATGCCTTTTGCAACAGAAGCGGAACAAATCCGTAAATTTGAAAATGATGAGGTCGCACAACATTATTTTGAAGTGTTGCGAACCTTGATTTCAAAAAAATCCATCTTTGCCCAACAAGTTGGTCTCAAGGAAGTGGCCAACTATTTGGGGGAAATTTTTACAGCTGCAGGAGCCAAAGTCGAAGTGGATGATAGCTATACAGCTCCTTTTGTGATTGCCAAATTTTTCTCGCCAAATCCTGAAGCCAAAACCATCATTTTTTATAACCACTATGATACGGTACCAGCTGATGGAGACCAACCTTGGACGGGAGATCCCTTCACCTTGTCAGTTCATTATGGAACCATGTACGGTCGAGGGGTTGATGATGATAAGGGGCATATCACAGCTCGTCTCACAGCTCTTCGAAAATACATTCGTGAAAGTGGCGATTTGCCAGTCAATATCACCTTTATTATCGAAGGGGCAGAGGAGTCTGCATCGACTGACTTGGATAAATACTTGGCCAAACATAAGAAACACTTGCGTGGGGCAGACCTCTTAGTGTGGGAACAAGGTACCCGAAATAATCAGGGTCAGTTGGAAATTTCCGGTGGTAGCAAAGGGATCGTCACATTTGATATGGTGGTGAAGAGTGCAGAAGTGGATATCCATTCCAGCTATGGTGGCGTGGTGGACTCTGCTTCTTGGTATTTGTTAAATGCCATCGCCAGTCTTCGTGACAAAGAAGGCCGAATCTTGGTGGATGGGATTTATGATCAGATCCAAGAACCCAATGAACGCGAACTAGCTTTGATCGAGCAATATGCCAACAAAGGACCAGAAGATGTAGCGGAAACCTATGGTCTAACCCTTCCAATCTTGAAGGAAGATCGAAAAGAATTCCTGCGCCGTTTCTATTTTGAACCAGCCCTGAATATTGAAGGCTTTGGCTCTGGTTACCAAGGCCAAGGTGTTAAAACGATTCTTCCGGCAGAGGCACGTGCCAAGATGGAGGTGCGTTTGGTTCCTGGACTGGATCCCAAGGATATCTTAGAAAAGATCAAGCAACAATTGAAGAAGAACGGTTATGATCAGGTCGAATTGGTCTATACTCTCGGTGAAATGAGTTACCGAAGTGATATGAGTGCCCCATCGATTTTAAATGTCATTCGGCTGGCCAAAGATTTCTATAGAGAAGGAGTTTCTGTTCTTCCAACAACAGCGGGGACAGGGCCCATGCATACGGTATTTGAGGCTTTGCAGGTGCCGATGGCAGCCTTTGGAATTGGCAATGCCAATAGCCGTGATCATGGGGGCGACGAAAATGTGAAAATCGCCGATTATTACACCCATATTGAATTGATAAAGGAGTTAATAGCAAGTTATGAGTAAAGCAATGATTCAGCTGGACCACATTGATGTGACCTTCCAGCAAAAGAAACGTCAGATCCAAGCCGTCAAAGATGTGACCATTCATATTAATGAAGGCGATATCTATGGGATTGTAGGGTATTCCGGAGCCGGGAAATCGACCTTGGTTCGGGTGATCAATCTCTTGCAAGTGCCTAGTGCCGGAACCATCATTGTGGATGGAGATGTGATTTATCAAGATCAGGTGACCCTAAAACCGGCTGCCCTTCGGGAGAAACGTCGGGATATCGGAATGATTTTCCAACACTTCAACTTGATGGCTCAAATGACTGTCGCAGAAAATGTGGCCTTTGCTCTTAAACATTCTAAATTAAACAAAGAACAAAAGAATGAGAAAGTGGCAAAATTGTTGGAATTGGTTGGTCTAGCTGACCGTTCAGAAAATTACCCAGCACAATTGTCTGGTGGGCAAAAGCAGCGGGTAGCGATTGCGCGTGCCCTTGCCAACGATCCAAAAATTTTGATCTCAGATGAGTCAACTTCAGCCTTAGATCCAAAGACGACCAAACAAATTCTAGCTTTGTTGCAAGAATTGAACAAAAAACTTGGCTTAACCATTGTCTTGATCACCCATGAGATGCAAATTGTTAAAGATATTGCCAACCGGGTAGCTGTCATGCAAAATGGCGAACTGATTGAAGAAGGGTCTGTTTTAGATATCTTCTCGAATCCGAAAAATGCTTTGACGCAAGACTTTATCACAGTTGCAACAGGAATCGATGAAGCCATGGTGAAAATCAATCAACAAGCGATTGTTAAGAACTTGCCAGATGACTCGATTTTAGCGCATCTCAAGTATGCGGGTTCTGTGACAGATACAGCCATCATCAATGATATTTACAAGCAGTACCAAGTATCTGCCAACATTTTATTTGGGAACATCGAGATCCTTGATAATACACCTGTTGGAGAGTTGGTGGTCATCTTATCAGGTGAAAATCAAAATCTGGAAACGGCCAAAGCTGAGTTAGAAAATGCAGGAGTTTCCGTGACTATTGTGAAAGATGGGAGAAAAGCATGATCCAGTTAATTCAAACATATTTACCAAATGTCTATAAATTAGGGTGGTCTGGCCAGTATGGATGGGGAACCGCTATTTACTTAACTCTTTACATGACTGTTATTTCCTTCATTATTGGTGGATTTTTAGGTTTGGTGACAGGGCTTTTGTTAGTCTTGACCCGTCCAGGTGGTGTTATCGAAAATAGAATCGTTTTCCAAATTTTGGATAAGATTACTTCCTTGTTCCGCGCCATTCCTTTCATTATCTTGTTGGCCTTTATTAATCCATTGACCTACTTGCTCTTGAAAAATACCATCGGCCCTACAGCGGCCCTTGTTCCACTGTCTTTGGCAGTCTTTCCATTCTTTGCCCGCCAAGTCCAAGTAGTCTTGTCCGAGTTGGATGGAGGCGTGATTGAAGCAGCACAAGCAAGTGGGGCAACCTTCTGGGATATTGTTGGTGTCTACCTTCGTGAAGGGCTTCCTGATTTGATCCGTGTAACAACGGTGACCATCATTTCCTTGATTGGAGAAACCGCCATGGCAGGTGCCGTTGGTGCTGGAGGATTAGGAACCTTGGCCATCAACTACGGGAAAAACATGTTTAACAATGATGTCATCTTTGTGGCGACCTTATTGATCCTGATTCTGATCGTTCTGGTCCAATTTATCGGGGACTTCCTTTCGAAGAAAATTAGCCACCGTTAGGATCAGTATCCAATGAATAGAATAAATGTGAATCAAATAAAACAAGTTGGAGCCTTCATTTTCCTCTATTTTCTTGCGATTGGACTGGGGGTCTTAGTTGGAAATCTGGTCGATCATCAAGGAAATATGTTTTATGCTCCTGCCTTTTCAGCCCTGTTTGGCGGGACGATCTACCGCTATTATCTAGAAAAAATAAAAGGAGTTGGATCTATCTTTATAGTTGGCTGCGTGATCGGATCCTTCTTCCTCTTTTCGCGTCATGGTGCAGGGGCCTTTATTCCAGCCTTGATCGCCGGAAGTTTTGCGGAGATGGTCGCCTCAAGTGGTCGTTTTCGCTCGAATTTACGAAATGCCTTGTCTTTTGTTATTTTTGCCTTTGCGACGACAGGGCCCATTCTTATGATGTGGTTCTATCCAGCCAGTTACCGCATGTCGTTACTGGATCGTGGTAAATCGATAGACTATGTCAATCGGGTGATGGTATCACCAGATCTAGCGACCATCACTTGGTTTGTCCTCACGGTCATACTGGGTGCTGGATTAGGATGGGGACTATCGAACATCCTTCTTCCATTATTGGCCAAAAAAGGAGATAAAGATGCACAATAATTTACTAGTTCTTCAGTCAGACTTTGGTTTGGTGGATGGAGCAGTATCAGCTATGATTGGGGTTGCTTTAGAAGAATCACCAACCCTTAAAATTCACCACTTAACTCATGATATTACCCCCTACAATATCTTTGAAGGGAGTTACCGTCTCTTTCAGACAGTAGATTACTGGCCAGAAGGGACAACCTTTGTTTCGGTGGTCGATCCTGGTGTCGGTTCCAAACGAAAGAGTGTCGTAGCTAAAACGGCGAAAAATCAATACATTGTCACTCCGGATAATGGAACTCTCTCTTTTATCAAGAAACATGTAGGGATTGTTGCTATCCGTGAGATTTCAGAGGTGAAGAATCGTCGAGCCAATACAGAGTTTTCTTATACCTTCCATGGCCGTGATGTCTACGCCTATACAGGAGCTAAGTTGGCCAGTGGCCATATTAGTTTTGAAGACGTCGGACCAGAACTCAGTGTCGAACATATTGTGGAAATCCCAGTGGTTGAGACGGTTCTTGAGGACAATCTTGTTAAAGGTGCAGTCGACATTCTAGATGTGCGCTTTGGTTCTCTCTGGACTTCCATTACTCGGGAAGAGTTCAATCATTTGGCACCCGAATTTGGGGAACGTTTTGAAGTGACCATCTATAACAATGACATGCTGGTTTACCAAAACCAAGTAACCTACGGTAAGTCTTTCGCCGACGTGCGAATTGGACAGCCAATCCTTTATATCAATTCCCTTTACCGTGTTGGTCTTGCCATCAACCAGGGATCCTTTGCCAAGGCCTATAATGTAGGAGTTGGGGCTTCTTGGCATATCGAGATTAGAAAAATGGAAAATTAATAGGAGATATCAGAATGAAACAGAAATCATTATTTTCAATTAAAGATGTTGTGGCTATTGGGGTTGGAGCAGCCCTCTTTGTCGTGATTGCTATGTTGCAAATCCCTGCACCTGCACCGAATACGAGCATTCAGTTGCAATATGCCCTTCAAGCTCTCTTTAGTGTAGTTTTTGGTCCGATTGTCGGTTTCTTAATCGGCTTGATTGGTCATGCCATTAAGGATGCTATGTCAGGTGGTCTTTGGTGGACTTGGATCATTTCAAGTGGTTTGTTTGGACTTTTTGTTGGTTTCTTCCGCAAACAAATCGGTGAATTCAAAGGGGAAGTGACAAAGAAAGAATTAATTGTCTTTAACATCGTTCAAATCGTATCCAACCTTGTGATCTGGGGCTTGATTGCTCCGGTTGGAGATGTCTTGATCTACAAGGAAAGTGCCAATAAAGTCTTCCTACAAGGTGTTGTTGCGGGTTCTTTTAATGCATTAACAGTGGCTGTTGCAGGTTCTCTTCTCTTGATCGCTTATGCACGGACTCAAACAAAAGATGGAAGTTTGACCAAAGATTAAATGTACAGAAGATAAGAGAGTGGGACAGAAATCGGTAATTCGTTAGAATTCGATTTCGTTGTCCCACC
>CAJJKY010000002.1 GCA_905188195.1 Streptococcus parasanguinis | reverse complement strand
TATTCGTTTAGCCGGCTAGTTGTGATCAGTTACTAAACATACTTTACTATTCTATCGGATTCGACTCTATTTGTCAATAGCTATGGCAAAATTGTTGCAAATACAGGTCGGAGAACACCTTTCTACACCTGACGGGTTGCCAAGTAATAGGGTTCCAGAGCCACCAGCGCCTCTTGCAACTGATCCAGGATATTCTCTAGGGATCTCTCCTCAACTAGAGAAACATCGTATTTGACGAGGACCTTACGAACCGCCCCTTCTGCTACTGCTTGCAACAGATCATGGCGATTCTTTTCTGTTCCCTCTACCCTCTGACTCTCTCCATTTTTCTGGGCGAAATAATAAACTGGCTGAGAGATAGGAAGGGTGAGAACCTTGTGTTGTTTTTGAAGGCTCTGCTCGTCTTTTTTTCGCTCGATAAAACTCACCTCTAAGGAAACTCCAAAATCAGCTGCATCTCCATAAAGCCTCAATGCAAACATGGGCTCTGCCATCGTCCCTTCTCCTTTTAGATAGGCCCAAAAATGAGGCCGCAAGACCTGGGCCTGGTTCATCCATTGGCTAGTCCGATCCTGCTCCAAGTAAGGGTGGCGCTGCTGAAAGGCTGAGACTAAATCGGTGAATTCCTTACGAGCTGCTTGAGCTAGGGCACGATACTGCTCCATCTCTGGGGCTAGCACCCCAGCCTTTGCTGGGGCCTGGTAGTGAATTCCTTGAAGCTTTAAAAACTCTCGAATCGCTGCAAATGCCATTTGCTTCCTTTCTAAACCTAAAAAAGGAGAGATCGGCTCAATCCCGTCTCTCCCTTATGGGAAATAATAGCTAGATTATCCTTCGATGTCTACCACCACGTAACGGTTTGGTTCTTCCCCTTCAGAGTAGCTAGTGACTCCTTCCATCTTAGAGACGATCCGGTGAATGATTTTGCGTTCACTGTTTGACATCGGATCTGTCTGTTGGGCTTGCCCATCTTCGAGGGCACGTGTTGCCAACTTCTGAGCATAGCTTTGAAGAACTTCTGCCCGGTGTTCTACATAGTCATTAACATTAATGGTAATGTAAAAATTCTTTGAGTAGCGGTTATAGAGGTAATTTTGCGCCAAAAGTTGAAGAGCCTTCAAGACTTTTCCGTGGTAACCAATGACACGCCCTGGCTCATTGGTATCAATTTGCATATTGACCGTACGGCGGTTGTGACTACTTGAGATGGTCGCATCCACATCCATTTCATCGACCACGGTTTGGACATAGGCTGTCACATCAGCTACGACTTCTTCGATGTTGTAGTTTTCCTCTACCTCGATACCAAGGTTTGAGAAATCAGATTCGCTTGATTCTTTTGTCGCTGGTTCTTTAACTTTTTCAAGGATATGTTCATGCCCTTTTTCTTCAAGAACGGTATCTGCTTCTTTGTCATGTTTCAGGATTTCTGTCTTGATTTCTTCAGAGACAACTTCTCCTTCTTCTTCGACCTTTTTGATCGCTGCTACGACGCGTCCGAGATCAACCGTTGCTTCGCTCACCGTCTTCACCGGTTCGTTTTGCGCATTGATCTCATCTGGGACACCTTTGACAGCTTTTTGATTAGCTTTCACAACAGTTGTTTCTGCAATGGGCTCAATCTCTACTTGGGCTGGTTTTTTCCCAAACAAGCCAAGAAAACCTTTCTTTTCACGCGCTACAACCGTAATATGTGCCTTCATACGAGGAATATCTAAATCGTTCAGACCTTTTTGAATCGCTTCTTCAACAGTTGCTCCAGTATATAGGACCATATGTCCACCTCTTTCTTATTTTTTCTTTTTCTGTGCTTTGTTTAGGGCACGGCGTTTTTGTTTTTCCATGTCGCGCGAAGCTTGTTCTTTTGCTTCACGCTCTGCAATAATCTTGAAGGGGTTGTTCAAGAGATAGGTTTGCCCGACTTGGTAAGCATTGGAAGTCACCCAGTATAGTGCGACCCCGCTGGCTGAGAACAAGGCAAAGAAGAAGATCATCACAGGCATCACATACATCATGGTTGTCGCACTACCATTACGCTCTGGCATGGCTTTATTGGTCAACCAACTGCTGAAAAATGTGAAGAGTGCTGCAAGAACCGGCAAGATATAAGTCGGGTCGATCGCGCCAAGGTCCAACCAGAGGAAGTGACCGACTTTAAGGAATTCGACACGGCTCAGCGCTTGGAACAAGGCCATCAAGACCGGCATCTGGATTAAGAGAGGAAGGAAGGCTGAAGACGTTTTGACACCTTTTTCCTTGTAAAGGGCCCGCATCTCTTCGGAAAGCTTGGTCCGACTATCAAGATCCTTCCCAGGATACTTAGCTTGCAATTCCTTGAGGAGGGGTTGAATTTCCTGCATTTTGCGGGTTGAATTCATTTGATATTGGAAGAGAGGCAAGAGGACCGTCCGGATGACAATGGTAAAGACGATAATCCCTACACCGATACTTCCGCCAAAGGACAAGAAGCGGATGGCTTCTGCAAAGAAGTAGACGAAGCGTTCCCAACCACCTGTCGACTGAGCTGTCACTTGAGAGGTTCCACAAGCTGTCAAGACCAATAAGGCCGCTCCTAATAATCCAGTTAACTTCAGTTTCTTTTTCACATTATTCCCTTTCTTGGTAGACATGCGCTAATTTTAAGACATGTACAAGATTTTTCTCTACTTGATGAAAGTCGAGCTCCTCCACTCCTTTACGAGCAATGACAACAAAATCATCGGTCGTAAGGAAGGCTTGGTGTTTGATTAAAACATGGCGAATCAAACGTTTGATACGATTTCTAGTCACAGCATTTCCTAGTTTCTTACTAACAGACAGGCCGACTCGAAAATGCGGTTGGTCTTTGCTCAGACGGTAAATAACGAATTTCCGATTGGCAACATTTTGACCACTTTTAAAAATAGCATTAAAATCTTTGTCACGTTTGACGCGGTAGCTTTTTTTCAAACCTCAACTCCCTCTATTAAATTTATTCTATTATACCATATTTTCAAAAAAAACCAATCTCACTCAGGAAATCGGTTGCTACTTAAATACAGATAAAAGTAAAGGCAAGGTGTAGTAGAGATTGAGCAAGATATGAGCTAAAATTGGAGAAAGGAGCGTCTTACTCCGATAATACAGGATCCCAAAAATCACACTCGGCAGGAGATAGATGATAGAAGCTCCTAGCGAAAAGGGATTGTGGAGAAAATGTAAGCCACTGTAGATGAGGGCTGGAAGCCAAATCTCAGCATAGAGTTTCCAGCCTTTGAAGTAGGCATTCACCAAGGCTCCACGAAAAATCAGCTCTTCTGTCACTGGCCGGATGACGACCATTGCGATCACCAGGATAAGCACCCCTGTGGGGCTAATTTCCCGTGGAAACAGACTCAAAACGGCTGCCCGTCCTTGAACAAAACCACTGATGAAGTAGTCCAACCAGTAAACCAAACAGGCCGCAAAAACGGCTTCTATCAGAGCTTGAAGAGGGTTCTTCCCCAGCTTAAACTGCGCTTTTTTAGAAAAACGATAGACCAAAAATCCTGTAAAGACTGCATAGAGACCTTCTAGGCCAAATAAGGTCCAATAATAGCTATTGGCGCTTGCTACACTATTGGAGACATACTGAGCCAAAGGGCGAAATTGAGGCCGAACATAAAAATAAAACAAGAGCAGAAAGAGGGGATAAAGCAGTGAGAGCTTTCCTTTGATAAATTTCATAGATACCTTTCCTATAAAGTATGACAAATCGTATAGTGCATCTTACCATAATCGTGACAAGGTTTCAATGAAAAAGGATGCCTTTCTACTCTCTGAGATAGGCCACATAACCAGCTAAGACAGCGACTAAAATCAAGAGACAAAGAAGAGTTTCCAGCCATACGAGAGCTGTCAAGAAAGGTAGCTGCAATAAACCTTGGGCCATTTTCAAAGAGGTCGCTGTAATGACCGTTGGAAAGGTCAGGGCTGAAAAAGCAGGTTGAAAACCTTCTTTGATCATTCTCGGTAGGCGCGTCAAAACAAAGAAATAAAAACCTTGCGAGGCCACTACCATGATCAGTAAGAACCAGACAGGAAGGCTTGCTCCACCCACACGAACCAGGGCTGCTAAAAGAAGGGAAAATGGAGCACAATAGATGCCTTCTTGCCCCAACAGATGACTGGGTAAGGGGGACTGCTTCAAATCATGATAGATAAGGGGATAAAGAAGAAAGGTCAAACCAAAACCAATCACTAAAGCGAGATAAGCAATCTCCCTTATTCCCACAACGGGATAGGTCAAAGCTGCTACTGCAATGCCCACATAGAGAACGGTCCAACTGGGAGTGGCATTGGCTCTTGGTCGCGCTAGGACATGGGCCTTGGTAAAATAGAGAATTAAGCCCAGATCCAAGAGAAAGGCAGACCACCAGACCAACTGTGATAGACCCCCAAAGGCGGGAAAGAGGCGCAAAAGATAGGTGGATAGAATCATCCCTGCCATGGGAAAAGTCGCCATCCCAGATAAAAGGGCTGGTTGTTGGAATTCTATCTTGGTTTCTTGCCAGCGAATCGCATGATAAACTACAAAGAAAAACCAGAAGAACAAACCTGTCAGACTAAAGGCGTGAGCAAGGAAGGGTAGCGAGTCTGCAAGAAGGTTTCCAGCGCCAACCAGTCCTAACAGACAGCCTGAAAATACTAAGGGGATCTTTTTCATCGGGAGCTCCAATCATGTTGTCGCTTTCAGTATACCATAAAAGAGAAGGAAGCAGGATAAAAAAAGAGAGTGGGACAGAAATCGGTAATTCGTTAGAATTCGATTTCATCGTCCCACCTCCGCACAGTTGAGTAGGGCATCTTTGGAACTTGAAAAGCGAACAACTACTTAGGAAACTTGCTTAGCAAGTCCTATCTACCACCTCAAAGCAGTGCTTTGAGCACTCAACCACTGCATCTTGCTCGACAATCCAAAAATAATTGAGAGGCTAGGACTTTTGTCCCAGCCTCTTCAAATTGTAGATATCTCTTTAATTTTTAAGTATCATTTAGGTTGCATTATGTAAGAAACAGATGGATTACATTCTAAAAGAAGTTGGAGAATACCAACTTCTTTTTTTATCCATTCTATTAAAGACTAGGCCTGTACGACCATCATATAAAGAAATAAGGATACGAGAAAGACGATACTAACAACGAGGGTCGCTAGCTTGAGTCCACGGTGAGACCGCCAGTAACTTGGTTTTCCTAGGTTACTGGTCGCATCTGTTGAGAGCGATTGTTGTTGGCGAGGCTGCAGGGTGATCAGAACTACAAGAGCGAGGGATAAGATCGAGATCCCGATTGCAAATACCATTTCCATCTTAGGATCCTCCTAACACTCTGAAGAGGGTAAAAATAACTCCCAGCAGAATCACCAAACCAATGATCACATTAAAAGTGACATTGATCTTTTCAGAACGTGTCGTCTTTTCTTTTTCGGCAGGACGGCGTTTGAGAGACTCCATCCGTCCTTCTACTTCTTTGTAAAATAAATCTTTCTTACGATCACTCACTGTATCCACCTATCCCTTCTTGCAAGCGAGCTTTGAAAACAGCTGGCTCAACGCTACTTGATTGGGCAATTTGTTGCGCGACAGCTTCTCTGTAGTTATCCACAGATTGGTAGATTTCCTGGATACGGGCCACCATATCTGCTTCTTTTCCTTGATCAAAGATATTGGCTTGTGCGAGGAAGTGGCGGTCATGCAGGGTATGGCTAAAGGCAAGGATGACTTGCTGGTGTTCGAAGGCCTTGCGAACAATGCCTTGCACCTCTGCATAGTGGTTGATATCCAGATAAATACTAGAGACCTTAAGCAACTCTTTGATCCGCTCTTGACTGATATTTTGGTACAAGACTACATTTGGATAGCGAACCATAGACAAGAGGCTCGCAGACATCTCCGTCAAAGCTGCTACACGGAAGGTCACATTCGGCAAGTTCTCTACTAGGTAGGTCAAGGCTTCGATCTGATCCGAATTGGTCAAGACAAAGGCGTCTTTACGGATATCGTCTTTCACCTTGAAATCATACAGGTAGCCAAGAGGACCGAAATAGCTATGCTGGTCTTGCGAGGTCAACTGCAAAGCACGATGATAGGTCGCGTTTTGCGGAATCAAGATCTTCTTGGTCCGAATTTCTGGGCTCTTTAGAATCAACTGCATATTGCCTGGAAGGCTATCGTGAAGCGGCTCCTGCCACACCAAGACATCGCGTCCTTTGATGCCTTTATTACCCAACTGGAGACTAATGCTAAAGGAGGTAGCCAGCGTATTGTAGACCAAACCATCTAAATCAAAACCACGATACTCTAGATAAAAGACAAAGTAATCTAAGCGATTCTTGAAAATCCGCATGGGTTGATGGTCCAAGGTCAAGATCAAATCCCCTGTTTGGTGATTTTCTGTCAAGCGCTCGGTATCCCCTTCAAAATAAGTAGTCACCAAATACTGTCCTTGATCGCCACAAGTCGTTACAGCAATCTTACGACCGTATTGGTCATAGTGCTCAATCATGACCACTTGCCCCTTGTCATCTAACCACTCTAAGCGCTCGACGATGCGTTTATAGGAAGCAGCGTGGTACACAATTCGAGCCTTTTCCTGACCATAGTAGGTCACTTTTCCCGAACTGTTATCCCCAGAAACTTCCCAGAAATCAGGCACTGGAACTTCATTAAAGTAGCGTCCGCGCTTCTCCCCTTTTGGTTGACCCAAGAAATAGATAAAGGGAGATTCGACACCGTCTGGTAAGAAACCGTTTGGCTCCAAAACAACGGTCGGGTGGTCAAAGCCAGACTCTTTCATGGAGTGGAGCAGGTCTTGGCTTTCACGAGAATAACTATCAAATACGTTCAGCATGTGTCACCTCTTCTATCAATTGTGCCCAAGCTTCTTCTACTCGGCTGGTCAAAAAGTCTTCTGCACGCGCATAAGATGCTTGACGCATGCTGGCTAGATCATCTTTTTTGTATAGCTGGATCATTTTTTCCGCAAAGGCAGAAGCGATCTGGTCGACCACTTGATCTGCTGAAGGCGGAATGAGATAGCCATTTTTACCTTCTGTAACAAAGGTCTGGTTGCCATAAGGAACGTCAAAACCGATTATCGGAAGACCAGAACCGATCGCCTCCATCAAGGTCAACCCAAAGCCTTCGCTGGTCGACGCTGACAGGTAAACCTCATAATTCTTATAAATTTTCTCTAGATTGGCATGCCCTTTGAGATGGATATAGTCTGCTGCCCCCAATTCATCAATTAGAGAACGCAACTTGCCTTCTTCTCCACCTTTTCCATAGATGTCAAAAGACAGTTCTGGCAATTCTTTTTTGGCGCGAACCACTGCTCGCACCAACCAGTCAATATGCTTTTCTGTCGCCAAACGAGAGGCAGTAATCATAGAAAATGGGGTGCGATTTTCGTTCTGTGGTAAGCTTGCAAGACTCCCAACTGGAATGGTATAGATAGCTGGCTGATGGTTGGTGTATTTGGCAAACTGCTCCGCCAAGATTTCTTTTTGGCGGTCAGTCGCAACAATAAAGAAGTCCACCTTGTCTGCATTGGTGAATTGGTACTCGTAATAGTTGTTCCACAAGATATACTGATCATCAACATTATTGGCACTGAAGTGCTCGGCATGGACGACCACCCCCAGGCGGGCTTTTTGCGCTTCTTCAAAGATAGGCTGACCAATATTGGTTTCCCGATCCAAAATCACCAGATCTTGTTTGGTCAATTGAAGGGTTTGCATGAAGTAGCGGATCAATTCTTGGCGACCAACTAGATAGCGATCTGGGAAACGATAGATTTCACGGCCATCTGCCATCTGCATACTGTATGCAACTGTCCCGTCTTCATTGTAGAAACGGCGCTCAATCAAATTGGCTTGGTTGTTCTTAGGGATGAAGTACTCGGTACAATAGCGGGTATAGGAGAAATAATCCTTTCTCACCAAGATTCCTCTGGACACGTACTCACAGCGTTCGACATAAGGACTGTTTTCAGACCGCAAGTAGCAGGTCAAAAAGTTGTCCTGGTCCTCATAAAAGAAGCGCTTGATCTTACCGTCAACTTCTTCACGAGTCGGTTTTCCGGCAAATCCTGCTAAGACCTGATCAATGGTATAGGTGGTTGGTGCAATCTTAATATCTGTAAAATGGCTATAGAGCCAGATGATTTCATCATTTTTAAAACCGATATTTTCTGTTAAATGCTGGATATTATCAGCAAGGATCATATCCATAAAGACAAACTTGGCTGGTTGATGGATATTGCGTAACAACTGGGCACGATAGGCCTGGGCATACTCAACACCACTGCTGGCCCAACCGATTCCAAGGTTGATATTGTATACTGTCATAATGTCCTCTTTTATGGGAAATGCAAGACAATTTCCCCTTTTTTATTGATTTCTACTCGACTTAGTAAGAGATTGCGGACCATTTGTTCTTTGGCCGCCTCTTTCATTCGTTCAAAGGATTGGTAGGCTTCTTGGAAAAATTCTACCAAAGGGTTTTTCTGACTGGTGTACTGACCGGAGAGCGCCATGCGCAATTGTTGCAGATAGTCTACCTGCTCTACCCAGTTTTCATCGATAGCTTTTAGGATGGCCATGCGCTGGAATTGGGCGATCACCTCATCGGTGCCTAAGATCTCATACTTGGCTTCTAACTCGCTTTTAGCAATCTCCCATAAGAAATTCTCTTTGGTTTTCTTGCTACGGAAGGTTTGGTGGGCCTTTTCCGGATCTACTTGGTAGCTAACATTGTCTAACATATAGCGATAAAAAGCTACCGGTTCCTTGTATTCTTTTTTATGGACTACGCTTGAAAAGACGGAACGAAGCACTTTTTCAACGATATCATCCAGGCGTCCTTCTTGTTTGATCAAGCGGTCGCGCTCTTCGTAGACGATGGCACGCTGAATGTTCATGCTTTCCGCAAATTCTAGCGTCATCCGACGACTGGCCTGGCCAGAACTTTCACTAGCATTTTGAGCCCGTTCCACTAAGTTTCTATACTTGCGCTTGGTCAGAGCTTTGGCTGAACCAATCCGCTCATTCACATCATAGTCTTGATAGGTATCCTGGATCCAGTCTGGCCCCCAGTTTTTCATCAAATCGTCTTCCAAAGAGACGAAGAACTTGGTCAAACCGGGATCTCCTTGGCGACCTGAACGTCCACGAATTTGAAGGTCAATCCGCTGGTTCATCATCCGCTCAGTCCCGACAACCACCAAGCCACCTAACTCAGTGACTCCTGGTCCCAACTTGATATCGGTTCCCCGACCGGCCATTGAAGTCGCAACCGTCACAGCTCCTTTTCGACCTGATTCCTTAATGATCTGGGCCTCTCGAGGAGCATTGTTGGCATTAAGAAGATTGTGTGGAATCCCTTCGCGCAAGAGAAGATTCGAATAAAGAATCGACATCTCAACGGATCCGGCAAAGACCAGAATCGGATTGCCCTTTTCGTGGACCTTCTTCACATAGTCCAAGGAAGCCACGATTTTCTCTGGTAAGGTCTGATAGATTTCATCCGGCAAATCTTTGCGGATCTTCTTGCGATTGGTTGGGATCTTGATCACTGACATAGCATAGGTATCAAGAAACTCTGCCTCAGCGACCTTCCCAGTCCCGGTCATGCCTCCCAACTTCCGAAACATCTTAAAGAGGTTTTGGTAAGTAATAGAAGCCATGGCCCGTGTTTCTTGGGTGAGCTTGAGACCCTCTTTGGCTTCAATTGCCTGGTGGAGTCCTCCTTGCAAGCGCGTCATTTCCATCAAGCGCCCCGTCGCCTGGTCTAGTAAGACAATCTCCGGTTGCCCTTCAACATTGGGATGAATGACATAATCCTTATCCTTAATAAAGTTTTTATTGGCTTGTAGGGCTAGGCTGATATGGCGGACCAAATCACGGTATTGGGGATCATAGAGGTTGGGAATGGCTAGAAAGGCTTCTGCTGCATGAGCTCCTTTTCGAGTCAACCAAACCCGTTTCTTTTCTTCATCAAACTTGAAGTCTTCCCCCTCTTTGAAGGTTTGGATCAGGGTATCAATAATCCCATATAGGTTTGATTGAACCCGAGGAGAACCAGAAATAATCAAGGGAGTCTGAGCACTATCTAGAAGCACCGAATCAATCTCATCGACAATGGCATAATTGAAGTCTGCCAAAAATTGGCCATCTGCCGAAGCCGTCAAGTTCTCTGTTAAATAGTCAAATCCCAGACTAGTATTGGTCGTATAAATGACATCTGACCGGTAGATCTCCCGTTTGACTTCTGGATCTAATTCTTCGTCTTCTGATTGTTTTAAAGGAACTCCAACAGTCAAACCCAAAAAGCGGTAGACCTGTCCCATCTCTTCTGCATCCCGAGTTGCCAGATAGGTATTGGTCGTAATAACCATGACCCCTTTGCCCTCTAAGGCATTGAGATAAACCGGCATAGTTGCCGTCAAGGTCTTTCCTTCACCGGTATTCATTTCAGCGACATTGCCTTGGTGGAGGACAATCCCTCCCATGACTTGCACGTCATAAGGAAACATGCCCAAGACCCGTTTATCAGCTTCCCGCGCAACCGCAAATGCTTCCGGTAAGAGATCATCCAAGGTCTCACCCTTAGCTAGACGTTCCCGAAATTCCACAGTCTTCTCCTGCAGCTGTCGATCCGTCAAGCGGGCCATATCATCCTTCCAGCTATTGACTTCTTTTAAGATTTTTTTGATGTTTCTTAATTTAACGTAATCCAATGTAATCCTCTTTTTTTGCAGTGATGTTCGTCTATTCGAGAACTTCTGCTCCCTCAGACGATATTGGTTGAATCGTGAAATAGTGGAAGGTAAACTCTTGCAAACCTGCACTGAGCAAGCGTACTTCATAGGCGTATGCTTGATCTGGATAGGTAAACGACAAGCGACCTTCTGCGGTTACTCGACGGCCAACGACCTCTCCAAAGCGATCTTTGAAGACGATTTCTACCATAACGGTATGAGCCGGAGTCGCTTCCATCGTGATAACCAGTTCATAATCTTGCTCTCTTTTGAGCAGAGGCAGACTCGGAATTTGACGAGTTGCGCCAAAATTTGTCTGCGAATGCCAAGTTTTCAGCACTTGACCAGATGGCATGAGGGGGTTCTGAAACTGAACGCTTCCTTGGGCAGTCGCCTGAATGGTCGACCCCCAAAGATAATCTGCTAGAACAGTATCGCCCCAGTAGATTCGTCTGCTTTCATTTTCTTTTATTTTTATCATTGGTTTCTTCCAAAGTCTCTTTCCATGATTTCTTTGTACTGGGTCACAAACCACTCAATGATCGGACCACTCGCATCATTGTGTCGACCGGCACGGCTAGTGCTGATAATACGAACCGGCAATTCATACAAGGCCTCTAAAATATCTGGATAAGCCTGCTGGTCATAGTCATCATCCCTCATATAGGCAAGGGCTAAAATCGTATCCTTGAAATCTGCCTGGTTAAACCGGGCCCAGAAGCGTTGATTGAGCTGACCGATCCCTTCTTGCGACACTTGACCAATGATCAACTGCATCATATCTAGGGATGTTCCAAACTCATCTGGGCGTTTAAATTTCAGGTTGGCAGCGACATCCCCCAGATTGACAATGGGTTTTCCGACCAAGATCGCATGAGGAGAATAAAGAGCACCATAGTAAAGGGCACCAAAGGTCCCCATGGACAAGCCTGAAAAATTCATATCTTTTGGCTCAAAGCCGAGCAAGTCCAAGTGCTGATCAATAAAGGCAGTAATTTGACTTTCCAATTCTTCTGAGCCCATATAGAAGGATCCACCTTCCAGTCTTGGGTCAGAAAAGAGAATAAAGGGACTACCCATCGCACGCATCATCCCAAACCCTTCAAAACCTTCGGCCGGGCGATACCCAGAAAAGTAAATGTTTAAAGGTGGCTTCATATCGCCAGGATGGAAATAAGCAAAAATTTCTTGGCGTTTGTGGTCCCGTAGCGTCTTAGCTCCTACGGTCATCTCTCCTAAAGGACCATGTGACAAGCGCTTATGTAAGGCTCCGATCGTAAGCGCCCCCTCTCCTTTTGCTTCCAGCGAAAAGGCTAGGTAATAAGGTTCTGCTCCATCCAATTCTAGCGGTTGCTCCATCTCTTCTTCTGAAAAAACTGCATCTTTGACCCACTCTCCCAGAGCACCAAAGCGGTAAAATTGAATCCGCAATTGCAGCTGACAGCTTGGATCTTTTTCATATTCCAACCAAAAATTGATGGGACGGCTAGCATCGTACACATAGTTGTAGACCCACTGAGCAATCGGTGTAAACTCTTCACCGTATGATCCATCTAGCTGAAGAAAATGTTGCCCCAACACCGTTTGCTGGCCCGCAAAATCTGGTCTCACTCGCAGGTCACGAACCGTAAAGGCATCTCCATATTGATTGTCGTATAAAAAGCGCTCTAAGACGTAGAGAAATTGATGCTTGTTTGAGAAATCCCAGGGTTTTGCTTGCTTGAGCCTTAATAGGTGAGCCAATTCTTCAGAAGGCACCTCTAGTTCATGGCTTTGATCATAAAAAACGGTATACGGCTGGAAATAAGCCAGGTCTTCTCCTAAAGCTAATAAATCTTCTGGCTTTTCCAGAATCAAGGCTTTGAATTTGGAGATTTCCTCTTCTTCCATATAGTCTTTGAGAGAAGGAAGATCCGTCACTTGAAAAAAGTGCCAGCCTAGTCCAGCAGGAAGTTCCACCTGATCCTGCCAACTGCTTGATCCAATTTGGAGAATATGGGGTATTTGTAGTTTTTTATCCATGACGTTCTTTCATCCATCCTTCCCATTTCTCGATCAAGCGTTGACCGGTGTATTCTTGAATTTTTTCGATCGAGTAGACCAAGGCTTCGTTCCAAGGCTTCAATTCCAATAAGAAGTGCGTGATTGCCTTCTCTAATTCCTTGTCTCCCTTTGATAAGACATAGCCATTTTTCAAATGATCGACATATTCTGTCTGGACGCGGTTGACCTGTGGAATCCCAGCAGAGATCCCTGCAATCTGCGTATAGAGGTTGGGTTCCTCGCTTAAATCTACGATCAAGCGTGTTTTTTCCAACTCTTGAATAATGTCATTTTCATTTGAAAAATTCTTAACTACAAAACGGTAGTCCGGTGCGTCTTGTACGGACTCTTCATCGATGATCTGGTTTTCCCCAAGTCCTTCCATTTGGGCTGGTGATTGAACCAGATGAAAGTCCTGCTCGCTAGCGATCAATTCCTCGAGTTGCCCTTCTAATTCCTTAACACGCTCCGGTGATCCATTGTAAAATGCAAAAACAACTTCAAATAAAGGATGTTGCGCCAAGACCTCCAGAACCTTCTTGAGCTGGCTCTTACTTGGAAGCTCAGCTTCATTGACGTAAAAGTAAATCTTTGATTCCTTGCGTTCCTGACTAGATCCCAAACGGAGGCGGGAGTCAAAAGAGGTAATCCGGTGTGTCTTCTGAGCCAAGCTAGGAGAAAAGACCCCAATCGCTTCTTTGGTTTTTTCACTATCTGTAATCAAGAGCTGAGCATCAATCATATCAAAATAGAGGGCAAAGTTTTCGGCAGACAAGGGCTGGCGATCCCCGTAGAAAGACAAGACTTTCTTGACACTACTTGCTGTATCTTGTAAAAAAGCCAAATTTGCTGGATGAGCTGCCAAAACCAACTGATCTCGTCCTGGAACCAAGGTTGCTAGCTGCTCCTTCATTTTTTCAGCGACAACGTCTCCCATATTGGCATAGCTTTCTTTTTTGAAGGCATGAAAGAAAGCTTCATTAACCATGACGGAGTGGTTCTCTTCGATCAACATCTCTCTCAAAACCCATTGCCCATCAAAACTCAGATACTCTTGGAAATAGGGTTTTCCCTCATTGTAGTAGATTCTACTAGAGATAAAGCCACGATCATCTAAGTACTCGATGTAGCTGATCTCGTCATTCTTATAACGGGTCAAAGAGAGAAGGTTTCCATCCACTCCCATATCAATTTTCGCTAGGTGGTGGCCCTTACGAAATGCCATCACCAAAAAGGGAGTATAGGAAAAAGTGGTCTCACTCGGCCATTCGATGTCCTGAAGCTGAACTGGGCGCATAGCCAAATCAGACGGAACCTGTTGGATCTTATCAAAAATCGAAAGCACATCTGTCTCTAACAAATCTTGGCGGTGTAAAAAATAGCGCAGTTGTGGACAATATTGAGGTAACAATAAGATCCGATCCATTTCTGCTTCTTGAAAAATACGAACTTGATTAATGGTATCGTCAAATTCAATGGACTCTCGCATCCAGTACCAAGGGGTAGCTGTTTGCTGCCAGATGCGGTCCGTTCCATACCAGGCTGGTACAAAATAATACATGGTTACTCCTAGAATATTCTTGTATAACGTTGATTCACACGAAGGGCACGAATTTCTTCTCGGATATTGTAAATCATCCCGACAAACATGAGGAAGGTTCCTGGAATCATGGTCAAGCGCAAGAGATCCTTATCCCATAACAGGAGAGAAAAAGGAAGCGCCGTGAAGAGGATCAGATACAAGGTCCCAAAAACCGTCAAGCGTAGCACAATTTTATTGATATAGCGACGTGTATCTGCTCCAGGATAGACATGATCGATATACTCGGAAGCCTTCATCATCTTATCTGCAATTTCTTCTCCGTTCACATTGACAAAGGCGAAAGCAAAAGAGAGAAGGGCGATCATCAGAATGTAAAGAAGAATCCAAATCGGATCTCCCATCACCAAGTGTTTGGCTAAACGAGCAGCCCACTTGGCATTGGAATCCATAGACAAGATCAGGAGCATAGCATACTGAGGAATGGACACCAAGGTCATGGCGTACATGAAGGGCATCCCTCCTGCAGGGTTGAGCTTGATATCCAAAAAAGTATAACTTTTCAAGTTGTTGTGGATCCCTAATTTATTGACAGGAATCTGGTACTTAGAATATTCCACCAAGACTGCCACATAGACAAAAATCAAGATGAAAATCACGCCCAGAACATAAGCGATTTCTGGGATATTATTGACATTTGAAAGGGTCTGCATCACGTCTTCGGGCAGGTACATAACCATCCCAGCCATCATGATCACAACAGAACTTCCAAGCCCCAAAGCGGCATTTAGATCGGAGAGCCAAACTAAAAAGAAGGCTCCGGCTACCATAATCATGGTATTGACCGCAATGACAAGTCCGGGATTCAACCCTGTCTTCAAGGGGAGATACATGGCCACTGCCAAAGACTGGACGATGGCGAGCGCTAAGGTCACGTACATCTTTCGTCGCTCCACTATCTCCGTGCTGGTTTTTTCGAGGTTAAAGCGTTTTGAAACGGTAAACATCCGCCACAAAATCATGGAAGACATCCATGGGGATAGACCGATCGAAAAGATCGACATCCCGCGGAGATTTCCCCCCATCACAGCGCTTGAGAGCTGCAAGCCCGTTGTCGTTCCCTCATTGAGTCTCAAGGCCTTTGATAAGTCAACAAAAGGCAGGGAAATTTTACTTCCCAAAACATAAATAAAGACGAAAAATATCGTCCAACAAAATCTCTTTCCTACTTCAGATCGTTTTAACATTTCTTTTAAACTTTCTCTTACTCATTTTGACTCTTCCACCAGGGAAACAGCCTTTAAATATGTGCCTTTAGAGCATTTTATCTCAACTTATTTTACCATAATTTGCGACTTTTCCAAACTCATTTGTCACTAATATTTGATAATATTTCAAATTCCCCATTTGGTACCGTATTCAACAAAAAATCCTTCAGATGTTTATCTGAAGAATCTGGTTTACTTGGACATTATTCTCCTAAAGCCATGATGGTATCGACAAATAATTTCTTTGTAAAATAGCCATTGCGGATCAAATAAGAAGTATATTGAGCCTTTCGGACCATTTGGGCGTACTCTTCTTCTGTACAGTTTTGGACCAAACGATTGGCTTCTTCAAGACTGGAAGCTACAAAGCCCAGCCCTTTTTCTCGAATATAGTCTGCATTTGACAAATAGTCTGGCACTACTACTGGAAGACCAGCAGATAGATAAGTTGATAGTTTGTAGGAAATATTTTCTTTGTAGTAATCCCGCTCATCCTCAGGATTCTCAGAATTTCCCCAGACAAGCCCAAAACCACCCTTGGAAAGCTCGAGAAGCAACTCTTGCTTAGTCCGCCAGCCTTCTATATGGACCTTAGAATAATCGACTCCTTCAACCGGTTCGGTATAGACATGAAGGGGTGTCTCATATTTCCAATCGATGATATGTGGGAAACGCGACGGATTCCCTGAGAAGATCAGTTTTTTCTCAAATTGCGGAGTATAGAGATCCAAACTGTGGGTCAAATCCCACAACTTTTGGACCACATATTTTTTCACTGTGAGCCCTTCTGATACTAGACGATGGTACATTTGCTCTGACGGAACAACGACCAGATCACTCTGATTGTACATGTCGATATAGTTAGGCATTAGGTAATAATTGCTCTCAAACATGAGTGGTGGAACATCATGGATAAACATGACCAGCTTGGTTTGAAGGAGTTTTAACTTATCAACCAAACGGCGGTCCCACTCAATTCCATTCCAAGAAGGAGATTGAACGAAGACGATATCCCCAAAAGCAACGCCTGCTAAAATCCCATCCATTCGCGAGTTCAATTCGCTAGCTGGTTCATTGCTATGATCATAAAAGTAGATCCCTAATTCATTAACCCCAAGTTCACGAACGACATTCATAATATCGTTTTGTGCCATCAGGGCAACACTTTTCGAAGATTGCCCAAATAAATTTGTAAAATGGATTTTCATCTCTTTCCTCTGACTCTTCTTTTTTAATCCCATATTTTCTGAAGATATGAAGGCAAACAGAGCTTTTCACAAAGTAACCTTTTTCATATCCCTCAACGAAAACTTCCTCATTCATTATAACATATTTCCCAACTTCTTAGACATTCTAGATCAATAAAAGACCGGTTCATTCCGGTCTTTTAAGGTTTTATTTGCCATCTTTTTTCCGAATTCCTAAAAGGGCTAATCCAGACAGAAGAATGGAAGCTCCTGTAGCAAGAATATTAGATGAAGGATGGGCACCTGTCTCTGGAAGAGCAGGTCCGGAAGAATGCGTTGCAGTTAGCGAGCTTGTGTCTGATGGAGATTCTGAGTAAGAGGTGCCAAACGAAGACACGACAGACTCCGAAGAACTTGTCACAGCAGACAAACTTGACGCATAAGACACACTGATCCATTTAGAAATTTCCTGCGATAAGGATTGACTCTCTGTCGATGATGCGCTTATAGAATCTGAAACACTCGTCAAAGGAAATTCAGATACTGGCATGGACGTTGAAGCCGATTCGCTTGTCGAAGCAGAAGCTTGAACTAATGAATCTGATTGGCTTGCAGAAACGGACCTGCTGGCCGATAAGGATTCCTTAATCAACGACTCTGATTGACTGGCAGAGATAGATTCTTGAGCCAATGAATTTGATTCACTTGCCGAAACGGATGCTTGTACCAAGGAGTCAGATTGACTTGAAGAAACTGATTCTTGTACCAGTGAATCGGATTGACTCGCTGAATCGGATTGACTCGCTGAAACGGATTCCTGAACCAAGGATTCTGATTGGCTTGCCGATACCGATGCTTGAGCCAACGAGTCTGATTGGCTGGCAGATACAGATTCCTGAACCAATGACTCGGATTGGCTAGCCGAAACGGACTCTTGAACCAACGACTCTGATTGACTAGATGAAATCGACTCTTTGAGTAGCGATTCTGATTGACTAGCTGAGGCGGACTCCTGAAGCAAGGATTCAGATTGGCTTGAAGAAACGGATTCTTGAACCAAAGATTCAGATCGACTAGTTGAGATCGACTCTTGGATTAGCGATTCTGATCCACTTGCTGAAACGGATGATTGAATCAGCGAGTCTGACTGACTAGCTGAAATCGACTCTTGAACTAGTGATTCTGATTGGCTGGTCAATACAGATGCTTGAACCAACGAATCCGATTGGCTAGCAGATACTGAGGCTTGAACCTGTGACTCTGATTGACTGGCAGATACAGACTCCTGAACCAATAATTCCGATTCACTTGTCGAAACTGACTCTTGAACCAGTGATTCTGATTGGCTGGCAGATACGGATTCCTGAACCAAGGATTCTGATTGGCTGGCAGAAACCGAGGCTTGAACTGAAGATTCTGATTGACTGGCGGAAACTGACTCTTGAATCAGCGAGTCTGATTGACTGGCAGATACAGACTCCTGAACCAATGATTCCGATTCACTCGCAGAAACTGACTCTCGCACCAACGATTCTGATTGACTCAATGATGTTGATTGCAAATCAGTCGATACTTGCGATTCAGACTGACTCATTGAATCAGAACGAGAAGAGGACATAGATTCTGTAATTTGAGACTTAGATCCGACATCAGAAGTAGATTGTGATTGACTGGCAGATACGGATTCCTGAACCAATGACTCGGATTGGCTAGTCGAAACGGACTCTTGAACCAAGGATTCAGATTGACTTGCTGAAACGGATGCTTGGACTAACGAGTCTGATTGACTAACGGAAATCGACTCTTGGACTAGCGGCTCTGATTGACTGGCCGATACAGACTCCTGAACCAATGATTCCGATTCACTCGCAGAAACTGATTCCTGAACCAACGAATCTGACTCACTTGCAGAAACTGATGCTTGAATCTGAGATTCTGATTGGCTGGCTAAAACGGATTCTTGTACCAAGGAATCGGACTCACTCGCCGAAACTGATTCCTGAACCAAGGATTCTGATTGACTTGCAGAAACTGATGCTTGAATCAATGAGTCTGATTGACTGGCTAAAACGGATTCTTGTACCAACGAGTCTGATTGACTGGCTAAAACGGATTCTTGTACCAACGAATCTGACTGACTAGCGGAAACTGATTCTGACAGCTTTTTGCTCATCGAAATAGATTGTGACAAGGAAATCAGTTGAGAAACCACTTCCTCCGATCCAACCGCTGATGTCGATTGCGATTGAGACACAGAAATTGATTTGGATACTAAATTCGATAAGGATTCCGACTGACTCAACAAAACTGATTTCGAGGCTTTTTCAGATTCACTCTTAGATACTGATACTGCCTTTGATTGTGAATCTGATTGACTAGCTGAAACGGATGCTTGTACCAAGGATTCAGATTGACTTGCTGAAACGGATTCTTGAATCAGCGAGTCTGACTGACTGGCAGATACAGATTCCTGAACCAAGGAATCGGATTGGCTAGCCGAGATCGATTCTCGAACCAATGAATTTGATTCACTTGCCGATACGGATGCTTGAATCAAAGACTCAGACTGGCTGGCAGATATCGATGCCTGAACCAAGGATCCTGACTGACTTGCCGAAACTGATTCTTGAACCAAAGATTCGGATCGACTAGTTGAGATCGACTCTTGAACCAGTGATTCTGATTGGCTAGCTGAAACTGATTCCTGAACCAACGAGTCTGATTGACTGGCTGATACAGACTCCTGAACCAAGGAATCGGACTGACTGGCTGAAACAGACTCTTGAACAAGCGACTCTGATTGACTCATTGATGTTGATTGTAAATCAGTCGATACTTGCGATTCTGACTGACTCATTGAATCAGAACGAGAAAAGGACATAGATTCTGTAATTTGAGACTTGGATTCGACATCAGAAGTAGATTGTGATTGACTTACTGAAACTGATTCTTGTACTAACGACTCAGACTGGCTAGCTGAGACTGATTCTTTAACCAAGGATTCGGATTGGCTAGCTGATACAGACTCCTGAACCAAGGAATCGGATTGACTGGCCGATACAGATTCCTGAATCAATGACTCTGATTGACTCTCTGATACCGATGCCTGAACCAACGACTCGGATTGGCTAGCCGATACTGAGGCTTGAACCAACGACTCGGACTGACTGGCTGAAACAGACGATTGAGCCAAAGAATCTGATTGGCTTGCTGAGATCGATTCTTGAGCCAATGAATTCGATTCACTTGCCGAAACGGACTCTTGAACCAACGACTCTGATTGACTTGCTGAGATCGATTCTTGAGTCAATGAATTTGATTCACTTGCCGAAACGGACTCTTGAACCAAGGATTCTGATTGACTTGCGGATACAGATTCTTTAATCAAGGACTCGGACTGGCTGGCCGATACAGATGCCTGAACCAGCGAGTCTGATTGACTGGCGGATACAGATTCTTTAATCAAGGACTCTGACTGACTTGCGGAAACCGATTCCTGAACCAACGATTCAGACTGACTGGCCGATACCGATGTTTGAACCAACGAGTCGGATTGGCTTGCAGAAACTGACGCTTGAACCAGGGATTCTGATTGGCTAGACGATACAGATGCCTGAATCAAGGAATCGGATTGACTTGCCGATACGGATTCCTGAAGCAAAGACTCTGACTGACTCAACGAAACGGATTCTGACAGCTTTTTGCTCATCGAAATAGATTGTGACAAGGAAATCAGTTGAGAAACCACTTCCTCCGATCCAACCGCCGATGTTGACTGCGATTGAGACACAGAAATTGATCTAGATGCTAAATTAGATAAGGATACCGACTGACTCAACGAAGCAGATTTAGAGGCTTTTTCAGACTCACTCTTAGATGCTGATGCTGCTTTTGATTGTGAATCTGATTGACTCGCTGAAATCGACTCTTGAACCAGCGACTCAGATTGGCTTGAAGAAACTGATTCTTGAACCAAGGAATCAGACTGGCTGGTCGAAACGGATTCCTGAAGCAAAGACTCTGACTGACTTACTGAAACCGACGATTGAACCAAAGATTCTGACTGACTGGCTGAAACTGAGGCTTGAATCAACGACTCAGACTGGCTGGCAGATACGGATTCCTGAATCAACAACTCAGACTGACTGACTGAAACGGAGTCTTGTACCAACGAATCGGATTGACTTGCCGATACAGATGCCTGAACCAACGACTCAGACTGGCTGGCTGAAACCGAGGCTTGAACCAAGGAATCTGACTGACTCGCTGATACTGACTCCTTAATCAAGGAATCTGACTGACTCGCTGATACAGATTCTTTAATCAAGGAATCTGATTGACTTGCAGATACGGAGGCTTGTACCAGTGACTCTGACTGACTAGCTGAAACTGACTCTCGAACCAATGAATCTGACTGACTGGCAGAAACTGATTCTTTAACTAGTGACTCTGATTGGCTTGCAGAAACGGATGCTTGAGCCAATGAATCTGACTGGCTGGCTGATACGGATTCTTTAATCAATGACTCTGACTGACTAGCGGAAACTGATTCTTTAATCAAGGAGTCTGACTGACTGGCAGATACGGAGGCTTGTACCAGTGACTCTGACTGACTAGCGAAAACTGACTCTCGAACCAATGAATCTGACTGACTGGCAGAAACTGATTCTTTAACCAGTGACTCTGACTGGCTAGCGGAGACTGAGGCTTGAATCAACGAGTCTGATTGACTGGCTGAAATCGACTCTTGAACTAGCGAATCTGATTGACTTGCCGATACAGATTCTTGTACTAACGATTCGGATTGGCTAGCTGAAACCGATGCCTGAACCAACGACTCCGACTGGCTCGCAGAAACTGACGATTGAACCAGTGATTCAGACTGGCTGGCTGAGACTGATGCCTGAATCAACGAGTCTGACTGACTTGCGGAAACCGAGGATTGAACCAAGGATTCTGATTGACTTGCGGAGACTGATGCCTGAACCAAGGACTCAGACTGACTGGCGGAGCTAGATGCTTGCGACAAGGAAACGGACTCACTAGCCGATACAGATTGAGAAGATGAAATCGAATCTGAAACTAGAGATGCTGACGTTGAAGCTGAGAAACTTTGAGACTGTGATGCAGATTCTGACGATGTCATTTTCCGATAATAATAGTTCACGCTCGTCAGTGGATTTGAAACCACCATTTTTTGAATGGTTTGTTTAAAGTTAGAAAAGCCTTCTGCTCCTTGAGGAGACGCATCTTTCCCAACAATCATAGTCTGATTGTTACTTAGGAAAGCTGATTTTGGAAGCTCTGTGAATGGTTTTGGAACCGTGTATTCTTTCCCTGTATTTTCATCAGTATAGGTCACTGTTTCCTTAGCCGAAAACCATCCGGTAATCTCCAACTCAAAATGACGATCATCCACTCGTTTTGGCGTAACATTCAAGAAATAATCTTTGTTCCTACTTTCAACTTTACGCGTTCCGCCTAAATCAGAAAGGGCATCTGAGGAATCTTGTTTAAACTCTTTTTCATAAACAAGGGTATACTTGTCAAATACCGGCTCATTCCCGACATCGAGATTCGAAACGTTATAGACTTTGGAAGGATCCAGAACGTAGTAACGAAGGATGTAGTCACCGTTTTGACTGGTTGGAACAACTTCACTTCTTATAAAATGCTCACGCGCATCCCCTAATAGTTCAACTCTTGATTTCCCATTCTTACTATTATCGAACACCCCACTTTTACGATTCGGGAACACGGTGTGCGCTGGGACCTGTACATAACCAGGAAATTCGCGTGGATTGGAAGCTGTATAATGCTGACCTTCCAATCCGTAGATTCTATACTCTAGTAAGGATCTTTCTTTCCCCGTTGGTTCATATTCCCCATTAAACCATCTACCATTCGGGTCCACTTCTCTATAGAAGGTCGATTGTTGTCCCATCATAGATGGAATTTTGATACTAGGATACGTCCTAATCAATTGCCCCTGATTCTCAGGCGTCATGACATCATAAATACTCCGGAATAAGAAAGCCTGTTCCGGAATAAAATTCGTCAGCATTCCAAAAGTCCCATTACCTGTAGTAGGTTTCGAATTAAAAACCTTGTTCCCAAAGGGAGCCTGACCAATCAGTACTTCTTTTGGTAATTGAATATCTTGGCCATATCCTTCTGGAGATACAGTTTGTGAAAAAATTTCAGCCCCATCTGATTTCCGAACAATGCGGAAATAAACATCCATTGCCTTATGCTTTTCCGGGTCTATCTCACTGATATCAATCGACATGGTCGCATAGTAACCAAGTGACTCTCCTTGTTTATTCACAAAGTCCCAAATACCAAATGTATAACGATTGGTGTAGGGTTCACCTAAAAAATTTTTCAACTCTTCAGGCGAAAATCTTAAGAGATCTTTATCTAGATGAGGATCCTTAGCATATCCTGGTGTGTCAAGTGTAGGATCTTCTACACTCGCACCATTGGGATCTTCTGGGTTCGGGGTCATATCCAATACATCATCAGCCAAGTATGTTTCCTCAGCTAGAGGAGCCAACTGAGCAGAGATCGCAGGTTTCCCATCTATATTCGTATTTCCCACAAAACCTGCAGCTGTCAAGGTCGTCATCATCTCATCGACAGCTTTCTCCAAACGATCGCGCTGGTCAGCATAAGCTTGCGCACTGGCATTGGTGTGGATCAAGTTATTGCTTGCAGCCACTTCAGCCTGCACTTTGTTAATGACCGCTTCGACCACTGCTCGGCGATCGTTGTCCGTCATTTTAGATGCGTAATTCCCTGCAATTTCTTGAAGCAATTCAGCTTCAGAGGTATTTTGTTCTAAAACAGTGTCTTCTTCTAAACTAGTTGGCTCTTCAATACCTGCTTCTGACTCTAGAGCTTGGGTAGACTCGCTAAGTGCTGTTGATAATGCAGTTGATCCAACTTCGCTCAAAGATAAAGACGTGGATTCACTGATCGAAGCAGACGCACTCTCAGATGTAGAAAGGCTGGTTGATCCTGAAACAGAGCTGGATTCTGAAGGCTGGCTTGAAGTTTTCGCTAAAACCACACTATCCACTTCTGCCAAAGTTTCCTCTTTTGTCTCAGAAACCGTTGGTGCAAGTGATGTTGCATCCTCCGCCTTAGCTGTCGTAGCAAGCACAGCACCACCAAAAACAGTCCCTACCGTAATCAACCCTTTTAAGAAGGCTTGGTTATGCTTTTGACTTTCTATTTGATCTTGCTGTACGTTGGCAATGATGGTCTCCTCCACTTGCCCACGCACCACGCGAAAGAGGCCTAGAGCAGCTGTTGATGCTCGAAGCCAATTTTTTCCTGATTTAATTAATTTGAAGCGTACGACACGATCTGTTTCACGAAAGTTTCCTTTTGAACGCTTAAATTGCATGATATTCCCCTTACATTGTAGTCATTATTCATTATACAGCAATACTACGTAGATTCAAGTAATTTGCTACAAAAAACTTATATATTATCGTTTAATTTTCAAATTTTTTTGTAACACATTAAAAATACTTCATTCTACTAGTAAAAAAGTGAATCTCCTATGAGATTCACTCGAAAAAAATGATATTTCCTACTAGATCAGTTCCCCTTCTTTTTACGTCGGGTAAGTCCAGCAATTCCAGCTAACCCTGTAACAACCCCAAGAAGGGCTGATGTTACAGATCCTGTTTCGCCAGTATTTGGAAGGGCCACAGATTGGCTGTGTTTTTGTGATCCACTTGCTGATTCTGATGCAGACAATGACTCTGAATGAGAAATTGATTGGCTCATTGAGTTAGAGTATGAACCGCTACCAGATGTTGATCCTGATTGTGATTGACTCACTGAAACTGAAGTACTTACTGATGTTGAAGTTGATTCAGGTGCAGAGGTACTCAATGATGCTGACTCAGATGCAGAGACTGATGTCGAAACTGAAAGCGAAGTAGAGACTGACTGGCTTTCTGATACTGAACTGCTCAACGAGGCTGACAATGATTCAGATGTCGAGATTGATTCAGACGTAGACACTGATTCTGAAGTTAACGCTGATTCTGAAGTTGAAACTGATTCTGATGTAGACACCGATTCAGAGGTAGACACTGATTCGGACGTTGAGACAGATTCTGATGTAGATGCTGACTCTGAAGTCGAAACTGACTGACTTTCTGATACTGAGGTGCTCAACGATGCTGACAATGATTCAGATATCGAGATTGATTCAGACGTTGATGCTGATTCAGACGTTGATGCTGATTCTGATGTTGATACTGATTCAGATGTAGAAACCGATACCGACGTTGATACTGATTCAGAAGCAGATACTGATTCCGAGGTTGATGCTGACTCGGATGTCGACACTGATTCAGATGTAGATACTGATTCTGAGGCTGATGATGATTCGGACGTAGACACTGATTCTGATATTGAAACTGACTCGGATGTCGAAACGGATTCTGATGCAGACACTGACTGACTTTCTGATACTGAGGTGCTCAACGATGCCGACAATGATTCAGATGTCGAGATTGATTCAGACGTTGATGCTGATTCAGAGACTGAAACTGACTCAGACGTCGAGACTGACTCTGAAGTCGAGACTGATTCTGAAGTAGAAACCGATTCAGATACAGAAACTGATTCAGATGCAGATACCGACTCAGAGGTCGAGACTAATTCAGAAGTAGAGGCTGATTCGGACGTGGACGCTGACTCAGACGAAGAAACTGACTCAGACGCCGATACCGATTCAGATGTAGACACTGATTCAGACGTTGAGACTGACTCGGACGCGGACAATGACTCGGATGTCGACACTGATTCTGACGTTGATACTGATTCAGACGCTGAGACTGACTCGGATGTTGATGTCGACTCAGAGGCTGAAACTGATTCAGATGTAGACATTGATTCAGACACAGATGCTGACTCAGACGCTGACTCGGATGTCGAAACTGACTCTGAAGCAGAGACTGACTGACTTTCTGAGACTGAGCTACTCAACGATGCTGACAATGACTCAGAGGCTGATGCTGACTCAGAGGTTGAGACCGATTCAGAAGTTGACGCTGACTCAGACGTTGAAACTGATTCTGATGTAGACGCAGATTCGGACGTTGAAACTGAATCAGACGCTGAGACTGATTCAGAGGTTGATGCTGACTCAGATGTAGATACTGATTCAGAGGCTGATGCTGACTCAGACGCTGACAATGACTCTGATGCAGACACTGATTCGGATGTCGATGCTGATTCAGATGCAGACACTGATTCAGATGTAGATACAGATTCTGAGGCTGATACTGATTCAGAAATAGACACCGATTCAGATACAGAAACCGATTCGGACGTTGACACTGATTCAGACGCTGAGACCGACTCAGACGTTGAGACTGATTCGGACGTTGACACTGATTCAGATACAGAAACCGATTCGAACGCAGATACTGATTCAGAGACTGAAACTGACTCAGACGCAGAAGCTGATTCAGAAGTTGACGCTGACTCAGATGCAGAGGCTGACGCTGATTCAGATGTAGAAACCGACTCAGACGTCGATACCGATTCAGAGACTGAAACTGACTCTGATGTCGAGACTGATTCGGACATTGACACTGATTCCGACTCTGAAACTGACTCAGACGTTGAGACTGATTCAGAGGCTGACGCTGACTCAGATGTAGATGCCGACTCAAAGGCTGATGCTGATTCAGATGCTGAAACTGACTCAGAGGTTGAAACCGATCCAGAAGTTGACGCTGACTCAGATGCTGAAACTGATTCCGATGTAGACGCAGATTCGGACGTTGAAACTGAATCAGACGTTGATACAGATTCTGAGGTAGATGCTGACTCGGATGTCGATGCCGATTCAGAAATAGACACTGATTCAGATACAGAAACCGATTCGGACGTTGAAACCGACTCAGACGTTGATACTGATTCGGATGCAGATGCCGACTCGGAGGCTGAGACTGATTGGCTTTCTGAGACTGAGCTACTCAACGATGCTGACAATGATTCTGATGTCGAGTTTGATTCAGACGTAGACACTGATTCAGATACAGAAACCGATTCAGAAGTAGACACTGATTCAGATACAGAAACCGACTCAGACGTCGATACCGATTCAGAGGCTGAAACTGACTCAGACGCTGACACTGATTCGGACACTGAGGCTGATTCAGAAGCAGATGCTGACTCGGACGTTGAAACCGACTCAGATGTTGATGCTGATTCAGAAGTAGACACTGATTCTGATACAGACACTGATTCTGAAGCTGAGACTGACTCTGATGTTGATGCCGATTCAGAGGCTGAAACTGACTCAGACGTTGACACAGATTCGGATGCTGATACTGATTCTGATGTAGACGCAGATGCTGATGTAGACGCAGACTCAGACGTTGATACAGATTCTGATGTAGAGAGTGATTCAGAAGCAGATGCTGACTCAAATGTTGAGACCGATTCAGAAGTAGATACTGACTCAGATGTTGAGACTGATTCTGAAGTAGAAACTGATTCAGATACAGAAACTGATTCAGATGTAGACACCGATTCAGAGGTAGACACTGATTCTGATACAGAAACCGATTCAGAGGTAGACACTGATTCTGATACAGAAACCGATTCAGAGGTCGACACTGATTCTGATACAGAAACCGATTCAGAGGTCGACACTGATTCTGATACAGAAACTGATGCTGACGCTGAGACTGACTCGGATGTTGATGCCGATTCAGAGGTTGAGACTGATTCTGATGTAGAGGCCGACTCAGAGGCTGATGCTGACTCAGATACAGAAACTGATTCTGACGTAGAGATCGATTCAGAGGCTGAAACTGATTCTGACGTTGACACTGATTCTGACGCTGAGACTGACTCTGATGTCGATACCGACTCAGACGTTGATGCTGATTCAGAAGTAGATGCCGATTCAGATACAGACTCAGAGGCTGATGCTGACTCAGATACAGAAACTGATTCTGACGTAGAGACTGATTCTGAAGTCGAAACTGACTCAGACGTAGAGACTGATTCTGATACAGAAACCGATTCAGACGTTGACACTGATTCTGATGCAGATGCCGATTCAGAGGTCGACACTGATTCTGATACAGATGCCGATTCAGAGGTCGACACTGATTCTGATGTAGATACCGACTCAGTCGTCGATACCGATTCAGAGGCTGAAACTGACTCAGACGTTGATACTGATTCAGATGTAGACACTGATTCGGACGTTGAGACTGACTCAGATGTCGATACCAACTCAGACGTCGAGGCTGACTCAGACGTCGAGGCTGATTCAGAGGCTGATGCTGATTCAGAAGTTGACGCTGACTCGGACGTAGAGGCTGATTCTGACATTGAAACCGACTCTGAAGTCGAAACTGACACTGAAGCAGAGACTGACTGACTTTCAGATACTGAGGTGCTCAACGATGCTGACAATGATTCAGAGGTCGAGATTGATTCAGACGTTGAGACTGACTCAGAGGTAGAAACTGATTCAGAAGTAGACACTGATTCAGACGCTGATACTGACTCAGACGTTGAGACTGATTCAGATACAGAAACTGACTCTGATGTCGATACTGATTCAGATGTTGAAACTGACTCGGATGTCGAGACTGATTCAGATGTTGAAACTGACTCTGACGTTGAGACTGATTCAGAAATAGACACTGACTCAGATGCTGAAACCGACTCAGACGCTGAAACTGATTCGGATGTTGACACTGATTCTGATACAGAAACCGATTCAGACGTTGATACTGACTCGGACGCAGATGCTGACTCAGACGTTGATATAGATTCTGATGTAGATGCTGACTCGGATGTCGAGACTGATTCAGAAGCAGACACTGATTTAGACGTTGAAACTGATTCAGACGTCGATACTGATTCGGATGTTGACACTGATTCAGAAGCAGAGGCTGACTCAGACGTTGACGCTGACTCAGATGCTGAGACTGACTCAGACGTTGAGACTGATTCTGAGGTAGATACTGATTCGGATGTTGACACTGATTCAGAGGCTGAAACTGACTCGGATGTCGATGCTGACTCAGATGTTGACGCTGACTCAGATGCAGACACTGATTCGGACGTTGACACTGATTCAGAAGTCGAAACTGACTCGGATGTTGATACTGATTCAGACGCT
The DNA here is from genome assembly GCA_905188195.1 of Streptococcus parasanguinis. GTDB lineage: Bacteria > Bacillota > Bacilli > Lactobacillales > Streptococcaceae > Streptococcus > Streptococcus parasanguinis_P. Next base: position 224,561 of record CAJJKY010000002.1, on the reverse strand, counting down.
GAGACTGACTCAGAGGTTGAAACTGATTCTGATGAAGATGCTGACTCTGATGTCGAAACTGATTCTGATGAAGATGCTGACTCTGATGTCGAAACTGATTCAGAAGCAGAAGCTGATTCGGATGTCGACACCGATTCAGAGGTAGAAACCGATTCAGAGGTAGAAACCGACACCGAAGTAGAGGCTGATTGACTCTCTAATACGGAAGTGCTCAATGATGCTGATTTTCTAGCAGACTCACTCAAAGATACTGATGCAGACTCCGACTGCGATTGACTCACTGATTTTGAAGCCGACTCGCGAGTCGATTGACTTAGTGACGCTGATACCGACTGTGAAAGCGATGCTGAAACTGACTGACTCACTGAAACAGAGGCGCTCGTTGAAGCGGATGTCGAGCTTGAGATAGACTGGCTAACCACTTTGGATACACTTGCTGATACCGAAGCAGACTGCAAGGCACTGACACTTGCAGAAGCTGACTCCGAAACCTTCACAGATTCAGATTTTCTTGTCGATACAGATTGACTCGTTGAAGCGGATTGAGATTGAGAAATCTCCTTGCTCAACGATTGGCTGCGAGATAGACTTGCTTGAGCTGAGACACTTGCAGAAGCTGATTGACTTAGTGAAGCTGACAAACTTTGTGAGCGAACCGAGCTCAGTGACTGGCTCAATGAAACGCTCTGCTGAGCCGATACGCTCTGTGATTGCTTAGCACTTAAAGACTGACTGATCGATTGCGAAGTCTTCGCAGATGCACTCTGACTGTTTGATACAGACTGACTGTGATCGCTATCTGACAGTTTCACCGCTACGACATTGGTCGTACTATCTTTATAAGTAATGGTGACTGTACCATCACTATTAACCGTATAGGACTTAATCCGGTTAGCTACCTCTGGGTTGACTGCCGATACAGCTGCAATCACCTTGCTCTTATCTGCATCTGTCAATGCAGTTAGACTCGTCACCTGAATAGTGCTTGTCGGCGCCACACCTGGCGTACGATCAGCGAGACGCCCCTGGGTAATCCGAATCTCACCCAAACCGTTTGGACGGTTCATATTGGAGGCATTGTCAATAGCCGCGACGTTGCGTTGCCATGTATTTCGGTAGGTATGGTAAAGATCATCCTTCAAATGAATGGTCGTTGTGATGGTTGCAGGGTTTGCACTGGTAGCCGTAATATCTCCCGTGATAGGAGCAATATCACCTGTTCCATACTGGCTGCCACCAAAGAAATTCCCGTTTAAGGCATTGTCGTTCAAATCCGCTCGTGCAACGACTTTCATTTCTTTCAACTTGCCACTGTCATCAGTAGCTGTAAAGGTCACAACCGCATCATCACCAGCGTAAATAATATAATTCTTCCCACCACCTTCAAGAGGGGTTGATTTCGGTTCCACACCATCGACAGTCAACTTGGCCGTCACTTCAGGACGTGTGGCATCTGTTACAGCAACCATGTTACTTGCATCGGAATAAACCGCATGATCACCATACAGAATGCGAGCCTTAGCTGTTACTCCACCCGTCTGCAAGGGAACATTCGGTGTTACGATCGCTTGTCCAGACGCATCCGCCACTGCTGTTCCGATTTCATCATCATTATTGTACAAGACAACAGTAGACCCTGGCTCAGCCCCCGTCACCGTTACAGGTGTCTGAGTATAGGCTTTCTCTAGTAAGCGAGTCTCAACCGTCGGTGCTGCTAGGCGCTTAACAGGAGCGGTTACATCATTTGTGGTGTTATCTTTATAAGTAATAGTCACCACACCAGATGATGAAACCGAATAAGATTTAAAATCCTTTGAAGTGGCAATATTTGGGTTAGCAGTCTTAAAAGCCTCCCAAACCTTCTCTTTTTCGGCTTGAGCGAGATTACTTGTGTCATTAACAAAAGTACTCGTTGTCACAGTCGTAATCGGGTTTCGAATGCCATCATTTTGCGGCAAGACCTGGATTCGTAGCGTTCGAGTCACTGACTGATTAGCCGTATTCGTCACTACAAAAGAAACATTATAAATTTTTCCAGGCGTTACGACCTCTGTCTGGCCAACAGTCCCCACGATATTAAAGACAGCTGCACTATTTTTCAAGGCCGATGTTTGCGGAACATAAATGCCATTCACACGATCGCTACCAGAAGCGTAGCCAATGCTCTTAATATTATTTCGTGTAGGATTGGTTTCAACAACCTTATAAACCTGATTGATGTAATCAGAGTTATACACAGAAATCAAGGCATTGTTGGCAGGACCTAAATTATACTGAGGCGCACGGAGACTGGTATCTGTGTCAATACGGTTCCCATTTCGAGGGTCACGCTGGCCAGATGTCGCACGAAGCACCGCATTGACCAAGCGATTCCGAGCACTCTTGGCTTGACTTTCTACGGCATCCATTTGAATTGCGGGATTGGACAAGCCAGTACGAATAGCTTCTAAAGCCAGATCTCCACTTTCAATAGCAGATTCTGTCCCAGGGATTTCCAAAGCCTGCGCACGATAAGTGTATAAATCCAAAGCCAAGACTTGCAGACGCTTCACCTGGTCTTCCGAGCGAGTGTTTTGAGCTTCTGCTACTTTCTCACTCGTTTCAGAAGTAGCTACATGAATAGCGTCTTTCTCTGAGAGAGTGCTACTAGCAATTTCTGAAGTGGACGGACTCGCTGAAGCACTGACAACATGAGATTCGCTCAAAGATAACGATTGAGACAGAGAGACGCTTTCACTAGCTGACTCTGAAAATGAGATGGATTCACTTATGGACTGACTCGCTGACACAGAGTCTGTGGTAGACGTCGTCCCCAATACAAGACTATCCGAACCCGCTACACCGGTCGATGGGCTGATTTCAGACCCAACAGTCGCATTCATTTCATTTTCCTCAGCAAATACTGGATTGGCAACCGTTGTCGCCCCAGCCAGAGCCCCTAGCACAACCATCCCTTTGACCAGATCCGCAGGCATAGAGTGTGATGATGCTTCGTATTGAACCACGATCTTTTCATCCACACCTCCTCGCATGACACGAAATAGGCCTAACCGCGAGACAGATGCCCGTACCCAATTCTTTCCTGATTTGATTAATTTATAACGCGTGATTCGCTCCGTTTCGCGAAAATCACCCTTCGAACGTTTGAAAAACATGTCCGCTCCTTAAAAATAAGATATCGAGTTATTATACACTAATTTTCCCCAAAAGTAACTAATTAAGACTAGTTTTTAACATAAAAAACAGAACACAAAAAGAGAACCCGGAGGTTCTCTTTTTGGATCCTTTTTCATTTCCCACATACCTGAAATGACCGAATCAAATTAGCTTAGAAGATTATTTTTCATCTTCTTTTTTGCGGCTTCCAAGTGCTGCAACCCCTGCAACCCCTGCAACTGCTCCAAGAAGAGCTGAAGCTACAGATCCTGTTTCACCAGTATTTGGAAGTTGTTCAAGAGCTGGAGCTGGTTGAGCTGGTTGCTCAGGAACTGGGTTCACTGGTGTATTAGGTGTTGGATCTACCGGTGTGTTTGGTGTTGGATCCATTGGTTTATTAGGTGTTGGATCTACCGGAGTATTTGGTGTTGGAGTTGGTGGCACTGGAGTATTTGGTGTTGGAGTTGGTGGCACTGGAGTGTTTGGTGTTGGAACGTTTGGAGTCTTCACAAGTTTGTAAACATAAGTAACGTTCTTATCACCTTCGATAACTTTACCAGTTGTTGGGTCAGTTGTTGTCAAGTGACCTTCACCGTCAACGTTACCTACTGGGTAGTTACCTTGTGGTACCAATTCATAGACTTTACCATCTGCAGTTGTGATTGTCTTAGGACGGTTATCCACAACTGTATCGTAGTCTTTACCTACTGGTTGGTCTTTTTCATCCACTACTGAAGTCTTGATCGTGTTACCATTTTCATCTACATAGTGAACGTATACATTACCCTTAGGTTGTACAGGTTCTTCGACAAGTTTGTAGATGTAAGTAACGTCTTTACGTCCTTCAACCACTTTACCAGTTGTTGGGTCTGTTGATTCAAGGTGACCTTGAGTATCTACTTTACCAACTGTGTAGTTTCCGACTGGTACGATTTCGTAAGTTTTACCTTCGAATCTAATGTACTGTGGACGGTTGTCTTCAACAGTGTTGTAGTCTTTACCTACTGGTTGGTCTAACTCATCTGTTACTGATTCTTTAATGGTGTTACCTTCAGTATCTTTGTAGTGAACGTATACATTACCCTTAGGTTGTGCAGGTTCTTCGACAAGTTTGTAGATGTAAGTAACGTCTTTACGTCCTTCGATCACTTTACCAGTTGTAGCATCTGATGACTCAAGGTGACCTTGTCCATCAACTTTACCTACAGTGTAGTTACCGGCTGGTACCAATTCATATGTCTTACCATTGTATTGGATTTCTTTTGGACGGTTGTCAATTACTGTATCGTAATCTTTATCAACTGGTTGATCTTTTTCATCAGTGACATCATCTTTAATTGTGTTACCTTCAGTGTCTTTATAGTGAACGTAAACGTCACCCTTCACTTCTTTGTATACGTAAGTGATGATTGAACGTGGTTTATCAACTTTACCTTTAATTGGATCAGATGATTCTAAGTGTCCATCGCCATCAACTTTACCTACTGGGTAGTCACCTTTCGGTACGATCTTGTATGTCTTACCGTCTGGAGTCTTGATAGTGTTAGGTTTTTCACCTTCCTCAGTTGTGTTATATGGTGTATCATATGGTGAGTTTGGTGTGTCTTGACGAGGTTTTTGAATTTCTTTACCTTTTTCGTCTACGTAAGTGATGATGACGTCACCTTCTTTAGGTTTCGTTGGATCTTCTTTCAATTTGTAGACGTAAGTGACATTCTTATCACCTTCAACAACTTTACCAGTTGTAGCATCATCACCTGTCCAGTGACCTTGTTCGTCGACTTTACCTACTGGGTAGTTACCAGCTGGTACCAATTCGTATGTCTTACCTTGGAACTCGATCGTGCTTGGACGGTTGTCTACTACTGTATCGTAGTCTTTACCTACTGGTTGTGCCAATTCATCAGTTACAGATGCTTTGATCGTGTTACCTTCAGTATCTACATAGTGAACGTAAACATTACCCTTAGGTTGTGCTGGTTGTTCTTTGAGTTTGTAGATGTAAGTAACGTCTTTACGTCCTTCGATAACTTTACCTGTTGTAGCGTCTGATGACTCAAGGTGACCTTGTTCGTCAACTTTACCTACATTGTAGTTACCTGCTGGTACCAATTCATATGTCTTACCATTGTATTGGATTTCTTTTGGACGGTTGTCAATTACTGTATCGTAATCTTTATCAACTGGTTGATCTTTTTCATCAGTGACATCATCTTTAATTGTGTTACCGTCAGTGTCTTTATAGTGAACGTAAACGTCACCCTTCACTTCTTTATAAACGTAAGTGATTGTTGATTTAGGTTTATCAACTTTACCTTTAATTGGATCAGATGATTCAAGGTGTCCGTCACCGTCAACTTTACCTACTGGGTAGTCACCTTTCGGTACGATCTTATAGGTCTTACCGTCTGGAGTCTTGATTGTGTTAGGTTTTTCACCTTCCTCAGTTGTGTTATATGGAGTATCATATGGTGAGTTTGGTGTGTCTTGACGAGGTTTTTGGATTTCTTTACCATCATTCTCACGGATGTAAGTGATGATTACTTCACCAACTTTAGGTGTTTCACTTTCAGAATTTGATGAAGAGTTAGATGCTGATTGTGATACAGATGTAGAAAGTGATGTTGAAGCCGATGTGCTCAATGATGCTGATTGGCTTGCTGATGTAGATGCTGATGCTGAAGCCGATGTGCTCAATGATGCTGATTGGCTTGCTGATACTGATGCTGACTCAGATGCTGATGTGCTCAATGATGCCGATTGGCTTGCTGAAGTAGATGCTGATGCTGAAGCCGATGCGCTCAATGACGCTGATTGGCTCGCAGATACTGATGCTGACTCAGATGCTGATGCGCTCAATGATGCTGATTGGCTTGCTGAAGTAGATGCTGATGCTGAAGCCGATGTGCTCAATGACGCTGACGCTGACTCAGATGCTGAAACAGATTCAGACGTTGATGTTGAAGCTGATACTGATGCTGACTCAGACGCAGATGTTGATTCAGAAACTGATTGGCTTGTTGAAGCTGATTGTGATTCTGAAATAGATTGCGATGCTGATTCAGATGCAGAAGCTGATGCGCTCAATGATGCTGATTGGCTCGCAGATACTGATGCTGACTCAGATGCTGATGCGCTCAATGATGCTGATTGGCTCGCAGATACTGATGCTGACTCAGATGCTGATGCGCTCAATGACGCTGATTGGCTTGCTGAAGTAGATGCTGATGCTGAAGCCGATGTGCTCAATGATGCTGATTGGCTTGCTGATACTGATGCTGACTCAGATGCCGATGCGCTCAATGATGCTGATTGGCTTGCTGATACTGATGCTGACTCAGATGCCGATGTGCTCAATGACGCTGATTGGCTTGCTGAAGTAGATGCTGATGCTGAAGCCGACGTGCTCAATGATGCTGATTCAGACGCTGATACAGAAGCTGATTCTTGTGCTGATGTACTCAATGACGCTGATTCAGATGCTGATACAGAAGCTGATTCTTGCGCTGACGTACTCAACGATGATGATTGACTCGCTGACACACTTGCTGATTCAACAGCTGATTGGCTCAATGATGCTGATGCTGATTCAGACGCTGATTTAGAAGCTTGTTCTGATTTAGATTGACTCAATGAGGCAGATGTTGTGTCAGAAGTTGATTGTGATTGTGTATTAGATGCTGACTGTGATTGTGATACAGATCGTGAGTTAGAAACTACCTCTGATTGTGATTGTGAAACAGATTGTGAGTTAGATACTACTTTTGAATTTGATTGTGATTCTGAAGCTGACTCAGAATCTGTCATCTTACGGTAGTAGTGTACTGTATCACCAGATGGTTTTTCATTAGCTGACGGAAGTGAGAATTGGTTACCAAATCCACCTGTAGTCTTCACTGGATTACCTGAAGCATCTCTCTTAATTGTCCCATCTGCTAGCAAGGCATACTTCGTACGTCCGCCGATAGTGTTCTGCGTGTTACCTCCAGGTGTTGAGTTCTCAGTTCCTTTTGGCTCACCAACAAACATATAATCTGCTTCGCCTACATGTCCAGTCGCATACCAACCTGTGACATAGGCAAGTCCTTCATTAGGATTAGCAGAAGCAGGATTGTGCCATGGAGAGACAGTCAATTGGTAATCACCATTTTTACTATTAACAACTTTCTTATCAGTCTCCATGTTTGTCGCAGATGGAGTATACACCTCACCTGGTTTAAGTACTGGAGTTGTATAAACAAGTGTGTAACCAGTCGTATCTGTGTTATTCCCCATTGTAGCTTCATTGTAAGTTGAAACTGATGAAGGATCTAAAACATAAATTTTTGTGACTGTAGAACCATCGTTGGCAACGACTTCACGAATACGTTTTACATAGTAATGTTGACGAGTTCCCTTAAGTTCGGCATACTTGGTTCCTACAGAGTTTCCGAGTTCACCTGATGTAGTTGAAGCATCTGCTTGTTGGTACAAAACATAACCATCAAATGAACGTGGATTTGATGCAGTGTAATTTTGACCTTGGATACCTGTTTGGGTATATGAAGCAAGTTCTGTTTCATTACCAGTTGGTTTGTAGCTTTGGGTTGTTGTATCTGCTGTTGAACGGTTTGCATTATAAGTTGAAGATGCAGTATCAACTACTTTATAGTGAGTTGTTTGGTTCATCTTAGTTGATGGAACACCAGTTTCAACGTTTGGTTTAGCTACGCCTTGGTTAGCTTGTGTTAAGTAGTCATAGATTTGTTCTGTAGTTTTAGCGAATGCAACATCTTCGTTGCTCTTGATAATGATATCCACACTTGCTGATCCACCATCAGTTGACTTGTTATACACAAGATATGGATAGAATTTATTAGTTGAAAGATTACCAAGGTTAACTTCTTTACCAGAAAGTGCAGAGTTCAAAGTTGTATTAGCAACTTCATTACCTGTATTCTTATCCACCAAACGTACATAAACATCAGGATTATTTGAGCTATTTGTCTTATCAACTGACAAAGTCACATAATAGTTTGTGTTGTAGTCTTGGTTATATGATTTAAGATTCCAAACACCAAATGTCATGCGATTTGCAGCAGGGTCAGCTGCATATCCTGAAGGAATCGTTTGTGTACGATCTGTAAGGCTCGCACCATTTGGATCAGTCATTCCAGGAGTTGCATTAACACCTGCTGAAAGTGTATTTGAAGTAGAGATAGCATCCAACTGTGCTGAAATTGCTGGAGCACCGTTTACTGTTGTGTTACCAGTAAATCCTGCTGCAGTCAAGGTTGCCATCATGTCATCTACTGACTTGCTCAAACGTTCGCGTTGGTCTGCGTATGATTGAGCTGAAGCATTAGCGTTGATCAAGCTGTTGCTTGCTGTCAATTCTGTTTGAACTTTAGCGATGGCAGCTTCAAGTGCTGCTTTCTTTTCTGGTGTTGAAACAGTTGCTGAGTAGTCGCTTGCGATCTTGTTCAACAATTCTGCTTCTGAAGTATTTTGTTCCAAAACAACTTTATCATCAGCTTTGGCAACAGTTGTAGTTGCTTCTGAAGTTGCTTCAGATCCAGCCGCTACAGTTGATTCGCTAAGAGCTGCTGAAAGTTCTGCTGAACCTTGTTCGCTCAATGAAGCTGAGTGAGATACAGATACGCTAGTAGATGTTGAAGCACTTGCTGATGCAGAAGCGCTAGCTGATTCTGTAGTTGACTCAGTTGTTGATTCTGTAGTTGATTCAGATTGAGATTCAGTTGTTGAAGTTGTACCAAGTACTGTACTTCCTTGCTCTACAAGCGCTTGGCTTGAAAGCTCAGATGCAGTTGCAACATCTGATCCAGTTTCATCAGCTTTAGCAGTGTTTGCTACTGTAGCTGCACCAAAAACAGCCCCAGCTGCTACAATCCCTTTGAGCAAGCCACGGCTTGTCATTTCTTTCACTGATACTGCGTCTTCACGCACTTCAGCTACAACAGTCTCTTCGACTTGACCGCGAATGACTTTCAAAAGACCAAAGTTAGAAGTCGCAGCACGCAACCAGTTTTTACCTGATTTGATCAATTTGAAACGAGTCACACGATCCGTTTCACGGAATTCACCGTTCGAACGTTTAAAAAACATTTCTGTCTCCTTATTTACATTTTTTATTTCCCTAACATTATAGACTAATCTGTCGATTTTTGAAAGTAATTATTCTTAATTATTGCTATTTTTTTATAATTTTTGTTTTAGATAGTGATAAAATCGTTTTCAGTAGGATCAATTTGTCAAGTCGGGGCAATTTTTTGAAAAAATCCTATAATACTTTGACTTTAGAAGTAAAACAAAAAGCCCCATTTAATAGGGGCTTTTCTGATAATTATCTGATTTTTTCCAACATACTTTCAATGTGTTGGATGGATTTTTCGCGTCCAAGCAAGTAGATGGTATCTGGCAATTCAGGACCATGCATTTCACCTGAAACGGCAATACGGATTGGCATAAAGAGATTCTTTCCTTTGATACCAGTTTCTTTTTGAACCGCTTTGATTTGTGGGAAGATATTTTCAGCCACAAACTCATCGTCTGACATGGCTTCAAGTTTTGCTTTGAAGGCTTCAAGTACCGTTGGCACGGTTTCACCAGCCATGACTTCTTTCTCAGCTTCTGTCAATTCTGGGAAGTCTGAGAAGAAGAGGTCTGTCAATGGAACGATTTCATCCACGGACTTCATTTGTGGTTTGTAAAGTTCCACCAATTTCTCAGCCTTGTCTGTCAAACGTCCTGCTTCTTCGAGGAATGGTTTGGCCATTTCAAAGATAGTCTCAAGATCCGCATTCTTGATGTACTCATTGCTCATCCAATCCATTTTCTTTTGGTCGAAAGCTGCTGGAGACTTGCTGAGACGGTTTTCATCAAAGAGTTTGATGAGTTCTTCGCGAGAGAAGATTTCGTCTTCCCCACCAGGGTTCCAACCAAGAAGAGCGATAAAGTTAAAGACTGCTTCTGGAAGGTAACCTTTCTTCCGGTAATCTTCGATGAACTGAAGGGTATTGGTATCCCGTTTAGACAACTTCTTACCAGTTTCAGAGTTGATGATCAGGGTCATGTGACCGAACTCTGGCGCTTCCCATCCAAGCGCTTCATAGACCATGAGTTGTTTTGGAGTGTTGGCGATGTGGTCATCTCCACGGATCACGTGAGAGATTTGCATATCGTGGTCATCGATCACAACGGCAAAGTTATAAGTTGGATAGCCATCTTTCTTTTGGATGACCCAGTCACCACCGATATTGCCACCTTCAAACTCGATATCGCCTTTGACCATATCATGCCATTTGTAGATACCAGACTCATTCACTGCCAAACGAACTGTTGGAATCACACCCGCTGCTTCACGTTCTGCGATATAAGCTGCTTTTTCTTCTTCGCTCATGCCAAGGTATTCGTTGATGTAGCGAGGTGTTTCCCCAGCTGCTTCTTGGCGTTCACGTTCTGCTGCCAACTCTTCTTCGGTGACGTAAGATTTGTAGGCTTTTCCTTCGGCCAAGAGTTGGTCAATGTATTTTTGATAGAGTTCCAAACGTTCAGACTGGCGGTAGTTTTCATGCGTCTCTGGGCTTTCATCCCAGTCCATGCCCAACCAACGAAGGTTTTCAAGCTGTGAACGTTCGCCGTCTTCGACGTGACGTTTGCGGTCTGTATCCTCGATACGGATGATAAAGGTTCCACCATGGTGACGCGCATACAAGTAGTTAAACAATGCTGTACGAGCATTTCCGATGTGTAGTAGCCCTGTTGGACTTGGTGCATAACGCACACGAATATCTTTTGCCATATTTCTCTCCTATTATCTTGTTCGCTATTTCTAGCTCATTTTTCAATCGTTCCTATTATACCACAAAGAAAGCAGGACTGAAATGAATAAGTGACCTTTCTAGCCTTTCTTCCTATGTATAGGAAAAAAGCCAGAACAAATGCTCTGACTGATATCCAATCTATTTGGATCTTATTTTAACCGTTCTTCCAATTCAAAGTCGATTGGTAGGGTTTGTAAAAAGTGCTCCAACTCACGTTCCCAGTAGAACCATTCGTGCTTACCTGGGCTGTGGGTATAGGTGACATCCAAACCTAACTTTTCTAGTTCCTTGACTTCAAAATTATTGGCCTCATAAAGGAAATCCTGCTCCCCACACCAGATCCAGAGTTTGGTCTTCTTATCTGAAAACTTCTTGGCAGCAGTCTCTAGCGAATAGGGACTGGTCGTCCAATCCTCAATCTCTCCAAAGATCCCCTTCCAAAAAGCTGGTTGTTCCAAGTCATTGTTTTCAAAATCTCGATCGTGGAAACTTAGGGCTCCGGAAAAACTAGCCGCATGGGAGAAACGATTTGTCTTGAGAGCCAAGAGCATTGATCCATAGCCGCCCATGGATAGGCCAGCAATAAAGGTCTTCTCCCGTTTCTTGGTCATATTAGGGAAGAAGCGAGAAAGAGTCGCTGGCAATTCCTCCGCAATGGCCGTGTAGTAGTTGTAGCCATACTGGGTATCTGTGTAAAAGCCATTATTGGTATTAGGCAGGACCACGATCAGATTGGTATTTCGCAAAATGCGCTCCACATTAGTCCGCTTCAACCAAGAGTGGTGGTTGCCATTCATCCCGTGCAAGAGATAAAGGACCGGAATATCCGTATCCGCTGGATCTTCCACGCGCGATGCATCGGGATAAAGGACGGACACGCCCCACTCCATCTTCAAGGCTTCTGAATAATACTCAATCTGCATAACTGCCATTTGATTTCCTCTTTCTACTGTTAAAAACACTCGGCAAGCCTTCGGCCGCCAAGCGTTTCCATTTCTTCTATTATTTTACTTCCATCACGACTGGTAGGATGGCTGGACGGCGTTTGGTTTGTTCAAATAAGAACTTAGACAAGTTGTCGCGTACCAAACCTTTTAACTCACCCCAGTCAAAGCTGTCTTGCGCCAAATAGTCTTCAACGCTTTGGTTGACCAATTCGCAACTTTCACGAAGAATATCCCGACTCTTCTTGACATAGACAAAACCACGGGTGTGCACGCGCGCTTTGGAAATAATCTTCTTCTCTTTGCGATTCACGGTGAGCGCCACGATAAAGATCCCGTCTTCTGACAAGACCTTGCGGTCACGAAGGACGATATTGCCCACATCACCAATGGCATTCCCATCGATCATGACATCTCCAGCTGAGACGCTACCGGCAGGGACGAAGTCCCCCTTTTCGTACTCCATCACAGTGCCGCGTTTTGGAATAAAGATATTTTCAGGCAAGATACCGACTTCCATCGCTACTCGTGCATGGGCATCCAATTCGCGGTATTCCCCTTGGATCGGGAAGAGGTATTTAGGACGAAGAAGGTTGATCATCAACTGCAAGTCCCGTGCGTTTCCGTGACCAGACACGCGCAAGCTTGACGTGATCAATTTGACAATGCCACCTGCTTGGTAGATCATGTTTTCCACACGAGCCACCACAGCTTCTTTAGCAATAGATGGTGTTGTGACAACGTAGACCAAGTCCCCATCTTTGATTTCCACATAACGGTGACGGCCAATAGACATCTTGCGCAAACCGTTGATCGGCTCACCCATCCGGCCTGTTTCCAAAATGATCAATTCATGATCTTCAAAACGGCTCATTTCTTTTGGCTTGATCAAGAGTTTTTCGTTGGCAAGAGACAATTTGTTCAAGCGAATAGCTGTGCGGACGATGTTTTCCACATCAAACCCTGTCAAGACCACTCGACGGCCAGTCTCAGCCGCAGCATCAAAGACCTGCTGGATCCGAGAAAGGTTGCTGGCTACCGCAGCTACGATGACACGACCATCCCAGTCTGCAATCGTATCTAAGATGGCATCGCCTACTTCTTGCTCACTGGCAACTTGAATATTACTATCCGCATTGGCCGAATCACTCAAGAGAGCGAGCACGCCTTCGCGTCCAATCTCAGCTAGACGAGCAAAGTCTGTCGCGTAGGACTCGCTGGCAGTTTGGTCAAATTTAAAGTCTCCTGTGTAGACGATATTGCCCTCAGGAGTGCCAATCACAATCCCGATACTTTCAGGGATGGAGTGGGTTGTTTGAAAGAAAGACACGACGGCATCACCAAAATCAATCTCAGAATTCTGATCGATGACATGGAAGTCGTTGAATTTCTTCACACTGTCATTGCTTTTTACAAAGAGTTTAGCCAACTCAATGGTCAACTCGGTCCCGAATACAGGGACTTTCGCTTCCGCCAAAAGATAAGGCAAGGCCCCAATGGCATCCGCGTGACCATGGGTCAAGAAAACACCCGCAATGCGGTCCTTGTTTTCAAATAGATAATCCATGTTAGGGATGACGACATCCACCCCAAGTTGCTCATTTTCTGGATACTTCAAACCTGCATCCAAGACAAAAATTGAATCGTTCACTTCGGCAACGTAGAGATTTTTCCCATTTTCTCGAACACCGCCAAGAGTGACTAATTTAATACTACTCACTGTTGTCTCCTTTAGTGTGATTATTTTAATACTTACGGTCCTTGGTCGCCCAAGTCGAATTACAGCTTTGCAAATACTTGCATATCCACTCTATTATACAATTTTTTTCTCTTTTTTTCAAAAAGCTTTCCACAGCAAAAAAGTCCTCTCATCTGAAGTAGATGAGAGGGCTTCTAGGCGCCTATTTTTAGGGGGAAAAGACCCTAAAGATGGTAATCTCCCCGTTTATTTTCAATGATCCGCATGGCTGCCTTGATCACATGAAACTTGCCTAACAATTCCTCTAGGCGCTTACTATTTCGTTCGCTCAATTGGCCGTTCTTGACCGCTTGGGACAGGCGATAAAAGTCATCCAAGTCCTCCCCAATGTTTTCAAACAGCTCTTTGGCTTCCTTGAGTCGGTAGCGATTGACTAGGTGGTTCACATCTTTTTTGAAGGAAGCGACACTGTTTTCGTGAATGTCCGTATAGGCTTCCTCTTCTTCCTTAGATTCTTGGTAATTAACCGCCTTAAAGCAAGTGATGAACTCCCGACTTTTGATATTGCATACAAAGATGACGCCATCACTTGCTACATAGGCTTCTGTGTTGGCGGGTTGATCCACATTACTATCATAAGGAGAGAGGGAGGAGAGGTGTTGGTTGATCCACTTATTCAAGTGCTGATCATCTACGCCAAAGCGCTCAAAAGCTCTTTGCCGAAAATGGTCACGACAACTATATTCTTGCGCATACGACAATCCCATACTCTCACCTCCTCCTGAGTATTTTATAAAAATGGCCTCCAGTCTTACGGGACTAGAGGCCTGGTCTGCTTCACTGACTTGGTGCAATTAACCTTTTGGCTAACAAAACAATGCTTATGATGTTGATTTCATTTAATAGTATTTGTATAAAATACCAGAGGTTTTCTTTGCTATCCCAAATCCAAATGATTAGTTTTCGACTGGACGCATCGAAGTTTGAAAACCTTTACAAAAAGCTTCTACCTACTATTTCCACGTTTTCTTATGTCTCCGGACAAACTAAGCAGGTTTGCCCGACCGTCCAACCGATCCGACACACACGACATGACTGCTCTTTTACGATAAGAGCATGAACAGATATCAGCAAAACAGACCTAAAACGAAGTAACCTAAATTTTAACTCGATAAGGCATTGGTATCAATCCCTTCTTTATCTTTCTAACTATATTATACTCAGCTACCTAAGTAATTGCAAGCGATTTCAGCTGAAACTAGTTCCAATTTTTATCGGTTTCATAGATGATTTAAGGAAAAGAAAAGAGGATGGGACAAAAGTCCTAGCCTCTCAATTATTTTTGGATTGTCGAGCAATACGCAGTGGTTGAGTGGGCTCTACTACACTGATTTCATCAGCTTTTACAGCCCTTCTCAACTGTGCGGAGGTGGGACGACGAAATCGAATTCTAACGAATTACCGATTTCTGTCCCACTCTCTAGCATGCAGACAAACTACTTCCACATCAAACAACCTAAGTGTTACTAAAAAATTAAAATCAATCGATTCTATTAGGCTCATACAAACATACTCTAAAACTTCCCGCCGTGAGAAACGTTTCTAAAATGAGTTTGTATCTTAGTGAAGCACCTAGGCAAGACACAGTAGCTGATTGAACTCTTCTCTCGCTTAATCAGCTCGGAAGAATTCTAATCAGCCTTGTGGGGGTAGGACGACGAAGCGCCATGAACGATATCGCTTCTGTCCTACTCCCATTTTACGGGCTTTGTATCTTATTCTTTCTCAAACAATTGATAGTAATCTGCGATGGTCATTTGGGCTTTTTCTTCTTGGTTGAGGTCTTGGACGATGTGTCCGTCTTTCATGACAATCAAGCGATTTCCATATTTCAAAGCATCTTCCATATGGTGGGTGATCATAAGAGCAGTGAGAGCGTCTTGTTTCACAAACTCATCGGTCAAGGTCATGAGGGCCTGACTGGTTTTTGGATCCAAGGCTGCAGTGTGTTCGTCTAGAAGCAGGAGTTCTGGACGTTTCAGTGTCGCCATCAACAGACTCAAAGCTTGTCGTTGCCCCCCTGATAGAAACTCAACGGCTGTGTTGATATGATTTTCCAAGCCATTACCGATCTTAGCAAGGACTGTTTGAAACTCTTCTTTATAGCTGGCCAAGTGACGCGGGATCAAGCCACGTTTTTCTCCGCGAAACTTCGCTACCAAGAGGTTTTCCGCTACTGTCATGCGAGGTGCTGTGCCCATTTTAGGATCTTGAAAGACCCGCGATAGGTACTTGGCTCTCTTTTCAGGAGAATAGTTGGTTACATCTTCCCCTAGAATATAAATCTTCCCACTGCTCACCGGAAGCGTCCCTGCAATGGTATTAAAGAGGGTTGATTTTCCAGCTCCATTGCCCCCCAAAATCGTGATAAAATCATGCTCTCGAATTTCCAAGGAGACATCATCCAGAATGACTTTTTCTTCGTTCATCCCATTGCTCACGTCTTTGGTTACATTTTTTAATTCTACAATTGCTGTCATTTACTGAGTTTCGCTCCTTTCATGATTTTTCCCTTAAAGGTTGGAATCATCAGGCAGATAGCCAAGATCAAGGCACTGAAGATTCGAATATAGCTGGTATTGATGCCAAGCGCAATCACGGCCCAAATCAAAAATTGGTAGGCGATCGATCCGATCGCAATACTGAGCAAGCGCTCTGTCAAAGTGACATTTGAAAAGAGCACCTCTCCAATAATGAGGCTGGCAAGCCCAATAACAATGACACCAATCCCACGTGAAGCATCCGCATAGCCTTCTTGCTGGGCCATCAGTGCACCAGAAAGAGCAATAATCCCATTTGAAATGACCAAGCCCATCAATTCCATCCGGTCGGTGTTGATCCCAAAGCTCTTGGCCATATCTGGATTGTCCCCTGTCGCAATATAGGCTTGACCCAAGCGTGTATCCAAGAAGAAGATCAAACCAAGGATCACAAGCGTTACGAAAATCAAGCCAATCAGAATCTCATTGAACCCACTAGCAAAAGGAAGAAATTCCTGAATTTTTTTATAGCCCAGAAGTCCCAAATTAGCCCGCTGCATGACAAAGAGAATAACCGAGTTACAAGACGTCATCACGAGGATCCCTGACAAGAGTGTCGGGATTCTTCCTTTTGTGTAGAGAAGACCCGTCGCAAGTCCTGCCAAGCACCCTGCTCCAATAGCAGCCAGCGTCGCAAGGAGTGGATTGACCCCTTTGGTAATCAAGGTTACCGCCACCGCTCCTCCAAGCGGGAAGGACCCTTCTGTCGTCATATCTGGAAAATCTAGAATTCGGAACGTCATAAAGATTCCTAACCCTAAAATGGCCCAAATCAAACCTTGTGAAACAATTGAATTAATCATAGTTTCTCCCTTCGATAATAGTAGTTTAATTGTATCATAAATATGGAAGAGAACCTATAGGAAATTGTCATCAATTCCCTTTTCATGCTTTATAAAAAAACCAAAAGGTAGTGCCTTCTGGTTTTTAATCGTGATATTTTTTTAAAGGATTGAAAGAACATCTTAGTCTTCTTTTTTCTTTCGAGCAAAACCCAAACCTGCTGTAATTACACCAAGCAAGCCAAGTCTGGTAAGAGCTGTTGCTGATTCCCTTTAGTAATAAGGTTTGTGCAAATATTTCTCCTCCAGTTGCTTTTATCACTAATTTGTACCTTCTTTTAAATGCGAGGAAATTTTGTGTCAAACGTTTTCCGTTTGTTCATTTTTCTGAATCAAAAACCCTTATTTAGTACGGTTTTCTAATAATTTCATGAAAGTTTACATGCCGGCTTTCGTTCTTAAATTGACACTATCTAGTGAAATGTCGTATACTTATTGGCATCGATAGAACAATTTACTTTAAACTGTTCAACGAACTATACAAACAGTATGTGGGAGAAAAAAATGAATCAACAAAAAAATAGTGTCTCTGAAAAAGGGCACGGCTATTTCCGCAAACGCAACAAGGCATTGGTCTCTATGATTACCCTTTTTGGAGCCTTGATGTTAAGCTCTGTTGCCATGGCTGACGAGGTCAACACCAATCCGACTTCTGAGATTTCAGCAACCGCTCAACCAGTAGCAACCAACACCAGTACTCCTACCACTACTAGTGAGGAAGTTGCTACGACGGAAGCAACTTCTTCTCCATCGGAATCAACACCAACTGTAACTGCCACTCAACCGGTCAGTGCAGCTCCAGCAACTACTTATAATACTCCAAAAATCACCAACGACGTCACCTTTGATAAAGCGACTTATAAAAGTGGGGAAGACGTCCGGATCTCCATCAACAACCCTGAAGTGGTTTCTTCTGATGTCACTGTCTCTCATTTAGATCAGGTCATTTATGAAAAGAAAAACGTTGAAGGTAGCGAGCTGACAATTCCAAGTACGGTCTTTTCACCTAATGCTGGATTTATCGTTGATGTCCTTGGTAAGAAAGCAGATGGCTCCCAAGCCTTTCATAAGGCAGCGGGTCTTGCTGTTGAAGATGACTGGACGATCTACCCACGTTATGGGGTGGTTGCCGGCTCAAAAGACAATCACAACTCCATCACCAATGATCAGGTAGAAGGTTACAAAAATAGTATTGACCAATTGGCCAATATGCACATCAACAACTATTTCTTCTATGATGTCTACAATACGCCTGCCAACCCATTCCCAACAAATGTTGAACGTTTCACTCAAGATTGGGCGACTTTCTTGATTCCAAATAACGAAACAGATCCTGACAAGCGCAAGTCCTACTTACCTGTCATCGATACAGAAGCAGTCAAAGAGCTAGTGGCTCATGTCCATACAACTGGTGCCAAAGCCATGCTGTATAACATGATTTACGCGGTTTCCCTCGAAGAAGGGGTCCCAAATGAAGTGAAAAGTGCCATTGTTAGCAATCTACAAGACCATTTCAACTTTGGTAAAAAGGGTAATGTCACAGCGACTGATATCCAACAATTTCTCGATCCGGGTGATCCAAATTGGCAAAAATTTATCATTGAAGTCATGACCAAAGCCATGAAAGAAGGGAATTTTGATGGATGGCAAGGGGATACCATGGGATCTAACTGGGTGGAAAAAGTCAGTGAACCTGGAAAAGGTTTCTCTTTGAGCGAACACTATCCAGAACTAGCCACAGCTGCGACAGAGGCCCTCAAAAAAGAAGGCTATGATTTCATGATCAACGATATCTCCACTGGAGATGCTGATCGACTAGGAAAGACCAATGTCTCTGCACCTTATGCGGAAGTTTGGGGAGATAGCATTGCTTATGACTCTACCTACCAAGCCTTGACGCGCCTTACCGAACGGATGCGTGATTTATACAAGGGGAAATCTCCTATTATCGCAGCCTATACCCATCGTGGTAAAAATGCATCAACCCTCAGCAAAGACAACGAATTGCTGACAGATGCCATCATCGCAGCAAGCGGTGGTTACCATATGACGACTGCAGCCCTCAATACTTCTCAGGATGCTAAAGGTTTTGGGGTGATCCAAGCAGAATGGTATCTCAATCAAAACCTACCAGTCAATGCTGATTTTGCCAATGCAGAATTCAACTACCAAGAATTCATCGTTGCTTATCAAGAACTTCTCCGCGGGCGCGACACCTTGGCACATGATACTCATCGGATTGTAGACAATACAAATGTACTGGTAAACGGCAACTTCATCGGATCCAACCTGGATAATGCTGACGGGGTTCAACCTGGAACCGTTTATACCATTACAAAAGAAACCAAGACAGGTGATCGGATTGCTCACTTGATTAATTTGGTCGGCATTACAGAAAATAAATGGAACAGCGCTGTCAATACAACCGAAAAATTGACCAATATTCAAGCTTTTGTTCCACTCGGAAAAATCACAAAAGACCAGGCTGAACACGCCAGCATTTACTGGGCAACACCTGATGCTGTTGAAGGAAAATACAACATCAACCTCCGGGAAACAAGCGCAAATGTTTATTATGACGGAGGGGCTGGCCAATGGATGGCTGCTATCGATGTTCCGAGTCTAGATGTATGGGATATGCTCTACGTCAAACTCAATGAAGCCGCTCATATTCTTTATCAAGATGAAAACGGAGTTGAGCTGGAGCGTTCCAGTGACTTGGTTGGTCATACAGGTGAAAAGATCAACTACTCGACAAAAGAAACCATTGCCAACTATTTGAAGAAAGGCTATGAACTAGTAGAGAATGGCTTCGATGCAGACGGACAACCAAACTTTGACCGCGACGCTACCAACACCAATGAAGATGGCGTTCAAGAGTTTATTGTCCGCTTGGCACCAAAAATTGTAGAATTTTCTGCAACACAGCCCATCCAAGCCGGTCAAGTTGTCCCAGGAGATAGCGAGGGTCGTGTCTATCCAACTCCTCTAGCTCCAGCTGGTCAAACAACGGCTGATCTGGATTATTTATCTGAAACAGTGACACGTACAGTGACCTATGTAACAGAGGACCAGGATGGATCTAACCGCCAGCCTGCAGGAATAGCTGATCAAACTGACAGCCTTCATTTCACTCGCAAAGGTACCATCAATTTGGTGACAGGCGAGACAAGTCTTGAAGACTGGACAGCTCAAGACGGCACAAGCTTTGCAGCTCTTGAAAATCCCGTCAAAAAAGGCTATGTTGTCGTAGCAGAAGAATCGACTGATGCCGCCTCTTCTGATCTGACAAAAGCAGGAGAACATACTGGCATGCATGCTGATGCAGCAGACATCACAGATACAGTCATCTATCGCCCAGTCGGTGCCTATAGGATCAGCTATGCTACTGGTAAAGAACCAGCTCATGCTCAAAAAGAGATCACTTATCTAAACGATCCCACAAATCCAACCGCCATCGCATCTCCTACTGCTATCCTTCCTTACGTAGAGGGATTAGAGCCAAAAGATGCTCGTGGACAAGTCTTAAACCTTGTGGATCCACTTGACGAAACCAAAGGCTATCTTCTTCCAAGCCCTGAGTCTCCAACAGCTGATACTGCTATTAACTATTCCATCACCAAAGGATCGGTCAGAGTACGATTCCTCACTGAGGGAGGCGATACTGATCTGCAAGAGGCGCAAGACCTCGCTACAGAGGTAGATTTCGGCACCAAGTACACCAGTGAGGCCCCAACAGAAATCACAAAAGATGGTCGTATCTACCATCTAGTTGGACACCGTGCTGATTCTGCTGATCCAAGTGGCACAGTCACTAAGGAAACGAAAACTGTCATCTATGATTACAAGTTAGCTACGGGAACGGTCATCGCGCGATTTGTCATCCAAGATACTAACACTGAATTGCAACCAGAGCTTGCTGTTGCAACAAATGTGGACAATGGAACCCATTACGTCGCTAGCGCACCAGATGAGATCTCCTACGACGGCCACATTTACGAACGGATCGGTGTAGCTGAACAAACTGGGAACGTAGAAGTGGGAACAACCATCTTGATCTTTGCCTACAAGGTCAAAGAAATCCCTACTCCACAACCATCCCCAGAAACCGAAAAAGAAGAAACAGTCAGCCCTCTTCCTTCCGTGACAAAAGCAAACACAACTGACGCTCATGAAGAAAAGGGATCAACACTTCTTACTAATAAAGAAGAGGAGAACCCTCTTGAAACTACAAGCCAAACAGAGGAACTCCCTGAAGTTGTTCCTAACACCCCTCAAGAAGGAACTCATCTACCTGCAACAGGTGAAGGAACCTCTCAGCTAGCCCTACTTGGACTTGGCCTCTTAGCAGGTTTGTCCAGTCTTATCCCTTACAAAAAGAAACAAGAGTAGATCCCAAACACAAAGAAACTTCCTATGGAATTCTGTTCCAAGGAAGTTTTTTTATATTTATACAACTCATTCAGAGTCTAGATCCCTTTTATGAGGGTGACTGACGACAATAAGGGTGTGAAGTACTACCACTCCAAACCCTACTGTATCCCAATTCAAAGTGGATTCATTCCCCTTGTTGCCGGCAGTTTGAAAGATCAAATTGCTTTACTAGTATACTGTTTTCTCCACTTCAAGTCAATGGAATTTTACTGAAACTTTTTCATCACATTTATGCATGTTTTTCTAAGTTTCCAATACCAAACAAAGAGGCCTTGCTCTTTCGAGCAAAGCCTCTTCCTGTTGGATCTAAAATTGTCACCTCATCAACAAGTTTGCTGATGTCACCTCAATTTTAGTCTTCGCGTTTTTTGCGTTTTGCAAGTCCCGCAAGGCCAACCATACCAAGTGCAGCACCTAACAATGCAGCAGATGCTGATTGTTCTTCACCAGTTTCAGGAAGTGCTGGAGCTGGAGGAGTTGTAGGTGTTGGTGGCGTTGGTGGTGTTGGCGGTGTTGTTGGTGGTGTTGGTGGTGTTGGTGGTGTTGGTGGCGTTGTCGGCGGTGTTGTCGGTGGTGTATTCGGTGGTGTTGTTGGTGGTGTATTTGGCGGTGTTGTTGGCGGTGTTGTTGGCGGAATAACAGTGTTGTTAAACTCTGTATCTTCTGGCAACTGAGTAATAGCCGTCAATACTTTACCGTCTTTGTTAATCATAATACCCACAGTGGCAACCATCTTATCGTATTCGATGCTAGAATCTGTGCCACGGATTTCTTCTACATGGTAGAGATGAGTTCCTTCTTCACCACGTTTGAATTCAAGATTTGAGAAGGTGATCTTACCAGCCGCATCATTGGTTACGGTTTCGATCACATTTCCTTTTTCGTCCTTAAGAACGAAGCTGAATTCACCAGCCTTCAATGCACGACCTTCCAATTTCTTAGTGAATTGGAATTGAACCTTAACTGGAATGTTGACTACACGTTTTTCAGTTGGTTTTTCTGGTTTTTCTACAGTCTTCTTAGTTGGATCGTATTGGTGTACGATTTGTGAAGCTGTATTTTCAATGTCCACACCATCTTGAGCAGATTGTTTAATTTCTGCAGGAATTTCAAACTTGTAGTAACGTCCAAAGGCCAACTTAGTTGTGTCGATAACTTGTGTATTTTCTGCATCGCCAAGTGACTTAGTCAAGTCTGCTTTAGATGTTGCAGTAATCACACCGTTTTCAACCTTGATATCAAACTTAGCTGTTACATCTTCTCCTGTTACAGAGTCGTATGCCTTAATATCAGCTCCGTTGACAGTCAAGTTTGCACTGTCATATTTATCTGTAACACCAACAGATTGAATATTGTGTGCTTCAGTGAATTTAGTTGTATCCAACCATACTTGGTAGTATACTTTATCACCTTTCTTGAGTGTCTTCGTATTGATATTTTGAGCTTCGTTGTTATCAGTCTTATCAACGTAAGGATTTGCATTTGTGTCCGCAACTTTATTCTTCAACTCGTCATCATCGTCGAGAAGTTTCACACCTGTAAGATCGAATTTAGATTCGTTCAAGATGTATTTCTCTGGGTTGAATTCTGGAGTTTCAGGTGGGCGAACAGTGTTATTGAATTCTTTGTCTGATGGATCCGTTACCTTAGTAAGGAGAGCTTTCGCTGTTCCATCATGAGAAACTTCAACTGTTACAACTGCTTTCATCGTGTCATAAGTAACGGTTGTATCAGTTCCTTTGACTTCTTCTACAGTGTAGTTGTAAGTTCCTTCTTGACCTTTCTTGAATTCAAGAGCTGAGAACTTAACGTTACCAGATGCATCGTTCTTAACTGTTTCAACAACTTTACCTGTTGAATCTTTAAGTACAAAGCTGAATTCGTTAGCTTTAAGCTCACGGCCTTCCAAACGTTTCGTGAAGTTGAATTCTACTGAAACAGGGATGTTCACAACACGTTTTTCAGTTGGTTTGTTTGGTTTCTTCACTGTCTTGCTTGTTGGATCGTATTGGTGAACGATTTGAGCTGCAGTGTTTTCAATATCCGCACCACCCTTAACAGTATCTTTCACTGTTGCTGGGATGTCGAACTTGTAGTAACGTCCAAACGCAAACTTAGTTGTGTCGATCACTGGAGTATTTTCTGCGTCTCCAAGTGACTTAGTCAAGTCCGCTTTAGAAGTTGCAGAGATCACACCGTTTTCAACCTTGATATCAAATTTAGCTGTTACATCTTCGCCTGTTACAGAGTCGTAAGCTTTGATGTTTGCAACATTGATGTCAAGCTTGTCTTCTTCGTAGTCATCAGTAACACCAACAGATTGGATGTTGTGCGCTTCAGTGAACTTAGTTGTATCCAACCATACTTGGTAAACAACCTTATCGCCACGTTTCACAGTCTTAGTATTGATGTTTGCTGCTTCATTATTGTCAGCCTTATCAGCGTAAGGATTTGCGTTTGTTTCCGCAACCTTGTCTGCCAATTCTTTATCATCATCAAGAAGTGATTTACCAGTAAGGTCGAATTTCTCAGCGTTCAAGATGTATTTCTCTGGGTTGAACTCTGGAGTTTCTGGAGGAGTCACCTTGTTGTTAAATTCTTTATCCGCAATGTCGCCAACTTTCGCGATCAGAACTTTAGCTTTTCCGTCGTGTGAAACTGTGACTGTTACATTCGCTTTCATGGTGTCGTATGTAACGGTTGCGTCAGATCCTTTAACTTCTTCTACTGTGTAGTTGTGTACGCCTTCTTGACCTTTCTTGAACTCAAGTTTAGAGAACTTAACGTTACCATCTTTATCGTTCTTCACAGTTTCAACTTCTTTACCAGTTGAATCTTTAAGAACGAAGCTGAATTCGTTGGCTTTAAGCTCACGGCCTTCCATACGTTTAGTAAAGTTGAATTCTACTTCAACTGGCACGCTGTTGACACGTTTTTCAGTTGGTTTTTCAGGTTTTTCAACTTTCTTAGTAGTTGGGTTGTAGTAGTTGACTACTTGAGCAGCAGTGTTTTCGATGTCAACTCCACCTGCAACGTCAGCTTTCACTGTAGCTGGGATATCAAACTTGTAGTAACGTCCGAATTCGAATTTAGTTGTGTCGATCACTTGTGTGTTTTCTGCATCGCCAAGTGACTTAGTGAAGCCATCTTTAAGGGTTGCAGTGATCACACCGTTGTTCACAGTGATATCGAATTTAGCTGTTACATCCGCACCAGTCTTACCATCATAAGCTTTGATTGCTGAACCATCAACATCAACTTTAGCTTCATCGTAGTCATCTGAGATTCCTACTGATTGGATATGGTCTTTGTTGTTTGCATCAAATTTAGTTGTATCCAACCATACTTGGTAAACAAGTTTTTGACCTGGTTTAACTGATTTAGTATTGATATTCGCTTTTTCGTTATTAGATGCATCGTCCGCATATGGGTTCGCATTGGTATCTGCGTACTTGTCTGCCAACTCTTTATCATCATCTAATAATGAAGTTCCAGTTAAATCAAATTCTTTTTCGTTTAGAACATATTTTTCCGGATTGAATTCTGGAGTTTCAGGAGGTGTTACACGGTTGTTAAATTCTTTATCCGCAATGTCGCCTACAGTAGCTACGAGAATCTTAGCTGTTCCATCGTGTTTCACTGTAACTGTTACATTCGCTTTCATTGTATCGTATGTAACGGTTGCGTCGCTTCCTTTAACTTCTTCTACTGTGTAGTTGTGTACGCCTTCTTGACCTTTCTTGAACTCAAGAGCTTTGAACTTAACGTTACCAGATGCATCGTTACTTACAGTTTCAAGAGTATTACCTTCTGAATCTTTAAGCACGAAGTTGAATTCGTTAGCCTTAAGTTCACGGCCTTCCAAACGTTTAGTGAAGTTGAATTCCACTTCAACTGGAACGTTGTTAACACGTTTTTCAGTTGGTTTTTCAGGTTTTTCAACTTTCTTAGTCGTTGGGTTGTAGTAGTTAACTACTTGAGTCGCAGTATTTTCAATATCCGCACCGCCAGGAACGTCTGCGTTCACAGTTGCTGGAATATCAAATTTATAGTAGCGTCCAAACTCGAACTTAGTAGTGTCAATGATTTGAGTGTTTTCAGCGTCGCCAAGTGACTTAGTGAAGCCATCTTTGAGGTTAGCTGTGATTACACCGTTAGCGATTGAGATGTCAAACTTAGATGTAACATCCGCACCTGATACTGAATCGTATGCCTTGATGTCTGAAGCATTCACAGTCAACTTAGTTTCATCGAAGTCATCTGTGATACCAACTGTTTGGATGTTATCCTTGTTAGCTGCATCAAATTGAGTCGTGTCAAGCCATACTTGGTAATAAAGTTTTTGGCCACGTTTCACAGTCTTGGTGTTCAAGTTTTCTTCTTCGTTGTTTGATGCATCGTCCGCATATGGGTTAGCGTTTGTATCCGCAACCTTGTTAGCCAATTCTTTGTCATCATCAACGAGTTTCGTACCTGTTACATCAAATTTCGCTTCAGAAACAACATATTTTTCAGGATTGAACTTAGGTTCTTCTGGAGGAGTGACACGGTTGTTAAATTCTTTATCCGCAATGTCGCCTACAGTCGCGATAAGTACTTTAGCTGTACCATCGTGTTTCACTGTAACTGTTACATTCGCTTTCATGGTGTCGTATGTAACGGTTGCGTCTGATCCTTTAACTTCTTCTACAGTGTAGTTGTGTACGCCTTCTTGACCTTTCTTGAACTCAAGTTTAGAGAACTTAACATTACCAGTCGCATCATTGCTTACAGTTTCAAGAGTCTTACCTTCTGAATCTTTAAGAACGAAGCTGAATTCGTTAGCTTTAAGCTCACGGCCTTCCAAGCGTTTAGTGAAGTTGAATTCCACTTCAACTGGAACGTTGTTTACACGTTTTTCAGTTGGTTTGTTTGGTTTTTCAACTGTCTTGCTTACTGGGTTGTAGTAGTTAACTACTTGAGCCGCAGTATTTTCGATGTCTGCACCACCAGGAACATCGTTCTTAACAGTTGCTGGAATATCAAACTTGTAGTAACGTCCGAATTCGAATTTAGTTGTATCAATGATTTGAGTGTTTTCCGCATCGCCAAGTGACTTAGTGAAGCCATCTTTAAGAGTTGCAGTCATCACACCGTTGTTCACAGTGATATCGAATTTATTTGTAACATCAGCTCCAGTTACTGAATCGTAAGCTTTGATTGCTGAACCATCTACATCAACCTTAGTTTCGTCAAAGTCATCTGTAATTCCTACAGTTTGAACGTTGTCTTTGTTAGCTGCGTCGAATTTAGTTGTATCCAACCATACTTGGTAGTAGATCTTTTCGCCACGTTTAACAGTCTTAGTATTGATGTTTTCTGCTTCGTTGTTGTTTGTTTTATCAACATATGGATCAGTATTTGTTTCACCATATTTATCAGTCAACTCGGCGTCATCATCAAGAAGCTTGTTATCAGTGATAGAGAATTTCGCTGTATTCAATACGTATTTCTCTGGTTGGAACTTAGGTTCTTCTGGAGGAGTCACACGGTTGTTAAATTCTTTATCCGCAATGTCGCCTACAGTCGCGATAAGTACTTTAGCTGTACCATCGTGTTTCACTGTGACTGTTACATTCGCTTTCATTGTGTCGTATGTAACGGTTGCGTCGCTTCCTTTAACTTCTTCTACTGTGTAGTTGTGAACACCTTCGTCACCCTTCTTGAATTCAAGAGCTTTGAACTTAACGTTACCAGAAGCATCATTGCTTACAGTCTCAACTTCTTTACCAGTTGAATCTTTAAGAACGAAGCTGAATTCATTGGCCTTCAGTTCACGGCCTTCCAAACGTTTAGTGAAGTTGAATTCCACTTCAACTGGAACGTTGTTTACACGTTTTTCAGTTGGTTTGCTTGGTTTTTCAACTTTCTTAGTAGTTGGGTTGTAGTAGTTTACTACTTGAGCCGCAGTATTTTCGATATCTACACCACCAGGTACATCAGCTTTCACTGTTGTTGGGATGTCGAACTTGTAGTAACGTCCGAATTCGAATTTAGTTGTGTCAATGACTTGTGTGTTTTCCGCATCGCCAAGTGACTTAGTGAAGCCATCTTTAAGGGTTGCAGTGATCACACCGTTGTTCACACTGATATCGAATTTATCTGTTACTTCTGCGCCTGTTACTGAATCGTAAGCTTTGATCTTAGTAGAATCAAGTTCCAATTTAGCTTCATCGTAGTCATCTGAGATTCCTACTGATTGGATGTTGTCCTTGTTAGCTGCGTCAAATTTAGTTGTATCCAACCATACTTGGTAAACCAACTTGTCGCCACGTTTCACAGTCTTGGTGTTCAAGTTTTCTTTTTCGTTGTTTGATGCATCGTCCGCATATGGGTTCGCATTGGTATCTGCGTACTTGTCTGCCAACTCTTTGTCATCATCAACGAGCTTGTCGCCTGTGATATCGAATTTCTCTTTAGAAACAACATATTTCTCTGGTTGGAACTTAGGTTCTTCTGGAGGACGAACTGTGTTATTGAATTCTTTATCTGCTGGTTCTGTCACGTTTGTGATCAAGGCTTTAGCAGTACCATCATGACGAACTTCAACTGTTACAACAGCTTTCATTGTGTCGTACTCAACAGTTGCGTCAGTTCCTTTAACCTCTTCTACTGTGTACTTGTAAGTACCTTCTTGACCCTTCTTGTATTTAAGGGCAGTAACCGTTTCACCAGCTTTATTAGTGTAATCTACTGGAGCAAACTTGATCTTACCAGCTGCATCGTTGGTTGCAGTTGCAATCACAACATTGTCGCTGTCTTTCAACTCGAATGTGAATTCGCCAGCTTTAAGCTCACGACCTTCCAATTTCTTAGTGAAGTTGAATTCTACTGAGATTGGAACACTGTTGACACGTTTTTCAGTTGGTTTGTTTGGTTTTTCAACAGTCTTGCTTACTGGGTTGTAGTAGTTAACGACTTGTGCTGCCTTGTTTTCGATATCTGCACCAGCTACAACATCGTCTTTCACTGTTGCTGGGATATCAAATTTATAGTAGCGTCCAAATTCGAACTTAGTAGTATCAATGATTTGAGTATTTTCAGCGTCGCCAAGTGACTTCGTGAAGCCATCCTTAAGGTTCGCTGTCAGAACACCATTGTTATCAGAGATATCGAATTTCGTCGTAACGTCTGCACCAGTAACTGAATCGTAAACCTTGATATCTGAAGCATTAACAGTCAATTTATCCTTGTCGTAGTTATCTGTGATTCCTACTGTTTGGATATTTTCTTTGTTAGTTGCTGAGAATTTAGTTGTATCCAACCATACTTGATAGTAAAGTTTTTGGCCACGTTCAACTGGTTTCGTATTCAAGTTTTCATCTTCGTTGTTGGCAGTTGTATCGACATATGGGTTTGTATTTGTTTCACCATATTTATCTGTCAATTCAGAATCGTCATCAACGAGCTTCGTACCTGTGATATCGAATTTCGCTTTAGAAACAACGTATTTCTCTGGTTGGAACTTAGGTTCTGTTGGTGGAGTGACACGGTTGTTGAACTCTTTATCAGCAGGTTCTGTCACGTTTGTGATCAAGGCTTTGGCAGTACCATCATGACTTACTTTAACAGTTACCACTGCAGCCATTGTATCGTAAGTGACAGTTGAGTCTGTACCCTTAACCTCTGTTACAGTGTAAGTATACGTACCTTCTTGACCCTTCTGGTATTTAAGGGCAGTGACAGTTTTACCAGCTTTGTTTGTGTAATCAACTGGAGTGAACTTGAAGTTACCAGCTGCATCGTTGGTTGCCGTTGCGATCACAACATTGTCGCTGTCTTTCAACTCGAATGTGAATTCGTTAGCTTTCAGTTCACGGCCTTCCAATTTCTTAGTGAAGTTAAATTCTACTGAGATTGGAACATTGTTAACACGTTTTTCAGTTGGTTTTTCAGGTTTTTCAACTTTCTTAGTAGTTGGGTTGTAATAGTTTACAACTTGAGCCGCAGTATTTTCGATATCTGCACCAGCTACAACATCGTCTTTCACTGTTGTTGGGATATCAAATTTATAGTAACGTCCGAATTCGAATTTAGTTGTGTCGATGACTTGTGTGTTTTCTGCATCGCCAAGTGACTTCGTGAAGCCAGCTTTCAAGTTAGCAGTGATCACACCGTTGTTGACAGCGATATCGAATTTATCTGTTACTTCTGCGCCTGTTACAGAGTCATAGGCTTTGATGTCAGCTTTATTAAGATTTAATTTGGCTTCATCATAGTTATCTGAAATACCTACTGTTTGGATGTTGTCCTTGTTAGCTGCATCAAATTTAGTTGTATCCAACCATACTTGGTAAACCAATTTAGAACCACGTTCAACAGTCTTGGTATTCAAGTTTTCTGCTTCGTTGTTTGATGCATCGTCCGCATATGGGTTCGCATTTGTATCTGCGTACTTGTCTGCCAACTCTCTATCATCGTCAACGAGCTTGTCACCAGTGATATCGTATTTTTCTTTAGAAACAACGTATTTCTCTGGTTGGAACTTAGGTTCTGTTGGAGGGGTTACACGGTTGTTGAACTCTTTATCAGCTGCATCTGTTACGTTGGCAACGATTGCTTTAGCTGTACCATCGTGTGAAACAACCACTTTAACAGTAGCAACCATTGTGTCGTATTTGACAGTTGCATCTGTACCAGGAGTTTCTTCTACTGTGTAGTTGTAAGTCTTACCAAGATCATCACGACCGAATTCAAGAGTCTTGAAGACAATCTTACCAGCAGCGTCATTCTTCACGCGTTCAACTTCAACGCCGTCTTTCTTCAATACGAATTCGAATTCCTTGGCTTGAAGTTCACGACCTTCCAAACGTTTCGTGAAGTTCATTTCCACTGGAACTGGAACGCTGTTGACACGTTTTTGTGTTGGTTTTTCAGGTTTTTCAACTGTTTTGCTTACTGGGTTGTAAACGTGAACTGTTTGGTTGGCTGTATTTTCAATATCAGCACCAGCTTTAACAGATTCTTTAACAGTTGCTGGGATATCAAATTTATAGTAACGTCCAAACTCGAACTTAGTTGTATCGATAACAGGAGCGTTTACTTTATCTTTGATAAATTCATCTTTAGAAGTTGCAGTGATTGTACCGTTTTCAACTTTGATGTCGAATTTATTGGTTACTTCTGCACCAGTTACTGAATCATATGCTTTGATATCCGCTGCATTGACGTCCAATTTATCAGCGTCGTATGTATCAGATACACCAACGTATTGGATGTTGTTTGCTTCTGTGAATTTCGTAGTATCAAGCCATACTTGGTAAACCAATTTAGAACCACGTTTAACTGTCTTGGTATTCAAGTTTTCTGGTTCGTTGTTAGTTGTCTTGTCTACATATGGATCCGCATTTGTTTCAGTGTATTCATTTGTCAACTCATCGTCGTCATCCATCAACTTGTTACCAGTGATGTCATATTTCTCTTTAGAAACGACAAATTTTTCTGGTTGGAATTCTGGAGTTTCTGGAGGAGTAACTTTGTTGTTGAATTCTTTATCTGCAGTACCATCAGTAGCCTTACCGTTGGCATCTTTACCACCAGTTGAGGTAACGTTTGTAACAGTTGTCAATGAATGACCGTTCTTCGCAACTTCAACTGTCACTGTAGCTTTCATTTGGTCGTAAGTCATTCCGAATTCTTTGTTTTCAGGAATCACTTCTTCTACAGTATAAGTGTGTGTACCAACTTTCGTATTGTCGAATGACAATTCTGAGAATGTTACGTTACCAGCAGCATCATTCTTAACTGTTTCAACAACGGCACCATTCGCATCTTTCAATACGAAGCTGAATTCACCAGCTTTAAGTTCACGACCAGCCAATTTCTTAGTAAAGTCAAACTTAGTCACAACTGGAGCGACAACATAGTTGTTGAACTCTGTATCTTCTGGCATTGTAACGTTAGCAGTCAAGATACCAGATGCAGCATCTTTCGTTACATTAACTGTTACGACTGCATTCATTGAATCGTAGTCGATGTTTGTATCGGTACCAGCTACTTCACGTACAGTGTAAGTGTGTTCACCTTCAACGCTGTATTTAATGGCATCAAATGTGATTGATCCGTCAGCCGCATTCTTCTTAGTTTGGATCACTTTGTTGTTTTCAAGCAACTCGAATGTGAAGGCATCCTTTGTAAGCTCTTTACCTTCAAGACGTTTAGTGAACTTGAATTGAGCTTGCGTAGCAGCCGGTGTGAAGGTATTGTTGAACTCTGTATCTGCAGGAAGTGTGTTTGTTGCTTTAAGAACGTGACCTTCTTTAGTAACAGTGATTGTTACTTCAGCCTTCATCGTATCATATTGCATTCCCGCTTCAGAACCTTGGACTTCTTCTACAGTGTACTTGTGAGTACCAACTTGTGTGTTGTCAAAAGTCAAGTCATCAAAGGCTACGACACCTTGTTTATTATTGGTCTTGGTTTGAAGAGTATTACCATCTGCATCTTTCAATACAAATGTAAATTCGCCGTCTTTCAATTCACGACCTGCAAGGGCTTTGCTGAAGTCGAAACGAGTCTTAACTGGAGCAACTGCAAAGTTGTTGAACTCTGTATCTTCTGGCATAGTCACCTTAGCAGTCAAGACACCAGATGCAGCATCTTTAGTAACGTTAACAGTTACTACTGCATTCATATCATCGTAATCGATGTTTGTATCTGTGCCAGCTACTTCACGTACAGTGTATGTGTGAGAACCTTCTTTATCGTAAGAAATAGCGTCGAATTGGATTGTTCCGTCAGCCGCATTCTTCTTGGTTTGGATTACTTTACCTTTTTCAAGCAATTCAAATGTGAAGGCATCCTTAGTAAGCTCTTTCCCTTCCAATTTCTTAGTGAACTTGAATTGAGCTTGTGTAGCAACAGGTGTGAAGGTATTGTTGAACTCTGTATCTGATGGAAGAGTGTTAGTTGCTTTAAGAACATGACCTTGCTTAGTAACAGTAATGGTCACTTCAGCTTTCATTGTGTCGTAAGTCATACCAGTTTCTTTATTTTCTGGGATAACTTCTTCTACAGTATATTTGTGTGTACCAACTTGTGTGTTATCAAAAGTCAAATCATCAAAGGCTACAACACCTGCCTTAGTATTTGTCTTGGTTTGAATGACCTTACCATCTGAATCTTTCAATACAAAGCTGAATTCGCCAGCTTTCAACTCTCGACCTGCAAGAGCCTTGCTGAAGTCAAACTTAGTCTTAACTGGAGCGACAACGTAGTTGTTGAAGACCTTATCATCCGCGCTTGATTTGAATCCACCTTCGGCACTGTATTTAACTTTAGCTTGCAAATCACCTTGAGCATTTTCAGTTACAGTAACTGTCATCGAAACAGTCATTTCGTCGTAATCGACGTTTTTATCTGAACCTGGAATTTCAGTAATTGTATAATCGTAAGTACCAACTTTGTTGAAGGTTAATTTACTAAATGTTGCCTTACCGTCAGCTTTGTTAGTGACAGTTTCTTCATAGGCAGGAAGTGATTTATTTGGTTGTACTTCTTTAATTTTGAAGCTAAACTCACCATCAACAAGTACACGTCCTTCCAATTGTTTTTCAACTTCTGGAGTGACTTCGACTGGCTCTTGTTTGACATAGTAGTAAACCGGTTGTTTGTACGGTGTCAATGAGTTGAGCAAGTCAACGTTTGTACCGATACCATTTACTCCACGAACCAATTGTTCGTTTGGAGAAAGGTGACCGATGTTATCCCCTAAGAATGGTACGAATACTGTTTTCTTAGGTGTATATCCAGCAGCTGTTTGGAAGTCAAATGGAACTTCTTTACCGTTTGGATAGTTTACACCTTTACTATCTGTGAAAGCAATTGTGTTAAGAGGTGATTTCTTAACAACTAAATCTTCTTTATTGTAATCACCTGGTTTAATAGGCTTGGTTTCTGCTAACAACATATAACCATCTGTTTCCAAGGTACCATCAGAACGTTTACTTTGTTGTTTTGGATCTAATAAGTAAACACGAACTACTACAGATCCATCTTCACCTACGATTTCTTTAATACGTTTAATTCCTGCACGCTCAGCGTCCATGAATTTAGTTCCAACTTTGTAAGGACGGCTTACATAACCTGATTTATCGTTTGCGTCAGCTGTTTGGTACAATTTATATCCATCAAATTGACGCACTCCAGATGCTGTGAAGTTTTGGCCTTCCATAGCTTTAGTTGTATATCTAGCTAAGTCAACTTCATTCCCATTTTCTTTATAATCTTGTACTGTTACATCAGTTTTATTAGCGTTAAATGTTGGGTTGTTTTTATCAACTACTTTATAGTAAGTTGTTTTTTCAACTGACACTGGAATTTTAGCATTAGTATCAGTAATTGTACGACCGTTATAAGCTGGTTCTACAACGTTAATAATATCTGTTGAAGTACGAGCAGCATATACCGCATCGTATAATTTTTTCTCATCTGGAGTAAGATTATGTCCAGGAGCTACTAAAGCTTGAATGCTTGCTCCAGGTTCAAATCCAAATTGAATAAATGGTTGGTCAGTCTTACCAGGTCCCGCTCCTAAACCTTTATCGTAATCTACTTGATAAGTTAACTCTCCTCTAGATGCAGTAGCTGTCGTAGTGAATTTTTGAATTCCACTTGTTGCTGTAATAGTTCTAGTTTCTACTACATTACCAGTGTTTTTATCGAGCAATTCAACAACTGTATCTGTAGATTCATCGAATCTCTTATACGCGCGAGAGTAATAATTTGTGTTGTAACGTTCATTGAAGCGAGTAAGATCTACGATACTGTATGTGTACCAGTCTCCTTCTTTAGCAGCGTAACCAGCTGGTACCGTTTGAGACCTTACAGTTGCACCGTTAGCATCTTTAATTTCTGGAGTTACTTTTTCCCCATCTTTTAAGTAAGTACTTACGGCTACTGGGTTAGAGTTGTGGTCTCCAGTTACAGCTTCATTAGTAACAGCACGACGACTACGACGACGGCCACTTACTGCTAAAGCTCCTGCATTTGTACGTTCTGTAGCAGCATTTGCCACAGCCGTAGCAGCATCTGTACTTGCTGCTGTTTCTGCTTGCGCAGTTGTTTCTGTGCCAGTGATTGGAGCTGCTGAACTTACAGTAGCTGAAAAAGTAGTTGTTCCTGCTGGTGTAGTTGCTTCTTCTCTTGCAGCTGCTCTCTCTGAGCTTTCACCTGCTGCAGCACGAGTTGCAGTTGTTGGTGCTGTAGTAGCCGCTGTTGTAGAAGCTGGTTTAGAGCTGGTTTCTGCCTTTTTCGCTGTTGGTAGAGCGATTTCTGGCAATGAACCAACGTTTAGTGGTTTTGAAGCTTCTTCAGTTTTTTTAGTTTCAGCTGGCGCTACCTTATTTTCTGTAGCAGCTGGTGTTACAGCTGCCTCAGTTTTTTCAGTCGCTGAAGCTGGTGTTTCTGAAGTTGCAGTAGCAGTTCCAGAAAGGTCAATTTTTGGAACTGATGCCCCTTCCCCGTATGCCTTAGAAGCAGCTGGTGCTTCTGCTTGACTTGACTCAGTTGCAGCAGGTTGTGTTGCTTCTGAAGCTGCTGTTCCCGCAGATTCAGAGGCTGCTTTTGCTTCATCCGCTGACGCAGATTGAGCTCCTGCAGCAAA
Source organism: Streptococcus parasanguinis (assembly GCA_905188195.1). Taxonomy (GTDB): domain Bacteria; phylum Bacillota; class Bacilli; order Lactobacillales; family Streptococcaceae; genus Streptococcus; species Streptococcus parasanguinis_P. The sequence goes on along the minus strand of CAJJKY010000002.1, from coordinate 189,421 downwards.
GAGTGCCGTTCCTAAAAGAACAGAACAAACCCCAACGCTATATTTTCGCAATGAAAAGCGCTGGCGCTTATTAAATACATCCTTCATTTATAGGATCTCCTTTTTCATATTTCATGATTCCATGATACAAATAAAATTGTAACATCCTTGACATCTACAGTCAATCTGTTGAAATTAATTTGTAATATTCTTGTTAAAATGTCATATTATACCACATATTTTTTAATAATTTGTGCTAAATTGTCACATTTTTTCCTATTCGGTTCACTTTTTTTATACCAAAAAAGAAGAATACGGGAAAACAGAGATCATTCTGTCTTCCTATACTCTTCTATATAATTATTTCACTTCTGAGATCAAACCAGTGTCCACATCATACACAGCTCCCGAAATAACGACATCCTCTGGAATCAAAGGAGAAGCTTTTAAAAGCTCCATATCTTCACGGACACTCTCCTCAATATCTTGAAACGGAAGGAAATCGCGATCTCCCACATCCACACCCAGTTCTTTCTTGAGGTGCTGACGGAAACCCTCGTTTTCAAAGGTCTGTGCGCCACAGTCTGTATGGTGCAAGACCACAATTTCACGGGTTCCCATTTGCTGCTGGGAGATGACCAAGGAGCGAATCATGTCCTCTGTCACGCGCCCTCCAGCATTCCGCAAAATATGGGCATCTCCAAGAGCCAGACCTAGTGCCGGCGCCACGTGAAGACGGGAATCCATACAGGTCACAATGGCTACTTGTGTTTTGGGCTTAATCGGAAGACGGAGGTCTCCATGTAGCGCCACATAAGCTTGGTTAGCTGTTAAAAAATTATCAAAATAAGACATGGTCTCTCCTTTATTCCTTTGAAATTCAAATCATCTATTATTTTACCACAACTCACTATTTCTGTCAGAGGAGACCTCCCGTCATCTGTCACATCTGAAAAAAAGCCTTAAACTTCCCGTTTAAGACTTTTCTACTATTAAAATTAAAATACTTTCTTCAAGACTTCAGACAGTGTACTCACACCGACCACTTCGATCCCTGATGGTGTCGTGATCCCCGTCAGAGAATTTTTCGGAACATAAATCTTGGTAAAACCGAGCTTGGCAGCTTCATTGATGCGTTGTTCGATCCGATTGACCCGGCGGACTTCTCCTGTCAAGCCTAGCTCTCCGACAAAACATTCCTGCGGGTTGGTCGGCTTGTCCTTGTAGCTGGAGGCAATGGCTACGGCTACGGCTAGGTCGATAGCCGGCTCATCCAATTTGACGCCACCAGCTGACTTGAGGTAGGCATCCTGATTTTGAAGGAGCAAACCCGCTCGTTTTTCTAACACCGCCATGATAAGACTAGCCCGATTGAAATCAAGCCCCGTTGTCGTCCGCTTGGCGTTACCAAACATGGTCGGTGTCACCAAGGCCTGCACTTCCGCCAAAATCGGACGCGTCCCTTCCATGGTGACCACGATAGAGGATCCAGTTGCCCCATCCAAGCGTTCTTCCAGAAAGACCTGACTCGGATTGAGGACCTCAACCAGTCCACCTGATTGCATCTCGAAGATCCCGATCTCATTGGTCGAGCCAAAACGGTTTTTGACCGCTCTCAGGATCCGGAAGGTATGATGGCGTTCTCCCTCAAAGTAGAGCACCGTATCCACCATGTGTTCCAGCATCCGAGGTCCTGCCAAGGTTCCTTCCTTAGTTACATGGCCAACGATAAAGATGGCGATGTTATTGGTCTTGGCCAGCTGCATGAGCTCAGCCGTTACCTCGCGTACCTGGGAAACTGATCCCTGTACCCCTGAAATCTCAGGAGACATGATGGTCTGGATGGAGTCGATGATGAGGAAGTTGGGTTGGATCCGCTCCACTTCTGCTCGCACGCTCTGCATATTGGTCTCGGCATAGAGGTAAAACTCACTGTCGATATCCCCCAAGCGCTCAGCACGGAGTTTGATCTGCTGGGCCGACTCCTCTCCACTAACATAGAGAACAGTTCCCACTTGAGATAACTGGGTTGATACTTGTAAGAGAAGGGTTGATTTCCCAATCCCTGGATCCCCACCGATGAGGACGAGACTTCCTGGTACCACTCCGCCTCCAAGGACGCGGTTGAATTCTTCCATCTCAGTCTTAGTTCGATGCACATTGATAGAAGTCACCTCAGCTAATTTCATGGGTTTGGTCTTTTCACCCGTCAAGGACACACGCGCATTCTTAACCTCGGTGACCTCAACTTCCTCGACAAAAGAAGACCAAGATCCACAGTTTGGACAGCGGCCTAGATACTTGGGTGAATTGTAGGCACAATTTTGACAAATAAAAGTCGTTTTTTTCTTAGCTATGATGATTCTCCTTCTACTGCGACTCCTATAGAGCGCCACTTATACAATGTATTTTGAAATTTCTTTTGGTTGGCAACTCCGACAGCAGACAAATCGACAGAAACCTGATAATTCTCCTTGACAGCTGCCAAAACGGAAGCCTTGACACAGCCATTGCCATCTACCCCTATAAACTCTATGCTTTTAGCACCGTTTCCCTCTAAAAGATCTTTTAAATCTGGATTAGTAAAGCAAGAAGCCCGACGCTTTTCAAAAATACGAGAAGATACAACCAGCAAGTCGGTCGCAAATTTCTTCTTTCTATCTTTTCTCTCCCAGAAAAAACGGTTGAGAATATAGATAACTCGGTCGCTAGGATAGGTAGCAATTTTGTCATTTACAGCTGCAGTCAGTTTTTCATGATATGCTTTTCCTACAGCAACGTAATCTGACTGCATGTCTACAACTAATAAATAGTCTGCCATTTTATTCCTTTATTTCCCCGTACTTCCAAAGCCACCGGTCCGCACACCGTCTGCTTCATCTCCATCCGCAATTAAGAAAGGAGCAAAGACAGCCTGAACCACGCGTTCTCCCACTTCGAGGACGACTTCCTGGTCGGTAATGTTTTTCATCTGAGCAAAGATATGGCCTTCATTTCCATGGTTGCCGTAGTAGTCTCCATCGATAACCCCAACAGAGTTGATCAAGACCAATCCCTTCTTGCGAGGATTAGACGAGCGGTCATAGAGATAGAGCACCTCACCCACTTGCATATAGGCCTTGACCCCAGTTGGGACGAGGACGATTTCCCCAGGAGCAATCACCGTGCGCTCGGCTACCTTTAAGTCGTAACCAGCTGCGTGTGCTGTCTCCCGCTTTGGCAGTAAGTCCTGATTGGTATAGCTTGATACAAGTTCAAATCCACGAATTTTTGTCATCATAATTCCTCTTTCATTCTAAATAGTTTCCATCTCTTCTATTATACCATCACTTTGCCCTAGCGTCTCTTCAATTCTACTATTCGTATTTTTTGAGTAAAAACCTCCTTTTTCACCTTCATTATTTGTAAATTATATGATGATTTCATGGTTGTTTTCTAAAAGAAAGTGAAAATTAATGAAACAGCTTAAAAACACCTAATTTCACCGATTTTAGCTTGAAGCCAATTATTATTTTTGCTATAATTCCCTGTGTAGGGAATAATTTTAAAAGTAAAATATTTTACCCTATAAAATTATTTAATGGAGGTCGTGTCTCAGCACTCAATTCTAATTACCAACAGATAGGATTTGAAAGATCCATATCGTTAAAAGTAATCAGGTATTGATGATTAGGCACTAATTTTTTTATGAAAAGGGAAGATAAGATGAAGAATAGGAATATCAAAATTTTCTCATTTGTCCTTTGTTTAGTGGCGACACTTTTCGCTTTAGGATGGAATCGGATTTCAGCAGAAACTCCTGAGGTTTCAGTATCAGGGAAATTTGTGGATACAATCCAAAATGTTAAAGTATCAAATAATGAAGGCGGAGTTCTCGACTGGGACTTGAAACAGTGGGCAACCTTCCGAATTAACGCTGATTACGATTTGTCTGGAAAGAATGTTAAAGCAGGGGATTCAACTGTAGTTACAGTTCCAGATGCTTTGATGATTACTTCAAGTTCGTTTCAAATTCTTGATATAAATACGAAGGAAGTTATAGCAGATGCTAAAGTAAACCCAGATAATAAATCCATTACAATTACCTATACAGATTATGTTGAAAAACATTCAGATACAAGCGGATCATTCTTCTTTTACGCTCGTATCGATTTCAAAAAACACCCACAAAAAGGTGAGGTTCCAATAGAAATCACCATTAATAGGGAGACAAAAATTGCTGGTAAAGTTTCATTTACTGGTGTCGGCGACGGAAATCCTTTTCTTCTATCAAAGACTAGTTGGGTAAACGAAGGGGACAAAAAGGAAATCCAATACACGATTTCTGTCAATCGTACAAAACAAAATATTAAGAATGTTACAATCGAAGATCACTTGCAATTTACGAATGCTTCTTACGAAAAAGATAGCATTAAAATTATTAAAGGTAAATTCTCTTATGATACTGGCGAATGGGTATTCTCTGATAGAGTTGATGTAACAGACCAACATAAGATTACCATTAGCGAAGATGGTCGATCATTTGTTATCGATTTAGGTGATGTTACTGAAAATGACCAATATCGTATTGATTATAAAGTTCGTTTAAATTATGACCCTGCCGACGGAGAGGTCTTGAAAAATGAAGCAACTCTCAAAGGTCTAGGTATTGAAACCAAAAATGTAACGAATGCTGCTGCCGTTCAAATTGCTGGTGGTGCTGGTGTTGGTTATGTTTACTCAATCAATATTCATAAAGTCGATGATGCTAACCAACCACTTAAAGGTGCTAAGTTTAGAGTTGTTCGTCAAGCTAATAATCAAGTTATCGGTGAGTTTGAATCAGACGAAAATGGTAATATTGCCGTTGGTAAACTGTTAAAAGATAAATATATCTTAACTGAAATTGAAGCCCCTTCAGGTCATATCATTAAAGAAGCTGATACTGTAGTTAATGTTGAAGATTTTGGTGCTGATCATTCAGTAACGAAAACGATTGTGAATCCGAAGGAAGAAACAACGACTACAACGACTACAACGACTACAACAACTACGACTACTACGTCTACAACGACTCAAGAGCCAACAACCACTACGACGACAACTCAAGAGCCGACGACGACTACGACAACAACTGAGGAACCTACACCTACTACCACTACAACAACTCCAGAGTCAACAACAACTTCAACGACAACTGAAGAACCTACAACTACAACAACGACGACTCAAGAGCCTACAACTACAACAACGACGACAGAAGGTCCAAAACCTACGCCGACAACCACTACAACTACAACGACGACTACAACTACGTCTGAAAAACCAGTGCCTACAACGACCACTACGACAACAACGCCAGAGGGGCCAACAACGAATACGACCAAACCTGGCAACCCAGGTGATTCTGGCACGACAACTTCAAACGGAGGTCGCAAGACATTCCTGCCAAAAACAGGTGAAGCAGTCGCTACTGGTGTCATCTTGATCGGTGTTGCTATCCTATCAGGAGCCGTCATCTTGAAACGCAAGATTTCTAATAACTAATCGTTCGCATGTGCGGATCATATAAAAAAGAGGCTGGGACAAAAGTCCTAGCCTCTTAATTATTTTTCGATTGTCGAGCAAGACGCAGTGGTTGAGTGGGCTCTACTACGCTGATTTCATCAGCTTTTACAGCCCTACTCAACTGTGCGGAGGTGGGACGACGAAATCGAATTCTAACGAATTACCGATTTCTGTCCCACTCTCTTTTTGTGTGGATAACTGTTTTTGATTTTCTTAAATCCTATTGTCCTTCATCACTTCTACTTCTTCTCATTTGAATGACTAAGTAAGCAACGGAAACAATGGATAGCAAGGCACCTAGGATCACTCCTTTTTGTCTAAAGACGAATTCAACCTTATGATTTCCCTTTGAGATTGGGAACGATAAGAATGCATTCCATGCTTTTTCGGTTTTGACAAACTTCCCATCCACTTTCACTTTCCAGCCATCGCTGTATGGAATGGAAGTCATCATATAGTTACTATCATCTGTAATAGACACATCACCAACAATATGGGTATTTGAAAACTTGGTTACATGTAAACCTTGTTTCTTACGGTTTTCTAATACCTGTTGAATTTGATCAACGTCAGCGCGATAAACACCTGCATTGCTCATATCGATGTGATCTGTTCTAAATCTAAATTCAATAACAGTTTCTTGGTTTTCAGTTTGATCTGTCAACTGCCAAATTTGTCTTTGCGTGAAAATTTTAGCATTGAGCAACCATTTATTATTGAGTAAAACCGAGTAATCTTGGTTTTGGATCAAAGATACAGGAGTAAAGAAATAATAGGTGTAATTGGTACGTGGAGTGACCTTATAACGAATAATGGCATCTTTTGACGAATCCGCTCTCTTATAGATGGCTTCTCCCGTTTCCTTATTGACCTTTTCTTCAATCACATTTTCTGTCTCGATCGAGCTGAACGCCAAGGGTTTAAAGTACTCAACGGTATCATTATTGGCCTTTTGATGCCCCTCCATGGAGTTCAAAATGATATTCTGGTTAGCAAAGGCATTATTGGCACCAAATTGAATATTCCTTACCAGACTGTTCGTCCCGTATGCAAGTGGGAAGGAATTTGGATTCTTATAGACGACATAACGCTTGTCCTCATAGACCTTGTCTGTGAAATAGCGATGCAGATCAAAGCGGTCTGTAAATCGATAAAAGTACATCTTATCCGGATTGGCTTCAATCTCTTTGGGATCAAAATCCTTGGCACTCATAAAGTAACGAACACCATATAAAGCATCTGTCAAAGGTGTCCCATTTGAATATTGGGTCGCCGCGTTGACTCCAAGATCTCCCATGAAAGCAAAGTGATCCATGGTGCTACGTTCCAAACTTGAGCTAAAGGTACTTAGACCTGGATAGGACACCAAGGAAGGAACTGTTCTGGAATAGGCAAAATCTGTGGCAATCCGATAGAATTTTTGATCTGCATTTTCTTGGATATTGTCTGTCACACGCTTGACCGAAACGGTCGCATCTGCAAACTTGTGCCCATCATCATACCCAAATGTTACTTGGGACAAATAGGCATTATAGCCAAACTCGAAGATTGTCAGCACTGATACGACAATCATGGATAAACGTGAGATCTTAAAGTTTAGGATAAAGAGAATGCTCAGATAGAGCATCGCTGTAATCCCCACTTGCGACAAGAGATAGCCTGTCTTTAATAAGACAGCAGCTAGCACTAAGATGAGCGCTGCTAGAGCCATTCGGATCATTTTTTCCAATTGGCTCTTCTGAGATTTTTCCCAATACGCATAGAAGATGAAGCAGGTCACCGCTGCTATTCCCAGAACACCTAGAATAGAGAACTTAGAGAGGAAACGGCTGATCGCTTGCGGTTGAGTCTTTGAGATAAAACTATACTGGTGGAAATAGAGATAGACTACCGACAAGAGCAAGCCCAAGCCGATGATGCAGTTGGTTCGTTTGGAAATAACGATCTTCTGCTTCATCGCTTGATAAGCCAGGACTAGCATAAAGAATGAAAACAGCCAAGAAAAACGGAAGAAGAAGCCGGCTGGATTTTGTCCCATATGCCATATCTTACTGACAAATTCATTGACAAAGGAAATCAGGAAAATGAGGGTAACAATCCCTGCAGCCCATTTTTTGGCTTTTCCAACTTTTTGCGATAGGAAATAAAAGATAAAACCAAGAAAGCCGAGTGCTCCAATATAAATATTGGGAAGGTTGGGACCCGCTGACCAGCCTGATGTCGTATCAAAGCCACCAACAACCAACTTAGAAAGAATATCTAAGGGGTTAATTTGGAAGGCAAATGAGAAGGTCATGCCTCCGCCAACTTGCCCCTTACTTTCAATCAGGTTGAAAAATACAGGCAAGAGCAAGACTGAGGCTGTCGCAATCCCAATAATCGAATAAATCACTGCTTGCAACAAAGGGATACTAAAGTTTTTAATCTTTGCCTTTAGATCTCCTTCAATCAGCAATCTTGGTGATACATAGTAGCAGGCATACAGAGCGATGAAAATGGAGATCATATAGCCCATGTAAAACTGAAGCAAGACCGTCAATCCCAGAGCAAAAGCATAGCGATAAGGAGATTTCCCATCTAATAATTCTTCCAAATACACAATCACAATTGGCAGCATGATCATGGCGTCATAGAAGATGACGTTCATCTGATAGGAAACCAACATCCCTGACAAGGCATAGGCTGTCGAGAATAATGGAACCAACCATTTTCTAGATTCTAATCCTTTGTAGCGCTTGATTAAAAGGAAAGCAAAGGATAGACCGATTGCCCCGTAGCGAAGCCAAATAGTTAAAAATACTGCTGCCCCAAAATATTTGAGGGGAGCTAGAATGTAGATGATGTTGAAGGGACTCATTAAATAGTAGCCGAGCACACCGATCATATCTCCACCAAGAGACTTGGTGAAAGAATAACTCAAACTAGATAGATCCCCCGTCAAGATGGCATTTTTTAATAAGCCAAAGAAACTGATATATTGCTGTCCAAAGTCAACAGCCATCAGACTCTTACTCCCAAAAGGATACATCCCTATAAAAGCCCACACAATGAGCATGATGGTCATTGGGAGCAGGGCACTTGCAGCATAGAGAACTTTCTTTGGATGTTTTTTCCAAAACTCTTGCCAACGCATGAACCAGATTAACATGTTTTCTCCTATCTTCTTTAGCCGATATGATTTTTCTTCGCTTGTTCGATATTGGTGTCTTCAATGATGAAATGAGGACGACGCTTCACTTCGTAATAGATCTTGCCAATATACTCTCCAAGAATTCCGATGAAGATGAGTTGCACTCCGCTAAATAATATAATAGCCGCAATCGTTGTGAAATAACCACTCACATAATTCCCAGCAGCGAAGATATATTTCATAAACTCAAAAACTAGATATAAAAGAGCCAGCCCTAAACAGATGAAACCGAATTGAATACAAACACGGAGAGGACGATCATTAAAAGAAATAATTCCTTGAATCGCATAATTCAAAGATTTCTTAAAACCAAACTTGCTCTTTCCAGCCTTACGGGTTTCATTCTTATAAGGAATTACTTTCTCTTTAAAACCAATCCATTCATACAAACCTTTATTAAAGCGATTGTACTCTGGCATTGACACAAAGGCTTCCATGGCTTTTCGGCTAAGCAGTCTTAATTCAGATTTCCCATCTGTTAGGTGCACATCCATGGAGCGATTTGACAAGAAGTAAAACAAACGTGCAAAGGAACTTCCTACAAAAGATTCTCCTTCACGAGTTCGTTGGCCACTAACAATATCATAGCCCTCATTATAAGCTTCTAAGAATAAGGGAATCAAGTATGGTGGATGCTGGAGATCCCCGTCCATGACCATCACCGCATCCCCACTGGCATATTTAAAACCAGCCAAGATACCGCTCTCTCGTCCAAAATTTCGACTGAAACGGATATATTTGATGCGGTCGTTTTCTCTTGCAAATTCTTCAATTAACTCAAAGGTCTTGTCACTACTTCCATCATCGATGTAGAGGATTTCATAATCAGAGAGCTCTTTCCCTAACATTTGCTCAAGCTGATTAGAAATTTCACGATGGGTTTGAGGAAGTACCAGCTCCTCATTCAAGAGGGTTATTAAGATTGATAATTTCATCCCTTTTCTCCATAATACATTCCCAAAAAAGAGAGAGCTCATGCTCTCCCCTTATATAGAAACTCATTGTTTATTTAATAGACAATTTTCGTTTCAATACGACTGCACCTGCTAACACAAAGGCTCCTGAGAATACAAATCCAGTTGCTGCAACTTCTCCTGTATTAGGAAGAAGCGCTTTACGCCCTCCTCCATTGTTTCCGCCTTTTGGTCCTGGTTTTCCAGTCGTGGTCGTCGTAGTTGATCCTTCACTTCCTGGAGTCACCGGTTTCTCTGGAGTTGTCGTTGTGGTGGCAGTTGGTTCTACAGTAGTCGTTGTGGTTGTTGTTGGCTCTACAGTAGTCGTCGTAGTCGTTGACTCTCCTGTTGTTGTGGTTGAAGTAGTCGCCGGCTCTTCTGTTGTTGTAGTTGAAGTAGTCGTCGGCTCTTCTGTTGTCGTGGTTGTAGTAGTCGTCGGCTCTTCTGTTGTTGTAGTTGTAGTAGTCGTCGGCTCTTCTGTTGTTGTAGTTGTAGTAGTCGTCGGCTCTTCTGTTGTCGTAGTTGTAGTAGTCGTCGGCTCTTCTGTTGTCGTAGTTGTAGTAGTCGTCGGCTCTTCTGTTGTCGTAGTTGTAGTAGTCGTTGGCTCTGCAGTAGTCGTTGTGGTTGTCGTTGGCTCTGCAGTAGTCGTTGTAGTTGTCGTTGGCTCTGCAGTAGTCGTCGTTGTGGTGGTTGGTTCTGCAGTAGTCGTCGTCGTTGTGGTGGTTGTAGTTGTTGTAGTGGTTGTCTTTTGGTCTACAATGGTTTTGTCGACTGGTTTATCTTTTGACTGAAATTCACTAGCTTCAACAACAGTATCCGCTGCCAAGTCATAACCTTCTGGAGCTGAAATTTCTTTGATGATATATTGGTCTCTCAAAAGGTTTTTGACAACAATCTCACCATCTTTATTTGTTTCAAACTCTCCAATCAGTTGATTGTTGGCTACACGAATGACTTGGAACTTAGCTCCTTTAAGAGACTTATTATTTTCGTCTACTTTATGGATCTTGATTCCAAAGTCGTAAGCTACTCCGGTTCCACCTGCAATTTGGATTTTGACAGCACTAGATGCATGGTTAATTTCAGAACCATTTCCAGAAATAGTCACATTATTTTCGATTTTTTCACCATCTACAGGCATGTAGCTCAAGTCTGCTGTATATTCAATCACAAAGTGATCATCTTTTGACAAGCTACCAAGGTTGACAGAAAATGAATTTCCTGAAACGTTAATGGCGTAATCATTGGTGACATCCGTTTTGTTCTCGAGCTTCCAGCCGTTGTCGTATTTAAAGGTCCCTTTATAAATTTTAAAGCTACCTTCTGTATAAGAGACTCCTGTAGATTTCAATGTATCGGTAATCACTGCATTCGGAATAGCTTCCCCTGTTCGGTTAACAGAGATTCTAAAACCAATTTGCTTGTGTTCCTTGTTGACATCCCATCCTGATTTTGCGACGATATATTTTCCGCCTTGGCCCACTTCGCCGGCTTTTACCTTACCGGTGAATTTGGTTTTATTATTCACCTTCACAGTAACCGGAACATCGCCACCCTGTGGATGTTTTTGTCGGTCTATCATTGAGTAGAAGAAGAAAGAACCTGACACATCATTTTTTGTTTCCACAAATTTTGTAAAGGTTAAAACAATCTTACCGGTATCCTTATCCACTACTGCGTTAGCGATAACTTTTCCAGTTTTCTTATCCTTAATTTCAAAACTAGTAGAATCAATGATTAAGGGATTTTCTAGTACTAACTCGGAAGTATCTCCCTCTTTGACATTTTTTCCTTCCAATGCGAATGTTGCATTCACACGAAACCGATCATACAATCCAAGTGACTCTGTTAATTCTCCCCCAGAGTCATTGCTCAAATTGATAGAATTAATCACGTCTACTTTTTTAGACGTTTCTGCACTGACACTTTTCGTTAAAAGCGTAAAAGATACAAATAATAACGAAAACACTATTGATAGATAAATCGCTACCTTTTTCATTTTTTCTCCCTTTTTAGCCTGATTTTTTATAAATCAACGCATATAATATAGCAAAACATAGTGAAGAAGTCAAGGTTATTGAACAAAAAATCCATCTTTTGTATATTTAAGGGCTATTTGGCTTGTGAATTTTTTCTAAATAAGCCTCCCTCTTTCAAACAGTTATTTTTCCAGAATCAGCACATCTTTTGTAGATAAGTTGCTCTCTTTATATCCTGATTCTTTATAGAGATTTAGAGTGGCTGTTTCAGAATAACCATTTTTTTCCTCTTGCATTTCCCTTGGAACTACCACTATGTCAATCTTAGAATCAAGCTTTTTGTCATTATGGTAGAAAATATCATACAATTTTTCATGGCTGCGAAGACTCGGCGTATAGCCACCTGCTGCTAAGACCGCTTTATCTTTAGGGATGGCCTGCAAGGTCTTTTCGAGCCCATCAAAATAGTCTTTGCGTGTTTGATAGTATTGGATTTCAAAATTCCAATTATGCGTGAAACTATATAGAATGGCGCTTGAAAAAATGATGGAAGAAGCTAATAAAGCCACCAATACATTATCTGATGCCAACTGGTTCTTGCTTAATTGATCGATAGACAATAAAGCCATCAAAAATAGAAGCGTGACCGAACCATAGCTATACTGAAAACCAATATCATATTGGTAAGGCCAATCCATCAATAAATTAATGAGAAAAAGAGGCAGCATCAGAAAATAGGTAGACCAACGTCGCTGAATCAGTGGTAAAAAGCTAAAAGGAAATAGGACCAAAAAGAGGTAACCAAGTCGTTTCGCTGTAAATAGACTTCCCAAAACATAAAGCGGATTTAGGACTACATTTTTCACAACCATCAGGAGGCCGTTTTCGCCACTCAATAATAGATTATTGTATCGAGAAACCATAGCTCCCTCGCCATATCTTGCTAAGAGGAACATGGCAAATGCAAAATAAAGTATTGGTAAGGCAAACAGGCTGAGATACAACCACTTTTTAAACTTGGCCTCGAAGGTAAAACGATGTTGAAAAGCAAAATAAAGTCCTAAGGACAGCACGTAGACAAAGGCATCCTCTTTCACAAAGAGAAGCAATAAGGTGATGAAAAGAGTTCTGCCACGCCACTGAGAGATCAGGCTGTAGAACAACCAAAGTATCAATGGAGGCAAAAAACAATTTTCATGCAAATGGAATCCACCACTCGTTGTCATGACCGGAGTCACAAAAAAGAGGGCAAGCACGAGTGGCGTCATGACTTTTGGCAATTGTATTTTCTTTAGAATCAAACAAAGCGGGATAACTGCAGAAAATACAATCACTGTTTGAGCGATATCTAACGTTTCCACATAAGGAAATAGCATATAGAAGGGCAAGATCAAATAATAAATTGGAGAAATATGGACTCCGAAATGCGATAAGGCCCCATCTCTTTCAAGGGTGGTGACTTGTGAAAAATCATGTCTCATTCTCTCAAACATCTGCGAAAAAATTCCAATATCAAAGGAAGACACCGCATTGGCTTTAATCTTATAATAGGCCACAACCGATAGATAGAGCACGTAGAAAATACCACTGATCAATGTCACCACGGTGAGTCTTCGAACCCAGGTTTCATTGACTTTAGCCAAAGAAACCTTATAGAGAACGAAACCGATCAGAATGGCAACGACAACGGATACCAATACTGGCCAGATCAAAGTGGGTAACTTCGATTCAGAAACCGTAAACGAAAAGATCCCCAGTTCCTTATCTTGAAGATTGGCACTGGTTTGTAGCAACAATTTCGGAAAAGACAAGACATCTACCGCTAAGAAGATATAAGCGATTGTTTCTTTTCCTAAATAAAAATATAGAAACAAGACCAGTGAGAGCAACACTAGGCCCAATGACATAAAGAGACTCGGACTTTTCAAAATAGAAATAAATAGGATACCTGCCGCGAACCATAGATTCAATTTTTGTATGCAGATATACTTCTTGCTCTCCGTCAAAAACCAAAGAATAGGATAACTAATGAATAAAGCAAGGACCGTATGGGTCCATCCAACTTTACCAAGTTCTAGAAATAATTGCTTTGTTGAAAAACTTAATAGATTGACCATCATGGCCACAAAATAAGAACCTAGAAGCAACCATAAATAGTTACGGTTCAGTGTCTTAGCAAGTTTCATTTCTATTAATACCTCCCAATTGTAGTTCCTATTCTAGCACAAAACCCTTACTATTTCTAGATAGTAATAACCATACTAAAAGAAAGGTTGGTACCAGACCAACCTCTCTTTTTCTTATAATTCCTGTAATAAATAACGGAAGAGTTCTAAATTCCCTTTTTCTTCATTGACCAAGTATTCTGGATGCCACTGCAAGCCCATAATCCGATGGCCGTCTACTGCTTCAATCGCTTCGATGGTGTGATCACGCGGATCAAAGGCGGTTGCACGGAAATTTGGTGCAAGATCCTTGATACTTTGACGGTGAACGGAATTGATTTGACTAGCCTGACCAAAGAGTTGCTCTACCACACTACCTTTTTTAGTCTCGATAGAATGGGAAGTCCCAAATGGAAGACCTTGCCAATGCCCTTCAATCTCTTGGTTAAGTGTCCCTCCAAAAGCTACATTGATCAACTGAACCCCACGGCAGATTCCTAGAACCGGTTTGTTTTGGCGAACTGCTTCCTTCAGTAGGGCAAGCTCAAATTGATCCCGTTCGATATTGTAATCATCGCTTTCGATGGTTTTTTCTTCGCCATAGAGACTAGGATCGACATTTTGGCCTCCACTTAGGATCAATTTGTCAATCGTTTCAACATAGTCCTTAACCAAGGAAGGGTCTCCCATCGGGATGACCATTGGAAGTCCACCTGCTTGACGGATCCCTTCCGCAAATTGACTAGACACGGAGGAATGAAGGTTTTTCCCTTCCGGGTCCACCGGACAGAGATTAGCGGATACTCCAACAATTGTTCTGCACATATTCATTCCTCCTTCATTTTAACTACTACTTATCTTACCACCCATTAGTGATAGTGTCTAATATGTATTTTTTAAAACCGTGATAGATTTTATTTATCACCCTCACCTTCCTCACAAAACAATTGATGATCATACAAGTTTTTTTACCTATATTATGTTAAAATAGAGAGGAAAATAGAATCGTCCTTCAAGGCACACATTAGGCCGTTTCGAAGGTGCAAGCGCTAGATTCCTAGCCTTGTTGAAAAAATAGACATAGAAATGGAAGATACAATGGAAAAACAAACCGTTGCAGTATTGGGTCCTGGTTCATGGGGAACAGCCCTTTCACAAGTCCTCAATGATAACGGCCATGAAGTCCGTCTCTGGGGAAATATCCAAGAACAAATCGATGAAATTAATACCACTCATACCAATCAACGCTATTTCAAAGATATCGTTATTAGCGATCAAATTACCGCTACGACTGATCTGAAAGCTGCTTTAGACGGTGTGGATGCCATCCTTTTTGTCGTTCCTACAAAGGTGACCCGCTTGGTCGCTAAACAAGTCGCTGAAACACTGGATCACCCTGTCACAGTCATGCACGCTTCTAAAGGGCTAGAACCTGGTACACACGATCGGATTTCTCAAATCCTTGAAGAAGAAATCCCTGCTTCTCTTCGCAGTGAAGTAGTGGTCGTTTCTGGACCGAGTCATGCAGAGGAGACTATCGTACGGGATATCACCCTCATTACAGCAGCCTCAAAAGATTTAGAAGCTGCACGCTATGTTCAAGAACTCTTTAGCAATCACTACTTCCGCCTCTATACCAATACAGATGTTATCGGAGTGGAAACTGCTGGAGCCTTGAAAAATATCATCGCGGTCGGAGCTGGAGCCCTGCACGGTCTTGGTTATGGGGACAATGCCAAAGCAGCCATCATCACGCGCGGTCTCGCTGAAATCACGCGCCTTGGCGTTAAACTCGGAGCTAGCCCATTGACCTATAGCGGTTTGTCTGGGGTCGGTGACTTGATCGTTACCGGAACTTCTGTTCATTCTCGCAACTGGCGAGCTGGGGATGCTCTCGGACGTGGCGAAAAATTGGAAGATATCGAAGCCAACATGGGTATGATCATTGAAGGGATCTCTACGACCAAAGTCGCCCACGAGCTGGCCCAAGAACTAGATGTCTACATGCCGATTACACAAGCCATTTACCAAGTCATTTATGAAGGGAAAGATATCCGCGAAGCCATCCACCACATGATGAGCAATGAATTTAAAGAAGAAAATGAGTGGAAATAAGTCAACCACCCTAACATCAATCCTACCTTTTAGAAAGGAAACTATATGACTAAAGTTAGAAAAGCAGTCATTCCTGCGGCTGGTTTGGGGACACGCTTCCTCCCAGCTACCAAAGCTTTGGCAAAGGAAATGTTGCCAATCGTTGACAAACCTACGATCCAATTTATCGTAGAAGAGGCTCTGAAATCTGGGATTGAAGAAATCCTTGTCGTAACAGGGAAGGCCAAACGTTCGATCGAAGACCATTTCGATTCTAACTTCGAATTGGAATACAATCTCGAGCAAAAAGGCAAGACTGACTTACTCAAGTTGGTCAATGATACAACAGCGATCAATCTTCATTTCATCCGCCAAAGTCACCCTCGAGGTTTAGGGGACGCTGTTCTTCAGGCAAAGGCCTTTGTTGGAAATGAGCCTTTTGTCGTTATGTTGGGAGATGATCTGATGGACATCACTAATGATGATGCCTTGCCATTGACCAAACAGTTGATGAACGACTACGATGAAACCCATGCGTCAACCATCGCTGTGATGGAAGTCCCTCATGAAGAGGTTTCTTCTTACGGTGTGATTGCACCTCAAGGAGAAGGTATTAACGGTCTTTATAGCGTTGAAACTTTTGTCGAAAAACCAAACCCAGAGGATGCTCCAAGTGATCTTGCTATTATCGGACGCTACCTCTTGACTCCTGAAATCTTTGATATTCTTGCAAATCAAGAACCAGGTGCTGGCAATGAAATTCAATTGACAGATGCGATCGACACCCTCAATAAGACCCAACGAGTCTTTGCCCGTGAATTTAAAGGCCAACGCTACGATGTAGGTGACAAGTTTGGTTTTATGAAAACATCGATTGATTATGCTTTGAAGCATCCACAGGTTAAAGAGGACCTCAAACAGTATATCATTGATCTTGGAAAACAATTAGAAGAATCTGAACAAACTACAGACTAATTATTCACAAATCAAAAGAATACAAAAAGACTGGCCATATAATGTAAGGGCTTTGCTACCTTACAATGGTCAATCTTTTTTTCGTAAAAAAGAGGCTGGATAAAAATCCGGCCTCTTTTGTTTCATTGGATTTGATCCAATTCACTTTTTAAATCTTATTGTTTAAGGATGAACATTGTAAGAATAATTGGTATTTGGGAAAGTTTCAATTTCGCCTGGATTGAAATTAGAACCGAAGCGATTATTGTTGTTGTTCACATTTTCTGCTACAGTAGCCTCTGATGTAGATTGAACTTTCGCTTCTGGTTTTACAACCGTTTCTGCTTTTTCAGATCCATATGTAGGCATTGCTTTTGTTGCTGCATAGCCAAAACGATTATTTGGATTTCCTTCTGCATTTGCTGGGATATCTTTATTGGAAGGAGTTGCTCTATAATATGAGGCAGGAATTTCAATTTTTGTAATATTTCCGTCAACTTGAGGTTTTTCTGGAACCTTTGGTGTATCTGGTTTCTTAGAATCTTCAGGATCCTTATAATCATCTGGTTTCGAAGCACGATAAGGATCAGACTTACGTCCAGCTGCCTCTAATTGTTTTTCCATTAATTTTTCATAATCTTTGAAGTGTTGGAAGAGACGATCAGACAATTCAAGGGCATCTTTTGTCACCTTATCTTCAGCAGCTTTTGCAGCTTCAGGTTGATCTTTCAACGCATAATATTCAATATCTTTCTTCTCTTGATCAACAATAAATTGTTTTTCCAGAGCTTTCCAGTGATCTTGAACTGTTTTTCCAAAGACATCTTGGTTATTGATCGCCATGTTGTCAATGTGCCATACTGTCCAATACCATGAATTTGGATCATAAGTTGCTGTTTGAGGTTTGAAGGCTTCGTAAGTATCTTTTAGATTACCATAGAATGGAACATAAGGTGTGTTCCGAGATGGTCCCATACCAAGCCATAAAGTACCACCAAATGATTTTGGAAGTTTTGGATTGATTTGGTAGACATGGGCATCAATAACGTTTTCATTTCCTAAAGCATACTTGTATTGGTCTTTACGAACAGCATCATTGCTACCATTATCACCTTGTTTCTTCACTCCAATTTGATCGTCCGGTACGAAGCGACCATTTAAGTGTTCAAAGCGATTCCGTTGCATAGCAAAGGCATCTTCTAAAGTAAATTTCTTATTTGGATCGGTTGGTGAGCGGAAGAGTTCATATTCATCATCTTCATAAGTCACTTTTGAATTTGGATCCAAAAGGGTGATTCCTGCGTAGGTACGTGAACGGTCTCCTTCAGCATATTTTTCTGGTCCATAAGATTTAGCGATATGGAAGTTACCATCTTTGTCTGTCTTGTAGTTACCAGATTCTTTGGCTACTTTTTCAACATCTTTCGAAGCGATCACATTTTCCTTGTCATTCAAATCCACATGACCAAGGTAGTAGGTATTTGCAAAGACGGCGTATTTATCTTCTGGAACTTTAACAGCCACATATTGGTGTCCAGATAGAATTTCCATATACCACGTTTCTTTCTGGTCCGCAATAACAACTGTATTCCCCTCAGCTGAACCTTTTTCTTCAATGACTTTCGCAAGTAGTTCGATTCCTTCGCGAGCAGATTTTGCACGAGGTAAAATCACATCCAACATAGCAGCTTCTGGGAGACCGTTTTCTGTCAATGGGTCTGTCTTCAAGACTTTTTTGTTTGGAATAGCTGTAACAGTTGAGGTCATAGAGACGCCGGCTTCGTTGAATCCATGTTCCCCGAACGCACCGTTACTACCATCTCCACGAGCAGAGTCATAGGTCGCTGTGTATTTCATTTCGCTGGCAGCATGAGGATAGGTAAATCCATTGGATTCGTCTTCCAGTTGGTCCCCTTCCTTATAATTCTTGGCATTAACAACAACAAAGTTTTTGTTGTGCTTTCCTCCATTTGGATAATAAGGGTAATCCTCTGTCCGACCAAAGAGAGTGGTCCCATCCTTGGTCAACTGGCGACCAATGATAAAACCGCAACAGGCTTGAACAGCTTGGATTGGTAGGAGCAAAAGCGTCATCACTACCAATGAGAGTCTTAACAACCATTTTTTCATGGCAAATCTCCTTTGTTTTTGCACTACTTTTGACAAAATAGCACTATTTTTGATTTTTATATCTCCAGTTTACACCTTTCCCAACTCTTTTGCAAGCGCTTTCTACTTTGCGTTTTTATACCTTTTTACCCATGATCTTCTTCTCTATGGACCTAGCAATAGAGGGTTCACGTGACTCCTGTAAATATATTATGATAAATATATACAATTCTTTGTATTTCAAACAATTTTCTGTTAGTTTACGATTGCACTACATTTTTTAGGAAAAAAAGAGAGTGGGACAGAAATCGGTAATTCGTTAGAATTCGATTTCGTCGTCCCACCTCCGCACAGTTGAGTAGGGCTGTAAAAGCTGATGAAATCAGCGTAGTAGAGCCCACTCAACCGCTGCGTCTTGCTCGACAATCCAAAAACAATTAAGAGGCTAGGACTTTTGTCCTAGCCTCTTCTTAAAATAGATTCAAGATTTTACCTAAGAAATAAAGCAAAAGTAAGAGATAAGATAGGGCTGCACTCATCTGATAGGTTCGGTTCATAAAGCGAGCTTCCCCTCTTACTGGAAAGACATAAGCCAACATCACCCCAGCTACTAAGCCACCGATGTGCCCCGCCATACTGATTCTTGGCATGAAGCTAAAGATCAAATTGACAACAATCAAGCTGGTATAGGACTGACTCAAGTGGCGAATATAGGGACTTTGAACAATAAAGCGCAGAGCACCAATGGTCCCAAACAGTCCAAAGAGGGCTGTAGAAGCTCCTGCTGCAATCACATCCGGCGTAAAAATAGCAACAAAGACATTACCCATCATGCCTGATAAGAGATAGAGAGCTAAGAAAGCCTTAGATCCAAAGAGATCCTCTGCCAAACGTCCCAAGTAATAGAGGGTGATCATATTGAGCACAAAATGTTCTAGGCCGATGTGAACAAAGGTAGCTGTCACGATTCGCCATAACTGGCTAGGATCGACTTTCACAACCTCTCCAATAATCCCACCACTATAGTAAATAGCAGCACCTGTTTGGTAGTCGCCTCCAAATCGGATAAACATGGAAAGAAAGACTGCCGTTGTGACGAGCAACAAGAGACTGGTCACAGGATAACGACGATCAAAGAGTAACTTCATAGACTAGTACCTCCTGAACTGCCTGATCAAAAACCTCTGGCTGGAACTCCTTCTGCTGAATGGAATAAATCGTACTTACCGTTTTTCCAGTAAAATCTTCCAAATAACGATCATAATAGCCACCACCATAGCCAATTCGGTAGCCTTTTGACTGGAAGACCACGCCTGGTACATGGATCAGGTCAATCTCTGACTGATCCACAAGATTTCCTTTTTCATTGGGCTCCAACAAACCAAAGCGTGTCTTTTCCAAAATGTCAGGATCGTATTCCACAAATTCCATTCGCCCTTGTGGGTAGGTACGGGGAACACAGACGCGTTTCCCAAATTGAAGAGCTGCTTGGATCAAGCCAGCTGTGGAAACTTCATGGTCAAAAGACAGATAGGTCGCAAGGGTCTTTGCCTCCTGAAAAGCTGGTAGCTCCAAGAGGCGCTGAGTCAGCTCTTCATCTGCTTGAGTTTTCACGGATTCTGGCAACTGTTTCATGGCTGCAATGGTTTCTTTTCGTAGTGTTTTCTTCATGCCTACTCCTTTTGTCTAGCTTTTATTGTATCATTTTTTAGGAAAGATCCGAACAGTTTTTATACAACAAAGAAAAAATCCAACTCCAGACGGAGTTGAATCAATCCATTATTGGTTAGCCTTCATTTTCAAAAATTTACCAATGTTTTCCACAGCAAAGGGAAGGGCGGCCTCATTGGGGCTCATCTTTGGATGGTGCAAGGCATAAGGGGTATCAATCCCCAACCAGAACATGACACCGGGGACCTTGCTCAAGAGAAAGCCGAAGTCTTCTCCTGTCATCGCAGGCAGAATATCAATCAGGTTCACGTCTTCCTCAGCTGTGAAAAAGTCCATGAGTTCTTTGGCCAATTCTGGTTGGTTTTCCACAGGCAGGTAGCCTCCTTGCTTGAGTTCCAGGTCCAATTTCACATCAAAGGCTGCTGCAACTCCTTCTGCAATGGCTTTGACCCGTTTTTGAGTCAAAAGATTCATCTCCATGGTCAAGGTCCGAATGGTCCCATGAAGGAAGGCTGTCTCAGCGATCACATTATTGGTTGTCCCTGCATGCATGGAACCAAAGGTCACCACAGCCCCTTCAATCGGATCGACATTTCGACTCACGACCGATTGGACTTGGGTAATGAAGTAAGAGGCCGCTACAAGAGCGTCATTGGCCTCATGTGGAAAGGCCGCATGCCCTCCCTTTCCTGTAAAGGTGATCTTGACTTCACAGGTCCCCGCAAAAAGGGTACCCGTATTGGTCGCAATGTCCCCCACCTTCAAATCAGGGCGCACATGCAGACCATAAAATTCATCAGGGAGCCAGTCGCCAAAAGCATTGTCCTTATACATGAGCATCCCACCAGCTTCGTTTTCTTCAGCTGGTTGGAAGAGAAAGAGCAGGTTATTTTTTGGTTGTACTTGGACCAGTTGATCCAAAAGTCCAAGGGCTGTCGTCATGTGCATATCGTGACCACAAGCATGCATCCGTCCTTCGTGCTTAGAGGCAAAATCAAGGCCCGTTTGTTCCACAATCGGTAAGCCATCGATATCCGTCCGCCAGCCGATCGTTTTTTCAGGTGCAGCCCCATGGAGATAAACCAGGATCCCGGTCCGCCAAGTCCGTTGCTCTACAAAGTCCTTGCCCGCTGTGATCTCTGCGATTCGCTCTAAGAGGTAGGCTTGGGTTTCAAATTCTTCCAAGCCAATTTCAGGGATTTGGTGCAAATCCCGTCTGATTTTGATTAAATCCAATGTCATCGTCGTCTTCTTTCTATTAGAATAGAGGCCTTGCGGCCTCTACCATTCATATCTTACAAATTACGCAAGGCGTCTTCGAGTGCTGTTTTTTGTTGTGTTTTTTCGTCGATTTCCTTGATGATGCGAGCTGGGACACCAGCTACGACCACATTTTCAGGAACATCTTGAGTAACGATAGCTCCAGCGGCAACAACTGAACCGTTCCCTACTTGAACCCCTTCAATCACAACTGCATTGGCACCGACCAAGACATTGTCACCGATCCGAACAGGCTCAGCAGAAGCTGGCTCAATGACACCCGCAAGAACGGCACCTGCACCGATGTGGCTGTTTTTACCAACTGTTGCACGACCACCAAGGATAGCCCCCATATCAATCATAGTTCCTGCACCGATTTCAGCACCAATATTAATGACAGCCCCCATCATCACGACAGCATTGTCTTCGATGGTCACTTGGTCACGGATAATAGCACCTGGTTCGATACGCGCATTTAGATAGCGCTTATCCAGCAAGGGAACAGCTGAATTACGACCATCTTGTTCGACCACATAATCCTTGTTCTCTGTCAAGTTGGCAAGAAGGGGCTCGATATCTTTCCAGTCACCGAACAAAACATTGCCAAGCTTGGTAACAGAAGCAGGAACAGCTGTTGCCAATTCCCCTTCAAAGGTTACTTTCACATTTGTTTTCTTTTCTGCATTTCCAATAAAAGCGATAATTTCTTGAGCAGACATTTTTTGTGCAGTCATGAGATTCTCCATTCATTTCAATTAAAGGTATCCATATTATACCACAAACCCAAAGAGATGAACACCTAAGGCGACGTGGTTGTAGCCTGATCCTCCAGGCCTGTCATTTCACTGATGGTGCGATTGCTTCCAAAGTGAATAATGACTGAGTGCGAATCAGAAAGTTTATAGTAAAAGATTAAGAAGGACTCTGAACTCATCATACTCGACCAAGAAACACGGCTAGGAATTCCGACTGTATTCACAAGATCTGCATAGCTGGTTCCTATTTTAATATTGGCAAAATCCTCTCTATTCAAACTGCCATTTTTATTGGCTAATCGCTCACTGTTTAAGTTCTCAAAATTAAGAGAAGATAGACGGCTACTAATCATATTTGAAAGCAAAACAGATACAGAAGAAGGGGATCCTTCAACCTCATAATCCAAGCTTGTCATGAAAGGACCGACACTACCCTCTTGGTAGGTTTCTTCCCCACTACTAGCCTTGCCCAGTACAGCTACCACATCCTGCGGAGACAGATAAGTTGAAGAGGTACGACCTTGATCCCCCTCACTTAAACCAGGAATCAGGGAAATCGCCTTCTCATAGGTCACTTGAAACTGAAATTCACCTTCCGGTGCAATCAAGGTACTCGTACCACTCTTCAAGGTTTCCTTTCTGGTTCCATAAGACCGGCCAGGACTTCCGTATTCACTAGTAGTAGAAGAAGGATGTTCCTCACTATGGATACCTCCTGAAGCTAGATAGGCAAATAATCCCAGCATGGCCAATAATCCAAAAAAGGCTGCCAGCGAAGACCCTCCACTATTAGAGGAAGGAGAGTAGGTTTTCGCCCTATCCGATTGGGAGTCTAGTACCGTTTGTCTTGGTTCTGAATGCCTGCCTCCCCCTATTGAAGCCAGGTCAGCTTCTGAAATCAAGCGGCTCCCACCCTGGTGCTCTACTTTTTTCTCAGCTGAAGGAGACTGCCCTATTGTATCTTGTGCTGGTGTTTCTGACCTTTCTTCTTCTGTTAGTGGTGTAGCAAGAACGACCTGAGCTGATTCGTCTTCAGGTGTAGCAAATGAGCCTTCCTTTGGATCATACGATTCCTCCTTCACACCAATCGCTGGTTCGTCTTTTCGTTCCTCTTCTTGTTTCACCTCTTCCTGAAAAGCAGGGACTTCTACCACTTCTGGCTCTTTTGCGAGCGTATCTTCTAGCTTCTCAGGACTTCCTTTTTCTAAGGGTGCTTCTTTCGGCTGGCCTTTCGAAAACCGACTCTGGTGCTCATTTCGTAGATGCGACCAGTCTTTATTTCCCATTGTCCTCTCCTTTTATTTAAAATGCTTCGGCTGATTTTTTACTGTGCTGTAGATGTAGAGGAAGCTGGTGTGGTCGCTACCTCTTTCGATTTGATATCCTTTATGGTTTGCCGGCTATCAAAATGGATTTGAACCGTTTGAGAATCCGATAATCGATAGGTAAAGGAAGGCGCTTCCCCGTAACCTAAAAGCCCAGATACATATATTTCATCCGGAATCCCTACCGTATTGAGTAGGTCTAAATAAGGCATTCCGACCTTGATAGTGGCAAAATCGTCCTTCATCAAGCTCCCATTCTTATTCGCAAATCGGTCACTTTTTAAGTGTTTCAAACTTAAAAGAGAGATCCTGTAAAAGGCACCTGTTTTTTCAAGAAGAACCTTCCCATCTGCATCCTTTGATTGGTAATCTAAGGTCAACAAAAAGGGACTAGAACTGCTACCACTATAGGTTGCTTCCCCACTCCTCGCTTTACCTAATGCTGCAACGACATCTTGTGGGTCTACCGTCCCAAAAGAGGTCTTTTTTTCTTCCACTGCAAAATTAGGAATGAGAGACATAGCCTTTTCATAGGTTGGCTGAAATTGAAATTCATTAGCTGAGGCGATATAAGAACTATTTTCACTGGTCAGATATTCCGTTCTGATACCATCACGTGATAAACCATTGATCCCCTCACTCGAAGAAGATGAAGAAGAGCTTTTATTAACTTCGTTTTGAAGCACAAACACAAAAGCCATAAACAAGGCGAACCACCCAAAAAATCGCAAAAGCGAACCAATCCCCTCTTTTGAGGAAGAAGGGGAAGACTCCATCGTATCTGAATGGCTTCTAGTATCCTGATGATTGTCCATCCCTATTGAAGCCAGATCGGCTTCTGAAATCAAGCGGCTTCCACCCTGGTGAGAGGAAGCTGCCTTGATGTCTGTCCGTTGATCGTCCAATGATGTCTCCTTTCTTATACCAACACCAATTTCTTGGCTTTTTTCTTGAATTCCATCACCACTTCTGGCTGCCCTGGCACCTGGTAAGTCGCGCGATAGCCCATTCCGCCATCTGGCATTTCCCCCCAGACCAAGCGTTGAGGATTTCCTAGTTGCTTAATGAGCTGGGCGAATTCTGTACCTTTTTTCTCTTTTTCAGTAGTGATTTCTTTCTCACTGCTTGTCTTCTCTTTTGCGTCCAACAAATTCGTCGCATCCACTGTCGTCAAGCGATACCCCTGGTCTTTTTCCTGTTCAAACCACAAGGTTACACTTTTCTTGCCCTGATCGGTTTGCTTAGCTGCATAAGTCAAGACAAGAACGGTTTTTTCTCCTTGAGCTGTCTTTGTATACTTAACTTTTTGGGCTTTTCCCCATTCCGTCACAACTGTTTCCAAGCGGGTTCCTGGTTGCTGACTCTGCTTGAGACGAACTTTTAAATTCGCCACAGCTTCGATGGTCCATTTAAACTGTTTGATTTCTTGTTCCTTGCTGACCAAATTCTTGTAATCCTTTGGCTGGAAATGAGTCAGTGTTTGGTCCTCCTTGGTATCGGTTCCCTGCTCCTGCACCTGGATGCTTGCAATCGCAAGTAACAATCCTAAAACAAAACACAAAAACGGCAGCAAGAGCTCTTTTCGATTCTTTTTCATCCACTCGATCATCTGCTTCACCCCTTCTTCGTCAAACGATACTGACCACTATGGTCACGTTCAAAGGTTAAAGAGACCAGTCCATCTGTCACCTGATAAGACAGGGCTAGGACTTGCTTGTCCTTTTCAGAGGTCAAACTAAGAGAATTGGGAAGACCTGATTTTTTCAAGACATCTTCTACTGCTGTCCCCTTTTCCTTTTTTCCATCTAGTGTCTGATAGCCTGTAAAATCTGCCAGTTTTAAGTTCTTTTTGCTCTGATAGTGAGCCGACTTGGGCGCAAAGCCTTGAATCGAGCTCAAATAAAAGGTATCATCCTGCTTTTGAAATTCTATGGTATAAGGATGAATCCCCTGCACAGGAGTCCCATAGCCTAGCTGGACTTGCGTTCCAAAAGTCGTATCTTCTTGTGTAAAACTCGCTGCTTTTCCAATTTTTTTGACGAATGCAGATAAAGTCACCCAATTTTTTTGTGTCTTTCCTTCTCCCCTTGCAAGGTCCAATGACAACAAGTCTTCTAAAGCCGGCTCTTTGGAAGAAGACGCAACAAATTGCTGGCTGTCTTCTTGCATGCGAGACAAACTCAACAAGCGATCTTTGGGCAAGGTTTTCACTGGATGAATCATAAACACCAAGCAAACACCAACCATAAAAGCCAGCAAAGCACTTGCAGCTTTTTGGAGGATCCGCTTATGATGTTCTATCCACTGTTTCATTTCTTCCATCCTTCATGCTCTTTCTATTCAAACTCTTTCTATTGTATAGAAAATTAGCGTATTTGTCTCGTCTTATCCCAAAAAAGAGGCGCTTGCCTCTTTCTTGTCTGATCCTTTTAGTAGCTGTCTTTACTGCTCAAGAGAAAATCTCCATTTTCTTGGCGAATAAAGGTCAAATCTACATAGTCCCCGTTTTTCTTTTGGAAGTCCATGACCAATTCTATCTCGTCTGAATCATCAGATGAACTCACCGTCAGATTGACTGCATCACCGTATTTTTCTAAAAGCTCTTTGTAAGAGGTTCCTCCAGCACCGGTCTCACTATTTCCAACTTTGAATCCATCTGCAAAGTTGTCCTCAACCGTAAGATTTTTCCCAAATTGATTAAATTCAAATTTGACAAGCTGGAATTCTTTCCCTTTCTTAGAGTAAGTCGCTTTGACCTCTTTATTATAAGAGTTATCATCCCAAAATAATTTCAATTCTCCACTTTCAAATTGAACGGAGCTAGCTTTCCCATAAGCTTCAATCATTTCCTCAGGAGTCTCCCCAGCATCACTTCCTGTTAAAAACTGAAGTTGCTCGATATCAGACTGTTTCCAGCTAAAATCAACTTCCGCGTCTTCTGCGGTCAATTGATCCAAATCGATATTGGAAGACGAACCAGACTGGTTACCTGACCAAGAAGTCTGCTTTCTAGATGATGACGTGCTAGGGCTAGCATGACCAATCAAATAACCACTGACTCCACCGATAAGAAGCCCAACTAAAATCCCAAGGGCAAAACGAATCGCCTTCTTGTCTGCAGTATCCATCGGTCTTCCAACAGGAGAAAGAGGAGCTTGTGGAATAGGTGTCTCAGGAACAGGCACTGTTTGCGGACCAATTGGTTCAGCTGCCATGTTTTGAGGAGCTTGAGGCGCAGGCTGGAATGGAGGAGTCGGTTGGGGAGCGGCAACTACATCCGGATGTTCTCCAACAGTCACTTCATCCACCTTTGGAAGCTCCACTGCTTCTGACATAGCTAGCTTGTCTGCCTCTTCTTTCATTGCTTCCGTCTCCGTCACTGAAAGACCACTAGCTTCTGGAACGACCAAGTCTTCGGCTTCTTCTTTTGGGACAAAGGCTGGCGCAGCCACATCAAATTGAGGCGCACCCTCTACGGGAGTATGTTTCATAAATTGTTCTTGATCTTTCTCGGACATTTCGAATTCTCCTTTTTATTCTTCTCTTCTACTATAACATAAAACCAAGCAAGGACCAACTCCTGTCTTGATGGACTAAAAAAGATCGGAGAGATATCCGACCTTTTAGATGCTTATCTTAAAATTTCTTGCGAAGGGAGACAATAGCAATTCCTGCAAGTGAGAGCAAGCCCAATGTTGCCAAAACGACACCTGTTTCTTGACCTGTTTTTGGCAATAAACGGCCAACTACAGATTTGCTTGAGTCGCTTGAATTTGAGGAAGAACTAGAAGAAGAGCTTGAGCTCGATGAAGAAGTTGAACTTGAGGAACTTGAAGATGAGCTGCTTGAAGATGAGCTCGATGAGCTACTTGAGCTTGAAGACGAACTACTTGAGCTACTTGAACTAGAAGATGAGCTACTTGAGCTTGAAGATGGGCTTGTTGTACTTGGTGAAGTGGATCCTCCTGTCTCAGAACCGTTATAGCCTGCAATGAAATTACGATAAATTGGGTTTGAACTTTCAAGTGAATCCACCATCAAGCGTCCTGATCCATCGTAAGCAAGGGACACTGTTACTTCCCCTTCTCCATTATCCAACTGTTTAAAACGACCATCATCCTTTGTGGTTTGACGAATGTAGAGTTTAACAGTCCCAGAATTTAGTCCAGAGAGATCCACATCATCAAATGCGATGGTCCCATCTGCTGTATTTTGCCCTTTAGCAACGGTCTCTTCTTCGCCACCTTCAGATTTGTAGATCAATGCAAATTGGTAGGCTCCTGCATCATGCGCACTTTCTTTCTTGCCTTCACGCGCTCCCACTACATCGACACGACCTGTTTTCAATTTCAAAGAAAGCTGATTCGATTCGAACCCTTCATATGTTGGTTTTTGAACAAGGTCTAGCTGACCATTTTTGTACTCATAAATCGCAGCTTTTGTATTCGCAGATACTGGGTAGGCAACAGCCATTCCACCAAGCATAGATGAAAGTAACAAGAATTTAGTCAAGTTCTTTTTCATAATTTTCATTCCTTTTTCAAATATTTTCATTCTTCTTTCATTTTATAATATGAAACAACAAATGACAACTTTTATGTTCAAATAACTTTTTATATTAAAGGATTTGAGTATAAAATCCGTGCCGGCAACTATTGCTCTTCTAGAAACCCTATAGTATCAGTAGTTTAGCAATGAGATAACCATATGATCAGGAGAAATAACTAGCTAGTGTTTTTATAGTTGAATCTAAGGGGAAATTTTATGAAACTATTTTGCAGACAAAAAAAACGACCTCTTGAGAGATCGTTTTATCCAGATGTTGCTACATTTTCAAGTCGGTATTCCCCTTGCTGATTCTTTTTAAATGATAAGGTTATTTTTCTTTGATCTGTTGTAAAGTATAGAATATATATATAACTATTTTCCCCTTCATACAGGTTGTTACTGTAACTGTTCTTAGGGATTCCAAACTGGCTTATAGCCTCCATTAACCCAATCCCTTCCTGACCACTTTTAGGCAAATAAGAACGATATTCTTCTAAAGTTTTATTCGCCTTGCCCGCTTGAGCTTTAGTAACTTCAAGATAGACACGCTCGACACGACTTTTTCCTTCAAACTCATTAATAATAATTTTGAAAAAACCCTGTTGGTCAGAAAGCTTATAATAAAAGGTTACCCGTTCTTTCCCCGAGGAATCATAATCAAGTAAACCTGCAAACGCCTTTCCATATTTCTCAATTATTTCTGAAGGCGTTAGCGTTTGCTTCTTTGTAGCATCCATTAGCTCAAAGACTTCATCAACTGAAAAAACTCTTACTTGAGACGGATCAACCCACTCAGAATTTTCTTTTTTCAATATCTGTCCAATTTTTTTATTCTCACTTTTGCTCGCTTGAATATTCGAGGAGCTGGTAGAAGATTTCTTTTTTTGATATCTTTCCGAAGATCTTATGATCTTATTTTCGGGTCTATGAACGACTGTTTTTTTATAATACCAGACTCCTATCAGAAAAAATACGAATACAACGATCACTGAAAAGAGTACTCGGATTATATTACGTGAAATCCGAAATCCTATTTGTTTCTTTTGATCTTCAAAAATCGCCCCTTGAGGTCCTTCATCCGAAAATGCACTCGGAAAAGAGTACAGATTCCCATGATTCTTAGACCATTCACGTTGTACTTTTCTTCCTCTTGACATGTCGTACTCCTTAACTTTATTTTCTTATCCTACTATAGCATTAAAAACTGTATCACAGTAAATATATCTTCCCCATTCTAGTCACCCAGTATTTCTTGAAATGGATGTTCTATTTACTTTCCTCTTTTGTCGCCAAACAGTAATCTCCGTTTTCTTGTTTATAGAATGTTAGCCTATATATTTTTTTATATGATATTTTTTTAAATTCAATTACCATTTTCGTTTTATTTTCATGAGTAATTTTATCTTGGTCTGCCGACATCATGATAGACCCTGAATGATTATTTTTTAGTACTTCTGAATATGAAACACCATCTTTCCCAGTTTCTGGATTCCCTACTCCTTTTGTTTCTCTTTGCCTCATTTGACGATCACAGTGAGTGAAAATCATTTGATGAACAAAGTATAAAAATGCTCCTTCTACTATATCATAAATCACCTGATGGCGCCAATTCATCACTAAATGGGGAAATAGGCACAAAAAAACGACCTCTTGCGAGATCGTTTTGTCTATTGATTAAAGACGAGCGTTGAGTTCTGCTCCAAGTTCTTCAAATCCTGGTTTACCAAGAAGGGCAAACATATTTTTCTTGTAGGCTTCAACACCTGGTTGGTCAAATGGGTTGATCGCGTTCAAGTAACCTGAAAGGGCGATCGCCAATTCGAAGAAGTAGATGGCATAACCAAGAGTGAAGGCATCTTGCTCAGGAAGAGTTACGTACATGTTTGGTACATCACCGTCTGTATGGGCAAGAAGAACACCGTCAGTTGCTTTTTTGTTTACGAAGTCAACGTCTTTTCCTTGGAGGTAACCAAGTCCATCAAGGTCTTCTTCCAATGTAGGGATGATCACGTTCTTACGTGGTTTGTCCACACGGACAACTGTTTCAAACATGATACGAGTTCCTTCTTGGATAAATTGACCCAATGAGTGCAAGTCTGTTGAGAAGTTAGCTGAAGTTGGGTAAATACCTTTTTGGTCTTTTCCTTCTGTTCAGGCACCCCTTGTGGATCCATCTGCTGGGAATTCCCTTGCACTGACTGGCTAGTTTGATTGACTTGCCAATCAACCACTGCGTCATCTATTTTTTCTAATTTAGACCCAGAAGCCTGGACTTTTTGTCCAAGCTCTGAATCAATTTTTTAGACTTTTATTTTTCTAAATTGCTTGATTTTAAATTTTGTTATGGTCAAGCAGTTTCGAAAATCTGAATGGTAGAGTCCTTTTCAATTACTACTGCTTGGTCTGCTGCAACATGGAGAGTGCCCGGCAGGCTGCCCTCTTTTGAACCATCAAAAGAAATCGTGATATGGCCCAGTCCAGTTAAATTTTTTTCTACTACATTTCCTACGGCAGTAATCGAATATTCCTGACTATCTACCACCAGCTTTCCACCTTCTAGTATTGCACCTAGAAGATTTTTGTTATCGATTTTAAAACAATACTCTGCTAAGTCTTCCGGAGCTTCTTCTCCAAACAAAATGAGCATATTGGCATCTTGAATCATATTCTGAGCTTCAGGCCCCACTTGAATTACTTTAGCTTCAAAAATTTTCTTCATCTAATTCCTATTCATCCTTTCTCAAATCTGTCATAAACTTATGCTTATAGATAAGTTTAACATAATAGTTGCTATGTTTACGTGCATCTATCAAAAGTTTACTGATAAAGGCCAATACTAGCTATCCAAGCTACTAGCACCCGCGGAACACCATTGAGAAAGCGTGAATAAAGCACAGAAGGGACACCAACCTCAACTGTTTCAGCCTTGGCTTCAGATAGACCGAGTGCTACAGGAATGAAATCACAACCGTTTTGAGTGTTGATAGCAAATATAGCTGGCAGAGCCATTTGGGGCGGAATAGTCCCTTTGCCGATTTCAACTCCAATTAAGGTTCCAATAATCTGACTGATAACAGCTCCGGGGCCTAACAAAGGAGATAGGAATGGCAAGGAACAGATAAAGCCAATCAAAATGAGTCCCCAGATGTTCCCAGCTAGGGGAACCATTAATTTTGCCAGCCAATTTCCAACACCTGAACCTTGAATAACCCCAATCAGCAAGGAAACAAAGGCCATGAAAGGAATGATCGTGTTGAGCATTGTTTGGATGGCTTCACGAGCAGCCTGGTTGAAAGTCGCAACGACCTTCCCAGCGCCCATCCCAATTCTTGCTACAATACTTGTTTCAGCTTTTTGCTCTGTAATTTTTTTACTAGTATCGTAAGTTGGCTTTTCTGTTACCACAGTTGTCGCTTTTTCGTCTTCATTAGCAGCAGAAATTTGATTAAGGCCAACTGCTGACACATAGATTTCCTCGGTTATATATTGAGCTAGAGGCCCACTTTTCCCTGTAGCGACAATATTTATTGTAGGGATCCCCTTTTTAGGATAAATACCACAGCGAAGAGTACCGCCACAATCCACGATTGCTAAAGCAATTTCCTCATCTGGGATAGAAGTTTTAAACCCATTAACAGCTTCCATACCGGTCAAATCAGCAATTTTATCTACAATATCTGGCTTTTCTCCTCCGCCAGTGATATAGATGAATTTATGCTTAGCTTCACTAGGTGTAATGACCAAAGGTCCTCCGAAACCGCCATTTCCTTTAACAACTTTTATACTCTTATATGACATAATTTCACTCTTTCTATAAATC
The DNA here is from genome assembly GCA_905188195.1 of Streptococcus parasanguinis. GTDB lineage: Bacteria > Bacillota > Bacilli > Lactobacillales > Streptococcaceae > Streptococcus > Streptococcus parasanguinis_P. Next base: position 157,072 of record CAJJKY010000002.1, on the reverse strand, counting down.
AAATGTTTTACTCAAGGTAACACCTTGCTGTTTTGCTACATAAGCAGTTGTAAAATCGGTCACCCAACCGCCTACAAAGTTCATGACAAGCCCAACAAGCATGTAACGAATGGCTAAGTCCATTTGACTTAAACCTAAAGTTTGAATTCCTGTTGCAATTCCCATCCATACAAACAATTCCCCAGGATTGATATGCGGAAATACACCATTTGAAGTGTGGCAGAACTGCATCTGAGCTGCTACAAAACTAGGTTTATAATATTCTGGTAAGAAACGTCCCATACTGATTGCCATCGGATTCCCCAGCATAAAGGCAGAAATGAAAGGTAAAATCATATACCGGCTAACAGGATTTTTGGCAGAAATCTTAGCCAGGGAATTGACCTTCTCTTCTCCCAAGAAAGCGATAAGGGTATTCATTGCAATCAATAGCATTAAGACAAGCGGTACAATATTTGTCATCCAGCTAATAAAGGTTTCTCCACCTAATTGGAAGAGTTTCATAAAACTCTCTGCAAAATTTGTAATGTGATTCATAAGGAACTCCCTTTCTTATTTTTTTTAAATAACTGTTTAATAGATAATTGTAAGTAATTCGCATAAAAGCCGAATCCCAGAAAAGAATCAGATGAACTTGTCTCTTTCTCAATACCTGCCTCATTCCAAAGATAGACTTTTCTAGCATCTTCTATGGCTGATTGCATCAACTTATTTTCTTTTCTCACAAGAGGATTATACTTGTCAAAATAATGGATGTCTTCTCCAACATAATCGTCCATATTTTGAAAACGTGCTAAGATTGTGACTCCTTGCATTTTGCTAGCTTTAAGAACCCGACCGTTTTCATCAACCGCGAACATGACAATCGTACCGGATTTGATTCTTCCGGACTTCCTGCCAATCGCTACGCGCCCCAGTTTTCGGAGCATCGTATAGGTCTTATTGAAGTCTTTGAGTTGCTGCCAGCCGAGGAACATTTGAAATATATAAGCTGCCATGACAAATACAGCGAAAATTATTAGCGAATTCATTAAAATACTCCTTTGCTCTTAGAAAATGATAGAAACTCTGTCTCTGTTTCTACAGCCCTCAATGCTTCTTTTAGAGAAGGCTCTCCTGCAATTCGAAAAATGTCGTCATACAATTCCAGCAATTCACTCTCCATTTTGCTTTCAATTTCTGAGGGAATGGCGACTAGAAAGATAAATTCAATCCAATCATCTCCTTTTTGATAAGGCTCTTCTAGCTTTCCAAACATTAAAATAGTCTTTGCATAACCCTGGTTAATTGTATGGGGGAAGGCAATTCCTCCACCAAAAATGGTTGATTGTTTTTTATCCCTATCAATTATCCGATTTCTAAAACCTTCATCAATCATCTGAAGTTTCTCTAACTCTGCAACCATATTTAGCAAGTATTGCTGATAGGTTTTTTGGGGAGTCAAACGAAGAAAACGTAAGCTGACTGTTTCTAGATTTTTTTGATGAAAAGCATTGGCCCTCTGCCATTCTTCCTGCAGCCATTGATCATCAAAAAGATGATTAACTTGAATGACTGGAGATTTAGAATCTTTATATTTTAGAGGAACTGTCGTAAAAATCGCGAAATAGTCCTGATTCAAATCCAGATTAAAATCCTCTTCAGAATACTGAGTAATGTCTACATCATTTCCAAGAATTCGTCTGAGTTGCTGAATAATCATCGCAGCAGTTCCTCTTCCTGTTGTGCAAACTACAGCTATCTGCTTGCGAGAACCATTTACAACAGAGTTTTGCTTTCTTAAAATCATTTCAAAATACAAAGCCAGATATCCGATTTCAGATAATTCCAATTCAGAACCAAAAATTGCAGATAGTTCTTCTCCAGCAATTTTCGCCATTTCAAAAGCAAAAGGATATTGAGTTTGAACCTCGCCATGGAATATATCATTAGCTTGCACATGGAAAATCAGTCGATTGATTAAGGAGCCTAGATGAGACTTGATTTCTTCAAATAATTCTTCATCATCAAAGTTAACCAACATTGTTTCTTTGACTTTCTTGACAATCCCTTGAAAAATGTTTGCAAGCTGTTCAGATTGATAAGACGGCTTGCTTAAAGTGTCAATAAAACGGATATTAAACGGAAAACACAAAAAGTCTATCTCAAACTGACTGAGGGAAATCTTATAAGTCATCTCAATATGATAGATTAATTTTTCAACCAAAGGTGTCTCTGTTAAATCATTCCTATAGTAAGGAATAGGGCAACTCAACACCCTAGATGCATGAATACGCTCCACCATAATTGAAATTGTCTTTCGAAGGAGTTCCTTTGTTTCTTTCGGGATTTTATACTCCTGGAGTAGCGTCTCCAGAAAAGAAGATGTTGCCTCGGTGAGTGTCTTTCCTTCAAAGTAAGGGGCCACTTGGTGAATATAGAGCAAGCGCAAATTCAGCTCGGACCCCAAGACCTCCAGCCCACGGTTGGGCTTTCCTGAAATAGTGATAGAGTAACTCTCTGCCAAAGATTTTACTTGTTTTAAATCCTTATTAAGGGTACTTCTACTAACACCTGCTTCCTCAGCCAAGTCGTCAATAAGAAGAGGGGAGGTTGACTCAATTAAACGTTTTAGTAAATAGGCAATTCTTTTACTGGAAGAATTGAAGTCACTCTCCCGTTTTAAACTACCAGATAAAATCCTTTCCAACTCAGTATAGTCATACACCTCTAACATTAACTGATCATCTTGTGAGATAATCTGGATACTCGGAGCCAAAACATCATTTAATTGTTGGATACTCTTTTGCAAGGTTTGCATACTAATATCCAGCTCTGAGCGCATATCTACCAAGGAATAAGTTGGCTGTGAGACCATTTTTTCTAAAATATTATACCATCGATTTACTATGGTCAACTCTCTTCCTCACCTTCATTTTTTTAACCGCGAGTTTTCCCTCCGGCAATATTTGTAGTGACTCCAGTTATATAGCTAGAACGGTCTGAAATATAGAATGCTACAAGGTCAGCTACTTCCCGTAGTTTACCACTTCGTCCCAAAGGAGTTGTTGAAGTTGAAGCATAACCAGCTCGAATATCTTCTACCGTCTTTCCACGGGTATAAGCAAGAGCTTCCTCATAAGAAAGAGTTCGAAGTCCCGTAGCTTCCATAATTCCTGGAGCAATTCCAACCACACGTACACCATGCTTACCCAGCTCTTTTGCCCATGAACGAGTGTAACTATAGACTGCTGCTTTTGTGGCAGCATAGGCACTTTGTCCTTCAGAACCTTCCAAGCCTGCTTCTGAAGCCATGTTCACAATTACACCTTTTCCATTTTTCACTAAAATACGTCCCACTGCCTGACTAACCAGATACAAACCTTTTTGATTAATCATCGTTACTTTTTCGAACGTCTCATCGTCCAATTCGTAAGGACCTTTAGGATTTTCTGCATCGATTAATAATCTAGGGATATTAATCCCTGCATTATTGACCACTGCATCAATATTGCCAAATCTTTCAACTATTTTGGCAACACCCTCTTCTACTTCAGAGCGAGAAGTTACATCAACTTTTACAAATAATAGATTTGGATGACGCAAATCGTTGTCGCTAAGATCGAAATTCGCTACGTTGACACCTAATTCCAGCAATTCTTCAACGATTGCCTTACCGATCCCAGATGACGCGCCAGTCACAAGAACTGTTTTGCCTTTTATGTTTAACCAATCATTCATTTTGATACCTCTCAAATTTTATTTACAAGGCAATTATACAGCGCTTTCATAAATGAATTAAGACACTCTTTTTTACACAGTTCAAAAAAATAATAAACTAATTAAGAGGCTTGTACTAAAAAATCCACAAGAAATGAACTTGTGGATCTCTTTTTATACTCTAAATGAACTCAAGGCATATAAGAATCAAAGGCGTGCATTCAACTCAGCACCCAGCTCTTCAAAGCCTGGTTTTCCAAGAAGGGCAAACATGTTTTTCTTATAAGCCTCAACTCCAGGCTGGTCAAATGGATTGATACCATTCAGGTAGCCAGAAAGAGCAATAGCCAACTCAAAGAAGTAAATAGTGTAGCCCAAAGTGAACTCATCTTGCTCAGGCAGTGTCACAAACATATTTGGAACTCCACCATCAGTGTGTGCTAACAGCACTCCATCTGTAGCTTTTTTATTGACAAAGTCAACATCTTTTCCTTGCAAGTAGCCAAGACCGTCCAAGTCTTCTGCCAATTCAGGAATCAGCACATTTTTGCGAGGTTTATCTACACGTACAACTGTTTCAAAGAGGATACGGGTACCTTCCTGGATAAATTGTCCCAGAGAGTGCAAGTCTGTTGAGAAGTTGGCTGAAGTTGGGTAAATCCCTTTTTGGTCTTTCCCTTCTGACTCACCAGCCAGTTGCTTCCACCACTCAGAGAAGTATTGTAGAGATGGTTCATAGTTAGCTAAAACTTCTGTCAGATAACCTTTACGGTACAAGATATTGCGTACAACTGCATATTGATATGCTTCATTTTCAGCCAACTTATCAGAAGCATAAGCCTTGCGAGCAGCATTTGCTCCTTCCATTAACTTGCTGATATCAGCCCCTGCAGCTGCGATTGGCAAGAGTCCCACTGCTGTCAATACTGTAAAACGACCACCTACACTATCAGGCACTACAAAAGTATCCCAGCCATTAGCATCTGCTTCAACCTTAACTGCACCTTTAGCGCGGTCTGTAGTTGCATAAATCCGTTTATTTGCTTCTTCCTGACCATACTTCTTAACCAAGAGTTCTTTGAAGACACGGAAAGCAATAGCAGGCTCTGTAGTCGTTCCTGACTTAGAAATAACGTTGACAGAGAAATCTTTGTCTGATACATAGTCTACCAAATCAGCCAAATAGCTTGAAGAAATAGAATTTCCAGCATAGAGGATTTGAGGTGCCTTGCGTTCTTCCTTGCTTTGTAGATTTACAAAAGAATTATTCAAGAAATCAATAGCTGCACGAGCTCCTAAATAGGAACCACCAATACCGATTACGATCAATACCTCACTATCAGATTGGATTTTAGCAGCAGCCTTTTGAATACGAGCAAATTCATCTTTGTCATATTCTTCAGGCAAGTTCAACCAGCCAGTCATTTCTGCCCCAGGACCTGTACCATTTCGCAGAGCAGAATCTGCAGCAGTCACTTGAGGCTGCATATAATCTAGTTCATGTGGTGCTACAAATTTATCTAACACCTTTGAGTAGTCAAATTTAATATGTGACATGTTTATCCTCCAATTGTTCTTTTCTTTTATGATAACGCTTTAAGAAAAAATAAGCAAGTGCTTTCGCTATTTTAAAACGTTTACATTTGTATTCTATACTATTTTTCTAAATAAGCTAACCTTAGGACATAACCGAGAGCAATCGTTTGCGTAAGTCAACAAATTTTAGGCCTATTTAGGCCTATTGAGAAGAACAATTTTGATTGACAAGAAAACAAATATGCTTCTTAAGATTGGATGTCAGCTGAATTCATTTCAGGTCCGTTCAAACTAGATTCGCTGCTCCAATATTCATCTGCACCTTTTAGGCTTGACTCATCAAGAGCAATAGAAAAAGAGCACACAGCTCACTTCGCTTAGGGCTGCTGGATTCCTCCCCTGACCCGCTTCACGCAGAACTGTTGCTCCGATAGGTATTATATCATAAATTGTGGATTTTGCAAAGGTCTGGTTTTTATTCTTGTGTTTCGGCCTTAGCTGCGAGCTTGGCTTGTTTTTTTCGTTCTCGACCTTGGCGGAAGAAGGTCTGCATGATGGCTGCACATTCTGCTTCCAAGATTCCTGTTTCCACTTCCACCCGGTGATTGAGGCGCTCATCTGTCAAAATGTCGTAGAGACTTCCTGCTCCGCCAAACTTCTGATTGGTCGCCCCGTAAATCACCTGGGGAATCCGAGCTAGACCAATGGCACCACTACACATGACACAGGGTTCAATGGTCACAAACAGAGTCGTATCCAGCAAACGCCAGCTCTCTTCATGCTGATTGGCTTCCTCGATCGCCATGATTTCCGCATGCATGACCGCCCGCTGCAGCTCCTCACGCGCATTATGTCCACGCCCGATAATCTGACCATCCTTGACCAAGACACAGCCAATCGGTATTTCATCATTGGCGAGGGCAATCTCCGCCTCCTTCAGGGCTTCCCTCATAAACATCGCTTTTTCCTCTATCGTGTAGTCCATCTCTTCCTTCTTCCTTTTAGTTTCTTTGTTCATTATACCATAGGCAGCTTACGACTCACAAAAAAAGCCGCCGATTGGGCGACTCTTATGGGAGATTATTATGAAAAAGTTTAGGAGGTTTAAACAAAGTTAGGAGGTCTTTGTTTATGCTTCTAGTATAGCTGGCCTATCTTAAATAAAGCTTAAGTTCTCTGAGTATTGATGATTTTGGAAATATCACCACTTAGAATCTCAAAAATATCTGACAAATTGCTGGCTTACTACTATCCGCTTTGTCGCAGAACCAACTATTGTGGCATCGCTCATCCTTTACGTAACTCAAGGATTTGGTCATAGCGCTCTTCTTCATCAATATGATGGGCTATTTCTAGTACCGTGATCGGCAAAGAAAAGATTAGGTCTCTAACCAGACGACTATTTTTTTCGTCCAAAGCTGATGTCACTTCGTCCGCTAATAAAATATCCTTCTCGCGTAAGAGAAAACGAGCCAACTCTAATCTGACACGCTGACCTCCTGAAATGTTTTCACCATTATTATGAATTTCTACATTCAAAATATCCTGAAATTCATCTATTAAGCCAACTCGGTCCAATACCTCCAATAATTCATGGTCCTGAAAAGGCTGACCAAAAGTTAGATTATAGCGGATAGTATCGTTAAACAGGAAGGGATGCTGGCTAATTAAACCGATATTCCCTTGGAAATGACTCGTTATTTGATTTCCATCATACTGAACGAAAATGTCACCCTCATCACATACTTCTTCTCCTAAAATCAAGCGAAAAAGAGTCGTCTTTCCAGACCCGCTCGGTCCTTTGATTAATACCTTCTGACCTACTGAAATCGTCGCCGTCAAATCAGAAAAAAGCTGACGTTCAGCAAAACTTTTTGAAATATGATTTAAGCGCAACGATTCGAGATTTTCAACAAATTGATCCTTTGTCTCTTCGAAATCAGGTTCTTCCTCGATAATCTTAAACAGGCGGTTCGCAGTCGGCAAGGCACCTTGGAGATTGGCTGCACTGTACATCAGAGTTTGGATCGGTTCTACCAGCATCCCCGCAGCAACATACATAGAGATGAGGCTTGTAATAGAAATAGAATTTCCCTGTAAACTCAAATAAAAGCCTAAAGCAAGAGGAACAACCTGACTAAAAAAGACCATAAATCCATTAAAGAAAAAAATAATATTATGTGTGAAACAAAATCTTTGGATGGCTTTTTGATATTCTCCGTTTAAATCATTCACGCGCTCTTCATTCAGCCTCATGGCCTGATTAATCCGTAAGGTTTGGCTGCCTTGCATACTATCCGAGACAAGCCCATGTAATTTCGTTCTAAGCTTGGACCAGCTGTCTCCCGAATCTTGTAAACGACGATTCATGATGAACTGAGGAATAGGTCTCATAATCGTAAAAATGACAAAAATAAGTCCTAAGAGAAAATTTTGTGAAACAATATAAATGGCTGTAACAAGGGCGACAAATCCCCAACTCACCATAACATTTATATTTTCCAAATAATTATCGCCCACATATTCCATATCTTGAGTTAGCAGACTAACTTTTTCATCATTGGAAAATTTAGGATTCAATATGACTTTCTTAAATAAAAGGGCACGGACACTTTTGTTGATTTCTCTTCGGAATATATTGTGCGAATAGTTTGAAAACAGCATCAGACTATAAATAACAAGATAGACAGACAAACCAAATAAAACAAAATTGAGAATTTTTCCATAAGAAAGGCCGTCTTGATCTAACTTCAAGGCCTTCGTTAAAATCAGAGGTTGCGCCAACACCAAACCACTATTCACAATACGCCCTAAAAAAATAGGAAAAAGATACTTCTTATCAATGTACTTATAAATATTTCTCATAATTATCATCCATCAAAATAGAGGGCTAGCACAACCCTCTTCTCTAATTTATTTAAAATCGTGATTATTTACAATCACAATTATAGTTAAATACTCTAGGTTTAGCATTCATTTTGTCATCGAATTTGTTATTCTTAGTCAATAAATAATCATTCGTAGTGATTGCACTTTGATAATGAATCTGATATTTCTCACATAAATCTATAAAAACAGGAGACAACCGCTTGATAGTTTTATATCCCAACAGTGGTTCTCCTCCAAACCAGCCTACTGACAAATACTTATACTTCCCGGACTGAAGTTTTTCTTTCAAAAATTGGACAATGGCATCTTCTGTCTCTGTTGACATAGCAATATTTTCAAATTTTTCATAACAATACTTACACCGAAAATTACAATCTCCATGTGTCAAAATTGTTAGTTCCAATAATTCAGCATCTGTATCGCTTATTTTAGATAGATACTTTTCGACCTCATACTCACCCTCACTTAAATATTTATTTTTATCAAGATAAGCATGAAACTCTTTCCTAATCACATCATTGCTGTCGACTACTCTATTCAATTCATTCGTAAGAAAAAATGAATGATTGGTTTTAGTATTAAAATACAACGTACCATCATCAGTACTATATTTTAATATATATCGTGACAAATTCATATTATCACCTCTTAATCTGTGTGACTTAACCTACAGTAAGCATACACCGATAGAAATATTAAATCAAGCAATATTCAGCAGATTAGAAAACTTCCAACTTTTAATATTTTGGAAAAGGTTATCCTATAAAAGCTGCAATTTCGCCAACTTCTTGAGCAATATAGGTGGCGCCGGCTTCTTCCAATTCTTCCCTGCTTCCAAAGCCATAAAGGACACCGATAGAATCAAGCTTTTGCGCTTGAGCGCCAAGCACATCGTGCTCCCTGTCTCCAATCATGATGGTATGCGCCAAATCTGTAATCCCATTTTGCTCCAAGGCATACTGGATAACATCGCTTTTTTTACTACGTTTTCTATCCATGGTCGCACCAGCGACAAAGTCAAAATAATCATACAAACCAAAGTGTTTGAGAATTTGAATGGAAAATTCTTCAGGCTTTGACGTAGCTACAATCAACTGTTTGCCAGCCTGCTTGAGAGAAGCCAGCAAGTCAGGAACGCCTAGATAGACCTCATTTTCATAAAGGCCTTTTTCGGAAAAATACTCATGATAGTAGTCAATGGCCTTTAAACATTCTTCCTTAGAAAATCCATAAAAGCGCTCAAAAGACTCCTGCAAGGGCGGACCGATGAAAACTCTCAATGCTTTCTTGTCTGGCACTTGAATCCCATATTTTCCTAAGGCATAGGCCACCGAGTTGGTAATCCCTAGTTCTGAATTGGTCAAGGTGCCATCTAGGTCAAATAAAATCGTTTGATACATTTTTTCCTCTTTCTGCTTTCAAAAAGAGGCTGGGACAAAAGTCCTAGCCTCTCAATTGTCTTTGGATTGTCGAGCAAGACGCAGTGGTTGAGTGGGCTCTACTACGCTGATTTCATCAGCTTTTACAGCCCTACTCAACTGTGCGGAGGTGGGACGATGAAATCGAATTCTAACGAATGACCGATTTCTGTCCCACTCTCTTTTTTTAATTATTTACTTGACCAGACACTTTCCAAAATGTTGGTTTGGTCACGATCTGGTCCGACTGAGAAGGTTGAAATGCGTACACCAACCAATTCGCCGATCCGGCGGACATAGTTGCGGGCATTTTCTGGAAGCTCATCCAAGTGGCGAACACCTGTAATGTCTTCTGACCAACCTGGCAATTCTTCATAGATTGGTTTGCAACGTTTGAGTTGCTCCAAGCTTGCTGGGTAGTGGTCGATGCGTTCCCCATCCAAGTCGTAGGCTACACAGATTTTCACTGTATCCAAGCCGGACAGAACGTCGATCGAGTTCAAGCTAAGGTTGGTAATTCCTGACACGCGACGGCTATGGCGCATGACAACTGAGTCAAACCAACCAACACGACGAGGACGACCGGTTGTTGTCCCATACTCATGGCCGACTTCACGGATCCGATCACCCACTTCATCGAAGAGTTCCGTAGGGAATGGGCCATCACCAACACGGCTAGTGTAGGCTTTACATACACCGACAACCTTGTCGATCTTGCTTGGGCCGACACCTGATCCGATGGTCACCCCACCTGCGACTGGGTTTGAAGAGGTTACAAATGGATAGGTTCCTTGGTCGATATCCAACATAACCCCTTGGGCTCCTTCAAAGAGCACGCGCTTGCCGTTATCCAAAGCATCGTTCAAGATAACAGAAGTATCGGTTACATATTGCTTGATTTGTTGACCATATTCATAGTATTCTTCGAAGATATCGTCAAATGACAGAGCCTCTGCATCATAGAGTTTGGTAAATTGACGGTTCTTTTCTTCCAAGTTGATACGAAGACGTTCCGCAAAGACGTCGCGGTCCAAAAGGTCCGCGATCCGGATTCCCACACGCGCAGCCTTGTCCATGTAGGCTGGTCCAATCCCTTTGATGGTCGTTCCGATTTTGTTGTCGCCTTTAGACTCTTCTTGGAGACGGTCCAATTCGATATGGTAAGGGAGGATGACATGGGCGCGGTCTGAAATGCGCAAACTGTCTGTTGTCACACCTTCTTCATGAAGATAAGCCAACTCTTTGACCAATGATTTAGGATTGATCACCACGCCGTTTCCGATGACAGAAATCTTTTCAGGGAAGAAGATGCCTGAAGGAATCAAGTGCAACTTGAACTTTTTGCCATCGATCACGATAGTGTGACCGGCATTGTCCCCACCTTGGTAGCGAGCAATGACTTCTGCATTGGCTGATAGGAAGTCAGTAATCTTCCCTTTTCCTTCATCACCCCATTGGGTTCCTACTACAACTACTGATGTCATAATTCTTTTTCATATACCATAGATAGGATGCTATCTATGCCTTTCTTCAAACTAAGGGCAGGAGTCTCACCTGCAAGTTTGTCTTACACTCTATTATAAGCAATTTTTGATGTTTTTTCAAGGTCGGCTATTTCTTTACTTGGTTTTTTACCCTTAAAATCCGCTTCTCATTTTCCGAACATCCATCTTTTGATCGTCATTTTAAACGTTAAAGAATGATTGTTCGTCTTTTGCCTTCTTTACTTCCTAAAACAGATCCTATTCTATTCAGTTTCTAAGCGAAGCTCTCCCCTGAAAGATTTTATCCCTTCACCGTCTAAATAAATCAAGTTACTCCCTTCACCTCTTTCCCTTTTTTATGCTAAAATAGAAGCTATGGACAAAATTATTAAAACTATCTCAGAAAGCGGCGCTTTTCGTGCCTATGTACTAGACAGTACAGAAACTGTACGAACAGCCCAAGAAAAACATCATACACAAGCTAGCTCCACGGTCGCACTTGGCCGTACCCTCATTGCCAGTCAAATCTTGGCAGCAAACGAGAAAGGAGATACTAAAATTACGGTCAAAGTCCTTGGGACTAGCTCACTCGGAGCCATCATCACCGTGGCAGACACCAAGGGAAATGTTAAAGGCTACGTACAAAATCCTGGAGTGGATATCAAGAAGACAGCAACTGGTGAAGTCCTGGTGGGACCATTTGTCGGAAACGGAGAATTCCTGGTCATCACTGACTATGGTACGGGCAATCCTTATAACTCCATGACCCCTCTTGTGACAGGTGAAATCGGAGAAGACCTGGCCTTTTATCTGACGGAAAGCCAACAAACACCTTCTGCAGTTGGACTCAATGTTCTGTTGGATGACGAAGACAAGGTCAAGGTGGCTGGTGGTTTCTTGCTTCAGGTCTTGCCAAATGCCAAGGAAGAAGAAATCGCGCGCTTTGAAAAACGCATCCAAGAAATGCCTGCTATTTCAACACTTTTGGAATCTGAAGATCATATTGAAGCTCTTCTTTCTGCTATCTATGGGGATGAACCTTTCAAACGCCTCTCTGAAGAAGAACTTCGCTTCCAGTGCGACTGCAGCCGTGAGCGCTTTTTGAACGCTTTAGCAAGTCTGCCAGCTAGTGATCTAGAAGAGATGAAAGATGAAGATCACGGTGCAGAGATTACCTGCCAATTCTGCCAAACACACTACCACTTTGACGAAAATGACTTGGAGGAACTCATTCGTGACAAATCTTAATACGCCATTTATGATCGGGGATGTCGAAATCCCTAACCGTACCGTCCTAGCCCCAATGGCCGGAGTGACCAACTCAGCTTTCCGGACCATTGCCAAAGAACTGGGGGCAGGGCTCGTTGTGATGGAAATGGTCTCTGACAAGGGGATTCAATACAACAACGAAAAGACGCTTCACATGCTCCATATCGATGAAGGAGAAAATCCTGTATCGATCCAACTCTTTGGAAGTGACGAAGATAGCCTCGCACGCGCAGCTGAATTTATCCAAGAAAATACCAAGACCGATATCGTCGATATCAACATGGGCTGCCCGGTGAATAAAATCGTCAAGAACGAGGCTGGTGCCATGTGGCTCAAAGATCCAGACAAGATCTACTCCATCATCAATAAGGTTCAATCCGTCCTTGATATCCCCCTCACTGTTAAAATGCGGACGGGTTGGTCGGATCCTTCTCTAGCAGTTGAGAATGCCCTCGCTGCTGAAGCTGCAGGTGTCTCTGCCCTCGCTATGCATGGACGAACTCGGGAGCAAATGTATACGGGGCATGCGGACCTTGAGACCCTTCACAAGGTTGCACAAGCCCTGACTAAGATTCCATTTATCGCAAACGGAGATATCCGTACGGTTCAAGATGCCAAACAACGGATCGAAGAAGTCGGTGCCGATGCGGTCATGATTGGTCGCGCTGCTATGGGCAATCCTTATCTCTTCAACCAAATCAACCACTACTTTGAAACAGGAGAAATCCTGCCTGATTTGACTTTTGAAGACAAGATGAAGATTGCTTACGAACACTTGAAACGCTTGATTGATCTCAAAGGTGAGCACATTGCCGTTCGTGAATTCCGTGGTCTCGCCCCTCACTACCTCCGTGGAACATCTGGTGCAGCCAAACTCCGTGGCGCCATCTCCCAAGCTAGCACCCTAGCAGAGATTGAAGAACTCTTACAATTAAAAGCATAGAAATACAAAAAGCAAGACCTCATGTGAGGTCCTGTACTATTTTTAAATAAGTTAAGCAATTCGGCAAAGAAATATAAATATGTTTTAATTTTTTGAGCGAATCAAAAAAATACCGAAACTTTCCGCTGTGAGAAAAGTGCCTGAAACACTATTGTTTCAGGCACTCGGGAGTTTTGAGACCTTAGGCTCAAAACTAAGTCATGGAACTTCTTCGAAGTTCGCTGACGTCCGTACTCACCTAAGGAAAGTTTCTAAGATGGCTTTGTCATTAATCTAAAACAGGACCTCACACGGGGTCCTGTTTCTATAGGTTGTCTGTTTGCAGGCCGAGTTGTTTGACTCTGGCGGTGTAGTAGGTCATGATCAAAAAGAGGTTCACTGTGATCAGCCAGATGGCCCATTGGTGAATGAAATGCATGAGGATGGCTACGCTAATAGCTCCTGCAACAAAGCTCCCAACGACAATCCCGTAATTCATGGCCTGACGCCGATACTCGTCCAAATCTCCCTTTCCTCGAGTGATTCGGTACAAGGCCGTCAGCATCTTGCGGTAATTTCCAGAAGTCATAAAGATCACATAAGGGTGATTTTCGATGAGGCTCCCTGTAAAGGTCAACATCATCATCCCTGTCCCAAAAGCAATAAAGGGAACTTCTACAGGTGGTATGACAGACACCAAGGGAATCAGGAGTGTCACCACAAACAAAGGAATCAACATCTTGGTCCGCCAAAAGGCTGTCTTGCGATATTCTTTGATATGGAGGGCAACCAAAAAGCCGATCGAGAAAAATAAAATAGATGAAAAACGCATAATGGTATTTTCGACACGGGGATCGTGCCAATCAGCGATGAGAAGCAGTAGGTTCCCCGTTTGGGTCGCGACCAAACTCCGGTAGTGCATGTGGCAAAAGACATCGAGGCCCCCTCCGATAAAACCAAGCAGAGCCCCCATCAGTCGTGTATTTTGTGGTAAAATTATTTTTTCTTCCATAGTCTTGTCTCTTTTGATCTCAATTATGTTTATTATACCACTTTGCACACAAGTGGAGCAGGAAAAATCAGAAAAAGCCCTTCCGTTACTAAAAGTAAGGGAGGGCTGATAGAATGAACTCTGCTCGATCTACTGTTTTAGACGGTAGGTCTTGCGTGGTTTTTTCTTAGGCACTCGCTTGACACCCACTTCTTCCACGAATTCTCCGAATTTTACGAGGAAGTTATTGCTAACGATGGGACGTCCAGGATTGATCAGATTGACCAATTCGGTTGCTTCATAAACAGTGAAAGGCTCCTCTAACAGATAGAGGAAGGTTGGATTCCAGTCCAGACGCCCCTGAATCCGCTTGATCGATTCTTGAATAATCTGGTAGTGGTCAAAGGCAAAATCAGAAGCAGCTAAGGGTTCTCCATCAAGCAAACACTGGGATTTTTTGAAATCGACATCGAGAAAAACGACTTCCTTGGCATCGTCACCTGCATGGGCTAAGTCTACTGCTTCTGCTGGCAGATAGACCAGATGGGCGATGGTAATGACCCAGCCTCTAGGGTCCCGTCCAGGGGTGGAAACGGTCAGGAGCTGCTCCACCTTATTCACTGGCAGATCGAGCCCAACTTCTTCTTTGACTTCTCGGATGCAGGCATGAGTCGCATCTTCATCCTTGTTCACAAAGCCCCCCACCAAGGCGAGGCGGTGTTGATAAGGGTGGGCCTTGCGGCGAATGGCTAAGAGCTTGAGCTGTCCATCAACAAAACAGTAAGCTACCATGTCCGCTGTGACACTTGGAGTTTCATAAGTCGGCAGGTCTTGCTCCTTGTACCACTTGAGAAAGTCTGCTTCACTAGCGGCCGTCTCAAAATACTCTTTCTCCGTCATTCCTGCTGGAATTGAGAGACTTGCCATCTAAGCCACCTCCTTCTTGAGGGCTTTGGTCCATTGGTACCAGCCCACTAAACTATTGAGCGTGTAAACCCAGTACATCCCTTGAATGTGAAGACTCTGATCCCACCAGAGATAGATACTAAAGACGTTGGTCGCAATCCAGAAGATCCATTGCTCCCGGTATAGGCGGGTCATTAGGAGCTGGCCAACCCCATTGGTCGCATCGGTGATACTATCACGGAAAGGGCGAGCGCTATGGATGCTCTGATACGCGAAGCCCATACCGATCCAAATCACAGCACACAAGGCCAAGTAGCGCATCCACTCGATTAAGTTCAATTTCTTGGCTTCAAAGTGAGATTCTTCGACCTTGCCTTGATCATTGATCCGATTAGACAGCCAAACATAGAGACCGATCGGTTGCATGATGAAGAAATAAAGAGTTGTCAGAACTTCCCCATAGAAGTTTTTATTGAGGGCTAAAACGAGGTAGATCGCTGAATTCACTGCTCCAAAGAGGTAGTTACTAGCACGCCCTTCGGCAACCAGGATAACACAGACAATGCCCGTCCAAGAGGCAAACAGTCCCAGCCAATCATGCTGACCTGTGCGATTGGTCCATTCTAAGAAGAAGGGAACGCTGGAAAGAAGAAGGAGATAGATCCATTGAAAGGCTGTGCGTCCTACAAAAAGGTCCTTCCATAGAAGTTTCATAATATTGACAAAGCCTTGCTTTTTCGCTTCTTGGTGAACATTTTTAAAGTCTTGGCTAAAAGTTGCGAATTTTTCAGATAGATTTTTCATAAGCTGCTCCTTAGTCGGCTTGGTAAATGGCATCGATCACCTTCTTGGCTTCTTCGTAGTTGCCGAGGTAGTCTGATGCGAGGAAAGTGGTCGGAATGTTTCCTAGGTATTGCTGGCGCAATTGGTCCAGGTAATTTGAAAAGCTGGTGCGGATCTCTTCGTCAGCCATGGTCATATCTCGGAAACCATCATTGACATAAGAGCCGATCGGCTGTACAAAGAGGATCAAATCCCATTTTTCTTTGGACAGAATACTGACAAAGAGGTTGTCGAAGGTATCGGTCATGCTGGTATCTTGGCCTTCGACTTCCATATAGTAGTCGTAATAACCCTTGGTCACCAGGGAATTGGTATCTGCGATGACAAGGCCTCGATTGGCACTACTATCGATGAGCTTAGAGGTTTGATCATACTGTCCTAAGAGTAGGTAATAGTAATCTTTTGGCGTGAGTTCATCATCCCGCACATTGTTCTTGATCTGGTATTCACGGGCATACTCAAGACTAACAGGTGCATCGTAAAAGCGAGCCAAGTCCTTTGCAAGGGTCGTTTTCCCGTTGCTGGCGCTCCCCATGATCAAGACTTTTTTCGTGAACTGGCGACGGAAGGGCTGGGCAATGTATTTCCAGTATTTGCTGGGATTTTCCCGGATCATGGTAGCAGAGATCCCGAAGCGACGCTCTTCTAAGTGAACTTCAAACCCTCTCGCTTCCAACTCTTCCTTGTAGGCTTTCTCCCCTACATAAAAGATCAACTCTTCTGTCTCTGTTTGATACTGGATGGTGTTTAGGGCTGTCTGTAACCAAGGCTCCCAGCCCAAGGGATAACGAGGAAGTTCTGTCTCATCTAACTTATAGACTTGGGTCAACTCATCATTTGAGAAGGCTTCGCGGATATAACGGAAGCGTTTTTGTAAGGTCAGTCCCACTTCTTCACCACGATCCCCTTCATAACCAGATACAATGACACGAACGCGATCACACTGACGCTTGGCCCGCTGGATCAGGTCAATATGCCCTTGATGAAGAGGCGCAAAGGTTCCAAAAACCAGGGCAATTCTTTCTTTTTTCATATAAACTCCTTTTTATAATTTTTTATAAATAGATTTTCTTTATGTTTTTATTATAAACTATATTTTCCATCTGTCAATAGTTTTTTATAAAAAAATATATTTTTCTTCAAACCAACAAAAAAGATCTGAAAAGAGAAGCTTCTCCTTTCAGATCTTTCGAATTTTATTCACGAGTGAGGGAGTGGCTGACACCGTCTTTAAGAACCGTCACACTAGATACAGAGCCATCTTTTCCAACTACGATATCAAGAGTCGCCGCAGACCCATCGCCTGCTGAGAGATTAGCATGGTAATGACCATCATCCAAGGTATAGTTATAAGCGCTGATACCATAGGCTACGGGTTGGCCCCCAGGAAGTTGGATGGTCACTTGACCACCTTGGCCAATGGTGACTCCAGTGTCGCGTTTGTCAGACCAATTCCCAGCTGCTGCAGAGAAATCCCCTGCTGCTACAGAATAGACTCCCTTGTATTGGGCATTCTCTGTAGCAGAAGCTTGCTTCTTAGCATGGGCATGACCGTCTTCTAGACTTGGCAATTTTGCTTTCGCTGGTGTTGCTGGAGTAGCTGCTTCTTTTGTTACGGGTGCTGCTGGTGTCGCTTCTTTAGCTGGAGCAGGTGTTTGACTAGCTGCAGCTTGGTTATTTTTGCTACCAACAGTATGACTTTCTTCTGATTTGCTATCAGAGGATGAAGAGGCAATCGGATCTTTACTAGTGATCACTTTTTTCTTAGAAGAAGAACTTGTTTGTTTAACCAGACTGGTCTTTGAACTGCTTGCTTCTGAAGTTTTTTCTTCTTTATTCCCGCCACAAGCTCCTAGGAAAAGACTAGCTGTAAGAGCTAGAGCTGCTAGGGAAATGATTTTTTTGTTTTTCATAACAGAACCTCTTTTGTAACATTTGTAATATTTTGTAACATTATTGTAACACTGTTATATGAGGCTGTCAATAGTTTCTCAAATATTTTTCTAATTTGAAAGAAGTTTTAAATAAGCTCCTAAACTTTAGCAAAAAAGAGGCTGGGACAAAAGTCCTAGCCTCTCAATTGTCTTTGGATTGTCGAGCAAGACGCAGTGGTTGAGTGGGCTCTACTACGCTGATTTCATCAGCTTTTACAGCCCTACTCAACTGTGCAGAGGTGGGACGACGAAATCGAATTCTAACGAATTACCGATTTCTGTCCCACTCTCTTCTCATTATTTATACACTTCTTGATAGAATTCGATCTTGTCTCCTTTTTTAACGGTGGTTTCAGCAGCACCTTTTGGAGCCATTTCGCCATTGATCTTGTACATCCAGTAAAGGCCTTTGGCTTCGTCTTGGCTGTGACCGTCAATCGAGGTGATCATGCCATTTTTTTCTTCAATCTTGTAGTTGGCTTTGAGCACTTTCATGAGGTTGCTCTCTTCTGCTACTTTCAAGGTTTTCGATTGCACTTTTTGACCTTCTGGCGTCACACTAATCGTAATCGAAATTTCGTTTTTCTTGGCAACTTCTGCGCTAGAAGCAGTTGTTTGATTGTTTGTGCTATGAGACGGAGCGCAACTCGCTAAAAGAAGAGCTGCAAGTAAGGTCATCAAGCTAGAAATGGTTTTTTTCAACATAAAATCTCCTAAAGATTTGATAGATAATGGGATAGAAAATGATCGTCGACAGAGCATGGGCAAGGTTAAAACTAAAACCATTGACCAAAGCATAGGTCCACCAAGGAATATGGTATATCAAGGCATAAACACTATCGATCAAGACCCCATAAGCAAAGGACAGTAGGCCCACAAAAAGGATCTGAAGGACAAAGGGCAACCACTTGTAACTGATGCGCCAAATGAGCATCAAACAGCCAAAGGCGACAATCTGAAAGAACACAATCAGGCTCATCCCCAGGAAAAAGGCGGAGACAAACATGGTGATCATCATCACAAGAAAAGCAAAGCTATACCCTTCAAATATCACCAAGAGAAAAAAGACAGCAGAAATAGGTTGGACATTTGGGAAAGGGGCAAAAGCCTGACGTAGAGCGACACAAAGGGCCGCCAAAAGCGAAATACGGGTTAATCGCTGAAGCGTCATGACGTCCTCCTAGACAATCTCGAACTTGATCGTTCCAGCTGTCGTTCCAACCTTGATCGTTTGCCCTTCTTGGGCTTGACCTTTCAGCAATAGCTCTGCTAGTTGATCTTCCACTTCGGTCTGCAAGACACGACGCAGTGGGCGAGCTCCCATTTCTGGATCGTAGCCTTTGGTTGCTAGCAACTTGAGCGCTGAAGGCTGGAATTTGAGGGTCATGCCTTGTTCTGCCAAGGTCGCAATGAGCGGTTTGACCATGACTTTCACTACCTGCTGCATGTCCTCGCTTGAGAGACTATGGAAGACCACCTTTTCATCAATCCGGTTGATAAACTCTGGACGATAGGTCTTCTTCAACTCTTCAAACATGCGTTTTTCCATATTGGCTTGGTCAAAGCGGATATCTTTGGCCCCAAAGCCAACTGTCTTATCATCCCGAAGGGCTGTAGCTCCCAGGTTTGAGGTCATGATGATAATGGTATTGGAGAAGTCAATCTTCCGGCCTTTGCTATCGGTTAAGACTCCGTCATCCAAGACTTGCAAAAGGACATTGAAAATATCTGGATGGGCTTTTTCCACCTCATCAAATAAGAGAACTGAATATGGTTTGTTGCGGACTTTCTCGGTCAACTCGCCTCCTTCTTCGTAGCCCACATAGCCTGGAGGGGCACCGTTGAGGCGGCTCGCCGCGAATTTTTCCATGTACTCACTCATATCAAAACGGATGAGGGCCGATTCATCATCAAACAGAACCTCCGCCAAAGCTTTGGCTAGCTCTGTTTTTCCGACACCGGTAGGTCCTAGGAACATGAAAGAACCGATCGGACGTTTATTGCTACGGATACCTGATTGATTGCGTCGAATAGCCCGACTGATACTCGAAACGGCTTGGTCTTGACCAATCACGCGCTTGTGCAATTCTGCTTCTAAGTTTAGGTACTTCTTGGCATCGGTTTGGGTCAGTTTTTGAGTTGGAATACCGGATAATTGGCTCAAGGTCACCAAGACATCTTGGTCAGTGACTTCTTTTTTGTAGACAACGGGAGTGGCCTCTACTTCTAAGAGCTGGGCTGCTTTCTTCCACTTGCCGTCCATCAAGGCCCGGTCTAAGGCGGTCAACTCTTCTTTTACGTGACCGTTGGAATCGCGGTTTTGTACAGTAGCTGCCGCTTCATCCAAGAGATCAATGGCTGAATCTGGCAATTGACGACTGGTCAAATAGCGGTGGGCATATTTGACAGCTGTTTCGATCGCTTCATCGGTAATGGTCACATGATGGTGGTCCTGATAGGTCTCTTTCAAGCCTTGGAGAATTTGGATGCTATCTGCAACACTTGGCTCTTCAATGGTGACTTTCGCAAAACGTCGAGAGAGGGCTGCGTCTTTTTCGATATGCTTTTGGTACTCATCTTGAGTCGTTGCTCCAACTGTACGCAAGGTTCCCCGTGCCAGGGCTGGTTTTAGAATATTGGCTGCGTCTAAGGTCGAATCAATACCGGATCCTGACCCCATAATGGTATGCAGTTCATCGATAAAGAGAATCACGTGACCGTCTTCTTCGATGTCCTGGATGATATTGTTCATCCGTTCTTCGAAGTCCCCACGGAAGCGCGTCCCTGCAACGACATTCATAAGATCCAATTCAAGGACACGCATTTGCGCGATTTCAGCTGGAACATTGCCACTAGCGACACGCTGGGCCAGACCTAATGCAAGGGCGGTTTTTCCGACCCCTGCTTCTCCCACCAATACAGGATTGTTCTTCGTCTTGCGGCTGAGGATTTGGATCATGCGTGAAATCTCTGCATCCCGACCAATCACAGGCTCAAGCTGGCCTGCACGCGCCATTTCTGTCAAATCACGGGTATAATCTTCAAGACCTCCACTGGTGCTTGGTGGCATGCCCATCATATTTCCCATGGTTTGGCGGTTAGGGTTTTGGGCGCGATAGAGACTCCGAATGGCTTTAATATCATTCTTGTCCCAGCCTGCCTTGTCTTCTAAATTCTTGCGAAGGGAGGCAATAGGAACTCCCTTGTCTTGCTCTGTAAAGGCAAAGCCAGCAAACTCCATGACTTGGCTAGCCAAGGTCCCACGGTCTGCTAGAAGAGAGAGGAGCACATGCTCTGTTCCCAAGGTCTTAGCATGAAGTACCTGGGCAATCTCTCTTGCGTGTTTCATAATGGCTTCCATCCGATAAGAAAATGGGAAGATTTCATACCGATTGTCGCTTTGAAAAGCTTGGCCTGTAATATGCTCCGCCGCATCCTGAAACTCATCGATCTGCATAGGATAATCGTTAAGTACAGAACCTGCCACGCTATAGGGATTATTGGCCATAGCCGTCAGGAGATGCCAAGTATCTAAGGTATGTCCCTGATAGTGGCCTGCTAGTATTTGGGCCGCTTCTATACTTTCTAACAGTGCTGTTGAATAGTTCATCTAGTCGGTATTTCCTTTTCTATCTACTTGTTGAATGATTTTTTTCAGCATCGTTGCTCGTAGGATGAGAACATCTCGACCTAGGACCTCATCGGAGGTCGTCGCAAGCAAGAGCTGCGTTTCACGTTTTGTCAATAATTTTTCTTCATAGAGCATCTGGAGGATATCATTAAAGACCTGCTGGCTGATGGTCTCTCCAATATTGGCTGCCAAGTCTTGGAGCATCTGATGGTGATCTGAAAACTGGACCTTGCCAATGCGGATATAGCCCCCACCACCGCGCTTGCTCTCTACAATATAGCCTCGACTCTCGGTAAAGCGAGTCTTAATGACATAGTTAATCTGACTGGGTACGACCTGAAAGACATCGGCTAACTCACTTCTTTTGAGCTCTGCCATGCCAGCTTGAGCCAGCAAGGCCTTAATATAAGCTTCGATGCTATCAGATGTGTTCTTATTTGCCATGATGCTCCTTTCTGGCTTGTTTTTTTCTAGATGGATGCTCTGTTCTTGGCCCATAAAAAATGGCCTTGGAGTGTTCCTTCTCATCATTGACCTTATTTGACTATTATACAATTTTTACGGCTGTAAATAAAGCAAAGACTCTATGGAAATAGGAATCTCTTAAGGAAAGGAGAAAAACAAAAGAGAGTGGGACAGAAATCGGTAATTCGTTAGAATTCGATTTCGTCGTCCCACCTCCGCACAGTTGAGTAGGGCTGTAAAAGCTGATGAAATCAGCGTAGTAGAGCCCACTCAACCACTGCGTCTTGCTCGACAATCCAAAAATAATTGAGAGGCTAGGACTTGTGTCCCAGCCTCTTATGCAAAGAGTGAGCTACTCTTTGCGACGAGCAAATTTCGCGCCTCCGCCCAAGAATCCTAGACCAAGAAGGCCTAACCAAGCAAACAATCCACTTTCTTTTGTACCGGTTTGAGGAAGTTTTCCTTCCGATTGTAGAGAAGGACTTTTAACCACTTCTTTTTCCGGATGGTCTAAAGTCGAAACAGAAACTGCTTCTGGGGTTTTCGGTTGCAAGAGAACAGGTCTTCCTTTTTCTTTTTTGTCTTCAGCTTGAGAAAGAGTCATAACTTCTGGTTGCACCTTACTTGGGGTGACAGGAGTGGTTGGAGTCGGCATATCAGCTATCAACGGACTTTTTTCCGCTTCCTTCGTTCCGACTTCTGTGATCTGGTCCTGGGCCTCCACTTCGACAAAGGCATCGACTTCTGTCCGAATTTCTTTGCCTTCTTCTTGTCGAACCTCGATCAATTTCAACCGGCGTCCGACCTTTCCTGCTTGAAGGATCCGGCTTTCGCCCTTGGCCAAGTCCTTGTTCTCACGTGTTTGACTCTCAAATGGAATCTCCTCCGCTTCGATGAGAAGTTCTGGCTTTTCAAGAATCAAATCCCGAATACCTTCTTCTGGGCGTGTTTGCGTCAGGGGTTCATAATTGTGAGCATCTTCTAAGATGGTTTCAAGGGCTTCGACTTGATTGGCTGCAGCAACCAAATCTGGTCGCTCTTGATCCAACAACTGAGTCAAGTCCGTCAATTGTCCTTGAACCGTCGGTTTGAGGTCTGCTTTCAAGCGATCGAGAGAAGTAGCCTTGATCTTTTCTACTCCTTCTCTGATGATCTGTTGCAGCTCTTCTTGACTGAGCAGCTGACTATCTTTCCCTGAGAGGACAAATCGGTCCACCTGGATGGCTCTAGATGACTGAGGATCATTGAGGGCTGGATCCAGATGCAGGCGTAGCTGGTGGTAGCCTTTTGCTAGGCCTTGTAGATTGACCAAACTCTGGTCGAGCTTGCGTTGATCTCCGTAGCCACTGAAATAATGATCGCCTTCGATCTCATAATCATGGCCCCGACCTTCTTCGAAGGCCATTTCTTTTCCATCCAGGGTGACGCTGTAGAGCCCATGACTTGGATCAACCACTCCTCGGACCTCCACGCCGGTGCCCTTAAAGGTAATGGTCACTTCAATGTGTTTCTTGCCTTCTTCATCGGTCACTTGGTTAAAGCTAGACCAAGATTCTGTGCCATTTGAGAAGTTTGGATTGTCTGTCTCATGATGCCAGCCTTGGCTATAGTGCAGTTTTGGATCTTGGTCATCCACTTCTTTGCGATTTTCTGGCAACTGGTCTTCATTCATCACTTGGACTGTCAGTTCTGGAATAAAGCCGACCAGGCTTCCTTGATCCGGATGGAGCAATTTGACCTTAAAGTCATAGACATCGGTAGCTTTCCCTGCAAAATCAAGGGTTGGAACTTGGACTGTTTTTTCCGTCTCTCCATCTGCGAACTCAAGGGTGACGTTGGTATCTTTGTAGACCTTACCATGAACCCCTGTTCCCGGTTCTGTGATCAATTTGAGACTGGCACTCCCTTTAGAGCCACCTTTTCTCTTGACGACGACTTGCGCTGGGTCGCCTTTCTTAACAGCTAGGATTGGCTGGGCAAACTCAAAGATCCCCTTTTCTTGGTTATTGAGGGCATAAATCCCTTCCGTTGCGATCGCATCTCCCTTGCTATTGACCAAGGTCAAGGTGTGAGATCCTGCTGTCAAATCCGGTGTTTCATAGACCTTTTGGCTACGTTTGCGGCTTGGGCTTTGGGTATTGACGGTCGCTAGCTTTTGGCCATCGACATAGACATCCATTTCCCCATGACCAGGGTCGACAGTTGCGACCACATAGGCCTTAGTGCCTTCAAACTGATAGGTCACCGAAGCTCCCTTTTCCTTGGTCCACATAGAGGTGCCTCGAACGCCTTCTCCCTCTTCATTCCACTGACCATTGGCCCGGTCAGCAGTCCGGTCAGAATGATAAGTCAAACCAAGCGGATAGCCATCAGTTTCTTCAATGCTGGCTGGCGTCTTATAGACAGAGACTCCGTTCAAGATTGGAGTAGCTTGGGCATCGGTGATGGACACCCGGATATAGCGACTATCAACTGGTTGCCCTT
The DNA here is from genome assembly GCA_905188195.1 of Streptococcus parasanguinis. Taxonomy (GTDB): domain Bacteria; phylum Bacillota; class Bacilli; order Lactobacillales; family Streptococcaceae; genus Streptococcus; species Streptococcus parasanguinis_P. Next base: position 132,601 of record CAJJKY010000002.1, on the reverse strand, counting down.
TGATCAATCGGCGGTATCCTACAGTTGAGCCAGCCCCATAAGGAACCCATTGGCCATTCACAGCCACATCAATGGTGAAGCCAGAAATCCGTTGGCCTTTCTCGATGGTTTCTTTGAGCTCTACCACATCAAAATGCTGTTCTTTTCCAAGATCCAGGACAAAAGATCCGGTCTTGGCATCATCTGCAGGGGCCCAACTGGTCTTTTCATCACCATCTGTCAAATGGCTGGCCTTGTAGAGAGGATTGCGTCGTGTCGAGTCAGCTTCTACCAAAGCTCCTGCCGCATAGTTCACACTGTAGAGTTGGTCCAAGATCTGACGGAATTCTTTCAAACGGGCCACATCGGCATCCGCAAATTTTCCGTCTTGGTTGGGTGGAATATTGAGCAAGAGTGGAGTTCCACGGCCGACCGATTTGAAGTAAATGTCCATCAATTCGCGCAAGGACTTAGGCTCTTGATTGTCATGGTAGAACCAGCCGGAGCGAATAGAGACATCGGCTTCTCCCACTGAGTATTGCTTCCCTTCCGGATCCCCGTGATTGAGGTAGCTGTTGGATGGATTGTTGCGGATCTTATCTGGATTGACCTTTTGCCAAACCGGATCTCCGGCAATCCCCTTTTCATTTCCAATCCAACGAACATTGGTCGGCTCAGCTGAGAAGATAGCAATATCCCCTTGGGCCTTGCGAATGGCTTCAAACCACTTGTCAAAGGTATAGGTGACTTTTTGAGCCCCATCGCCACGCGCTCCATCCATCCAGACTTCTACGAACTTGCCCTTGTTCCCATATTTTGGATCTTCAAGGATTTCCTTAAGCTGGTTGAGATAGTATTCATTGTATTGGTCCTCTGTATCCACATGGTAGAGCGGGCTGTGAGCATCCCAAGGTGAGAGGTAGACTCCCATGTCCATGTCATACTTGCTGGCAGAAGCAGAAACCTCGGCTAGGACATCACCTTTTCCTTCCTTCCAACCACTTTTGGCAATGGTATGGTCGGTGTATTTGGAAGGGTACAAGAGGAAGCCATCGTGGTGCTTGACGACCATGATCGTCCGTTTAAAGCCAGCATCTTTCAGGGTTTTGATCCACTGATCGGTATCCAGATGCTCTGGATAGAAATAATAAGGATCTTCTTGCCCATCTCCCCACTCACGATCGTAGTAAGTATTCATCCCAAAGTGGATGAAAGCTGCTAGTTCTTCGCGGTGGTATTGCATTTGGGCCTTGCTTGGAAGCGGTCCGTAATCCGCAATCTCAGTCTCCTCGTTTAGAGAAGTGGCTGGTTGGCTTGCTTCTGTCCCTTGACTGACTGTGCGATTTTCTTTCTCACTAGTAGCTGCTGAGGGCTGTTCTGATTGTTCTTGGTGCTCGTTCACAGTTTTCTCCTCCTTTCCTTGATCTCCTGCATTGCTTGTTTCAACCCGTTCTTCGCGAGTTTCACTCCTCTCAGCTTGTTCCTCTGCGTAACTGGTAGTAGTTCCTAAAAAACAAGTCGCTACGACTACCGAGCAGACACCTACTGAGAGTTTACGAATGCCAAATCGATTTCTCTGATCAACTAATCTTTTTCCCATATTCCATTCCTTTATGTCACCAGGTAAAGAGGGTGGGGCTTCCCCATCCTCCTTCTTTTTACCTGTGAACTTTTCACCGTTTTTTACTAGTTTCTCTAGCTGTTTTACTTGGCCTTTTTGGCTCTTTTTTTCTGATCGTCCAGCACAGCACTGGCAAGGCCTGCCGCTAGGATTCCAGCAACGAGGCTTGCGACGCTTTCTTCCGTTCCTGTATTTGGCAACCTTCCTTCGGAAACTGGAGCAGGCGAAACTGCTGGCGTTTGAGCTGTTTTCTCGACTTCCTTCCCTACTGCATCTGTCCCTTCCTGACGTACCGCTTTGACCTCAAGAGATGCTTGAGGAGTTGCGGCAGCTACTGGTCCTTCTGAGCCATGAGGATGTTCTGGGTTCGGAAGCGGTTGTGGCTCTGGCCGCGGTTGCGGCTCTGGCTGTGGTTGCGGTTGTGGCTCTGGTTGTGGCTGAGGTTCTGGCTGTGGCTCTGGTTGTGGAGTGTCTGGAAGTACTTCTTTAGTGCCCACCTCTGTAATTTCTGCCACTGGATCTAGCTCTACAAAGGCATCCAGTTCCTTCCGGCTTTCCACACCATTTTCTTGAGAAACTTCCACCAAGCGCAATTTGCGGCCTTTTTGACCTTCTTGAACCACACGTTTCTCACCTTTTGGAAGATCCGCATTTGGACGTTCTAGGCGTTCAAAATCCATCTCTTCTGGCTCAATCACCAACTCTGGTTTGGTGTGGACCAGATTCTTAACCCCTTCTTCGGGAATGGCTGAGCCTGTAGGTGTTTTTGCGGATAGAGAAAGTTGATATACTTTTTCGAGCTTGCCATCTTCTGAGACAACCTTGACAAGAACCGGAGCATTGGCACTTTTAGCATCGATGACCGTAACGGCTGTTCCATTCTTGCCTTGTGCTGAAACGATTGGACGATCTCCCTCATACTCTAGATGATAATCTGGCACATCTGGTTTAAAACCTTCTAGGTCTTTGCCATTCACTTGGATCGTGACATCAGTTGTTGCCTGGGCCTCTTCTGTTGGAGCATAGGCACTCAATTCAACGATTCCAATTCCTTTTAGATTTTCATCACGGACCATTCTTAAACGGATGGCTTTCGTTCTGGTTTCATTGAAGCTGAGGTTAGAGATATAGCCAGCTTCAAAGTCATAATCCAAGCTATAAGGAATTTCTTCCCAGTTAGAGGCTTGGTTAAATGGATGATCTGGAAGATTCTTCAGATTGCCATAATCATCCGGAACCTCAAAGTCTGGACCAATATAGCGTTCAAGAACAGTTTTCGTTGGCAGACCTGTTTCCTGATCTGCAAAGAAGTCGACCGCTACTTTATTGACCAAACGCTCTGTTACTTGACCATTTTTCTTGAAGATAAGACCAGCAAATACTTCAGTTTGATCCGGTTCTCTCTTCCAGTTGGTCCAACGGTAATACTCGTTGTAGCCACCATCGTTGATGTAATCGATATAGTCGATTTGATTTGGATCGAGATCATTGGTTTCACTGGCAAATGCCCTGGTATCGTCTGCATTGTAATCACGGTTTACAGAAAGGTTTTCTCCTGTCTTTTCTGACACCCGGACGGTCAGCTGAGCTCTCAGATCATAGCCAATGACTTTTCCTTCCAGCGTGAAGCTTCCTTCATGAGAAAGCGCATCAGCTGGGACAGCCTGCCAATCCACCGTAAGCTCCTTGCGTTCATAGCCTGTATCCCCTTTGAAGTAGACACCTACGGTAGATGGTAGAACCAGATCTTGACCGACTTTCACAAAGCGGCTACCTGCTTCCACTGCTACTGGGGCAGCTTGTTTCAGTTTTTCTGCATCACTTGTGAGATGGAGGCGATATTCTTGTAAGATGGTACCATCTTCCGCTTTATGGATGACACGGATTGGCTCCCCTTCATGGACACTTGGCACAACCGTTGCAAGGCCGTGATGGCTGGCTGTCGCTTCCACTTGTGGATAAGCCCGATCACGCGCATCGATGTAATAATCGGTCACACTTGGGTTGACACCTGGCAATACATCGCCATTGACGCGAATGGTCAACTGGCTCTTTTCTTCTGGCGCAACCTTATTGGCAAAGATCTGAATCTCTGAAATAGAGCTTCCATGCTTGCCTTCTGGCGTCTTCATACGAATACGAACAGCATAGGTGTCGACTTTATCAAAACTGAAATGATTCATCTTACCAGCTGCTACCGGTTCTTCAACGGTTAGGTTGCTGACTTCTTTCCAGTTGGCTGGATTGTTAAATGGATGGTCTGTTTCGTCTTTAACACGATTTGGATTGCTTGGAACAGTTGGGATTTGTTCCCCTGTATAGTACTCAATCACATACTCACTTGGAGCTCCAACGCCGTGGTCTTCGTGGAAACCAACATGGAGATTGTCCACTGCTCGCTTGGTCAAGATACCAGAATACCCAAATAAGATACCAACCGAATCTTCCGCATTGTTACGACCCCAGTTGGTCCAACGGTTAGCCGGAGCATCGGTAAAGGAGATGACCTTGTCATTGACCTTAGCAACTGGATCTGCATCGTTAGAGTCACTTGCAAAAGCGAGTGGCAAGACAGATCCTGTCCATTGCTCTGCAACGTTGGCACCCTTAACCGTGTTTGCGGAAACACGAATATGAAGACGTGTTGGAAGAGCCGTTCCTTCTACACGACCGGCTAGGACAACTTCTCCTTCTTTAGCCAAGAGTTGCGGATCAACCGCATCCCAGGCCACCTTAGCAGTATAGGTCTTACCATTAGAGTGATAGGTCCGCACGCTTTCTGGAAGAGCTGGTTTTTCGCCGACTGGAGTGGTGGTGCTGACTTCTTCTACAGCGATAATGCCTTCAACTGTGACTTGGGCTTGGGCTTCTTTTTCCACACCCTCTACATGACCGGTGACTGTAAAGCTATGGTAATCCTTGACTTGATCTGCGGTCACAGCATCCCAGGTCACGCGTTTTTCTTTCGGGAATCCCTTGTCATACTCAACCAAGACAGTCTCTGGAAGAGCTGGCAAAACGTTTCGATCGGTGCTGATTCGTACAGGACGCACCTTGACAACCGTCTTTTCTTCAGGATTTGGCGTGATGGTAAAGCTGACTTCTCCCGTTTGTCCTTGGTAGTTGGCTTCTAAATGAACCAATCCTGCTTCCCGCAATTCCAAACCTTTATTGGTTGCGACGGCTTTTCCTTGGCTACCAGCTCTTGTCTTCACATCGATTTGATCTGCTTGGAGACTTGCCTGGCTACCATCTTGGTAATGGGCAATGACTTCAAGTGGTACCGTTTGGTCTTCCTTGAGTTCTTGTCCTTCTGGCAGACGCAATTCTAGGCGCTGGATCTGTGGACTTTCTTCTTGGAATTGGACCACATAGGTCTGGACAGCTCCCGTATCCTTAGCCGTTACAAAGATTTGAGCTTTCAAACCATTTTCGCGGCTAGCTTGTAGGACCGTCACTTGAGCATTTTCTGCACTTGCTGTGACTTGACCTGGCTCTTGACCATAAGCAAGGGAGCGGAAAATAGTATGGTTGCCACTACCAAATTTTGGAAGGGCTACTCCATCTAGCTGAACCGTTGGTTTCTTAGCCTTGGCTACATCTCCTCCTGCAACCACTAGTGTCGCTTGGACCGTTTCCCCATTGCCTAGGAGTCCTGTCGCCTTCAAGCGTGCTCCTGGTGTGAACAACTGATCTTCTTGACCAGCTTCCAAGGTCCATTGATCGACCTCATAGTGAGCAGTAGTCCCATCGGTGAAGACTAATTGCACAGCTTTATCCACCGTCGCTAGATCTGCTCCCTGTGGGATTTGTTTGATAACTGGAAGGACTTGTTCCACGCCGATCACATCGACCAGAGCTTCGACCGTGCGTCCTTGAACATGACCTGTCACACGGACTTGGCCAGCACGGCTATAGTCTGCTGCATCCCATTCAACGGCTTCTTCTTGGGCTTTGCCATCGCTATAGACCACATTGACCTTACTTGGCAAGGTTGGCTCTTCTCCTAGATAAGCACTTTGTCGAACAGGTTCCACACCTAATACAGTGCGTTCTGCTTGGTCCTTCTTACCTGTAAAGAGGCTGACTTGGTCTGATTGCAAGCGATCTGAGTCTGCATACAGAGTAAAGGCACCCGCCTGCTCGGTTGATTTGACAATGACCACCCCTTTGCCGTTGAAGGCTTTGCGTTGCCATGAGCCATCTTCCTGCGCTTTGTAGCGTTCACGGCTGGCTTGTTCCCCATTGTCGACACCGACAATTTGGCCTTGTCCATGCAAATGGAAATGCACCAAATTATTGGCAGTTGGCACGACACGCCCTTCTTCATCGACGATTTCATAGGTAATATAGGTCAAATCCTTGCCGTCCGCTGCAATCGCGTGTTCTTCTTTTAACAAACGGACACCCGCAGGCTTGCCGGCTGTTTCGACTTGATCTTTCGCAATCACTTCACCCGCTTCGTTGCGCGCAATAGCTTCCACTTTACCTGGCACATAAGGGACCAACCACTCTAGATAGAGTTCATCCGGATTTGCCCCTTCTTGGTAGGTCCGGCCATCAGCTGTGGTCTTCTTGGTAAAGGTCTTCACTCCTTGTGATTCCCCATTGACAATCAATTCCACACTGTGGGCATTGGAGAAGGTCCGAACAGGAATCCGTCCTTCTTCATCCATGACACGATTGGCTAATTCTGGATTGTCCCAGTTCCAATGTGGCAAGAGATGAACCATTGGATGTTTCTCGGCCGATACCCATTGACTTTGGTAAAGGTAAAAATCATTCTTTGGAAGGCCGGCAGTATCGACAATACCGAAATAAGAACTTTTCACAGGTGTGTCATTTTGGTTGTGCCATGGGGTTGGCTCACCGATATAGTCCGTACCAGTCCAGATAAATTGTCCTGCATAGCCGGCATGATCACGGTCAAAGGTCCAAGAGGCGGTTGCTGTCCGACCCCAACCAACCCGGTCATTGCCGTAGTCTGATTGTTCATAGTGGCGGTCTTCTTGGTTGCTGCCGACCCATTCTCTTTCAGGATGGTAGTAAGAGCCCCGTGTCCGCGTTGCAGAAGAGGTTTCCGAACCATAAATGAGCCAGTTTGGATGTTTGGCCCGTAAGCTTTCATAGTTGGCTTCTGAATAGTTAAATCCAACCGCATCGAGCTCTGCTGCTACCTTTTCATGGCCTCCTGATCCATCACCAAAGCGGAATTTATCAGCTCCCATGGTGACATAGCGGGTTGCATCCACGTCCTTGATGGTCTTGACTAACCGACGAACAGTTGCGACAGATTTGTCTGAACCATCTGCTTCACCGACTTCGTTACCGATTGACCACATGACAATGGCTGGATTGTTCTTGCCCCGCTCTACCATGGTTCGTAGATCGTAATCGGACCAAGTATCCCCTTTCCGAGCTTCTGGGTGAGTGGCATCTTTTTCAAAGAAACGACCATAATCGTATTGTTTCTTGCCACCATACCAGGTATCAAAGGCTTCTTCTTGGACCATCAAGCCCAACTCAGCAGCAATTTTTAAGGTTTGTTCACTGGCTGGGTTGTGGGTCGTCCGAATCGCATTGACCCCCATGTCCTTCATCTGTTTGAGACGACGGTATTCAGCCTTGTAATTTTCCTCAGCTCCAAGAGCCCCGTGGTCATGGTGAAGGGATACCCCGTGGAATTTCGTCGCCACCCCATTGAGGAAGAAGCCACCTTCTGGTGTCCAGTTGAGATAGCGATAACCAAAGCGTTCCTTTTGCACATCGACCAACTGCGAATCCCGATAAACCCGCGTATACAAGGTATAGAGAGCTGGATGATCCGTTTTCACATCCCAGAGGGTTGGTTTTTCAACATGCAAGGTTTGAGAAAGGTTGATCGCTTGACCTGCTAGAACAGCTTGTGCTTCAGTGCGCGTTTTTTCGCTCACCACTTGGCCATTTTGATCGACAATTTCATATTCCGCATAAATACTATGAGCTTGATCATCTTGGTTGACAATGCGGCTCTTCACCACTGTATCCACTGCCCCATTTTGCTGTTTTTCCAACTGAGGGGTCGTAATCGTAGTCCCATACTGCGCTAAATGAACCTTGTCCGTTACACTCAGCTTAACATCCCGGTAAATCCCGCTACCAGAATACCAACGGCTACTTGGTTGTTGATTGACCACATGAACGGCGATGGTATTCTCGCTTCCATCCGCATTCAAATAAGGAGTAATATCATAAGAAAAGGCATTGTAGCCATTTGGATAATGACCAACGAATTGTCCGTTCACATAGACTTTGGAATCCATATAAACCCCGCCAAATTCCAAGCGGACCTTCTTATCTAGATCCTTGTCGTCCAAACGGAAGGTCTTACGATACCAAGCATCCCCTCCGTTTAATTGTCCCCCTTCATTTTGAGCAGGAGAGTTGTGATCGAAATCAAAGAAAATAGACCAGTCATGAGGAAGATCTAATTTTTTCCAATCCTTGACATCCACTTGACGCCCTTCTGCACCAGGAGCTGCATTTAATTTAAAATACCAATCTTTATTAAAATCACGTTCTCGATCTTGCACAATATCCTCCGCTACACGATTTTGATCTGGAGCAGCTGTTGCTTCCGTTCCTGTAGCACGCTCAGATGAAGTAGAAACAGGCTGGCCTTCGCCTTGAGGCGCTGGCTTTTCCTCAACTCTGGTAGGGGTGATGACAGCTGGAGCTTCTGAAACTCTTGCACCAGCTTCAGGAACTTCCGCTTCTGAATTTTCCGTCACAACACTTGGTGTCTCCATCGAAGTCGGTTCACTTTCGAGGGCTGGTTTTTCTTCCGCATGGACCCTTGAAAGACCCAAGGCAGAAAGCCCAATCACAACAGAACAAGCTCCAACTGAGAGCTTACGAATACTAAAAACAGGACGCTTTTCAAAAAAAGACTTTCCCATAAAAACCTCCTCTTAGGATTAACAATTAAATTTGTAATCGCTTTCTTATACCTGCGAACGCTTACAGAAAATCACATATTAACTATACCAAAAAAATAGGAGCGATAGGCCCCAATTTCGCTCCAACTATAGTTAGATTAAGAACTCCTTTAATTAGTGGAAATCTCCTACAAAGCAAAAAAATAGAAGCCAACGGCTTCTATTTTTTTATGATCTTATAATCCTGGTTCTTGACCAAGTTCAGCAGCCACCATCCAAATGTTCTTTTCAAGTTCTGCTTTAGCCCCAACAAAGATATCGTTGGTTACATCATCTCCTTCAGCGTCAGTAACATCCAAAGCTTTTTGGTAAAGGCCGTCAAGGTAATGGAAGATTTCAAGAACACGAGTCAAGCTTTCTTCTACATTTTTCGTAAATGTTCCACGACGTTCTTCAATATTGCTGTGTTCCAAAAATTCAGTCATGCTAGAATAAGGAGCGCCACCAAGAGTGATCAAGCGTTCGCTCACTTCATCCAAGGTTGCATCCAAGCTGTCCATGTATTCGTCCATTTTTGGATGCCAAACCATAAAGCCACGTCCACGCATATACCAGTGTACTTGGTGAAGGGCAATGTGAGCTACGTAGAGATCTGCTACGACTTGGTTCAAGAGGGCTTTTGTTTCTGGAAGAGTTTCTTTATTTGAAGGTGCAAAAGTTGCTACATCAGTAGCTGCTTCATGTTTCATAGTTGTCATATCGTTTCTCCTTTTTTATAATGATTCTAATTAACTATGTCTTTATTATATGCTTCCTCATTCAGAAAGTCAAGATAAAAGATTTAAAAAGTTCATTCCAAAGCTGGAATAGTTGTCAATTGAAGGAAGATACGATAGAATGAAGAAGACTAATCGAAAGGCTTGACCAATGAAATATATCTTTACCTTCCTGATCTCCATGGTGCCCCTTGTTGAATTGCGCGGGGCCATCCCTTTTGCCATTGCAAATGGTATTCCCTTATGGACAGCGCTCCTGATCGGAGTGATCGGAAATCTTCTCCCTGTCCCTCTGATCTTCTTCTTCGCCCGCCATATCCTCACCTGGGGGGCAAAAAAACCGATCATCGGAGGCTTTTTTAGCTGGTGTCTCAATAAAGGGCATAGAGGCGGACAGAAATTAGAAAAAGCCGCAGGAGACAAGGGAATCTTCTGGGCCTTATTGCTCTTTGTGGGAATCCCTCTTCCGGGAACTGGTGCCTGGACCGGTGCCCTTGCAGCTTCTATCCTTGACTGGGACTTCAAACGCAGTAGCCTCGCAGTCATGCTCGGAGTGATACTAGCCGGCCTCATCATGGGAACCCTGTCCCTGCTCTTAGGAATTGATACCTTCGCACATTAAGCAAAAGGCTGAAGCAACGGCTTCAGTTTTTACATATAAAAAAAGATTCCCGTTCCTCTAAGAGTATAGACAAACTGTTTTTTTACAAATCTAATAAATTCTATAAAACAAAAAAATTTATTTATTAGAATTACTCAGTCATCTACTAAAACTTTCCGCTGTGAGAAAAGTGCTAGAAACAATCATGTTTCTAGCACTCGGGAGTTTTGGAACCTTAGGTCCAAAACTAAGTCATGGAACTTCTTTGAAGTTCGCTGACGTCCGTACTCACCTAAGGAAAGTTATTTAGATGAATTTATCTTACAAAAAAGAGGTTTCCTTCGAAACCTCTTATTTTTTTATTCTTAGTTGTTAAGAGCTGCTGCCATTGTAGCTGCAACTTCTGCTTCAAAGTCATTTGAAGCTTTTTCAATACCTTCACCAACTTCAAAACGAACGAATTCGATAACTGAAGCATTTACTGATTCAAGGTAAGCTTCAACTGTCTTGCTGTCATCCATGATGTAGACTTGTGCAAGAAGAGTGTAGGCTTGGTCAACTTTTGTATTGTCCAAGAAGAAGCGATCCATTTTACCTGGGATGATTTTATCCCAGATTTTTTCTGGTTTACCTTCAGCTGCCAATTCAGCTTTGATATCTTCTTCAGCTTGAGCAACCACTTCGTCAGTCAATTGTGCTTTTGAACCGAATTTCAAGTGTGGAAGAGCTGGTTTACCAACCATTGCACGGCTTTCGTTATCTTGGTCGATGACGTGGTTCAATTGTGCCAATTCATCTTTCACGAATTGTTCATCCAATTCTTTGTATGAAAGAACAGTTGGTTTCATTGCAGCGATGTGCATTGAGATTTGTTTAGCAAGTGCTTCGTCTCCACCTTCGATTACAGAGATAACACCGATACGTCCACCATTATGTTGGTAAGCACCGAAGTGTTGTGCATCTGTTTTTTCAAGCAAAGCAAAACGACGGAATGAAATTTTTTCACCGATTGTAGCTGTTGCAGATACATATGCAGCTTCAAGAGTTTCACCTGAAGGCATTGTCAAAGCAAGAGCTTCTTCGTTGTTAGCTGGTTTACCTTCAGCGATCACTTTCGCTGTTGCGTTTACCAATTCAACGAATTGAGCGTTTTTCGCAACGAAGTCAGTTTCAGCATTTACTTCAACTACTGCTGCAACGTTACCATTGACATAAACACCAGTCAAACCTTCAGCGGCAACACGGTCAGCTTTCTTAGCTGCTTTAGCCATACCTTTTTCGCGAAGCAATTCGATCGCTTTTTCGATATCACCTTCAACTTCAACCAATGCCTTTTTAGCGTCCATGACACCGGCACCAGATTTTTCACGCAATTCTTTTACAAGCTTAGCTGTAATTTCTGCCATTTTTGTTCTCCTATATTTTTTAATAAAATAAGAGGGTCGGGCTGAGCCCTGCCCTCTTAGGTTCGTTACTTATTGAATGAAATTAAGCGTTGTCGCCTTCTACAACTTCAACGATTTCTTCGATTGAATCAGCTTGACCTTCAGTAGCTGCCAATTCAGCTTCTACTGTAGCAACACTGTCTTCACCTTGACGTCCTTCGATAACAGCGTCAGCCATTTTCGCAGTGATCAATTTAACAGCGCGGATAGCGTCATCGTTCGCTGGGATGATAACATCGATATCATCTGGGTCAGTGTTTGTGTCGACCATCGCTACAACTGGGATACCCAATTTCTTAGCTTCTTTAACAGCGATTTGTTCTTTATGTGGATCCACAACGTACATTACGTCTGGGATACGAGGCATGTCTTCGATACCGCCCAAGAATTTTTCAAGACGAGCGCGTTGTTTGTTCAACAATGCAACTTCTTTCTTAGGAAGAACTTCAAAAGTTCCATCTTCTTCCATGCGTTTGATTTCTTTCAAACGAGCGATACGTTTTTGGATTGTTCCCCAGTTAGTAAGAGTTCCACCCAACCAACGGTGGTTGATGAAGTATTGACCTGAACGAACAGCTTCTTCTGCAACAGCATCAGCAGCTTGTTTCTTAGTACCTACGAACAAGATCACTGCATCGTTTGCAGCTGCATCACGCATGAAGTCGTATGCTTGGTCTGCATATTTTACAGTTTGTTGCAAGTCGATCACGTGGATTCCGTTACGTTCTGTGAAGATGTACTTAGCCATCTTAGGGTTCCAGCGACGAGTTTGGTGACCGAAGTGTACACCAGCCTCAAGAAGTTGTTTCATTGAAATTACTGCCATGAGTAGTTTCTCCTTTTTTGTTTTTTTCTCCTCTCTCAGACGTCAACTTGCAACACGACCACAAGGGCAACGGTGTCACAATGGATCCGAGATGAGTATTTGCTGTCTTAGACAACTCTATAAGTATAGCAGAAATCCCTAGAAATCGCAAGCTATTTGAGAGATTTTTTCAATCCCTATGATGAAATGGTTTTCTAAAGTTGTTTGAAGGAAAAAGTTTTTCTTGACCTATCTTGTTTTTTAGGTTACAATATTATATGTTACGGCGGTATAGCCAAGTGGTAAGGCACGGCTCTGCAAAAGCTTGATCGTCGGTTCAAATCCGTCTACCGCCTTGATAATAAAATTTTTTATCATCTTTTATCTTTTAAAAATTCCCCTAGCAATAGGGGATTTTTTGTTTCCATTTGCTCCATTCCTTGATTATTGATATAATAAAATCTTGCCTGATCGGCGAAGCACATTAGAAAGGGTCATTATGAAAAACATTCGTTTCTTTACGATCGGCCTTCTTTCACTAGTAACACTAGCAGCTTGCTCACCTGCCAATTCTGCGCAACAAGCAAAAACAGCTTCTAGTTCTAGAAAACCGATCAAACAATCTTCAACCAAAAAATCATCTAGTAAACCGTCGAGCACTTCTTCAGACAGCACTAGCTCAAATGATTTTTCAGATCGCTACAGCATGGATCCAGATGATGGTTCTTCTCTCCAATATGTGCCGGGGGCTGCATCCATTCCTGAGATCGAAAAACTTAAGAACCTCCACCCTACCACTGGTTTTGTATTAAGAACCGAAGATGGACAAGAGGTTGGTGGGCCAAAAGAAAGAAGCAGTTACGATGACGTAGTTGCAGCCTTTGGTCAACCCGTAAGTAGTACAGACAGTGCGAATCCTGGCGATGGGGTCAATGTTTGGGCAACAGACAATGGCGATATCATGGCTTTCTTCCGTAATAATGTGTTAACAGATATCACCTTCCGTTTAAGAGGAGGAGATGCCAACCACCAGTCTACTGGCGCCATTTCCAAATCAGATACACCAAAAACAGCTCTCGAGCGTCTCGGAAAACCCTATGCCATTATGCGTTCTGAACGTTGGACCAGCTATGTCTATAAAGATAGTAACGGGGACGAATCTAACTTCTCTACACAAGGAGACCAGATCGTTAATGTTATGTCTGCTGCAGAAACCAAGCGCTTAAAAGGCATCACCGGTCTGGATAAAAATCAATAACGATCCATAAAAAGAGGCTGGGACAAAAGTCCTAGCCTCTTAATTGTTTTTGGATTGTCGAGCAAGACGCAGTGGTTGAGTGCTCAAAGCACTGCTTTGAGGTGGTGGATAGAACTTGCGAAGCAAGTATCCTAAGTCTTTGTTCGCTTTTTAAGCTTCAAAAATACCCTATGTTGACGGAAACTATGTTTCCTTTATCTGCAACCTTTAACAGTCTCCCAGACTGTTGAAGCTGTCCCACTCTCTCTTTCTTACAATTCAGCAATTTGGTTCAAATTCACTTCTGCAACTGTATCGTTACCGAACATAGAAATGACCATTTTCACCTTGTTGTTATCAATTTCAGTGATCTTACCAGTATAGTCTGTGAAGGCCCCGTCGATGATGCGAACTGTGTCGCCCACCTTGACATCCAAATCAAACTCTTGAACGGTTTGACCCATAGAGAGCAAGATGCTGCGGATTTCTTCTTCCAACAATGGAGTTGGTTTTGAACGGTTCCCGTGGGATCCGACGAAACCAGTAACGTTCGGTGTATTCCGAACAACAAACCAAGCTTCATCTGTCATGACCATTTCTACCAAGACATAACCTGGGAAGCGGTTTTCTTCGATTTCTTTTGTTTTACCGTTTTTCTCAACTTGTACGGTTTGAGTTGGAATCTCTACGCGCAAGATGTTTTCTAACATATTGTAAGTTTGCGCACGTTGCAAAAGATTCTCTTTTACCTTGTTTTCATATCCTGAGTAGGTTTGTAGTACAAACCAGCCTTTATCAAAACTGTCCATTTGGGCATCCTTTCTTTCTGTTTAGCCTGCTCGAGCTTTTGTGAACATACTAAAAAAAGCCTCTTGGCTTTCCTTTTCCTAGCTTCATTATACCACATTTTGCCGGAATGCAAAGAGGTTTGCTGATTTATTTTTAAGAAAAGGCCATAAAAAGCAGGACCCTTGGGATCCCGCCTGGCTTCTTTTCTTAAAAGAAATTGATCATGTGCAATAGGCCACGTGCAATGACTTTGTCAAACAAATAAATCAATGCAACAAAGAAAGCGGTGTACTCAATCACTGAGATAAAGTTTTTCCATCTTTCCTTGCGATTTGGCCAAGTTGTATCTTTTAGTAAGACGAAAATATCTTTAATGAATTTCACAACTCTCTCCTATCGTGTTTCTTTATGGATGGTATACTTGCTGCAATGTTTGCAGAATTTATTGACTTCTAGACGTGTTGGTTTTGGCGTCCCACTCAACTTAATGGAGTAATTGCGTGACCCACAAACCGTACACGCTAGACTTGCTTTTTTTAATGCCATAACGCCTCCGTTCACCCCATTATAGCAAGTTTTCCACGTTTTGACAAGGACAGAAAATCTACTGTCAATAAAAAAGCAAATCTAAAGCGTTATCACTCTGGTTTTTTCCCCATTTTTGGTAAAATAAAACAAAAGGAGACGAATATGAAAAGTGATAACTTAAAAGAAAGTAGAAATATCGAAGACCGTCGAGGGCAAAGCTACTCCCAGTCTTCAGGTAACAGTAACCTTGGCGGGGGCATTTTACAAATTTTGCTATCGCCTGGTAGCTTCAAGAGTAAGATCATCATCATCCTTCTCATGGTCCTTCTAGGAGGGGGAGCTAGCCTTGGGGGCCTCTTTGGAAATGGGACTTCACAACCTTACCAGTCCACCCAAGTCACGCGCACCAACAAGACCCATGTCGACGATGCAGATGCTGAGTTCGTCAGCAAAGTCCTTGGGACAACAGAAGATCATTGGCACAAGGTCTTTCAAGCTGAAGGACGCACTTACCATGAGCCCAAACTAGTCTTCTATACCGGACGGACACAGACAGGCTGTGGGGTTGGGCAAGCATCGGCTGGTCCCTTCTACTGTCCGACCGACAAAAAGATTTATTTGGATATGAGCTTCTACAAGGAATTGACAACCAAATACAAGGCTAGCGGGGACTTCGCCATGGCCTATGTCATCGCCCACGAAGTCGGCCACCACGTACAAAACGAGCTGGGAATCCTTGGCAAATACCATCGGATGCAACAAGGTCTTTCTGAAAAGGAACGAAATGCCATCAGTGTCCGCATTGAGCTACAAGCCGATTACCTAGCCGGTGTCTGGGCCCGCTCCATTCAAGACCGAAACCTTCTAGATATCGGCGATATCGAAGAAGCCATGAATGCAGCCCATGCAGTCGGGGATGACACTCTCCAAGAGCAAGCCTACGGCTACTCGGTACCAGATAGCTTTACCCATGGAACTTCGGAACAGCGCATGCGCTGGTTCAAACGAGGCTACCAGTACGGAGATCTCCAACACGGCGATACTTTTAGCTTGTCAGATAGTGAACTTTAAACAAATAGAGGCTGGGACAAAAGTCCTAGCCTCTCAATTATTTTTGGATTATCGAGCAAGACGCAGTGGTTGAGTGGGCTCTACTACGCTGATTTCATCAGCTTTTACAGCCCTACTCAACTGTGCGGAGGTGGGACGACGAAATCGAATTCTAACGAATTACCGATTTCTGTCCCACTCTCTTTTTTATTAGAAGCCAAGCCAGCCTTTGAAAGTATCCCAAGCGTTTTTCGCTTTTCCTGGGATATCGGCCTCGTCGATTGCTTTCTTCGCATTATCGACCATATTCGACGCTTTTTCTTTGACATCCTCAAAGAAACCTTTGTCTTCTTTGCTGTCTGTTTCTGTCGTTTCTTCTCCGACTGGCGCAATGCCGTTTTCAGCATAAGAGTTCTTCACCGAGTCAAACTGAGTACCGTCTGTATAAGGCAGAACACTGTTGGCAACATTGCGGAAGATCTCTGACGCCGTTCCAGCACTACTGTCCGTCAGGTAGTGATTTTCATCGGTCGTTGGGAAACCAAGCCACTGACTGATGACCACATCTGGCGTGTAGCCGATCACCCATTGGTCTCCAGAGAGGTCCTTGTTAAAGCTGGTCTCTGTCGTACCGGTTTTCCCTGCCATGGTATAGCCATAAGGCGCAGCGTTCACCCCTGTACCATTACTAAAGGTACCAAGCATCATATTGGTCATCTTATCTGTCGTTGAACCACTAAGCACTCGGGTTGATTTCTGGCTGTGGCTCTTGACCACTTGGCCACTAGCATTTTCGATCTTGGTAATGAGGTGGGCATCATTCATGACCCCTCCATTGGCAAAGGTTCCATAAGCTTGTGCCATCTGCATCGGATTGGTTGTCACACCAGCTCCCAAGGCAACGGCAAGCGACTTGTCCACCTTGTCCATGTTGAGCCCGAATTTTTTCCCGTATTCAAAGACCGTATCGAGACCCAAATCATTAGCGGTCGCTACGGCTGGAAGGTTAAGGGACTCTGCCAAGGCCTGGTACATCGGTACCGTTGGGCTAGACTGGATTCCCGCATAGTTATTGACCTCATAGCTTCCATATTGGGTGGTACTATTGTCCAACTCCTTATTGGTCGACCAACCTTCAGCAACAGCTGGGCTATAGACGACTAAAGGTTTGATGGTTGATCCTGGACTACGAGCAGCCTGGGTAGCGTAGTTGTAGGTACGGAAACCTGGATTTTGATCGCTTCCGACACGCCCTACGAGAGCCCGAACCCCTCCGGTCTTAGGATCAAGCGCCACACTACCAGATTCCGCGCGCGTGCCGTCTTCCGCTACTGGGAAGAGGGCCGTATTGTCATAGATCACCTGCATGCTTGCTTGGTAATTTTGATCCAGCTCGGTATAGATCCGGTAGCCATTTTTGACAATGTCTTCTTCGGTCAGGCCATATTCATTGACCGCTTCATTGATGACAGCATCAAAATAGGATGGGTAGCGGTAGTCCTCCGACTTGCCTTCATAGGCATCGACCAGCTGGCCATGGATATCGACAGCAGCAGACTGATCAGCTGTTTTCTGGTCAATATAGCCAGCCGCCACCATATTTTGGAGGACAGTATTGCGGCGATTGGTCGCATTCTCTACTGAATAGAGCGGGTTATAGATCTCAGGTCCCTTGAGCATACCGGCGAGTACCGCAGACTGATCCAGGCTTAATTGACTGGCTGAAACCCCAAAATACTTCTTGGAAGCATCCTCAATTCCCCAAACCCCATTTCCAAAATAGGCATTGTTGAGGTACATGGTGAGGATTTCTTTTTTACTGTATTTCTTATTGATTTCAAGCGCCAGGAAGAATTCTTTAGCCTTACGCTCCACCGTCTGGTCCTGAGACAGGTAAGCATTCTTGGCTAGCTGCTGGGTGATGGTCGACCCACCACCTGAGCGACCCAGGGTCAAAATCGCTAAGAAGAAGCGACCATAGTTGATCCCGCTATTCTTGTAAAAGCTCCGGTCCTCTGTTGCGACCACGGCATTTTGCAGATTCTCACTAATGGCATCGAGTTCGACATAGGTTCCTTTTTGCCCGGTCAAACTTCCCGCCTGGTCCCCATTCTTATCATAGATAATGGTCGTCGCCTTCAGTGCATTCTGCAAATCCTTGACGTTGGTCGTCTTAGCAAGGTAGAAAAGATAGCCCCCTGTCAAGAGGCTAAAGCCTAGCCCAATGATCAGGAGAATCTTGGTCAAATGGAATCTGCGCCAAAAACGACGGAAGGGGTGTTGAGAGAGAGGCTTGCTTCTGTGCTTGCCTGAGCGACTATAGGTCGGCTCTACTGTCTCTTCCGGTAGTTCCGTGTCTGGCACTTCTTCTGCCACCGCTTTGGGTGGATGATCCTTTCTAAAAAAAGTGATCAGGTTTTCAAATAATTCTTTTATTCTATTCATACCTGTTATTGTAACACCTTATCCTTGTCCTAGCAAGAAAAGATAGCTCATCCCCTTCTCCCATTTAGTTTTCTTTAAGCTTAGATTTTGCTACAATAGGGTCATGAACTATCAATTTACCATTCCACAATCCTTTCCCCAGATGACTGTGAAAGAGCTGCTTGAGGACTACTTCCTCATTCCCCGTAAGATCCGGCATTTTTTACGAACCAAGAAGCACGTCTTGGTCAATGGCGAGACCATCAACTGGCAGAGCCCCGTTCAAAAAGGAGACCAGATCCAGCTGATCTTTGACGCGGACGATTACCCTGAAAAAGAGCTCCCAGCCGGAGACCCGAGTCTGGTCGAAGAACTCTATCAGGATGAGCATGTCATCATCGTCAATAAGCCCGAAGGTATGAAAACCCATGCCAATGAGCCGACAGAAATTGCTCTTCTCAACCATGTTTCCAGCTATGTTGGATCCACCTGCTACGTTGTGCACCGGTTAGATAAGGAAACTAGCGGAGCGATTTTATTTGCCAAAAATCCTTTTATCCTGCCCATTCTCAACCGCATTTTAGAAGATAAAAACATCCAACGCGAGTACTGGGCCTTGATCCAAGGTAGCTTAGCACAAAAAACCATCGTCTACAAGGATAAAATCGGACGCGATCGCCACGATCGGCGCAAGCGCCTGGTCGATCCACGTAAAGGACAGTACGCAGAAACTCAGGTGACGCAACTGAAAAAAATCGGGCGAAACAGCCTGGTCAAATGCCAGCTCAAGACGGGGCGTACCCATCAGATCCGGGTGCATCTCTCCCATCATGGGCACCCGATTGTCGGGGACCCTCTCTATAACCCTGCACGCGGAGAGCGACTCATGCTCCATGCTCACCGCTTGACCTTTACCAATCCATTAACCCTTGAAACCATCCAAGTTGAGGCCCCTTCTAAGAGTTTTGAAGAAGGGTTGAGAGACTAAAAAAAGAAGCCACAGGCTTCTTTTTTTATTATTGATAGCGAGGGGTTGCAAATCCACGAATATTGCCATGTCCGATCCGATAGGTATTGCGACGGACTTGGTTTCCAGAGTTCCCTTCAATGGTGTGGATGATCCCATTTGAGACACTTTCGACAATTCCAATGTGATCCGCAAAACCATTATTTGGCTGACTATCTTGATCCCAGTTAAAGGTGATGATATCCCCTGCTTTTGGTGTAGAAGCACCATTTTCATTCCAAATGCCCAAGCGTTTGAAGATCTGGATGTGACGTTCGACTCCACATTCACGGCCAATCAAACCACTCAAACCTTCCCGCTGGAAGACTGTTGTGACAAAGATATCACACCAGTCATCGGTCGTCTTCACTGCATAACCAACCGGAAGTGGTTTGACACTGTTATAATCATTGACCAATTGATGGTGAGCTGCAGTTCCGCCACGAACACCGACTAGACTAGCTGCTGCCCGTAAGACACGGTCCCGTTGTCCATTCGTTACACGAGGACTAAAAGCTGTTTGATCTACTGTCGCACGGGGATGAAGGGCTGTTTGACCAAGGTTAAAGCCTTCAACGCCACCATCGACATAATCCACATAGACGTGAGTGGTATAGTTACCTGATTGGTACTGGTGATTTGCTACAGAGACCTGCACTTCTGTATGCATTCCAGAAGGTGCTGTTGAATACCAGAAAAGATTTTCTTGGTGTGCTTGAGACCAGGCTGCGACACGGATGTTCTTAATCCGACGACCTTGAGGCGCTTGATCCACCGTTACTGTATAGGTTCCAGCACCAGAATTGACATTCTTGATCCCTGTTTGTGTCTTCGTCTGAGCATTTCGGAATTCAACTTCTGTAGTCGTTGAACCAACACCCACACGAGAACCATCATTTTGAATATAGTAAAGGTGAATATGGTACTTACCAGTAGAGTTCTTATGATCGCTCGCTTTGACCGATACCTTGTAGTCTCCATTTGATTGGCGAGTCGCTTCATACCAGCGAATATCGTCTTGGCCGTCCTTATCAGACCAAGTTGGGACTTGCACAGTCCGCACCCCTTTAGGACTATAAACATCCTTGATGATGACGTCAAAGGTACCCGCATCCTTGTTGTTGTTTTGGATTAAGAGACTAGCAGTTGGACGTGATTGATTTTTGTAATCAATAAAGGCTTTCTTGACAAACTTGTTTTGGCCTTTGGCATCTACATAAAAGACTTGCGCTTCATACTGGCCATCAGCGTTTTCGTGGTCACTAGCTTTGGCTGTTACAGTATATGAACCGTCTGCTTGACGTGTCGGAGTATACCAGATGATATCTTTCATCCCATTGGCATGAGACCAGAATGGAATCTTCACTTCTGTATAACCATCGAAACCTTGAAGGTTCTTAGCTGTAATAGTGAAAGTCCCGTCTGACTCTGATTTTGTAATGGTCAGATCAGCAGATGGTTTAGGAGCTGTGTAATCGATAAAGGCTTTCTTGACAAACTTGTTTTGTCCGTTAGCATCCACATAGAAAACTTGCGCTTCGTATTTGCCATCAGCGTTTTCGTGATCACTGGCTTTAGCTGTTACGGTATAAGAACCATCTGCCTGGCGAGTTGGAGTGTACCAGACGATGTCTTTCATCCCATTGGCATGAGACCAAAATGGAATCTTCACTTCCTTGTAGCTGTCGAAGCCTTGAAGGTTCTTAGCTGTAATGGTGAAAGTACCGTCTGACTCTGATTTCGTAATGGTTAGATCAGCAGATGGTTTAGGAGCTGTGTAGTCAATAAAGGCTTTCTTAACAAACTTGTTTTGGCCTTTGGCATCCACATAAAAGACTTGCGCTTCGTACTTGCCATCAGCGTTTTCGTGGTCACTGGCTTTGGCTGTTACAATATAAGAACCATCTGCTTGACGACTTGGAGTGTACCAGATGATGTCTTTCATCCCATTGGCATGAGACCAGAATGGAATCTTCACTTCTTCATAACCATCCAAGCCTTGAAGATTCTTAGCCGTAATGGTGAAGATGCCGTCTGACTCTGATTTTTCAATAGTCAAATCTGCAGAAACTGGAGATTCCTGTTGAGGGACACTCTCATTTCTTGCTGCTACCACTCGTGCGCGTGCGCCATATGGTGCACGACTAGCTACCACAGCTGGTGCTGGTTGCTCTGATACAACCTTGTCGCTAGTGCCCTTGTCAGAAGACTGGTTATTGCTAAGAGTCGGTGTGACAGGTGCTGCCTCTGTTGCAACGGTATTTTCTGTCTGAATACCTTTCTCAACTCCCACTTCTTCGCTCACGGTATTCTGTGCTTCTGATGAAGTTGTTGTTGCAACGATAGCTGATGTATTTTCTGGTGTTTGATCAGACGCATGTTGCTCATCGGCTTTGACTTGTTGTGTCGAAAAAGCCAACAAAACGGCTGTCCCAGCATAAAAAATAAGATCTTTCTTTTTCATGTATCTTCCTTACAATTTTTTATACGGTTGTACCCACATAGTAGTATTATAGCACAAACCGCCGGATCAAGAAACAATATCATGAGAAGAATCCTATTTTTAAAGAAAACAGAAGGCCAGATTGGCCTTCTGATTAGCTTATGCAAAAATTGAGAAGAAAGGTGCTCCAAGCTTGTTATCCATCGGGTCCTTACTCTTAATAGAGTGAAGATAATTGATGGAGTACCAGCCGTTGTTGCCGCTATTATATGGATCGCGAACATAGGTTCTTCCATTGTCATAACCATGCAAGACCAATTCATGAGTATAAGGATCACTAGTAAATTGGCTATTACCTACTGCAGCAAGTACATGCTTGCCAGCCATGAGGGCTTCTGCAATGCCTCCAGCTCCATTAATCAATTGGCTCTTCAAGCCCCAGTTACGAGTGGCAGCTACAATCCCATCAGAATCTGTTCCTGCTTCACCTTTGTTGAATGAATCAGTATTGTTGTAGAGATAATCAGCTACTGTTGTTGGCAAAATAGTTCTACCTAGGATATCTGTAAAGGTCATAGCAAGGGAGGTTGGCACACAACCTGACTGATCGACATTGCTCACACCGTAATATTTCCCAGCCCAACGAGGATCCCGTTGAGAATAATAGGTTGTTTGTGGATTCACCTTTTGATTTCGTGGAGACAAGGCTGTCTGACCGAGGTTAAAACCTTCAACTCCCCCATCTTTGTAGTCTACATAGACGTGAGTAGTATAGTTGCCCGCTTCATTACCGTGATTATTGGCAGAGACAGTGATCTCTGTATGCATACCTGTCGGTGTTGCGGAATACCAGTATAGATTTTCTTGGTGCGCTTTAGACCAAGCTGCGACACGAATATTCTTAATCTGACGTCCCTGAGGTGCCTGATCTACAGCTACTGTATAAGTCCCGTTCGTTGCATTGACATTCTTGATAGCAGCTTGCGTCTTGGTCATGGCATTTCTAACTTCTACGTCTGTAGTCGTGGTACCAATACCGATCCGAGAACCATCGTTTTGGATGTAGTAAAGATGAACATGGTACTTACCTGTAGAGTTCTTGTGATCGCTCGCTTTGACCGATACCTTGTAGTCTCCGTTCGCTTGGCGAGTCGCTTCATACCAGCGAATATCGTCTTGGCCATCCTTATCAGACCAAGTAGGAACTTGCACAGTCCGCACCCCTTTAGGGCTGTAGACATCCTTGATGATAACATCAAATGTTCCTGTATCCTTATTGTTGTTTTGGATCAAGAGAGTGCCGGTTGGACGTGATTGATTTTTGTAATCAATAAAGGCTTTCTTGACAAACTTGTTTTGGCCTTGAGCGTCCACATAGAAGACCTGCGCTTCGTATTTGCCATCAGCGTTTTCGTGGTCACTAGCTTTGGCCGTTACAGTATAAGAACCATCTGCTTGACGAGTTGGAGTATACCAGATGATATCCTTCATCCCATTGGCATGAGACCAGAATGGAATCTTCACTTCCTTGTAGCCATCGAAGCCTTGAAGATTCTTAGCCGTGATGGTGAAGGTACCATCTTTTTCTGATTTTGTAATGGTCAGATCAGCAGATGGTTTAGAAGCTGTGTAATCAATAAAGGCTTTCTTGACAAACTTGTTTTGGCCTTTGGCATCCACATAGAAGACCTGCGCTTCGTATTTGCCATCAGCGTTTTCGTGGTCACTAGCTTTGGCCGTTACAGTATAAGAACCATCTGCTTGACGAGTTGGAGTATACCAGATGATATCCTTCATCCCATTGGCATGAGACCAGAATGGAATCTTCACTTCTTTATAACCATCGAAACCTTGAAGATTCTTAGCCGTAATGGTGAAAGTGCCATCTTTTTCTGATTTTGTAATGGTCAGATCAGCTGCGACAGCATTGGCCGGTTTTGTCGCCGTATAATCGATAAAGGCCTTTTTCACAAATTTGTTTTGACCTTGGGCGTCTACATAGAAGACCTGCGCTTCGTATTTGCCATCAGCATTTTCGTGGTCACTAGCCTTAGCCGTTACAGTATATGAACCGTCTGCCTGGCGAGTCGGAGTATACCAGATGATGTCTTTCATGCCATTCGCATGAGACCAGAATGGAATCTTCACTTCCTTGTAGCCATCGAAGCCTTGAAGGTTCTTAGCTGTAATGGTGAAGGTACCGTCTTTTTCTGATTTTGCAATAGTCAAATCAGCTGATACTGGTGTCTGATTTTTCTTTCCAACGGCTACTGTCGTCGTTGTTCCGCCCACACCCGTCATTTGTCCATTGTTCTGAACATAATAAAGATGGACATTGTAAAGACCGGTTGAGTTTTTATGGTTCTCTGCTTTTACATTGACGGTATATGTCCCATTTGCTTGACGATTGGCTGTATACCAAACAAGGTCATCTTGACCGCCTGTTTCTGACCAGATTGGTACAGAAACGGTTCGAACTCCATTTGGTGCTTTGACATTTGAGATGACAACGTCAAAGCGTCCCGCCATGGTATCGTTATTGACAATGTCAATCTTCCCACTTAAGCTGCCTTCTGTTGGATCCGCTGCAGGTTTTGCGTTCGCTGTGAAGCGACCGGTATAGTCCACACTGTGGTCAAAGAGGTGTTTTCCTGGAAGCAATTCCGCTTGAGAAGTGAACTGCCAGGCGCCGGCTTTCCCATTGTAACGCAAGCTTTTCGCATCGTTTACAGACAGTTTTGGAGAAGGGTATTGGGCAACCCAGAAATTCTGAAGACCAAATTGAGCGGTGTTGACAGGACCTTTCTTGCGAAGGTTGTTTTCATCCAACCAGCTAGCACTGGTGTAGAACATTAAGTTGGTGTAGCCATTTTTACGCATTTCGTCCGCCCAGGCTTGGGTGTTGCGGTTAATATTTGGCTGCATCTTGGCATCCTCAAAGTCATTGACCATGAGGGTGTTCTTTGGAAGACTCAAGCGTTGCGCCTCTGCAATGTAGAATCGCGCTTCTGCACGCGCCGCTTCCTCGGAAGTATAGCGTGAGAAGTGGTAGGTCGATACTTGTAGACCTGCAGCCTGTGCATTACGAATTTGGTTCTCCGCATTCGGGTTCTTGTACCAAGTGTCTTCTGTCAATTTGACAACGACACCGCCTACGCCTTTATTAGCTAGGGTACGGTAGTCGCCAATACTAATGTCTCCGTTGTGGCTACTCACATCAACGAATGATTTTGGCTGAACCGCTACATCTGTTGAGCGACCAGCAGGAGCGTGAGCGCCTGTGTTAAAGAAGGTCGTGCTTCCTGTATTAGACGGAAGAGGAGTTTCTTCTTTCTCAGTAGTCGATGCTTCTGTAGCTTTCTCTACAGATGGAGCCCCACTTTCTGAAGCCGCGGCCTTGTTCACAGGTGCTACAGGCTGTTCGGTCACATTTGCTGGTGCTGCATAGTTGCTTACGACAGGTGCTACCGACTTTTCAGCAACGGCTACTTCTGGCACTTTTTCAGCTTGGACTTGGTTGCCTTCAGTAGTAGTGGCCTCGTTTGAAACCAGCTCATCTGCACTGACTCCCTGAGCAGATACAGCCATCAAGACTGCCGCTCCGGCATAAAAAATAAGATCTTTCTTTTTCATATAAACTTCCCTTTATACAAATTTTATACGTTAATCATTTTACCACACGGTTTCAGCGATGAAAAGTTTTATAAGGCAAATTTTTAAAATTAGTGATATTTTTTTGAAAAACTAAAAAAAGAAGTCTGTCTGACTTCTTTTAATCTTATGATAAATGCTTTAAGGCTGTCTTTAAGTAGTGACCATCTCGGATTTCCTGGCCAACACGCTTGGCATTGTCCACCAAATCTTGGTAATCGGCATTTGAAAGATTGTCGATTGTCTCCTTCAAATCATGAAGAGACTCCACTGCAATCCCACAGTCCTTCTCAAGCACAAAGTGAGACAAGGCTGACTGTTTCCACACCACCAGCGGGAAGCCCGATGCTAGATAAAGCGACGCCTTGTGAGAGTTGTTGTAGCGAAGGTACTCGCCAAAAACACCACTACAGGTTTCCGCACTATCCCCATCCCAGACCAGTCCAAAACCACCCTCAAGGGCTGCAGGAAGCTCATCCGGTAGGAAGGAGCCAAAGTAAGTTTCATTCTCTAGAGCTCTACTCTCATCAAAACCAACACCATAGAGATTATAGGCAGGTTGTGCAGGAAGAGCATAGAGATAACCCGCTTTTTCCTGGGCCAAATTACCTGCCACAATCATCGGCTGGTCTTTTGTTTGGCCACTCTTTTCTTGGAAATTTGGAATCAAATAGTCGAAAATGCCAAGGCTGACAATCTTATCTTCCGCAATTCCTTTACCCACCAAGACAGATTTCATAACTGGATTGTGGGCGATGATCCCATCAGCTGCTTTGAGAAAACTTGCTTCTTGAAGGTACATCCGAATTCTGTGTTTTAAAGGTAGTGAAGTCATGTTGGCATGGCGAAGCACTTCTAGGTCATGAATCAAGAGATAGACTTTAATCCCTCTTTTTTGTGCTTTTTTAACCAAATGGGTTGAGAAAAAACTATGGTGAAGCATTGGAAACTGGATCAGCAACTCATCTCCTTGCTTTAGTTGATCCAAGGCTTGACTAAAAGCCTTTGCCTTATGGCGTTGAGCCGCAAGGGTACTCATCTGATACCAATTGTCGACAGAAAGGACCAAAGGATGATAGCCTTCTTCTTTCACAATACTTTCTACGTCATTGCGTGCTTTATTTCCTGCGTTCTTTGCGTTGACATCATGCAGGAATTCTTCTTTTAAGTAGTATTTCATAGATTATCGTTTCTCTTAATCAAACTCATTTGCTACGACTTCTAGAGCACGCTCAATGACCACGTGCATGTCGTAGTATTTATAGTCTGCCAAACGTCCACAGAAGATGACCTTATCATTTTTAGCTGCTTCTTCTTGGTACTTGGCAAACATGGCGTTGTTCTTTTCATCATTGATTGGGTAGTAGGGTTCATCCCCACGTTTCCAGTCAGCTGGGTACTCACGGGTGATAACTGTCTTGGGTTGTGTACCATACTCAAAGTGCTTATGCTCAATGATACGAGTATAAGGAATCTCACGCTCTGTATAGTTGACGACCGCATTCCCTTGATGGTTTTCCTCATCCAAGACTTCGTGTTCAAAACGAAGACTACGGTACTCCAACTCACCGTGTTTGTAGTCAAAGTACTGGTCAATCATTCCTGTAAAGACAACTTTATCCGCTGAAGCTTCAAGTTCTTCACGATTGGCAAAGAAGTCAACTCCAAGTTCTACTTCTACATCGCCCAACATATTTTCAATGATGACGTTGTAACCACCGATTGGAATTCCTTGGTAACGGTCATTAAAGTAGTTGTTATCAAAGGTCAAACGAACTGGTAGACGTTTGATGATAAAGGGTGGAAGGTCTGTGGCAGAACGTCCCCATTGTTTTTCAGTGTAGCCCTTAATCAACTTTTCATAGATATCTGGACCAATCAACTTGATAGCTTGTTCTTCCAAGTTCTTCGGTTCAACATCTTTCATGTCAGCTGTCTGTTCGGCAATCTTGTCCTTGACTTCTTGAGGAGTCTTGGTTCCCCACATAGCATAAAAAGTATTCATGTTGAAGGGAAGATTGTAAAGACTGCCCTTGTAGTTAGCTACTGGTGAGTTGATATAGTTGTTAAACTCAGCGAACTGGTTGACATAGTCCCACACTTTTTTGTTGGACGTATGGAAAATGTGGGCACCGTACTTATGGACGTTGATGCCTTCAACCTCCTCGCAGTAGATATTTCCACCGATGTGATCTCGCTTGTCAATCACTTTTACTTTTTTACCACGTTTAGTAGCTTCATGTGCGAAAATGGCTCCAGACAAACCAGCACCAACAATCAGATAATCGTACATAGTAGACTCCATTAACTTTCTATTTTAAAATATATCTAAGTTCTCAGTCGTATCTTAGACTCATAGCTATAGATTAGATCTTCAAATCCCCCCAATTTCCTCACTATAAGAGAGGGAATTGGCCGGCTTTTTCTTGACAACTTCTGTCGCAAAGAGTGTGAACATAAAGATGTTATAAGTCGGTACAAACCAAAATGCTTCAATCATACAGTTAATTGCAATGAGGGACAAGATCGCAACAAATAAATAACGCCCCTTCTTGAATTCATATTTTGAAACAATGACATAAATGCCGACTAATAAAGCAACCGGTACGATACCATAGGTAAATAACATCTGGACATAAGACGAATCGACATAATTATAATTGAGGACAGACTCTGTGCTTCCTCCGGATCCAATAAACTGAACCTCTCTTGTTCCAAACCAATTCAAAGGATATAAATTAAAAGCATTTTTACCCAAGGCTAACCGACCTGTAATGAATTGATTAATTTGAACATAAAGTGGAGATGACCAGGAGAAATGATAGGTCAAGTAGATCATTCCGCTTGAAAATAGGATGATCGAATAGGGCAACAAGTGGTACAACTTCAACTTTTTCTCTTTTGTGAAATAAAAGAAGAGAAAGAGCAAGACAGCGACCAAAAGCGAGATCGCATTCATACGAGCGTCACAGAACTTGATAATAAAGAGAGCTAGAAGAACGCCACTCAGAGATCGTAAGCCAATATACCGATCTTTTAGCAAATAGGAGATCGCAACATAAAGGTAGAAACAATGGGCTGCGAAATCTGTTGGATAGATAAACCCAAATGAATTACGGATAACAGCACCCCGACTATATTGTAAGTTTGGAACTACCTTTAACAGTGACAATAGAAATACTGCAAGGACAATCGTACCTGCAACACCTACATAAGTTTTTAAAATGACTTTCCTATCCGCATTGACCAGTAAAACCATTAAGAGAGAATAAACTAAGAAATTTAACTTATCTGTCTTAAAATAAACCATAACAGCTACCATCAATAACATGGCAGACAAGATTAGATAATGATAGGGAATCGAGATTTTATTAAAAAAACGAAGCAATAAGAGAGCTACAACCACTAAGAGGGAGCTCGCACCAACATGCAAAAAGCCCTTATTTAACATCGTAGTGGATATTGTATTAAAGAAGATCACAATCGAGACGACAAAACCAACCAGTAGATCGTCAAATTTCATTTTTATCATTAAATTACCTGATAAAGAATTTTTAAAGAAAAGCTCATTCTGTCTAGATTAGAATACCTGCTTAGGGAACACCCCTGCTATAGCATTCTTTTCTAAAGATTTTGTTTACTTAAAAATTCATATCCTTCCTTTCTACTCTCTACTGTTTATTTAAAAATTGTTGTTTTAATTCTTTCACATCTACCACTCTCAGAGATAGGATAGCGATCAGATAAATGATCCCACCAAGCACCGCATACACGAGTACATTCAGGGTAGGGGTGAAATGTAGGAATGGTTTTACAAGTAGCAAGAGGCCATACATCACAGCAGATGCAAACATAATTTTTGTCATAGACCCGATAATTGGAACTTCCTTGAGGTAATGACGGGTATAGTACAGTTGAATCAGCCATACCAAGGATTCTGTTAAGACGGATACAATGGCTGCACCGATAAAACCAAAATGAGGTAAGAAGAGCACATTCAACCCGACACTGACGATAGCAGGAATCGTGGTTGACAGCATAAATTCTTTGTTCTTATCATGCGGGATGAGAATTTGAATCCCCATGATATTGGTCCATCCGATGAAGAACATACGGAAGATCATGATAGCGATGGCATAGCGAGCATCTTGGAAGTCCTTCCCTAAGAAGAATCGAACAAAGTCATCGTTGACGATCAGCATACCCGCGATGATTGGGAAGATGACCAAATTATAGATCAAAAAGGACATTTGGTGCATCTTATTAACAGCCTTGTGGTCTCCTGAAGCCAAGAGACTCGCCACGCGCGGAAGCATGACACTTCCTAAAGACGTCACAAGGGTTAGCAAAATATTAACCAATTTCAAGGCCTGGTCATAAATTCCTACATCCTTTGTAGAGGCGAGAGCCCCCAGCATAGTCCGATCCAAGGTGACATAGAGGGAAATAGCAATCTGCGGTAAAAAGAGCAGAATGACCGGTTTCAAATGCACCCGTGCATAGGCCATATCAAAATGGGCTTTCCCAATGAATTCACGAGCGGGTAGCCACATGCTGAGCTGACCTAAGAGCTCAAAGATAGTGAGCAAGAATACATAGAGATACAGATCATTAGCAGATTTGACAAACAAGAAGATGGAGATGACTCCAACCAGTTTGACCGTGATATTTCGAACGGTAATCTTACGAAAATCTTCCAATCCCTGAAAGAGCCAGGAAATGTCGAGTCCCTTTGAAACCAAACTGAGCCCCAAGATATAGGCCACAGGATTTTGCATAGAAGGAAGCGCCAAGCACAGCAAGACATAGAGCAGGATGGAAACAAAGGTCGCTCCCAACTGGAGGGTATAAATCCCCCAGAAATTCTTTTGGATGTCTTTGCGGTGTCCTGAGATCTCCTTGGTTCCGTAGTTAGCTACTCCCAAGGTTGCCAAAAGGATAAAATAGGTGACGATGGAGTTGAAATAACCATAGGTTCCTAAGTCATTCGAGCTAAAGACCCGTGTCACATAAGGAGTAGTAATAATCGGTAAGATGATCACCAGCAACTGGTAGGAGAGATTATAGGCGTAATTTTTTAACACTTTCATGACTGTCTACAATCCCCACTTGAAGACCGTTTTAAACGGTGTGATCAAATCCGTCGCAAAAGCTCGATGAATATCTGGAATGGTTTGAACTTCTCCATCAACGTGGATAATGTTTTTCAAACGACTTTGAACCCGACGATTAGCCAGCATCTCTACAGCCCGCTCAAAATCCTCACGACCTGAGCGAGAAGACCCCACAAAGGTCAAGCCCTTTTCAAGTACATCTCTTGTATTAACTGCGACCCGGTTATCACTAACCCCCATCAACATCACGGTTCCTTGAGGATTGATATGATCGATAATGTCATTGATGGCCGGTTCACTTCCTTGGCCACCAGTACACTCAAAGGCGTGATCAAACCGTTGATCGTCTGCCAACTCGCTGGTTAAAATGGCCTGATGGATAAAATTAAACAATTGCAATTTGTCGCTATTACGCCCAACAACTGTAATCTTCAACTCTGGATAAAGATAGTGCAAAGAAGTCGCAACCACATATGAAAGACTCCCATCTCCTAAAATCAAAACGGACTCTCTTCGTTGGTGGGCAATGAGGTCAAAGCGATGAATGGCATGCATGGCAACACTACTAAATTCCGCTAAGGCTGTCACAGGACCCCGAACTTCCTCTGGATAAGCCACTACACGATCCAGTGGCAAGGCAACAACTTCCTGCATAAAGCCATTAAAGCCACTAGACAAGAAGTGCGTCCCCTCCAAATAATTTTCAAAGAAGACACCCTCTGTTTGATGAGGAGGTTGATTGGGAACCATAGCCACAATCTGTCCTGGTTGATAGGTCCCTGTAGGATCCGCTACCACGATACCAGACGATTCGTGGATAAGGGCCATGGGCAACTTCTTTTTGAGCACCTTAGGATCCCGCTTCCCTTGGTAGTAACGTTGATCCGCGTGACAAATAGCCATGTAATAGGGGCGAATTAACACCTTGTCTCCACGGCTCATGTCTTCTTCTTGGTATTTGATGGTGATATTTTTCGGCTGGGTCAGCTGAAAGATTTGGTTCAACATATTAATTGTCCTCAATCATACCGCGTGCAATTTTCAAATCTGTAATCGTCGTAATTTTAATATTGGAATATTCCCCTTTAGCCAGGGCAACTTTTTCTCCATTGATGACAAAGATCTTGCAGGCATCCGTCAAGACTTCTTTCTGCTGGTCACTCAAGTCATGATACAAGGCGAGGAAATCTTTCATTTTAAAGGTCTGAGGGGTTTGACCTTGGTAGAGGTATTGCCGCTCAGGGATGTCGGTGATAAAGGTATTATCCAAGCTTTGAACAATGGTATCGGTCGCTTCGACAACTGTATCCACAACAGCATGGCTCTTGGCCAATTCAATATTTTCTTGAATGGTTTTTAGGCTGACAAAGGGACGAACTGAATCATGGGTGACGATAATATCCTCATCTGTCAAAGGTTGCACCTTATCGATAGCCTTGATGATATTTTCGATGGTAGAGTTTCGGTCACTTCCTCCCTCTACAACCAAGATCCGTTCCTTATAAGAAGCCAAGTATTTGTCTACTAGATCTTCCGTATAAGTCACCCAGTCCGGATGAATTCCCAATACAATTTTCTGAATTTCATGAACTAATAAGAACTTCTCAACGGTATGGATTAAAATAGGACGTCCCCCCAAATCCAAAAATTGTTTGGGCATATCCGTAATCCCCATCCGTGAGCCAGTTCCACCTGCTAAAATCCCAGCATAAATCATCCTAAACCTCCTGTTTTTGTATCTTTTCCTTCCCTAGAACATGGCCATTGGCAATCTAGCCTAATTTTGCTCTCACCTTTTGATACAACTGAGGAGAAAGGAGCAAAAGAAGGTATTTGAGTTTATTTTTTCTTGTAATATGTGAATTGACTAGAATATCTTTCCAATAGCGACGATATTCTTTGCGAATTTTATTAACCTGATCATACATATGAGAACCCAGCATAGCATGGACCACATGCAAGCCATTAAAGACATAGCGGGTATTGACTGCTTTTTTCATTTCCGGATCATCAGGATAGTCTCTCTCGACATAGGCTCTGTTCCATTCCATGGCCTTGTAGAAATCCAAGAGCCGATCGCTATAAGAAGAATTGACGATACTCCCTGGTCTTCGATAGTATTTATAAAGATTTAGATCGCTAACTGCAATTTCCTCACAACAAGCAATATGTTCATAAGCAACAGCCAAATCTTCATAAATCATTCCTTTTGGATAGGGATGTTGGAGTAAGATCTCTTTCTTGTAGAGTTTACCTCCTGAATGGGTCCCAACGTGGTGACCATAGAACATTTCTTTGAGGGCTGTATGACGATCTAATTTCCTTGAACTTTTTTCATTTAGATCTCCTGAAAAATCTTTGTCCTCATGATTTCTGACTTCAATGACCGGGGTCGATACGAGGTCAACTTTATACTGTTCTTTTAAGCTAACCAAATATTCGACTGTTCTAATGTCATAATAATCATCTGAATCAAGGAAGATAATCCAGTCAGTTGTCGCAGCTTTCACTCCTGTATTTCGAGCATTAGACAATCCTCCATTTTGAAGATGGAACACTCGAATACGGTCATCTTCCTGGGCATACTGGTCACAAATTTCTCCTGAACGATCGGTTGATCCATCATCGACCAGGATGATTTCAATATTTGAATAGGTCTGTTGTCTAAGACTACCGACACTATACTGTAAATACTCCTCGACATTATAGACCGGTACGACAATCGA
Organism: Streptococcus parasanguinis; assembly: GCA_905188195.1. Lineage (GTDB taxonomy): Bacteria > Bacillota > Bacilli > Lactobacillales > Streptococcaceae > Streptococcus > Streptococcus parasanguinis_P. The sequence continues at coordinate 99,489 of CAJJKY010000002.1, read as the reverse complement.
AACCTTTTCCATTATGCTAATCCCTTCATGATAATTTCTACAATCTGTTGACAAGCCGTTCCATCCCCATAGGGATTGCTTGCCCGGCTCATCTTCTTGTATTCATCTTGATCTTCCAGAAGGAGCTTAAAGTTGCGATAGATGGCTTCTTCTTCTGTTCCGACCAATTTCAGAGTCCCTGCGGCCACACCTTCCGGACGTTCAGTTGTATCGCGCATGACAAGGACCGGCTTCCCTAAAGAAGGCGCTTCTTCTTGGACGCCACCTGAGTCCGTCAAAATCATATAGCTTTGGTTCATGAAATTATGAAAATCAATCACTTCCAGTGGCTCAATGATTTTCATTCGTTCATTCTCTCCAAAAATCTTGCTGGCCAATTCTCTGACCTTTGGATTTTTGTGAATGGGATAGACCACCTTCACATCTTCAAACTCTTCCAAAATCCGGTTGACCGCACGGAACATGTGTTCCATGGGTTTCCCAAGATTTTCGCGACGATGGGCCGTCAACATGATGAGTTTACTTCCTTTCGCCCATTCTAAAATAGGATGATCGTAGTCTTCTTTCACCGTTGTCTTTAAAGCGTCAATCACTGTATTTCCCGTAATAAAGATATTAGTACGCCCTTCTTTTTGAAGATTCTCTTTTGAAACCTGGGTCGGAGCAAAGTTGTAGTCTGCCACAATAGACGTAACCTGACGATTAAACTCCTCGGGATAAGGACTTTGAAGGTTGTAAGTCCGTAAACCTGCTTCCACATGACCCACTTTGATACCCATATAAAAGGCCGCCAAAGCTGTCGCAAAGGTGGTAGTAGTATCCCCATGGACGAGGACAATATCAGGCTTCTCCTTCTCTAAAACTGGTTGAATTTTCTCTAAGATTGAAGTCGTAATGGTAAACAAGGTTTGGTTAGCCTTCATGATACCAAGATCATAATCTGGAGTAACCTGAAAGACGTCCAAGACCTGTTCTAACATTTCCTTGTGTTGTCCTGTTACACAGACCACTGTTTCAATCGTATTGTGCTGCTTGAGTTCATTCACCAAAGGACACATTTTAATAGCTTCTGGACGCGTCCCAAAAACCAACAGTACTTTTTTCATTTTGAACCCTTTCTCAACGATTGGTAAAAGTGTCGATAGTTGTCTAAGAAGATAGAATAGCTAAACTTGGTATCATAATCCCTCTTTGCTTGAGCAGCTAAAGAGGCTCTTCTCTCAGGATTCCCTGCTAAGTCTTTAATTGCTTGAGCCAAGGCTTGGGGATTCTCAGCTGGGACGAGGATCCCATTCTCAGAGTTGACTACTTCATTCACACCTGGAATATCTGTTGCAATCATCGTTTTACCGTTCATAAAGGCCTCGATTGCGACCAATCCAAATCCTTCAAAGACTGATGGAAGAACACAAAAATCAAAGCTATTGATACACTCTACTATGTCACTCCGGTAGCCTAAAAAATGAATTCTCTTTTCAAGCGCCAACTCTTTTGTTTGATTTATCAAATCATTTCTCAATTCTCCGTTACCAATAATGAATAGGGAGACGTTTGGCTTTGTCACTAGTGACATGGCTTCGATTAGATAAGTTAAGCCTTTTTGTTCCGATAAGCGAGCTATACAACCTACTTTGATACCGTCACACTTAGTAATGTCATTTACTGTATGATCACTGTGTTGCATTTTCACTCCATTATAAATCACAACAGAGTTTTTTGACTTTACGTCATTAAGGATATTTTCCTGGACAGCTTGACTAACAGCAACCGTTCGAGCCTTTCCTAGGGCAAATTTATAAAGTGGCAATTTGTCCCTAAAAACATTATGGGCTGTGTAGACATGAATCAATTTCGGATGACGCAGTTGCAATAAACGAATATAGAAAGCAGCCATCCGGTGATGGGTGTGGACAAGAGTAATCTCATTTTCTTTGATGATTTTGGAGAGACGAGAAAGAATTTTGAGTACAGTAGCTGGCTGTTTGCTATCGACATCCAAAATCTGATGATGCTGTACCCCATTTTTTGCCAACTTTTCTTCCCACAATCCACCAGTAGAAGCGACATGGACCTGGTCAAATTCATCCTTGAGGTCTGTCGCTAACTGATAGACAATTCGCTCCGCCCCACCGATGTCCATGGTCCGCGAAATATGAAGAATATTATTTTTTTGCTTTCCGTTTTTCATGTACTACTCTCTTAATAAAAGTGGCATTTCCTACAAAATAGCGCTTAAAGAGCCGTTTGGGTTCATTGGCCACACGGAACAACCATTCCAGATTGGCCTTTTGCATCCACATAGGCGCCCGCTTGATGTGGCCTGAAAGAACGTCAAAGCTTCCTCCCACTCCCATAAAGACAGAGTTTACGCCATTGTCCATAAACTTCTGAATCAAGTACTCCTTTTTAGGAGAGGTAATGCCGACAAAGACAAAGTCTGGATTCTTCTCACGAATATCCTCTTGAATAGCCTCCTCCTCTTCTGCAGAGAAATAGCCATTGCGATGACCCACTACTCGGAGATTCGGATAATCCTTTTTAAAGTTAGCCAGCATATCGCTCAAGACTTCTTCTTTTGCACCGAAGAAGTAGACAGAGTAGCCTTTTTCATTGGCTAAGCGAAGCAATTCCTGCATCAAATCAATGCCTGCCACGCGCTCTGGCACAGAATAGCCCAAATAGCGCGCAGCGAGAACAACAGACGCACCGTCTGCATTGATGATTTCAGACTCATTGACAATCTTCTTGATGACCTCATCTGTCGCACACTGATTGAGCTTATCTGCGTTGACCCCCATCAAATGGAGCGGTTTTTTGTCTAGGACAAACTGTTCTGTAGCAGCAACGGTTTCAGCCATTGTTAAAGGGTCAATCCTGACCCCCATCATTGTAAAACTTTTCAAACTTATTCTCCCCAAGTGGATTCAAAGTGACCTTTTTGCTCTGATTCTTCAGGCAGCTTCATATAATCGCCATAGATCTTTGTCAGATATGCATCCGGATCGGCATGACCACTGATTTTAATAGTTTCAAAATCAAGGAGTTGTGGCTCCCCAAATACCTCTTTGTAGGCCAATTCTCTCTCGCGATAGGATCCTAAGACATTTCCCACGAGATCACTTGTCTCAAAGTCATATTTTTTAATCGTATTTTGTAACTTTTGATTGATTTTTTCAGTATTTAGTAATTTGTCTAGGTGAAGGATCTTAGAAACCTTCACAATTGAATTTTCAAAGAAACCTCGGTCGCGATTGTGCAATCGATTGATGACAGATATTTTGGAAAGGGCACGGTAATACTTAATTTTATTGGTGTGCAAGAAATAGTGGAAGCCATCTGATGGGTAACCATCTAAAGGAAACACATCGATAAAAGGACTACACACAACCCCACCAAATTCAATTTGAAGCGAGGTATCCATGATAGATGTATTGCCTAAATTATCATCATGGATTCTCAAGATGACATTGCTTGGTAATTCGTTTTGGCAAATTTCCAGAAACTTTTCATAGTCTTTTCTAGGCATGCCCAAATCCATATCATCATCCCAAGGGATAAAGCCCTTGTGACGAATGGCTCCCAATAAAGTGCCCCCTAAAGCATAGTATCGAAGATTGTGTTTTGTGCAAATCTCAATATACTTTTCTAATAAGGATAGTTCTCCTAATTGAATCTGTCTAACTTTACTCACAGCCTACTTCGCTCCTTCTTTTCTAAGTACAACCTTCACGGTCTTGAGCAGGATCTGAATATCTCTCCAGATCGTCCAACCATCCATATACGCAACGTCGAGTTTGACCACTTCGTCAAAATCAGTAATCTCACTGCGTCCGCTCACTTGCCAAAGGCCTGTAATCCCTGGCTTGAAACTGAGTCGGCGTTTTTGGGCTGGCGTATAGTCTTGGTATTCGTCTACCGTTGGAGGACGAGTTCCGACTAGACTCATGTCACCGATCAGAACATTGTAAAATTGTGGCAATTCATCCAGACTGGTCTTACGGATAAAGCGTCCGATTGGTGTGACCCGTGGATCGTTTTCCATCTTAAACATCCCACCCGTCATGGTGTTTTGCGCCATCAGATCTTTTTTAATCTCTTCGGCATCCACGCGCATGGAGCGGAATTTATAGAAGTTGAAATACCGTCCGTTCTTTCCGACCCGTTTTTGTACAAAGAAGGCAGGTCCGCCATCTTTGCGGATTAGAGGGACCAAAACGATACTCACTAGTCCACAAATCAAGAGTCCAAAGAGAGCTCCTACAATGTCCAAGAGACGTTTAGCAAAGACGTGACTTGGTTTATAGAAATTGGTTGAGAAAGTAACGACACTTAGTCCCCCGACTTCTCGAACCCGTTTATTGCCCAAAGAAGCGAAGTTAAAGGCATTGAGATTGACCGATACATCGATCCCCATACTCTCAAACTCCGAGACGAAGTCACTAATATTGTAGTCCTCACTTGGCAGATTGATAAACACTTCATCTACCACTTCCTTGGTCACAAAGTTCATCATTTGATCCGGCTGCACCACCCGTACACCCGAATGGGTAAAATCCGTATCATCCATGACAGTGACACCGATTAATTCCCCATGATAAAGGCTAGGCGAATGCAGAATATCAAATACCTTTTCCATCCGACTGGTCGCTGTGATCAAGAAAATCTTTCGCGAACTTTTCCGTCGCGGTGAAACAGACTTCCGGTATCTCTTGAGCAAGAGATCCATGATGTAGACGGAAAATGTATTGAAAAGAAAGAAGTAAATCATCCCCCGACGAGAAATGGAAAAGACCCCATCGAGCATAAAAGAGGTAAAGGTGATCCCAACAGCGAAAAATACATTGTATTTCAAGACCTGAAAGAGCTCATCTAGATAGCCTCTGCTGTAAAAACGATAGGCAATATTGCTAATGTAAAAGGCTACAAAATGCAAGAGATAGAGAATGGCGATCGTCTGTGACGTGTATTCTGCATCCTTAAAAAGACTCACAATGTAAGCTGAAAATAGGACAGCTAAACTTTGAAAGAGAACAATATTTAATTTTTCCAGTTCGATTCTTTCTTCTCCCATTTTCCCTCGATCCTATTCTTTACTTTTTCCCGTACTCTCCGTAAGATCCATATCCACCGTATGAACCATACTCAGCAGCTTTAATGTTAAATTTATTGAGCACGACTCCTAAGAAAGGAGTGCCTGTTTGTTCTAATTGTTCCTTAGCCTTTTGGACAGCCTTGCGTCCATTGGCACCAGATTCTGTGATCAAGACAGTTCCATCACAGCGTTGGGCGATAATGGCCGCATCGATCACGACCCCGATTGGAGGCGTATCGACAATGATGTAGTCAAAATGCTCACGCAAGGCATCCATCATCACAGTGAAGTTCTTGCTTTGCAAGAGACCTGTTGGGTTTGGCGCGACCTGTCCAGACTCGATGATATCCAAGTTTGGAAAATCAGTCGCATACAAGATTTGGTCCAATTGGCTACGACCAGATAAGAAGTCAGTCAAGCCTTGGATCTTATCCCGACTACGGAAAATCCCTGTCATGACAGAGTTCCGGATATCACAGTCGACCAAGAGGGTCTTGTAACCCGCACGCGCAAAGGCAACGGCCAAGTTGGTTGAAGTGGTTGATTTCCCTTCATTTTCTTGAACAGATGAGATAGCGATGACTTTTAAGTCCACCCCACTCAATTGGATATTCGTCGCAAGGGCATTGAAGTACTCTTCTGCCTTCCGAATTTCTTGTAATTTGTTTTTTGAAATTTCTAACGTATTCATGCGATCCCCAGTCTACAGTTTCTTAATATCTGGCACAATACCAAGCAAGGTTAAGCCCATCAACTCTTCGATATCTTCTGGTCTCTTGACACGATCGTCCAAGACTTCTACTACGACCATGAGCACCACCATGAGGCCTGCTCCAGCAATAAAGCCAAGAAGGACATTGCGTCGGATATTTGGTGAAGAAGGTGATTGAGGCACTTCTGCTTCATCCAAGGTCGTAACGTCTGACACCTTGGTTACAGAGATGATCTTTTCAGCTGCTACATTCCGAAGGCCATTGGCAATACGAGCTGCCTCTTTTGGATTTCCGTCCTTAGCCGTGATCGAAAGGATACGAGTATCTGTCGGAACGGATACACTGATCTTTTTCGACAACTCAGCTGGTGTCATATCGAGTTTCAATTCTTCGATGGCTTGACTCAAGACATTTTGAGAAAGGATGATCTCACGGTAGTCTTTAACCAAGTAAGACCCCGCCTGCAAATCAGAGTTTGTCAAGGCATTGTTGTCTTGGTTTTGACGACTGACCACATAGATCCGGCTAGTACTTTGGTATTCTTTCTTGGCTAAAAATGCACTATAGCCAAATGCTGCGATGGCAAAGACAAGAGCGACCAAAACGATCGAAAACTTGCGTTTCCATAGGGTCTTCAGCATAGCGAAAACATCAATTTCCACTGCTTGATTTTCTTGATTGTTCATTTCCTAATTACTCCTTCATGTGGATCTCTCCACCTGTTTCATGGTTAGATTAATTCATCCGCTAACAAGAGTTCTTGATTGCTGACAAAGAGCCTTTGAGCTCTCTGTTCTCCGTATTCTTCCTTGATCAAGCGATAGGCCTCTGCCATATAAGGCGGTCGTTTATCCAGATTGTGCATATCACTAGCCACAAAGTGGACCAAGTCTTTTTCTAAGAAGTACCGAGCTCGTTTTTTCAGTTGTTTTTGCTCATCCCCAAAGAGGCGAGGCTTGAGAACACTCGAGCTATTGATCTGCATGTAGCAGCCCATGTCAATCATCTCTTGCACACGCTCCTCGTTTTTCTCCAAGCACTTGTAGCGCTCGATATGAGCCACCACTGGGGTGATGCCCAGATGGAGCAAACGGTCCAAGGCTGTATGAATCTCCTTGTAAGGCGTTCCCATACTGAATTCGATCAGCGCAAAGCGCGTCTCTGCCAAACGTGGAAAGATATTCTCTTCCAATTTTTTCAAGACATCATTCGTAAAGTAGATCTCTGCTCCATAATGAATGTTCAAGTCCGGCGCGACTTGAGCGGCAATTTCCTTTACTTCTTGAAAATTTTCTGCAATTTTTCCTTCGGGTGTTTCAAACATCCCCTTGCGACGATGAGAAGTCGAGATAATGGTCCGGACCCCTTGGCGATAGCTTTCTTCCAATAAGGCACGGGTATCTTCCCTTGTCTTTGGTCCATCATCCACATCAAAGACGATGTGCGAATGGATATCAATCATTTTTCTTTTCCTTCCATCACTTTTTGAATGGTTTCCTTAGCCTTGGTCAAGCTCGCTTGATCCAACTCCATGACATAAAGGTTGTAACCAGGCATAGCATAAGATGGCAAGTCATTTCGTCCTTGTCCGGTGATCGCTTGTGAAGTCACCTCATAAGAACCACCCGTTTCTAGCTGGGTATTGATCAAGTTCATCATAGTTGGCAACTGCATGTTGGTTTGGACAGAATCTTGGAGGTTTCCGATAATCTCATTGTAGTTGCTTAAGACCTTAGTAGAGGTCAACTTTTTGATAATGGCCGCAATGACTTTTTCTTGGTTTTTCCCACGGTCATTGTCACCACCTTGAAGAGAGTAGCGTTCTCGGACAAAACCAAGCGCTTGCTCTGAATTCAAATGGACCTTTCCTACTGGGAAATGGAACTTCCCGTGCAAGCTCGTGAATTCTTGGTCATTTTCCACATCGATCCCCCCTAGAAGGTCAATCAACTTGAGGAAGGACGTGAAATTGAGACGAACATAGTAGTTGAGCTTGATATCATAGAGATTTTCAAGTGTATGAATGGAAGCATCCACACCGTAGATCCCCGCATGGGTCAACTTATCATTTTGGTTGTTACCACCATCTGCAATCGGTACATAGGCATCCCGCGGCGTCGTTGTCAACAGAACTTGCTTGGTCTTCCGATTGACAGTCATGATGATATTGACATCTGATCGAGAAACCGAAGTTACTGGGCCATAGGTATCGATCCCGCTGACATAGATGTTAAAGACATCCGCATTGGCAGACACCTTGCTCGTCGCTGCCACTTCTTTTCGAATCTTGTAGGAATAGATTTTCTTCAACTTCTTCGCATAGTCGGCATCTTCAGCAGCGATAGTATCTTCAAAGGTACTGTTGAGCACCATGGCAGAAGCATTCCCTTCTTGCAGGCTCTTATAGGCATCTAGATAAGTCGGTGCATCCACTACAGAAATTTCCTGACCCTTGGTCTTTTTGATATTGTCCAAGAGGGCCGTGAGATTGGCTTCATTATTGTTGCCCTTTGGTGCCACCACTTCCTTGATTTCTTTGATGTCTTTGATGTCACTGTCTTTCTTGACATAGACAGCCATCTCAAACTCTGTATAGTTAGAATGGCCATTGACATTACTCGTCAGATTTAGCAGCTGTTGACTAGCAAACAAAACTCCTGAACTCGCCAATAAGCCGACAAGAAGCAGGACCAAAGTTGTCTTTTTGGCCTGATTTTTGATCACAAACCAAGCTGACAAGAGCAAGAAAACAGCTAGTAGTACCATCACGAGAACATTGACATAGCGAAAACCCAAGATGTTATTGGCCAACATGGTATAGGTCGCCCAACTCGCGGTCATAAGCAAAAAAATAAGCAATACGGAATTAACGATTCGCAATTGCCCCCACTTATGCTCTGAACGACGACTCCGTCTCCTTTGTGACATAAATACCTCCAATTAGTCCTAATCATGTTTATTGTAACATATTTTTAGCAAAAAATGCATTAATTATCACTTTTTTGTCCATTATGGACATTTGTAAAGTAAGCGCTTTCTAAAATAAGCAAAATCCCTTGTATACTTATGCAGAAAATCCAAAAAAACCGGGTGAAACACCCGGTTTGAGAATGTAGACAAGCTGTTTATTACATCAAAGAAGTTAATGGATGCCTAACAAATTAAAATGAGATACTTTTTAGTCTTATTCAATCATCTACTGAAACTTTCCGCCGTGAGAAAAGCGCTAGAAACACTATTGTTTCTAGCGCTCGGGAGTTTTGAAACTTTAGGTTCAAAACTAAGTCATGGAACTTCTTCGAAGTTCGCTGACGTCCGTACTCACCTAAGGGAAGTTTCTAAGATGACTTTGTCTTCAATCTGAACCGAGTGAAAAACCAGGTTTGTGAAGATCTACAAAAGATCATCTCGTTTGACCTGCTCAAAACTTTCCTTGCCATCATTGAGCTTGTCCCAGATGACGACTTTTCCTTCTTTGAGGGATTTTTGAACATCAATAATCCGCTGGTTGGAAGAACCACGAAACTGCAACATGAGGTTGCGTTTGCTTTTATCATACCGTCCATCGACCAGGATATCAATCAGCGACAAGAGCTCCAGTTTATCAGGCGTTTCTAACATCATTTCTTCCCAAGTGTAGCCCGTCCAAGACCAGATATCTTTGTCAGGCAATTCTCTTTTCACGCGCTTGACCAAGGGCAGCAGGATACCAGTGTTGAGAAAAGGTTCGCCCCCAAGCAGGGTCAAGCCCTGAACATAGGGTTGGGCCAAATCGGCCATGATCTGCTCTTCTAACTCTTTGGTATAGGGAATGCCAGCGTTGAAAGACCAAGTTGCTGCATTATAGCAGCCTTCACAGTGAAACATACAGCCACTGACATAGAGGGAGTTGCGAACGCCTTCGCCATCCACAAAGTTAAAGGCCTTATAGTCAATGATTCGCCCCTTACTCAGCTCCTCACTCTTCCATTCGCCTGGTTTTGGTGTATTCCATGTCATCCTTCTACTCCACTTCTATCCAATAACGCTCCGTTCCATTTCGAACATCTTCAAATTGGCCGCCATTAGCTAGAATCACCGCTCGACTGGCCGGATTGTCCGTGCTACAAGTCACCAGAGCACGATGGATGTTCTTTTCTTTAGCTACTTGCAGACCTTGATGAAGAGCTTCTTTTGCATAGTCTTTGCCCCTTTCAGAAGGGCGGATGGAATACCCGATATGACCAGCATAATTCAGCAATCCCTCATTTAGTCTCAGCCGTAGATTCAAAAAACCTAAAGCATGGCCTGATTCATCAAACAATACGAACTGAATTGATGGAACGCGATTTTCAGGCAATCCTATTCCCATTTCTTTATTAAGGTTAGTTTCTAGCCACTCCTCATAATCAAAGTTCTCAGCATCCCAAAAGCCGCCGTCGTGGGCCGACTGGGTCTCTTCGAACTCTGTCATCATGTTTAGAATGGTTTCTTTATCTGCTAATGTTGGTCTACGTAATTCCATCTTTACCTCCCCCTATACGAGAAAAGCGAGAGCGAACTCTCACTTTTTCTTATTCTTATTTAAAAATTGTTCTCTCAGGCTAGCTACTAGGTCTTTTTTATTGATTCCACCCTTTGAATGCTTCTCATGGAATCGTTGAACCTGAGCCTTACCTTTATCATCTAATTGGTATTTTCCCATAATATCCTTTTCTAATCTGTCACTTGGTGACCAGCTGATTTGATAGTGGATCCATTCATGTGTTTGACACGTGCAGCGATTTCCTTATGTCGTCCATTGACCATCGGACGGGCTTGAGGGTTTCCTAGATAACCACAGGTCCGTTTGACCACATCGACCGTTTTCGGATCGCTATTGCCACAGTTTGGACAAGCAAATCCGCGCTCAGTCGGCGTGAAATCTCCTTCGAAATCACACTTGTAACAACGGTCAATCGGCGTATTGGTTCCGAGATAACCGACCCTGTCATAGGCATAATCCCAAACCGCTTCAAGGGCTTTTGGATTCTGTTGGAGAACTGGGTACTCACAATAGTGGATGAAACCACCAGACGCCCCTGCTTCAGGATATACTTTTTCAAAATCCAACTTCTCAAATGGGGTTGGGTTCTTACGAACATCGTAGTGGAAACTATTGGTGTAGTATTCCTTGTCTGTGATATCTGGAACCTTCCCAAATTTCTCCGTATCCAGGCGACAGAAGCGGTCTGTCAAGCTTTCTGACGGTGTCGAATAGATAGAGAAGTGGTAATCATACTGGTCAGACCATTCTTCCACGCGCGCTTTCATATCCTTGATGATATCGATCGTGAATTGTTTGGCTTCTGGATTGTGTTCCCAATTTGGACCATAAAAGACGGTTGCAACTTCATAGAGTCCGATATAGCCAAGAGAAACGGTTGCTCTGCGATGACGGAAGAGCTGATCTACCTGGTCATATTTGCCCAAGCGTTTCCCGAAAGCCCCATATTGGTAGAGAATTGGCGCATTAGCTGGTGTCGCTTCTTTGGTGCGTTCCACCCGGTAAACCAAGGCATCTTCAGCGATGTTCATCCGTTCATTAAAGATTTGCCAGAATTTCTCCTTGTCTCCGCCAGATTCCAAGGCAATTCGAGGTAAATTGACCGTCACTACTCCAAGGTTCATCCGGCCAGAATTGACTTCCACACCATTCTCGTCCTTCCAACCTTGAAGGAAAGAGCGACATCCCATGGGCACCTTGAAGGAGCCTGTCAATTCGACAATCTTGTCATAAGAGAGGACATCTGGATACATGCGTTTCGTCGCACATTCCAAGGCCAATTGCTTGATATCATAGTTAGGCGTTCCAGGTTCTAGGTTGAGTCCCCGCTTGAGGGTAAAGATCAATTTTGGAAAAATGGCTGTCCGATGTTCCGATCCAAGACCCTTAATCCGAATTTCCAGAATCGCCTTTTGGATTTCCCGTTCGAAGCGATTGGTTCCAAGGCCAAAACCAAGCGAAGTGAAAGGAGTTTGCCCGTTTGAAGTAAAGAGGGTATTGATCTCATATTCTAGCGATTGCATGGCATCATAGATGTCTTTTTGAGTCTTACTCCAAGCATAGTCCTCTTGCTTTTCAGGAAGTACCCACTCTTTGGCATCCGCTAAGTGTTTTTGGTAGTTCTTTTCTGCATAAGGGGCCAAGACTTCATCGATCCGGTCTGCTGAACAGCCACCATACTGACTAGAGGCCACATTGGCAATAATCTGCGAGATTTGTGCCGTTGCAGTTTGGATAGACTTAGGACTTTCGACTTCTGCGTTCCCGATCTTAAAGCCATTTCTGAGCATGCCTTCAAAATCGATCAAACAGCAATTGGTCATCGGTGTATAAGGGCTATAGTCCAAATCATGGTAGTGGATGTCCCCTTTTTGGTGAGCATTGGCTACGTGTTTGGGCAACATTTTAAGACCAATAGACTTACCAACGATCCCTGCTGTCAAGTCCCGTTGCGTGTTAAAGACATCACTGTCCTTGTTGGCGTTTTCATTGACGACGGCTTGGTCCTTATTGAGGAGTTTGCCAATCGTAAAGTTGATATCCGTCGCTTTTGAGCGCTCAAAATCACGCTGGGTGCGATAAGTAATGTAGCTCTCTGCAATCGCATATTCATTAGCTTGAAGCAATTCATGCTCGACGACATTTTGAATCTCATAGATCTTCACGCCATTTGGAAAACGTTCCAAAATCTCTGCGATCACACGATCGACAATGGCTTCTAGTTTGGCTTCCATCACGGGAGTGAGAGAAGTCACTTCTTCTGTCGCCTTCAACAAGGCTTTATAAATTTTTTCAACATCGAATGGAACACGACGGCCATCTCGTTTTTCAACAAAAATATCCGGGGCCATTCTCAGTTTTTCTTCTCTCAAGGTGATCATACCAAACATGCCTCTCTTCATTTATTTACATACAAGTTGTATTATACCACTCCAAAAATAAAAATCAATATCTTGTGGAAAATTTTATAAAAAACTTTCTAAAACACAAGATATTGATTTTCTTAAGAGCGTTGATAGAGTTTGAAATGACGGTATTTCTTCTCAACGAGACGATAATTTTCTTTGAGCAAGTCCTTCATTTTGGAGGTCAATTCTACCTGATTGTTGACCACAATATACTTGGGTTCAGACCGATCGATTTGTTGGGTTACATTTGTCCGGTTTTCATTAATCCCCAGATAAGAAGTCGGGGTCAATAAGGCAGAAGCTGCCAAACGATCGCTTTCTTGATAGAGAATAGCTGTCGTATCCCAAGCATAGATGGTATCTTTGGCCTTGCTATGGTTATGAATGTAGCTAGCAATAGCGCTCCGTTCACTGGATTGACCAGACTGAAGCACCAGATCTTGAACCACTGGATTCGCTAACAGATAGATAAGGGCTACTAGTGGTAAGAAAACTTGGCTCGTAAAGTAAGCAGCCCAAACTTCCTTGTTTTTCTTCTTCCGACCACGACGTTCGATCCCATCATTTTCTTCCCCATCTCGTGAGAACCAGATCGCAAACAAAGGAAGAACAAATGGCAACATTGGCAACAATTGGTAAGCTCCCTGTTCAGGAAGACCAATCGACACGATGAGGACCACCAAGCTACCTGCCCATCCCATAAAGCGGAAGATTCGGCGAGCACTGCTACTTTGCTTCGTAAAGGACATCAAGAAGGCAGAGACCAGACCAAAGGCGAGCGCCAACAGTCCGTAATAAATGACGTTACTGAAGGTCTGTCCATTGCTAAAATTCAAGGCATTAAAGACATAGGTCACTTGGTTAATGGCATAACCAAAAGTCTGATTCAAAACGGTGATATAGCCAATTGGATAAAAGACAAGTGAAAAACCAAGGAGAGCTGCTAGCAGTTGATAAAAGCCACGCGCCCATCTCTTCTGCTTGATGTTAAAGGCTGTTAATCCCAGGAAGGCCAACAAATAAAACAGGGCACTGGTCATCGGATCAATCAAGAAAGCCACAGCAGCAATCGCACCATAAAGGATAAAGCCTTCATCCTTACGATGCCCAATCAAATAAGCCAAAATGAAATTCATGCTGGCAAATAGGATTGGAAGGCTAAAGAGAGTTACATAGGTCCCTCCAAAACCAAGACCTAACACCAAGAAATAAAAGAGTAACTGGACATTCTTCGCTGTATCTTTATCAGACACCAGCAAGCGCACAACCCGATAGAGGTAAGTCCCCGCAAAGAAGAGGGCAATCGCTTGAAGGATCATCAAGATCCAATGTCCACCAGCTAAACTTCCCAACCAGTTGATTGCATAATAGAGCAGACCATTGGTTCCGTAAAAATCACCAAACGGTACTTGCCCCTTGGTCATTGCCCAGCCAGCATACAAGTTTTGCGATTGTTGATTGGTTGCAAAACGGGTTAAAAATGGCACCCCGACATGCAGCAAACTAATCAAGAGACTCAACACAAAAGGAATCGCTAGGGGGACTGGACGCTTAGCTTGACGACGGATCGGCTCAACTGCCACATCTGCTTCTAGCTCTTCCGTATTCTCTTCTACCTTCGATGCTTCCGCTTTTGTCGCTTCAACTCCCGCCTTACGCGAACGACGACTCATCCGACTGAGCGGTTGCTCCGCTTCCTGTTCCAATTCTTGTGTAGGTTCTGCTATTGCTTCTGGCTTGGCATCACTAATTTCCTCTGATGCCTCCATTGCAACCGGCTCCTCCAAGACTTCTGCCTGCTGGCTATGAGTCGGCTCTTCTTCACGAAAGACTGATTTATCTAGCACCTCGCGAATTTCACGTGTATCCTGAAAACTGTCTCCCACGTGAAGCCCTAACTTTTTCGAAGTCATTTCTTGCTCTTTTTCGCTCATTCTTTTTCCTTTTCTTCGCTATTCCTCTGCTCTTTCCTTTTAGAAAAAAGCCCATTATCTTTTCTAGTATACCAAATTCTGCCGACCATGTCAGCCTCTTGCCACATAGTTCTATGGAAAAAGAGTCAGGCCTCTCGGTTTCTGACTCTTTCTTCTATATTCTCACACCTATTACAACATCGGTGCGAACAATTGCATAATTTCCTTGATTAAGCTTTGGTGCCATGTAAAGCGGAATGTATCCTCTGTAATTTCTTGAGACACTTCAAAGATATGGTCAAAGTCCTCCCGAATCTTTTTCAAGGCAGGCGTCCGATACATCCAGACAGCATTTTCATAGTGATGGACCAAACTGCGGTAGTCAAAGTTGATCGACCCTACAACCGCCATTTCGTCATCTGCCAGGACTTGCTTGCTATGGACAAAACCAGGGGTATACTCATAAATCTTTACTCCTGCATCCATCAGATCCAAGTAAGCCCCACGAGTTACGATTTGGATTAATTTTTTATCTGGAATATGCGGGGTCACGATCCGAACATCTACCCCTCGAAGGGCTGCATTGCGGATATCCTCTGTCAAATCATAGTCAATGATCAAGTAAGGAGTTGTGATGTAGACATAATCCGTCGCTTGGTTGATCATATTTTGATAAACCGTCTTTCCGACCTGCGACTTGTAAATCGGCTTTGGTCCACTCCCATAGGGAATATAGAGCCCTTCGCCTTCGACTGCCTTGTTTTCAATATGATAGCGGTCAAAATCCTCGATTTCCCCACGGTTGATGTACCAGTTCATGAGGAAGAGTCGCGTTAAGGCCTTAACAGCTCGTCCATCCAAGCGGATGGCACTGTCCTTCCAGTGACCAAACCGCTCAATGTGGTTGATGTACTCGTCTGCTAAATTGACACCACCCGTATAGCCGATCTGCCCATCAATGACCAAGATCTTACGATGGTCTCGGTTGTTATAAGCCACTGTTAGACGGGGGATCACCTTGTTAAACTTATGGGCATCAATCCCCATCTTTCGCAATCGCTTGGTATAGTTCCCAGACAAGGTTGCCATACAGCCGATATCGTCATAAAGGAGTTTGACTTCAACCCCCTCTTTCACTTTCTGCTCTAAAATCTCTAGGATACTGTTCCACATCAAGCCCTCATCAATGATGTAAAACTCGATGAAGATAAATTTTTTCGCTGCTTTTAGATCCTCTAGTAGTTGCGCATACATCTCCTCCCCTAGAGGGTAAAAGGTCGATGCTGTCCCATTGTAGAGATCCGCATTGTGGTCCATGGATAAAATCGACTTGACCAAGCCATAACCCGCCTTGCTTTCTTGCTTGAGCTCCTTACGCAACTGATGACTATTGTCCTCTCGAAACTTCATGGACTCCATATTTTTCAGCTGGATCATTTCCTTTTTGGACAAACGCCGCTCTCCAAACATGAGGTATAAAAGCGATCCAAAGACAGGAATGACGGCAATCAAGAGCCAGGTCACCTTATTTTCAGGCGGGGTATTTCGATTAACAATAGCTAAGATTGTCGACACATATAAGAGCCCAATGACTGCAACAGATAGCCAATGAGGGAACCATCTATTAAGCCAGAAGAAGGCCGCAAAGGATGCCCATAGTTCAAAGCCCATAAACAAAATACTAAATCCATATTTGGACATTAATAGACGTAATTTTCGAAAGGTCACAGCATCCTCCTTTTTTTCTTTCTACTAGTATACCAATTCTTTTTACCCGTTGCAACGACCAACCAAACCCCTTCTAGACAAACAAAAAGAGAGTGGGACAGAAGTCCTAGCCTCTCAATTATTTTTGGATTGTCGAGCAAGACGCAGTGGTTGAGTGGGCTCTACTACGCTGATTTCATCAGCTTTTACATCCCTTCTCAACTGTGCGGAGGTGGGACGACGAAATCGAATTCTAACGAATTACCGATTTCTGTCCCACTCTCTCTTGTTTCGTCCCTTATTGCTTGGTCAAAACGATAATCCCTTGATCATCCTCTGCTTGCTCTAGGTCTTCTAGCGACAACTGATCTCCTTCGATCCGATAGCGATAAGGCTCATCCCCGATACGCATGGATTGATTGACCGGATCAATGCTGACCTCTTTGGTCTCTTCTTCTCCATCAGCATCTTGCACCGTAAACGTGCCTTTTCGACCCGTCACCACCAAGAGGATCGTATTTTCCTCGTCCTGTCCACGATAACTGCCATCTATGGACACCCCTTCTTTCTGTTCTTCACTCGCTGACGTCACAGTCTGTGATGAAGCAGACGTCTGTTTGCTCGAAGTCTGTGTCGCTTTTTCTTGCTGGCTACAAGCAGTCAGGAAAAGGGCTACTGCCAAGGTCATTATAGACATGATTTTTTTCATTAAGATCGACTCCTTTCGCCATAACCGTATACCATCTACCACCAGTATACGCTAAGAAAGTCTCTAGGTCAATTGTTTACCCCTCTAATAAAAATGCCCTTACTTCCGCAATAAAATACAAGGATCCTGTCACAAATAAGACTTCATCTGAAGGACTCTGATCCATAAATTCTTTGATATAGGCCTTGTAGTCAGCTACATAGGGCAGGTCTTGTCGGTCGCCTTGTGCCACCACTTCCCCGTAATGGAAGGTCGTCAAAATCAATTCAGCTTCCGGCAATCCCGCTTGAAGCGTTTGGAGCATCCCGCTATAATCTTTTCGCTTGAGGGCTCCAAATAAAATCTTCACGCGCTTTCCTGCTAAGCTATTGGCAAACTCGATCAAGCGCAACATAGCATGAGGATTATGGGCGCCATCCAGATACACCTGGTCGCCAAACAACTCTAGACGTCCCGGCCACCGCGTCTCTTGTAAGGCCAGCTTGACCTGATCCATATCCACTTCTTGATCTTGGCCTTCCATATAGAGGAAAAAGGCTTCTAGAGCTACTGCAGCATTTTCCCGTTGGTAATCACCCTTCAAACCCAGAGACGGCAAGACAAGTTCCACACGTTCATTCCAAAAACGGTCCTGCTCTAACCCAAAATCTTTCTGGAAGGCGTGGAGAGCCACAGCCAATTGCTCCGCTTTTTCTTGACAAACAGCTATAGCATCATCCGACAAGGGACCCACAACAGCTGTCTTGCCCTTCTTAAAGATTCCTGCCTTTTGCTGGGCGATTTCCGCAATCGTCCCTCCCAGTGTTTCCTGGTGATCCAGGCCAACCGAAGTGATCACTGCGATCTCTCCCGTCACTACATTGGTCGTATCTAGAAGCCCTCCGATACCAACTTCCAGCAGGACCACGTCTACTCCTTGTTCCTTAAAATACAAGAGGGCCATGAGGCAGATAATCTCAAAATAAGAGAGTTGATCCTGAGTTTGGAGTAGGGTCTGCTCCATCTGCTGCACCTCTTGACCGATCCGAGTAAAATCTTCATCCAAAATTGGCTGATCCCCAATACAAATCCGATCATGGATACTGATCATATGAGGAGAAGTAAAGGTTCCAACTTTCTTCCCATGAGCCATCAACAATTGGCGCAGAAAGGCGATCGTCGATCCCTTCCCATTGGTTCCTGTCACATGAAGGATCGGGTAAGCCTTATCCGGCCTCCCTAAAAGGCTCACTGCCTGCTCCATACGATCCAGTCCCGATCGAAAATTCAGACCGATCCGACTATTCATCCATTGCTCAATCTTATTCACATCTTCCTCCTAAAAGAAAAAAGCGACAAAACCTCTTCTGACGTTTGCGCTCCTTTCTTTTGTAGTTATTTCTTTCTCATTTTTACAGCAGGTCCATCGGACTTCCTGCTTTTTCTTGCTTCTTAAAGCAGGGCTAAAAACATCCACCGGATGTTTCAACTCTTTCTAGTTTCTAGGAGTTGGGCTAAAAACGTCCCCCGGACGTTTTTACTCCTCCATAAAGCTATTGAAGACTTCTTCGATCATATCCCATTCTGCATCTGAGTCTTCTGGGATTGGTTGAAGGTCGCCTTCTGTTCCGTCTTCGTTTTCTGTAAATGAATAAGCTTGGATTTCAACTTCGCCGTTTTCATCTTCTTCTGCATTTGCAGGGATCAAAAGGACATAGTTCTTTCCAAATTCTTCTTTGCCATCAATGGTCAAAAGAATTTCAAACAAGGTTTCATTTCCTTGTTCATCCACCAATGTAATTAATTCACGTTCTTCATGGTCGTGGTTATGATCATGTGCCATACTATTCTTCCTCGTTTTCTTTCTAAAAATTGCGATCTAAATAATTTTGTAAAATAAGCTGCGCTGCTAACTTATCAATAACTTTTTTACGTTTGCTACGGCTAATATCTGCTTGCTCAATCAACATCCGCTCTGCAGCAACTGTTGTCAACCGTTCATCTTGGTAGTCGACTGGCAAGCCAAACTTTTCAGCAATCATCGTGCCGTAAGCCTGACTGGCTTCCACACGTGGTCCGCTGGTATTGTTCATGTTTTTCGGCAAGCCCACAACAAAACGGTCCACCTTGTATTGAGCTACTAATTCGGCCAAGCGCTCCAAACCGAATTCTTTTTTGTCTTCATCGATTTGGATGATTTCAAGACCCTGAGCTGTAAAACCGAGAGGATCACTCACAGCAACCCCGACGGTCTTTGAGCCAACATCCAATCCCATAATTCTCATTAGAGGTCTATTCCTTGCCCTTTCAAATAATAACGTACCAATTCTTCCACGATCTCATCTCGTTCATATTTACGAATTTGGTTCCGTGCATTATTATAACGAGGTACATAGGCAGGATCACCACTGAGTACGTATCCTACGATTTGATTAATTGGATTGTAGCCTTTTTCATCCAGTGACAAGTAAACATCTTTCAAGGTCTCGCTAATTTCCTTACGATTTGAATCATCAAGATTAAAACGTACTGTTTCATCTGTAAATCCCACAAAAACACCCTCTTTCCTTAGAATATTACTATTATACCATAATCAAGAGTTTTCCACAACGGTCAAGCCCTTGATTTTACAGCTTTTTCAAGCATTTTTGAGCTATTTTAGCTAAACTGTTTTTTATTTTTGCTCACTTGCTCCAGCATTGATAAGATTGTCCGCAAATTGACTCGGTGTCAACTTCAACAACTCTGGTAAGTGATTATTTTTGAAGTAGGTCATACCTTCGGCCTTCTTCACATCCATCGCTTCAAAGTCATAGGTGATCGTCACCTTATATTCATTCTCATTTTCCAAGGTCAAATCAGCTGTGAAACCTGGTACTGTCAAAGCTTCCTTAAAGGCATCATCCTTGTTAAAGGATTCTCTCAACTGCTTTTGTGCTTCCTCTACTCCAACCTGTTGGATCCCTTTTTTCATCTCCTCATCGGTTGCCGTCACATTGATGGTCTCCAATTTTTTAAAGGTATTCCCCACATAGGTGACGATTTGCGTCTGTTGTGTCCCCTTGTCATCTTTTGGAAAGACAAAGGTTCTAGTGATGACTTTATTTTCTTCAGCTTTTTGCAGGATACTCTTATTATCCTTTTGCAGTTGCTCTGCTTTTGCTTGGATTGCCTTTTGTTCACTTGAATTTGGCGTTTTCGCTTGTTTTTTTTGACCACATCCCGTCAAACACAAGGTAAGCGCACCCAATAAGAAGATTTTCCTTTTCATTTTCCATTCCTTACTAGTTATTGTTTTCTAAAATATTGTATCATAGATTTGGTAAAATGGCGCAGTAAACTGCTTTTCATTCCGATTTTTAACAAGAAAAAATCAGAAACAAATTGTTTCTGATTTTCAATCACTTTAAAGAGCTGCACGCATCCGCGCTTCTGCATTTTCTACATTTCGAACTGATCGTGGCAAGAAGGCACGAATATCGTCTTCTTTGTAGCCCACTTGGAGACGTTTGTCATCTACCAAGATCGGACTTTTAAGAATACGAGGTGTTTCCATGATGATGTCAATGACTTCATTGACACTCAAGTCTTCGATGTCCACTCCTAGATTTTTAGCGTATCGATTTTTTGAAGAGACAATACTTGCCACTCCATTTTCAGTCTTTGTAAGGATATCCAATAATTCTTCTTTGGTGATCCCTTCCTTACCGAGGTTTTGTTCTTTATAAGTTAGCTGGTGAGCGTTGAGCCAAGTCTTTGCTTTTTTACAGCTGGTGCAACTTGACACTGTATAAATTTTAATCATGCATGCACTCCTTTCGCCACACGATAATACTATCGTATTAAATTATAACACAAAAACCATCAGTCTAGCGACCTATTTTGAAAAAAATTAATCTTCAATTTCAATCGCATCATCTAAATCTAGAGTTACTTCTTCTACGACAGGAGCTGCTTCTTCAGTTTTATCAAGGGTTTTCACTGCTTCGTCTTCTTCGATCAAACCAAAATGAACCCGAACCTTATGGTCGATTTCGTCAAAAATTTCTGGGTGGTCAGCCAAGAATTTCTTAGCATTTTCAGATCCTTGACCAATTTTTTCGCCGTTATATGAGTACCACGCACCCGCTTTTTGGATGATATCCAAATCTGTTGCAATCTTCACCAATTCACCTGTACGTGAAATTCCTTCTCCGTACATGATTTCAACCATGGCTTCTTTGAACGGTGGAGCTACCTTGTTCTTCACAACCTTGATCTTGGTTTCCTTACCAACGTTGGTATCTTTTTGGTCCCCAGTCCCCTTGATTTGAGTATTTCCACGAACATCTAGACGGACAGAAGCGTAGAATTTCAGGGCACGACCACCAGGTGTGGTTTCAGGGTTCCCAAACATGACCCCAACTTTTTCACGCAATTGGTTGATAAAGATAGCAATGGTCTTGGTCTTGTTAATAGAAGCTCCAAGCTTACGCATCGCTTGGCTCATCATCCGAGCTTGCAAACCAACGTGGCTATCCCCGATATCTCCATCGATTTCCGCACGAGGTACCAAGGCCGCAACAGAGTCGACAACCACCAAATCAACCGCACCAGAGTCGATCAATTTACCAGCAATTTCAAGTCCTTGTTCCCCTGAGTCTGGTTGAGACAAGAGAAGTTCGTCGATATTGACTCCGAGAGCTGCTGCATAAGATGGATCCAAGGCATGCTCCGCATCGATAAAGGCAGCAATGCCTCCTTCTTTCTGTGCTTGCGCTACTGCATGGAGGGCAACGGTTGTTTTACCAGATGATTCTGGACCATAGATTTCGATGATCCGACCTTTTGGATAACCACCAGCACCCAAGGCAATATCAAGCGCCAAGGAACCAGAGCTCATGACTTGTACTTTTTGCTCTGCACGTTCGCCCAAACGCATGATCGATCCCTTACCAAAGTCTTTTTCGATCAATTTCAGGGCATCATTGAGCGCTTTTTCACGCTCATCTCCAAATTTCTTAGAGATATCATCTAATTTTTTCTGTTTTTTCGCCATTCTTTTCTCCTATGTTTTTACTATACAGGAAATGCATGCAACTCACCGACGTTTTCCGTCATTTGAAAGGCACATTTCCCATCCATTTTTAGAATTATTCTTCATTTGGCACAAGCTTCATTATACCAAATTTTCACCATTTAATACAGCCAAGCGCACCAAATTAAAGGCATGAAGGACTGCAATTTCGCGGACATCCGCCCGGCTACGTCCAGCGATATTGACTTGGACACTATCCACTCCATTTGGAGTCGCAAGTCCGATAAAGACTGTCCCTGCTGGATGCCCTTCTAGACTATCTGGCCCCGCAACTCCGGTTAGGCTAACACCATAATCGGATCCTGTTAACTTACGGGCCTGTGAAGCCATGGCTTGAGCTGTAAAGTGAGACACCACTCCATGTTGCTCTAACTCTTGAGCTGGAATAGACAACATCTTGCTTTTTTCTTCCAGACTATAGGTGACAAAACCACCTGCAAAGATGCTGGACGCCCCTGAAAAATCTGCCAGAGTCGCTTGGAAAAGGCCAGCCGTCAGGCTTTCTGCAGCTGTAATGGTCTTACCAGTCCGTTTCAAGAGATCAAAGGCCACCTTGGCCATCGAATTATCATCCCCATAACCATAAAACAACTTATGCAAGGGTTGATGGTCCAGGGTATGGCGTGATAAGATTTCCTTTTCTAAGACATCGAGCTTAGCATCCGCTGAGGCTTGATCCTTCGCCTTTGTAGACAGACGCAAGGTTACTTCTCCCGTCTTGGCATAAGGAGCCACCGTCGGATCACTCTGCTTTTCAATGATATCGGCTAGGATCGTAACCAGCTGGCTTTCCCCAATCCCAAAGAAGCGCAAGACTCTTGAAAAGAGCTCTTCCCCTGTCGTCAAATGAGGCACCAATTGTTCATTGACCATGGGTTTTAACTCACTTGGTGGGCCAGGTAGAACGACATAGGTCACACCGTCGACTTCAATCAAACCTCCAACCGCGAGACCTGTACGGTTTTGAAGGGGGATTGAACCAGCGATCATTTGTGCTTGTCGCTCATTATTGGGCGTCCGGACATAATCAGGGCGACTGGCAAAGAAGGTGTCGAGTTTGGCAAGCGCTGTTGGATCAAAAACCAGTTCTTTCCCTAAAAACTTAGCAAGGGTTTGCTTGGTCAAATCATCCTCTGTTGGCCCAAGTCCACCACATAAAATCACCAAATCACTGCGTTTTGAAGCTGTCTCAATGGTCGAGAAGAGACGACCTTCATTGTCTCCTACCGCCACATGATAATAGACATCAATTCCTAAACTAGCCAATTTTTCAGACAAGAATTGAGCATTGGTGTTCACAATTTGTCCTGTTAGAATTTCTGTTCCAACTGCAATAATTTCCGCCTTCATGGTGCCTCCCACTTATACTATTCGTAATTTTCATTTCATTTTAACACAATTTCCTAAATTATTTAAAAAACAGATTGAAGATAAAGTAAAAAACTCTTAGAAATACTATTACATCAGCATCCCTAAGAGATTTAACTACGTGGTAACCAACTTCTAAAAGGGCTTGCCTATATTCTGAAGCAAGCACATCGAGCGGTTATTTTTATATTGCTTTATTGACATAAAATCGTATCTCTAACGCTATTCCTTATATTTTTCTATCATTTTTTATGATACAATAGCATCAATTTATTTTTAGGAGGATAATATATGACTTCTACTATTGGTATTATAAGTTTATCTAGTGGGACTATGGGTGAAGACTTTGTCAAGCACGAAGTGGACTTGGGGGTCCAACGACTCAAAGACCTCGGACTCAATCCTATCTTTTTACCTCATTCACTAAAAGGCTTAGACTTTATCAAAGAACATCCCGAAGCTCGTGCGGAGGATTTGATTCAGGCATTTTCTGATGATAGTATCGACATGATCCTATGTGCCATCGGTGGAAACGATACCTATCGCTTGCTACCTTATCTTTTTGAAAATGACCAACTACAAAAGGTTATCAAACAAAAGATTTTTCTTGGCTTCTCGGATTCGACCATGAACCATCTCATGTTGCATAAACTAGGAATCAAGACTTTTTACGGCCAATCCTTTCTAGCAGACATTTGTGAGTTAGACAAAGAAATGTTGCCATATAGCCTCCACTACTTCAAAGAATTGATTGAGACGGGAATAATCTCAGAAATTCGACCTAGTGACGTTTGGTATGAGGAACGGACTGATTTTAGTCCCAAAGCCTTGGGAACACCTCGTGTCAGCCATGCAAATACAGGTTTTGACTTGTTACAAGGCAATGCTCAGTTTGAGGGAGAAATCCTCGGTGGTTGTCTTGAGTCTCTCTATGATATTTTTGACAACTCTCTATACACAGATAGCACAGACCTCTGCCAAAAATACAAACTTTTCCCTGACTTATCCGACTGGGAAGGTAAAATCCTCTTGCTAGAAACCAGCCAAGAAAAGCCTAATCCTGAAGACTTCAAAAAGATGTTGCGGACTTTAAAGGAAACTGGTGTATTCGAGGTCATCAGTGGACTATTTGTCGGAAAACCTATGGATGAAACTTTCTATGACGACTATAAAGAAGCACTATTGGATATCATTGATAGCAATATCCCGATTGTCTATAATCTAAACGTTGGCCATGCTACACCAAGAGCAATTGTTCCCTTTGGAGTCCACGCGTATGTAGACGCAACGGAGCAAGTCATTCGCTTTGACTATAACAAATAAGAGGCTGGGACAAAAGTCCTAGCCTCTCAATTATTTTTGAATTGTCGAGCAAGACGCAGTGGTTGAGTGGGCTCTACTACGCTGATTTCATCAGCTTTTACAGCCCTACTCAACTGTGCGGAGGTGGGACGACGAAATCGAATTCTAACGAATTACCGATTTCTGTCCCACTCTCTTTTTCTATATTCTCTGATGTTCTAGTCATCTAAAGTTACTTATTTCCACTTTTCCATTCACAATCATTCTCATGGTCATCAACCAATCCTGCTGCTTGTAGGTAGGATAAGACCGCAACGGGACCCGTAAACTTGAAACCCCGCTTTTTGAGATCTTTAGCAAGCTTCTCGGAAAGAGCTGTCTTCGCAGGAGCCAGCCGGTAATCCGGAACATCATTGTTGATGGTTTTCCCCTCAACAAAAGACCACAGATAGGCATCAAAAGAGCCGAATTCTGCCTGGACTTGTAAAAAGGCCTGGGCGTTGGTACGTGTCGCAAAGATCTTCGCTCGATTGCGGATGATAGCTGGATTATTCATCAAAGCTTCCAGTTCTTCATCCGTCATGTCTGCGACTTGTTGAACTTGATACACATGAAAATCTTCTCGAAAGGCCTGCCGTTTATTGAGCACCGTCTCCCAAGATAGGCCAGCCTGATAGGTCTCCATACAGAGTAACTCAAAAAGGGCCTGATCATCATGGAGGGGCCGTCCCCATTCCTCATCATGGTAGGCTACATAGAGAGGGTTATTCATTTTAACCCAACCACAGCGTTTTGGCATAGACTTCTCCTATTTCACCAACATCTTAAGAGCAGACTTGATGTAGTTTTCAGCAGTATCAGAAGTTCCTTCAAAGAATTTCTTGATTTTCTTAAGTTCCGTTGCCTTGTAGCCCAATGCCAACATGGCTTCCATAGCTTCTTCAAGGGCTTGGTTTTCTTCTGCAACTTTGGCTTTGGTCTGAGCCGGTGCATCTTCTAGATCAAGATTGATCTTACCTTCCAAGTCCAGCACCATCTGTTGGGCTGTTTTCTTGCCGATCTTTGGAAACTTGGTCAAGTAGGTAATGTTCTTGCTTTCGATGGCTTGGACAAGGCCTGCATTATCATCCGCAGCAATGATGGCCAGAGCTGAGACAGGTCCAATCCCAGAGACTGAGATCAAGTTTAAAAAGAGCTGTTTCTCTTCTTCGGTCGCAAAGCCATAGAGAAGGTGAGTGTCTTCCCGAACCACTTGGTGCAGATAGACGTGCACCTCTTGGTTCATTTTACCAGAGTAGGCATAGGGATTGGCCACATGCAAGAGATAGCCGATCCCAGCTGTTTCTACCACAATGTATTTAGCAGTGATTTTTGTTAAGATTCCTTTAATGTATTCGTACATAATCTTCCTTTATTGTTTGATTAATATTTGCCCAATTCCCGCAGACTGGTGTGATTTTCCTGAATGCGTCGGAACATCTTTTCCATATCCGACTTGGTGAAGTTGACCAAGACCGGACGACCGTGAGGGCAGTTATAAGGGTTATCACATTGGGACAGTTGATAGATGAGATCACGTGCAGAGTAATCGTCCAGTGTGTGGTTGGCCTTGATGGAGCGTTTGCAGGACATCATGATGGCCAACTCAGCTCGGTATTTCTTGATGGACACTTCCTTGGTCAAGAGGAGCATGTCACACATCTCATAGATGCCCGACTCGATCTCTTCTTCCTTCATCCAGATCGGATGCTCCCGCAAGATCAACTGGTTGGCTCCGTATTCTTCTAAGTAGACGCCCACTTCTTCTAAGAGGTGCTTGCGCTGTTGCAGGCGGATCAGATCGTCTGTAGGGAACTCAAAGATATAAGGGACCAGCAGTTGTTGCTGACTGCCGTCCACATCCCCGATACTCTCCCGGTATTCTTCGTATTTGACCCGCTCTTGGGCCGCGTGCTGGTCAATGATATATAGGCCCCCATTTCCTTGGGCAAAGAGATAGGTTCCATGCATCTGACCAAAATATTCCAACTCTGGGAAGGTCGAATGTTCTTCCCCATCCAACTTATCATAGGCCTTGTCTAGACTAGCCAGATCCAGCTCTGGGTGATCCAGTTCATCATAAACCACAGCCTTTCTTTCCGCAAACTTGATCGCGCTTGTCGGTTTTTCTACTGGGTTTTCTTGGATTCTAGCTTCAGTAGCAGTCTCATCTGCTAGAGGCCGTTGAGGATCTGCCACCTCTGGTCGAAGCTTGAAATCTTGACTCTCTCGGTCATAATAGAGGCGGTTTTCTTTTAAAGGCAGGGTCGTCTGTACTGGCTTTTCTGTTCGACGAATAGTCGACTTGGCTAGATTTTCTAGAGCATCCGGAATCAGGTCCTGCTCTTTCAAAGCGTTCGCAATAGCCTGGGAGATCAAGGCCATTAGTTCTCGTTCTTTGGAGATGCGAACCTCTTGCTTAGTGGGGTGAACATTGACATCCGCTAAGTAAGGATCGATCTTGATATTAATGATCGCGAGCGGAAAGCGGCCCACCATGAGTTTACTGCCGTAGCCGTCTAAAATAGCCCGATTGAGCAAGAAATTCTTGATATAACGGCCGTTGATAAAGAGACTGATGTAATTGCGATTGGCACGAGTCAATTCAGGCAAAGACACAAAGCCCGTCACTTCAAAATCTAGGTCACGGTTTTCAATGGACACCATCTTCTTGGCAGACGCGAGGCCATAGACGCCCGCAATCGCCTGCCGGAGATTACCAGTCCCCGCTGTTTTGGTCATTTCTTTTCCATCATTGATCAAGGTAAAGGCAATCTCAGGATGAGCCAAACTCAAGCGGTTGAGAATATCCACGATATGGGACAACTCTGCCTGCTGGCTCTTTAAATACTTGAGACGAACAGGGGTATTAAAAAAGAGATCTTCCACTGTGATCTTGGTCCCGACAGGGCTTGTCGCTGGCTCCAATTCCTCAATTTCGCCACCCTTTGCGACCAATTTGGTCCCGTGGGCAGCTCCTTCTTGCGCCGTTAGAAGGGTTAGAATACTGACAGAAGCAATGGAAGGCATGGCCTCACCACGAAAACCAAGCGTTCGAATACGAAAAAGATCCGCTTGACTCTTGATCTTACTGGTCGCATGTCGACGGAGGGCCAAAGCGACCTCATCGTGCGCAATTCCTTCCCCATTGTCTGTAATCCGAATCGACTTCAATCCTGCTTCTTCAATTTCAACAACGATCTGGCTAGCTCCAGCATCGATCGAGTTTTCAACCAATTCCTTGACCACGCTAGCAGGTCGTTCAATCACTTCACCTGCCGCAATCTGATTGGCTAGGACTTCTGGCAATTCAATAATCTGTGACATGTCTGCTCCTTTACCTATTTTTTCACCGATACATGTAGCTCTATTATACCACAGATCCACAAGACTCCCTTTCTTAAAAAATAGAGGCTGGCCCCATCTTCTTCCTTAAAAACCGCATAGGCAAAGAAAACGACCACATAGACAAATCCCCTTGTCTTCCCTTTGGAAAAAGTGTTTAATAGTAGTGTAAAGAAGGAGCCGGGCTAGCAGGTCAACCGACTTTACCCAAAGGAGGGAGAAAATATCTTATGAAAGTTGAAGTACAAATTGATTCCCACTTCCAAGAAGAAGCGGTGATGATCACAGCACCTGCACTGTCTGCGCGTGTAGAGAAAATCCGTGACTTTGTGGAAGAATTGGATCAAAAAGGGCGCTTACGTGCCAAAAAGGATGGGGAAGCTTATCTGATCGAAAGCCAGCTATTCCAACGTTTTTACATTGAAAATCGGCAAGTAATTGGTGAGACCATGACAGATCAATTTATTCTGACTGGACCACTCTATCAGCTATCTGAAGACTTGCCGACCTGCTTTCTCAAAATTTCCCAATCTGAAATTATCAACACAAAAGAAATCGATCACCTGCACTTTACCAGTGGGGGATCCGTGCAAATCTATCTTAAAAACGGGAGTCTGACCTACTCCTCCCGTCGTTACTTGAAAGCCATTAAGGAGAAATTATCATGCTAAAACAATCTTTTTCTGACGCCCTGAAAGGCATTCTCATCGGGCTCATTTTATCCATCTTCTTTTCCTATCTCTTCTCATCTGAGTTGTACCTTCCCTTAAGTCCCAACTCTGCAGTCGGCCGCTGGATGTTCTTGCATCATGTTCACGGCTCACTGGTCATGCTCTATTGTGCCCTCGTTTGGGGTGCGATTGGGGTCCTCTTTAGCTTCGGAAGTCTCCTCTTTCAAAAAGACTGGAGCCTCTTACGGGCTACTCTGAGCCATTACCTACTCATGTTACTTGGGTTTATTCCTCTGGCTACTTTGGCCGGCTGGTTTCCAGCACGACTCGGATTTTACCTCTCACTCATTGTCGAATTCACCCTTGTTTACGTGATCATCTGGTTGGTCTCCCATCATTTTTATAAAAAACAAGTTCAAGAAATCAATCAAAGCATTGCTAACCACTAAGCAAAAAGATCCTCAGTGCTACGAGGATCTGAAAGTGGAGATAAACTGTTCCTTTATACAAATCTAATAAATTCTATAAAAATTATACTCGTTATAGTTATTCAATCATCTACTGAAACTTTCCGCTGTGAGAAAAGTGCCTGAAACAATTATGTTTCAGGCACTCGGGAGTTTTGAGAGTAAAACAGTTTGGGAAACTGTTTTAGCCTGAGCCCAGAAATTAAAGAGCGAAGGGGCTCAATAATTAGTCTTGGAACTTCCTGGATTGCTGAAATCATCCACTGGATAATTTCACCTAACGTCCGTACTCACCTAAGGAAAGTTTCTAAGATGACTTTGTCTTCAATAAAAGATCCTCGCTATTACGAGGATCTTCTTTTTACAATTTCTTTTTCAATTCGGCGACTGCCATCATGACTTCCATGGGAGTCATATTGTAGAGATCCAGATTTTTCAATTCTGTGATCACTGTATTTTCTGTCACTTCCTCAAAGAGGGACATTTGTTCAGCAACCTGTGAAGGTGCTTCCTTTTTAGGAGTTGCATCCACAAGCGGTACTTGCTGGGCTTGTCCTTCGAGCTTGGACAAAATCGCATCCGCCCGCTTCAACAACTCTTCTGGCAAACCAGCGATCTTTGCTACGTGAATCCCATAGGACTTATCCGCTGGGCCGGGTTCAATCTTGTGCAAGAAGGTAACCTGTCCATCTCGCTCCAAGGTCGCGACATGGACATTTTCCAAACGGGACAGGGTCTCTGAGAGAGCTGTCAACTCATGGTAATGGGTCGCAAACAAGGTCTTAGCACCGGTACGATCGTGGATATATTCGATGATGGACTGGGCAAGAGCCATTCCATCATAGGTCGCAGTTCCCCGTCCCAACTCATCAAATAAAATCAAGGACTGGGGCGTTGCCTTGCGAATAGCGTGATTGGCCTCCATCATTTCTACCATAAAGGTAGACTGACCCGATACCAGGTCATCAGCAGCTCCGATTCGAGTATAAATCGCATCAAAGATTGGCAACTCAGCCATTTGCGCTGGAACATAGGAGCCAATTTGGGCAAGAATCACAATGATCGCCAATTGGCGCATATAGGTAGACTTCCCGCTCATATTTGGCCCCGTAATCAGCTGAATATCCCGTTCTTCGTCCATAAAGATGCTATTAGGAATATAGGACTGGGCTCCCATCACTTTCTCAACAACCGGATGACGACCTTTGTCGATCGCGATTCGCCGTTCTTCATGAAAGAGGGGACGATTCAACTGTTGCGACTCAGCGACACTGGCTAGACTTTGTAAAACATCAACCGTCGCAATCGCCTGAGCTAACTGTTGCAGACGTTGGATATACTTGCCAACTTCTTCACGAATCCGCATAAAAATCGTATATTCCAAATTAGCAGACTTCTCACGCGCCTCCAGCATATCTCCTTCGATGCGTGCCAATTCCTCCGTACCAAAGCGTTCTGAATTTTTCAAGGTCGCCTTGCGGAAGAAATGAGCAGGAACGTGACTCAATTGAGAATTGGTGACATGGAAATAGTAGCCATCCTTCTTGTTGTAATCAATTTTCAGACCGGTAATGCCACTAGCTTCGCGTTCCTTGGCTTCAATCTCAGCAATCCAACCAGTACCATCCCGAAGAACGACACGATACTGGTCCAATTGCTCGTCAAAACCGGTACGGA
The DNA here is from genome assembly GCA_905188195.1 of Streptococcus parasanguinis. Taxonomy (GTDB): domain Bacteria; phylum Bacillota; class Bacilli; order Lactobacillales; family Streptococcaceae; genus Streptococcus; species Streptococcus parasanguinis_P. The sequence continues at coordinate 68,497 of CAJJKY010000002.1, read as the reverse complement.
TGATATTTCCCTCTGTAATAACAGCAGACGCTTCCGGAGCAATAGCCGAGGTAATCAAGCGGTGCAATTCAGGAAGTTCATCCAAGCGTGCAATCAAGACATCTAAGACCGGATCACCAATTCCCAGTAGAATCGACTTGATCGTCGGCACATGCCCCAGAGTATCTCCTAGCTGCAAGAGATCCTTAGGGTTGATCTTGCCAAAGGAAACCCGACTCGCTAAGCGTTCAATGTCATAGACCCCTTTGAGGCTGTCGGTCAAATCGCTCCGTTCAAAGAAATGATCCATAAAGACCTGAATGATGTCCTGGCGCTCTCGAATCCGTTTCAAATCGACTAAGGGTTTCTGAATCCAGGACCGCAACAAACGACCTCCCATGGCCGTCTTGGTTTCATCCAAATACCAATACAAGCTACCATGTTTCTTCCCAGTTCGCGCATTCTCTGTCAAATCAAGACTAGCTTTGGTCGCAAAGTCCATCTGCAAGAAATCGCAAATCTCATAATGATGGGCTTTTTTGAGGTGGCTCAATTCCCGCATTTGCGTCTGGTGAACATACTGGAGAAGTTTTCCAGCCGTTTTCTTTTCTAGCTCACTCAACTGATCCCCTAAGAGTTGAACATCGTCGAGCGCGGTCTCTACATGTGACAACAAGAGATTCATCTGGCTAACAAACACACGCTCTTCCTGTTCTGGCAAGGCATAACCCAGGACCACCTCACGCGCACGTAAATTGCGGATTTCTCCACAAACCATGCTAAAGTCATTGAGGGTCGTCACCTGAAACTCCCCTGTCACCAGATCCATATAGGCTAGCCCATACTCATTTCCTGAACGATCCAAAGCAACCAGAAAGTTATTCTCACTATCTGGCTTGGTCGAATCCACCACTGTACCCGGCGTAATCACCTGTACGACTTCACGCTTAACGACCCCCTTGGCTTCTTTAGGGTCTTCCATTTGTTCTGCAATCGCGACCTTATACCCCTGTTCAATAAGAACATCAATATACTGCTGGGCCGAGTGGTAGGGAACACCCGCCATGGGGATCGGATTCTCTGCATTTTTATTCCGTGAGGTTAAGGAAATCTCTAAAATTTGAGCTGCATTCACTGCATCTTCATAAAATAATTCGTAAAAATCTCCCATTCGAAACAGCAAAAAGGCATCCGGATAGTCTTTTTTGATATCTAGATACTGCTGCATTCCAGGGGATATTTTTTCTACTGTCATACTTCTTTATTCCTTACTGTTGCATCATTTTCTGACACAAGCTCCATAGATGAAAACAGGAGTAGATAGTTGCCTATCTTCCTCCTTTTGACATCTTAATGGGGTATTCTCTTTTTCTTTCAAGGGCTTGATTACTGCATCATCCCTAAAATTTCATTTTGAATTTCAATGGCTGCATCTTGGTCTCGACAGACAATCAAGAGGGTATTGGCCCCTGCTACTGTCCCCAAAATACGCTCATCTGACATCTCATCTACACCATTGGCCAAGAGAGCTGCTTCTCCTAGCTCTGTCCGCAAGACCAAGGTGAATTCTGCCCGTGAGACAGACTTGGCATGGCTGGACAGCATAATATAAATCTCTGCCACCTCAGGCTCATTTGGCAAAATATAATACAATTGATCTTTTCGCTTCACCTTGACTAGACCCAGATCCCGCAAATCACGTGAGAGGGTCGTTTGCGTTACTGCAATTCCTTTTGCTTCTAAACGATCCTGAATCTCTTTTTGCGTGGACAGTTTTTCATTTCGAATCATCTGTTGAATCAAAAGGTGTCGTTCTGTCTTTTTCATTGGACCTCCACTTTTGAATAAATATACTTTAAATTATACCAAAAAAATTGAAAATTCGCTCAGAATTGTGTTAAAATAATAGTTAAAAGGACTAAGGAGCTAATATGAACAATAAAGAACTCATTGCTAGTGAATTGGCCAAAGTGATTGACTCTCTTGACCAAGATGCTATTTTAAACTTGCTTGAACAACCAAAATCATCTGATCTTGGTGACATTGCTTTTCCAGCCTTCTCACTTGCAAAAGTGGAACGCAAGGCTCCTCAAGCAATCGCTGCAGATATTGCTGAAAAGATCGACCAAAGCGCCTTCGAAAAAGTCGTTGCAACTGGACCTTACGTGAACTTCTTCTTAGACAAATCTAAGATCTCTGATCAAGTAATCAAATCCGTCATCGAAGCAGGGGCAGACTACGGTCAACAAGACGAAGGTCATGGCCAAAACATTACCATCGACCTTTCAAGTCCAAATATTGCAAAACCATTCTCAGTTGGTCACTTGCGCTCAACCGTTATCGGGGATGCTCTTTCAAACATCTTCCGCAAAATGGGCTACAACACGATTAAAATCAACCACTTGGGTGACTGGGGTAAACAATTCGGTCTCTTGATGGTGGCCTACAAAAAATGGGGTAGCAAGGAAGCTGTCGAAGCCAACCCAATCGATGAATTGTTAAAACTTTACGTTCGGATCAACGCTGAAATCGAAAACGATCCTGAGCTTGATGAAGAAGGACGTAAATGGTTCAAAAAATTGGAAGATGGAGATCCTGAAGCAACAGAATTGTGGCAATGGTTCCGTGACGAAAGCTTGGTAGAATTCAACCGTATCTACAAACTCCTCGGTGTTGAATTTGACAGCTTAAACGGAGAAGCTTTCTACAACGACAAGATGGATGAAGGGGTTCAAATCCTTGAAGACAAAGGCTTGTTGAAAGAATCTAAAGGGGCTAGTATCGTTGAACTTGATGATGTGAACCTTCCACCAGCTATGATTAAGAAATCAGACGGTGCCACTCTTTACATCACGCGTGATATCGCAACCGCTATCTACCGTGCACGGACTTACAACTTTGTGAAAAACATCTATGCTGTAGGTCAAGAACAATCCAACCACTTCCGTCAGTTGAAAGCTGTTTTGAAGAAAATGGGATTTGACTGGAGTGACGATATGGTTCACGTTGACTTTGGTTTGGTGACAAAAAACCGCCAAAAATTGTCAACTCGTAAAGGAAATATCATCCTGCTCGAACCAACTCTTCAAGAAGCCATCTCTCGTGCCAAAGCTCAGATTGAAGAAAAGAATCCTGAACTTGAAAACAAGGAAGAAGTGGCACATGCAGTCGGTGTTGGTGCGGTTAAATTCTACGACTTGAAGACAGACCGTCGCAACGGGTATGACTTCGACCTCGAAGCCATGGTATCCTTCGAAGGAGAAACTGGACCTTACGTTCAATACGCTTACGCTCGTATCCAATCCATCCTTCGCAAAGCCAACTTCACACCATCTACAGATGCGACATACAGCTTGAGCGATCCTGAAAGCTGGGAAATCATCAAGCTTCTCCAAGACTTCTCTCGTGTCGTGAAACGTGCTGCTGAAAACTATGATCCATCCTTGATCGCAAAATATGCTATCAACTTGGCTCAAGCCTTCAACAAATACTATGCACACACTCGTATCTTGGATGAAAGCCCAGAACGCGAAAGCCGTCTTGCTCTTAGCTACTCAACAGCAGTTGTTTTGAAAGAAGCCCTTCGCTTACTTGGTGTCGATGCGCCTGAGAAAATGTAATTTCTTATCTAATGATTGATAAGTAGAACATCTCTTATGGGAGTGAGAGGAGAAACTAAATGAGATTCAATTTAGTTCTTTCTCACTCCTTTTCTCATGCCCAATGCTCTACATTTTCAGATCCTTTATATACAGGAGAAATCTATGAATCAAACCGTTTACATCTTAATCCTCATCAGTTTAGTGGTCCTCTTTTTATTTAACAAGTACGAAAGAGAAAAACTACAACGGCTCTTACAAGAGCAACTCTTGAAAGATCAAGCTTTCAAAGATAGCATCAAGGAAAAAATCCAAGAGACCGACAATATCAACGATGTCATCCATGCCATCAATAAAGACTATCGATTGGGACTCCTACTTGCTAAAGAAATCACAGAAAAATTAAAATAAGCCATAGAAGAGGAGTCATATAAAATGTGACTCCTCTTCTATTCAGTCGCAACAAATAAGAGGCTGGGACAAAAGTCCTAGCCTCTCAATTATTTTTGGATTGTCGAGCAAGACGCAGTGGTTGAGTGGGCTCTACTACGCTGATTTCATCAGCTTTTACAGCCCTACTCAACTGTGCGGAGGTGGGACGACGAAATCGAATTCTAACGAATTACCGATTTCTGTCCCACTCTCTTTATTTTAAAGATGATACAAATCTTCTACAATAGCGGCTACTTTTTTAATATCTCCCAACATCCCCCGCATTTCAAAATCGGCTAACATAGGGAAACCAAAGCGTTGGCTGTATTGCTTAGCGGTTAAACAATATTGATTGTTAAAATTCCGATTGCCTGATCCAACCACTCCTAAGCACTTACTGGCATTGTCTCCATAAGCAATAAAATCCGCGACATCTGTCGTCAAAATTTCCACATCGCCATTGTCAACACCATTTCCACCCTCCAAATAGGTTGGCAAAAAAGTGATAAAAGGGTTGGTCATTTCAAAGAAGGGCTGGCCCTCTTTGACCAGGTCTTTCACATGCACTTTCTCGATTTCAAGTCCGGGATGAGCTTCCAGCAAATAGTCACTTAAGCGACGGACAAAACTCTCTGTATTTCCACTCAGACTAATATAAACAAAGGATACTTTCATCTTTTTTCTCCAATCAAGAAGCTCTCTTATCCTCTAAGAGAGCTCCCTTTAAACTTATCTATTATGCCCTAGCTTGAGCTTTTCTCAAACGCAAGGTTTTATACAAAACAATTCCAAGGAAGAGAAGGGATAAAGCAGTCAAGAGTAACAAAGCAATGGACGAAGATGCCAGATATCGTTGGCGAAGCGCTGAGTTTGAAAAACTAGCTAATAGTGGACGCCCTGCAAAATAATTATAGCAAGAGAAGGCTTGACTTAACAAAATCTGTCCCATATAAGTATAATGAGCTGTTAACAGATCCTGCTTCATAAAGAGGAAATAGAAAGTTGCCAGTAAGGCAATCAGAATCAAGGAAACAAATAAAAAGGTTAATGGAGACTGATTGAGTTGGGCCGATTTCTCATAATATGTCACATAGTCAGCCTTGTCTTGAGCCGTTGTTAAACCAAGTTGTTTAGCAAAATCATCTGTCAACTCAAAACTCTTTGAAGCTCCAAAGGTTGAAACAGCTGAAGTTAGGGTTCCAACCGTAGAGAAAAATAACAGGATGTAAAGATAGATAGGTTTCTTTTTCATACAAACTCCTTTTCATTTCTTACACCCTATTATATCGCGATACAGATAGAAAGGCAAGCGCCTCAAAACCGTGGAAGCACTTGCCTGATCACTGATACGTTCAAATGAAATTCATTTGGAAAAGTAATGTGTGCAAAAGATGAAAAGCCATCGCAACTGTATCATTGGAATGATTAGAGATATAACGGAGTCCTATAAACTTTCATTCGAACACCACCAGTATACCTCATTCTCTTCTTCTTGTGTCATCCATTTCTATTCTGCTTCATTTCGACACGATTTGGTCTATAAAAGCCATTTCCTCTCCTTATCCAAAAACTATTCTGTTCTATTTCTCAACTATTTGGTCATCACTCCATCAAAAAAGCCAGAAGGACTTGCCTTCTGACTTTCTTTATTTAGATGAATGAACGAAAGAAACAAGAATTAATCTTCTTTTTTCTTGCGTGCAAGACCCAATCCAAGCAATCCAGCCATCGCACCTGCAAGAACAGCTGCAGTTGAGCTTTCTGTACCTGTATTTGGAAGCGCAGGTGTTTGTGGTTGCGCAGGTTGTACAGGCTGTTCCGGAACTTCAGGAGTTGGTTCGGTTGGAACCTCTGGAGTTGGCGGAACGATTGGTGTTGGTGGGTTGTATGGAGTTGGTGGCACTGGGGTTGGCGGAGTTGGAATATCTGTTTCCGTTACCACTTTATTCTTATGCCATTTCACTTCAGTTTTTTCCGGTTTCACCTGATTTGGAACGACTTCAGGAGTCGGTGGGGTTGGCTCTGTTGGTGGAGTTGGAACCTTTGGTTCCTTCACATCGACCGTAATCACAGTGTAGTTAGGTTCGGTTGGTGCTGTTGGTGCTGTTGGTGGGGTTGGTTCTTTTGGCAACACAGGTAATTTTTCAACCGTAATCGTTGGTGGTGTTGGTGCCTTAGGTTCTGTTGGTTTTGTTGGCTCTTTTGGCGCTTCACCTGGATTTTTTGGAATACCAACATTTGAGTTAATCGCAAACCAGTAAACCGTTGGCTGACCAGCAGCATTAGCTCCATTGGCCGTAAATACCAAGTGACCATCAGACATCTTCAACCCTGCTCCACCATAATAGAGGTATGGAGAAGATGGATTGTCCCAACCTTCAAGAGTGGCTGAAGATTCACCATTAAAGATTGACCCGTGTTCAATGTATTGGTTATCTTTAAATGATGTCACCTCTTTTGTAGCAGAGTCATAAGAAACACTTGAATTTGGAATTGGAATGTATTTATTGTTTCCAACATTTACAGACTCTTGGTGTTCTACATTTTCAAATTTCTTCTTAGGCGTGAAGATGATCCGTCCTGAAGTTGGATCAATAGTGTAAGAACCGATAACATCATCTTTACCATCAAATGTGAATTCATCTGTTCCAATAGAGTGACCATTCCCAGCACCTGAAGCATTGACTGAAGTTGCGTCAATTACAGTTTCTTCACTAACTGTAAATTCACTACCATTCCACGTTGCTTTTTGTGCCACAATCTTGATTGGGTTTTCAGCAGAGATAGTGACATCAGCAGTACCAAAGTCAGCTGTTCCATTTTTAACAACAACCGCATTGTTTTCAATACTCATGGATGAACCATCTGCATACGGATCCCAAGTTCCTCGAACAGTGTTCCCGTCTTTATCCTTGGCTTCTACTGTAAGGGCACGAGGTTTATCCCCACTATCTACATAAGAAGCACCTGTCCAGTGGTTGAGGGAGTTCAACGCCATAATCGCATTATGTTGGGTCAAATCAAACTTATTGCCATTACCATCATAGAATTCAACATCGACAGCAATTTTAACTGGTTTGTTTTGGTCTGTTGAAGCACCGACTGTTAGTGTTACAGTTGGATCTGAGCTAACAGCTGCAATTCCTTTACCGTCATTTGATGGGAGGCTCAAAACCTCATAACGATAAATCACGCGTTTGATTGGATGCATATCCGTATTTTCACGCATGCTTGAATGATTCAAGTTATCATAAGTAACGACAAATTTGTCGCCCTCTTTCACTTGAATGTACTCAGTCTCATTATTGGCCCAAGGACTAGTTGCTACAATATCTGAAGCTTCCAATTTATTGGAATCATATTGATGCACATTGCTTGTATTTAAACGAGCTTGAGCATCACGAGTGAGATAAGCGCTGATGCCATTGATAGTATGAATGGCTCCACCTTCACGTTGGAAGGTCAAATCTTGAACAGTTTCTACATCTTTTAGATCTTGGAAACCATTATCATTCATATACTTATCATAAGCTTCTTTAGCATCTTTGTACTGTGCCAAAGCTGTTTGATATTCAGCAAGTTTTGTTTGGTAGGTAGCAAAATCTTTGCCGTATTGTTCTAGGTCTACATTGTATTTTGCAACCTCAACTTCATACTTAGCTTTAGCAGCATCTTCTTCTGCCTTCTTCGCTACCAATTGATCATAAGCTGCTTTATCTTTATCGTATTGTGCTTTCTTAGTTTGGTATTCTTGTAAATCTTTATCGTATTGCGCTTTAGCTGTATTGTAAACAGCCATTTCTGCATCATACTTAGCTTTAGCTTCTGCATTGGCCTTATCTGCTGCTGCTTTTTCTGCTACTTTAGCATCGTAGGCTGCCTTTTTAGCATTGTACTCTTCTAAAGCTTTATCATAAGCTGCCTTTTGCTGATTGTACTCTGCTACTTTCTTTTGATAATCTGCTTCTGCTTCCGCATTTCTCTTTTCAATCAATGTGATTTCTTGAGATTTTGCTTCATACTCAGCTTTGGCCTTTTTGTAGTTTTCAACGACTGTGTTGATTTCAGCTGTTTGGGCTTTGTTATCTGCTTCTGCTGCTGCGATAGATGGTTGGACTTTTTCAGCTTCTTCTGTAACTGTCACACCTTCTGTAGCTGCATCAGCTTTTGCTTTTTCAAGTTCTGGTGATTCTACATAAGTAGTCGTAACTGTTTTATTTCCTTCTGTAACAGTTGTAGATGTCAACTTAGAACTTGTTGCAACAGCTGCATCGCTTGTTGCTGTTTCTGTACTGGTTGCTTCAGTTGCAGGTGCTGTTGCTTCATCTGCTTTCACTTCTGCTCCGTAGGTATTGACAGTAGCCAATCCAGCGATGGCCAATGAAACAACACCGACTGATAACTTACGAATTGAAAATTTTTCCTGCTTCGAAACATGTTCACGATAGCTTTTCATTTTCAAAACTCTCCTTTTTTGTTTAAAAAAATCTCACTGTAGAGGCAAAAATATGCTACTTTCAGTTATCTCTATTGTATCACAATCAACCATTTTTAAATATTTGTCGTTTTAATTTTTTATTTTACTTTAAAGATATAACAACTTGAAACGCCAAACCTTCCGGACCTTCCTCATCTTTTAGTTGAAAATATATGTAAGCACCTGTGAAAAATCCTTTATTTTCAAGGATTTTCATCCCGGTTTCTCTTTTTATAAATTTCACCGGAAGGCTTTTTTAGGGGAAGTATTTTTTTATACCAATAGATTAGATTTGAAGGTTAAAATAAAAAATTATGTAATTTTTTCCCTGCCGGCTCGGAAAAATTCAAAAAAACAACACTGTTTACAGAAGTGTCCATTCTTTAAATTCCTTCCTTTTTCTTCCCAAATAACAAGAAATGAAAAAGACCAAGGTCCTAAGAACCTTGGTCTAATAACTAGTGATTAGTTTAAGTGCCAGATATCTTCGTTGTACTGAGCGATCGTACGGTCAGATGAGAAGAATCCTGCTTTCGCAATGTTAACGATGACTTGATCCAACCATGCATCACGGTCTTCGTAGTCAGCCAACATACGTTCTTTGGTTACAATGTAGTCTTCCAAGTCAAGAAGAGTCATGAACCAGTCTTTGTTGATCAATTCCTTGTGAAGACGAGTCAAGCGTTCCTTGTTACCAACTGCAAGAACGGCATCGCTGATAATGAAGTCTACCAATGGTTTGATAGCTTCACGTTCATAGAAGTCCGCTGATTTGTATGCTGATTTCTCATATAGATCGATTACAGTTTCTGAATCTTCACCGAAGATGTAGATGTTGTCACGTCCAACCAATTCAGCGATTTCCACGTTTGCTCCATCCATAGTACCAAGTGTTAACGCACCATTCAACATGAATTTCATGTTACCAGTACCTGAAGCTTCCTTAGAAGCAAGGGAGATTTGCTCAGAAATATCGCTAGCTGGAATCAAGTAGCTTGCAGCAGTCACGTTGTAGTTTTCTACCATAACGACTTGCAAGTGTGGAGCTACTGCTGGATCGTTTGCAATCACTTCAGACAAGCAAAGGATCAAGTGGATGATATCTTGTGCAATAGTGTAGGCAGGAGCTGCTTTACCACCAAAGAGAACAGTGATTGGGCGAGCAGGGATATTTCCAGCTTTGATGTCCAAGTATTTGTGGATCACATACAAAGCGTTCATTTGTTGACGTTTGTATTCGTGAAGACGTTTGATTTGGGTATCAAAGATAGAATTTGGATTGATTTCCACACCTTGATGGTCTTTCAAGAAACGAGCCAATTTGCGTTTGTTGTGTGACTTGATGTTTTCCAATTTTACTTTGACTGCATCTTTATCTTCATATGAAAGAAGGTCTTCCAATTTAGATGCGTCATGGTGCCAGTCACGTCCGAGGATATCATCCAAGTAGTGTGACAAGGTTGGGTTGGCATGCATGAGCCAACGACGGAATGTGATACCGTTTGTTTTGTTGTTGAATTTTTCAGGGTAAGTGTCGTAGAAGGCTTTCAACTCAGAATTCTTCAAGATTTCTGTGTGAAGTGCTGCTACCCCGTTTACGCTAAATCCATAGTGGATATCCATGTGCGCCATGTGTACGCGATCATTCTCATCGATGATTTGAACAGCTGGATCTTTGTATTCAGCGCGAACACGGCGGTCCAATTCTTCAATGATTGGAACCAAGTGAGGAACCACTTCTTGCAAAAATTCAAGTGGCCATTTTTCAAGGGCTTCTGCAAGGATTGTGTGGTTAGTGTAAGCCGTCATGCTACGAACGATAGAGATGGCTTCATCCATTCCAATACCACGTTCTGTCAAAAGACGGATCAATTCAGGGATGACCATTGATGGGTGAGTATCGTTGATTTGGACAACAGCATAGTCAGCAAGGTCATGCAAGTTGCTTCCTTTTTCGATGGCTTCGTCGATGATCAATTGTGCACCGTTTGATACCATGAAGTATTGTTGGAAGATACGGAGCAATTCCCCTTGACGGTTACTATCATCTGGGTACAAGAAGAGGGTCAAGTTGCGAGCGATATCTGTCTTGTCAAAGTTAATACCATCTTCAATAATAGATGAATCAACTGAATCCAAGTCGAACAAACGCAAACGGTTCTTGGTTTCAATCTTGTAACCAGGGACATCGATATCATAAAGGGTAGAAGTCAATGTGAAGTGTGCAAATGGCACTTGGTAGCTACGGCTTGAACGAACGAGCCAGCTTTGGTCAGTCAACCATGCATTTGGAATCGTTTCTTGTTGGTTGTTTTTAAGGACTTGTTGGAACAAACCAAAGTGGTAGTTCAAACCAACCCCATCCCCTGTCAAACCAAGGCTTGAGATAGAGTCGATAAAGCAGGCTGCCAAACGTCCCAAACCACCGTTACCAAGTGATGGTTCCAATTCCACTTCTTCTACTTCGATCAAGTCTTTACCAGCATCTGACAATTCTTTTTTTACATCGTCGTAAAGACCCAAGTTGATCAAGTTATTCGACAAGAGTTTACCGATCAAGAACTCAGCTGAGATGTAGTAAACTTTCTTCTTACCAGTATTGATTTTCTTTTGGGCACTTGCTTGCTTGGTGTAATTAAGCAAAGCAATGTACAATTCTTCATTTGAACATTCTGCAATTGTTTTTTGATGATGATCAATCACATATTTTTGTAATGATTCCATGTTGGGTATCTCCTTTGTTTCAACAATTTAATAGGGGAAGTTTGCTGAAATCAGCAAACTTTCTAAAACGATTATTTTTCTGCTTTCTTAACTTCTTTCAAGTCTTTGTTTTCACGACGATAGATCGTAGTGAAATCAAGCAATTCTTGCTCGACAGCTGGAGTCAATTGATCCTCTGTCATCCGCCATGACCAGTTACCACCAAGAGTTGATGGGAAGTTCATCCGAGCTGAACCATCCAATTCGAGCAAGTCTTGCATAGTAGCAATCGCCATGAAGCTGACAGAAGCAAAGACTGTACGAAGCATCGCATGCGGTACAGATTCGTACTCTTTCCGGTTAGTATAACGAGCAAGGTACTCACGAGTTGGATCGTCGATTTCATTGCGGTACCATCCAAGAACTGTGTTGTTATCATGTGTTCCAGTGTACATCACAGAGTTGTTTGGTGCCAAGTGAGGGCTATCGATACTTTCATCGTCAGGATTGAAGGCAAATTGAAGAATCTTCATTCCTGGGAAGCCAGTACGTTCGCGAAGCTCAATAACTTCATCCGTCATAAAGCCAAGGTCCTCAGCGATGATGTTCAAATCACCGAGTTCTTCCTTCACGGCTGCAAAGAGTTTGTAGCCAGGACCTTTGACCCATTTACCTGGTGCTGCAGTTTCAGAACCAGCAGGGATTTCCCAGTATGATTCGAAACCACGGAAGTGGTCGATCCGAACGATGTCATAGATCTTGAAGCTTTCACGCAAGCGTTCAATCCACCATTGGTAGCCATCTTTGTCCATTGCTTCCCAGTCATAGATTGGGTTCCCCCAAAGTTGACCAGTTGCTGAGAACTCATCTGGCGGGCATCCTGCAATGCAAGTTGCTTTTCCGTTTTCATCTGTTTTGAAGAGATGAGGATTAGCCCACATGTCGCTTGAATCTTCCGCTACATAGATTGGCATATCTCCCACAATTTCAATGTGGTGGTCGTTGGCATAAGCTTTCAAGGCCAACCATTGTTGGAAGAAGAAGAATTGAGTTACACGATGGTAAGTCAATTTATCAGCCAATTCTTCACGGTATTTAGCCAAAGCTTTTGGTTCACGCGCACGAATAGCTGCATCTGGCCACTCTGTCCAAGCTTTCAAATCAAAGTGTTCTTTAATAGCCATGTATTCTGCGAAGAGCTCCAACCAAGAAGCATTGGCTTCACAAAATTCTTGGAATTCTTTTTGATCACTTGATTTTAAGAAATTCGCAACTGCTTTTTCAAGCAAGGGACGACGTTGTTCGAAAACCTTTGCATAATCCACTTGAGTAGGATCTTGACCAAAGTCCACTCCTTTAAGGTCTGCTTCTGTCAACAAACCTTGCTCGATCAAAAGATCGAAATCAATAAAATGAGTGTTCCCAGCAAAAGCTGAGAAAGATTGGTATGGAGAATCTCCATAACTAGTTGTACCAAGCGGCAAGATTTGCCAGTAACGTTGCTTGGTCCGAACGAGGAAATCAACAAAATCATATGCTGATTGACCGAATGATCCGATCCCGTATTGTCCAGGAAGGGAAGAAATGTGCATCAAAACACCACTTTGACGTTTTTTCATGGGTTACCACCTTTTTTTATTTCTTTGAAGCCTGCGATTCGGTGCACGGTATGGGTATCGTTGCAGAGTCGTATCCAGCTCTCAAGCGGCTCTACTCTTTGTTAAAAATCGAACAGGCGCAACTCAGTTTACGCAATTTTTGCGAAAACGTTTGCGTACCATGTTATTATAAACTTTTTCCCTATTTTCTGCAAGGGATTTCTTAAAAACTTTTTTAACTTTTTTCAGAATGTCCTCACCCCCTTAGTGTATTCTTTCCTTTGGCTAATGTCAACAAATTTGATGCATTTTATAGAAGAAAGTTCGGAATTAAAATATTTTTAAAAAAATTGTTTAAAACTACTTGCAAACGTTTTCGCCTTGTGATATACTTAAGACGTTTTAGGAAAACGTTTGTCTAAAACGGTTTCTAATTATTATCTTTTTTTATTCTTTAGGAGGAATAAATCATGAAACGTACAATTTTACGTAGTGCTGCTGTACTTGGTACAGTTGGTTTTGCCGGCTTCTTACTTGCTGCTTGTAGCAATAGCTCATCAGGTTCTTCTGAGGCAAGTAAAGAAATCAACGTCTATGTAGACAAAGGCTACAAATCTTATGTTGAAGAAGCTGCAAAAGCTTTTGAAAAAGAAAATGGCGTAAAAATTAAAATCAAGACTGGTGATGCTCTTGGTGGATTGGATAACCTTTCTCTTGATAACCAATCTAAAAAAGCTCCAGACGTTATGATGGCACCATACGACCGTGTAGGTGGTCTTGGTAACGATGGTCAATTGGCTGAAGTGACTTTGAACAAAGATAGCCACACAGACAAAACAACTGAAGCTCTTGTCACAAACGGTGGTAAAGTCTACGGTGCACCTGCTGTCATCGAAACTTTGGTTCTCTACTATAATAAAGATCTTGTAAGCGAAGCTCCAAAAACATTTGGTGACCTTGACAATCTTGCAAAAGATAGCAAATACGACTTTGCTAGCGAACCTGGTAAAACAACTGCCTTCTTAGCTGACTGGACAAACTTCTACTATGCATACGGTTTGCTTTCAGGTAATGGTGGTTATGTATTTGGTAAAGATGGTACAGATCCTAAAGATATTGGATTGAACAACCAAGGTTCTATCGACGGTATCGAATATGCGAAAACTTGGTATGCTAAATGGCCAAAAGGTTTGCAAGATACTAAAGGTGCTGCTAACTTCATCCAAACACAATTCCAAGAAGGTAAAACAGCTGCTATCATCGATGGTCCTTGGAAAGCTGCTTCATTGAAAGAAGCTAAAGTAAACTATGGTGTCGCAACTATTCCAACTCTTCCAAACGGAAAACAATATTCTGCCTTTGGTGGTGGTAAAGCTTGGGTTATCCCTGCAGGTGCGAAAAACCTTGATGGCGCTCAAAAATTCATTGACTTCTTGACAAGCACTGACCAACAAAAAGCTTTGTTTGACAAGACAAATGAAGTTCCTGCCAACACCGAAGCTCGTAAATATGCGGTTGGTAAAAACGATGAATTGACAACTGCCGTTGTTGAACAGTTCAAGAACGCTCAACCAATGCCAAACATCTCTGAAATGAGTGCTGTTTGGGATCCAGCTGCTACTATGCTTTTCGATGCTGTAAGTGGTAAAAAATCTGCAAAAGCTGCTGCTGACGATGCAGTGAAATTGATTAAAGAAACCATCGAACAAAAATTCGGTAGCAAATAAGACAGTTTTTTAGGTTTGAGTAAGAGGTTGGCGACAAGGTCCCAACCTCTTATGTTCCATTATCAACCTTCTACTAGATCACTGTCAAACTTGTCTTCTTGCTCTCTGGCAAGGACATTATAAGGAGATTTGAATGACTACAGAACAAAACCCTAAAAAGGCTATGTGGCTCTCTTTGATCCCGGGTCTTGGGCAAATTTATAACAAACAAAAAGCTAAAGGCTATATTTTTCTTGCAGTGACTGCTCTCTTTCTCGTTTACTTCATTGGAATCGGAGCTGGAGAATTAGCGAAGTTAGTCACACTTGGAACCGTTCGTGGACAAGATAATTCCCTCTTTATCTTGATCCGTGGGGCCTTCCACTTGATCATCACTGTTGTTTACTTCCTATTTTATGCCTTAAATATTAAGGATGCTGGAACAGTTGCTAAACGCATCAACAACGGGATTACAGTTCCAAAAACCTTGAAAGATATGGTTCATGCGATCTATGAAAATGGATTCCCTTATCTTTTGATTATCCCTTCTTATATCGCTATGACCTTTGCGATTATCTTCCCAGTTTTGGTTACTTTGATGATCGCCTTTACAAACTATGACTTCAAACATACCGCACCAACAACCTTGTTGGATTGGATCGGGTTCCAAAACTTCACTAACATGTGGACCTTGAGTACCTTCCGTTCAGCCTTTACATCTGTTCTTGGCTGGACCTTGATTTGGGCTCTCGCAGCATCAACTCTTCAAATCGTTCTTGGTATCTTGACTGCTATTGTTGCGAACCAACCATTCGTAAAAGGAAAACGAATCTTTGGGGTTATCTTCTTGCTTCCTTGGGCTGTTCCAGCCTTCATCACTATCCTTACATTCTCAAATATGTTTAACGATAGTGTCGGTGCCATCAACGCCCAAGTTATCCCATTGTTTGCCAAGATCTTCCCATTCTTAGATGGTGTCTTGATTCCTTGGAAGACAGATCCTACTTGGACAAAAATCGCTTTGATTATGATGCAAGGTTGGCTCGGTTTCCCTTATATCTATGTCTTGACTTTAGGGATTCTTCAATCAATTCCAAACGATCTTTACGAAGCTGCTTATATTGACGGTGCCAACGGTTGGCAAAAATTCCGCAACATTACTTTCCCAATGATCCTTGCGGTTGCAGCACCAACCTTGATCAGTCAATACACCTTCAACTTCAACAACTTCTCTATCATTTACTTGTTTAACGATGGGGGACCTGGTTCTGTCGGAGGAAACGCTGGATCTACAGATATCTTGATTTCTTGGATCTATAAGTTAACAACTAATACCTCTCCTCAATATTCAATGGCCGCAGCGGTAACCTTGATTATCTCTGTGATCGTGATCTCAATCTCAATGATTGCCTTCAAGAAACTACATGCATTTGATATGGAGGATGTATAAAATGAAAAATTCAGTTCAATTTAAACGCCGCCTCAATCATTTCTTGACTTACCTGTACATGGTGGTTCTTTCAATCATCATTATCTACCCGCTGTTGATTACGATCTTATCAGCCTTCAAGTCAGGGAACGTCAGTGCCTTTACACTTGATTTTAGTGGCAATCTTAGTTTTGATAACTTCTCAAAACTTTTCTCTGAAACTCCTTATGGCACTTGGTATATGAATACCTTGATCATCGCGATTATTACGATGGTGGTACAAACCAGCATTGTCACCTTCGCAGGTTATGCCTATAGTCGTTACAACTTCTTAGCGCGTAAGCAAAGTTTGGTCTTCTTCTTGATCATCCAAATGGTCCCAACCATGGCAGCCCTCACAGCCTTCTTCGTTATGGCTTTGATGCTGAACGCCTTGAACCAACCTTGGTTCTTGATCTTCCTTTATGTTGGTGGTGGTATTCCAATGAATGCTTGGTTGATGAAGGGTTACTTCGATACCGTTCCAATCTCACTTGATGAATCTGCGAAATTGGATGGTGCAGGACACTTCCGTCGCTTCTGGCAAATTGTCCTTCCACTTGTTCGTCCAATGATTGCCGTTCAAGCACTTTGGGCTTTCATGGGACCTTTCGGAGACTATATCTTGTCTAAATTCTTGCTTCGTGATGAAGTGAACTATACTGTAGCCGTTGGTCTTCAAACCTTTATCAGTGACCAAAAAGATCAAAAAATCGCCTTCTTTGCAGCCGGTGCCATTTTGATCGCGGTTCCAATCTGTATCCTATTCTTCTTCCTACAAAAGAACTTTGTTTCAGGCTTGACAGCTGGTGGGGATAAAGGATAAAATAGAACCTTATTTCAAACACATTTTATTTTTAAGTTAAGGGTAGTATGGTGAATGCTTTACTACCCTTCGTTAAGAATAAAATCAATCAAAGAGACTCCTCTTTGCATCTCTGATTCTCTTATGTTTAGAAAGGTCATCTCATGCCCTATCCTTTTAATTATTTCGCAAGTATCTTCAATTTCCGCTCTTCTTTTGCAAACCGCAAAAAGCTGAGTTGGTTTCAAATGATTTTTACTTCTTTCTTTCTGATTTCTGTCACACTATTACCAGTAGCTCTTCAAAATGCACAACTCAAAACCTATCCCTTAACAACCTTTGTCAGCGATGTGTTTGATCCTTTATCAAATGACGTCATGAAAGATATCCAAGAACACGTCGTGATCAAAGACCAAGAGCTCACCTATACAGGAACCAACCCTGTACACAAGACTTCAAAAGGACAGGTTATCTTAGGCCAAGAGGCAAAGGCTAGTGAAGGCAAGGAGTTAACACTCCATTTTGATCGCAAACAATTGATTATCTCAAAAGAGAATAAAGAACTCGCTACAGTCTCATACCAGGCTATTAATCAAGAGAGCCTTCGGGATAAAAAAAGCTTCACTCAAGCTATCTCTAGCGATTGGTTCCGCGACAATCGACTCCCTGTCAGTCTCTTTCTCGTGATTTTCTCTGGCTTCTTGTCGACAGTCAATTATTTGATTCTCATCCTAGGGGCCTCTTTCTTCCTCTACTTGACACGAAAATCTCGACTCTTTTCACTACAAACTTTCAAGGAATGTTTCAATTGTATTCTGAATTGCTTGGGACTCCCTATTTTACTGAGTGTCTTCATCAGTTTACTATTCCATCAAGTATTTACTACGACGATCATGATCCAAAATGTCTTATTTGTACTCTATCTTGCTATGGTATTTTATAAGACCCACTTCCGTGATCCAGACTATCACCGCTAGGAGGTTTTCTCATGCGTGTTACCATCAAAGATGTGGCGAAACTCGCTGGCGTCGCGCCTTCAACTGTCACGCGCGTCATCCAAAACAAATCCACGATTAGTGATGAAACAAAAAAACGTGTCCGTGAGGCCATGGTCGAATTGGACTACCATCCCAATCTTAATGCTCGCAGCCTTGTCAGCCAATCTAGTCAAGTCATTGCTTTGGTCCTACCAATCGACAGTGACGTCTTCTACCAGAATCCTTTCTTCCCAACTGTTTTAAGAGGGATTACCCAGATCGCGTCAGACAATGATTATGCCATCCAAATCTGTACGGGGCAAAATGAAGAACGGCGGCTCGACAACCTCAAACAACTCATCTACGGAAATCGTGTAGATGGTTTGATTTTCCTTTATTCCAACCCGAATGATCCCCTCGTTGAATTTGCGATCAAAGACAAGTTCCCCTTCCTCATTCTCGGAAAGGCAGCTTCACCTTTTGTATCGCTAGTGGATAATGATAATATCAAGGCTGCATTTGATGCGACGGATTATTTCATTCAACAAAACTACCGAAAAATTGCTTTTATCGGGGGAAACAAAGAACTGTTCGTATCTCAAGACCGCTACGAAGGTTATAAAGAAGCCCTCCAAAAAGCAGGGATTCCTCTCGATGAAAAACTGGTTCATTTCTCATTTGGTTTTATGTTGGAAGACAATTCTTATCAAATGATGGAAAGCCTTCCCCTAGCAGAGTTAGATGCCATCATGACAACCGATATTCTCGTTGCTGAAGGGGTGCGCCAATACCTATTAGAACACCAGCTGACAATCCCGATTATTTCCTTTGATTCGATTAAGCCACGACTCGATATTGAAGCCTATATTGACATCAATGCAGTGGAACTCGGACGTGAGTCTGTTCGGACAATTCTACAAATTATCAAGGATCACAAAGAAGGAAAAACCGTTTGCTACCGTCAATTGATTGACCATACCATTACGAAACTCTAGGAGTCTTTATGTCTACATTTACTGCTTATTTAGATGACCAAGACCTCATTCGTATCCAAAAGGGAGAGGAGCATATCCTTCCTTTTTATTTGAAAACGAACCAAGGTCATCTTGCCTTAATCCCTGTCAAAACGTCAAGTGCAGCGACTGACACAGGAGACTATTTCTTAAGCCCTATTCCACTTGAACTCGGAGAAGAGTACACCATCTACGATGCTGCTGGAAATTCTTCTATTCTCCACTATCGTCAAATTGTTCGAAAACCCATTTTTGATCAAACCTTCACCTATACTGGAGAGGATCTAGGAAGTTTCTACACACTACGTCAGACGCAATTTAAATTCTGGGCACCCATTTCGCAAGATGTGACCCTCCATATCGAAGATCAGGTCTATCCAATGCATCGTACAGAAAATGGGGTCTGGGAACTCGTACTCAAAGGGGATTGGGAAGGAGCTGCCTACCACTATGAGTTCCGTGTCAATGGCCTAGAACGTCGGATCCACGATCCCTATGCTCTATCCTCTTTAGCAAACTCTGGAGATAGCCTCGTCGTCGACCGCAAGAAGATCACACGTCCTATCACACGTGCTGCTCGTCAACTCGACCCGACAGAAGCGCTCATCTATGAGATGAGCGTTCGGGACTTCTCTGTCCAAAAAGAGGCCGGCTTTAAACACCCTGGTAAGTTTAAAGGGTTGACAGAATCGCCTCAACTCAATGGTCAAATCCTTGGATTTGATTACCTTCAAAAACTGGGCATTACCCATGTACAGTTACTTCCTGTCTACGATTTCGGTAGTGTAGACGAAGAGGATCAATGGAAAGCCTACAACTGGGGTTATGATCCTGTCCAATACAATGTTCCAGAAGGAAGCTATGCGAGTGACCCTAACGATCCTTATGCGCGAATCCTAGAGCTCCAAGACACCATTGACACCTATCACCAGGCTAATCTGAGTGTCATCATGGATGTAGTCTACAATCACGTCTACCAGGCAGATGAGTATGCTTTTGAACAGATCGTTCCTGGTTATTTCTACCGTTATAATGCAGAGGGAGAGCGGACCAATGGAACCTTCTGTGGAAATGACGTGGCAAGTGAGCGTTCCATGGTGAGACACTATATCAAGCAATCCCTCAAACAATGGGTTTCCCTCTACGGCTTTGATGGTTTCCGCTTTGACTTGATGGGAATCCTAGACATTCAAACCATGACAGAGATTGCAGAAGAACTCCGTGAAATCTATCCTAACATCTATCTCTATGGGGAAGGGTGGAAGATGGATACCGGCCTCTCTGAAGATCAGCTCGCTCACCAGTATAACGCGAAACGATTACCAGCCTTTGGCTTTTTCAGTGATAACTTCCGGGATACGATCAAGAGAACACTTGTAGCCGGTCACCGTCGTGAGAGTCAACATCCCGCAAATGATTTTGCGAATATTCTAACGGCGAATGTCGGGAAGCTAGGGCCTGCTCATTTCACCCAACCTCAACAAGCCATTCAGTACGTCGAATGCCACGACAATGCAACTGTTTTTGATTATTTCCAACTTGAAAAGGAAGAGATTCGTCTAGAAGATCGAAAATCTCTCTCACGATTAGCTCTTCATTTAGTGTTACTAGCTCAAGGAGTGCCGTTTATCCATGCTGGTCAAGAATTTTATCGCACAAAAGGGCTCGAAGACAACACCTATAACTTGCCAGATAGTCTCAACCAATTGGACTGGACATCCCTTCCAAAATGCCAAGAAGAACTTGCTTTTCTTGAAGAATTGATTGCTTATCGGAAATCACAGCCACTCCTTCGTTTGAAAAAAGGGCAAGAGATTCGCGACTACTGTGATGTCAAATGGTTGTCTGATCATCATTTAATCTACACGATTGAGAAAGATCGTGAAAAAATAACGATTCTTGTCAATATCGGTGATCAAGAACAGACCTATCAACATCTGAGTGATAGTCAGCTGTTATTTGCCTATCCTCATGCCAACCTAAAAACCCCTATTCCTAAAGGAAAGGAACTTTCTATTCCTGCCCATAGTTGGCTCCTTCTCCATGGAACTGAATCAACAAAATAAAGGTCACCACAATGTGGTGGCCTTTATTTTTATTCTTCTGTTTCTACAAAGCGTCCGATGATATGAACGTTTTCTGAAATGGTGATAAAAGCCTGAGGATCAGCTTTTTTCATAATATATTTGAATTCATTAAACTCTGCACGCGTAATAACTGTCAGCAGAACCGCTTTTTCCTGATGGTTATAGGTTCCTTCTGCATTGTGGATAATGGTTGCTCCACGATGCAATTTTTTATGGATCTTTTCAATAATGGCATCTGGCTGGCTCGTTACGATCATTGCTTGCATCCGTTTTTGCTTGGTAAAGACAGCATCCGTTACTCGACTCGATACGAAGATGGTAATCATAGAGTAAAGAGCATACTTCCAACCAAAAGTCAGACCAGCGATCAACATAATGGTCCCATTGACCAAAAAGGAGATGCTGCCGACATTCTTTCCTGTCCGTTTTCGAATCGTCAAACTGACAATATCGGTTCCTCCACTGGAAATGTTGTTCCGAAGAGCAAAACCAATCCCTGTTCCCATGACAACCCCACCAAATAGGGCATTCATGATCGGATCGTTGGTCAACGTAATCACTGGCACGAACTGAATAAAGAGGGAACTCATCGAAACCGTAATAAAGGTAAAGATGGTAAATTTATGGCCAATTTGATACCAAGCCACAATCATCAAAGGGATATTGATGGCATAAAAGGTTAAGGAAACGGGAATCGTAAAGCCAATAAAGCGATGACTCAGAACAGATAAAATCTGAGCTAGACCTGTTGCACCGCTGGAGTATACATGTCCTGGTTGAAAGAAGAAGTTAACAGCAATTGCTGATAGAAAACCATACAGCAAGGAAGCTGACACTTTTTCATCGTATTTCTCACGGGAGATGCTCTTCAGCACGCGCAATAATTTAATGTTATAAGCTAGTCGCCGCACATGATAGCGAAATAGCTTATGAAAGCGAATTTTTTTCATTTTCAATCCATCGATTAGAAGAAAAGGAAAATCTTAGAGCAACTGATTCCTAGACTTTCCCTTTTCTCTCTTGTCCTATTCTTGCTCTGCTACTTCTACTTGAAGATTTAACTCATCCAACTGCTTTTCAGAAACGACAGAAGGAGCTTGTGTCATTGGATCTGTCGCCTTGTTATTCTTCGGAAAGGCAATGACTTCCCGAATATTATCTTCCCCTGCAAGAAGCATCACGAAGCGGTCCAACCCAATCGCCAATCCTCCATGTGGTGGGAAACCATAATCCATTGCTTCCAACAAGAAACCAAATTGTTCATTGGCAGCTTCTTTTGTAAATCCAAGTGCCTTAAACATCCGTTCTTGTAAGTCTTTATGATTAATCCGTAGGCTTCCTCCACCTAATTCATAGCCATTTAAGACGATATCATAGGCAATTGCTCGAACTTTTGAAAGATCACCTTCCAATTCATGTTCTGTTTCAGCTTGTGGGAGTGTAAATGGATGGTGAGCAGACATATAACGGCCTTCTTCTTCAGACCATTCAAACATTGGCCAATCCACTACCCAAAGGAAGTTGTATTGATTATTGTCAATCAAGTCAAGCTCTTTCGCAAGACGAACACGCAAAGCACCAAGCGTTGCATTGGCTACTTCAAGAGTATCTGCTACAAAGAGAACTAGATCTTTGTCTTCTAACTGTAAAGCAACTGTCAAGTCACTTGTCAAGTCTGTCAAGAACTTCGCAACAGGACCATTCAAAGCACCCTCAGCATATTTCACCCAAGCAAGACCTTTTGCACCGTATTGCTTCGCAACTTCTGTCAATTTATCGATGTCTTTACGAGAGTAATGATCCGCTGCACCTTTGACAACGATCGCCTTAACTGCTGGAGCTTCTGAAAAGACTTTAAAGTCTACACCCTTGACAAGATCTGTCAAGTCTTGAAGCAACATTTCAAAACGTGTATCTGGTTTATCTGAACCATACAAGGCCATGGCATCATCATAATTCATCCGTGGGAATGGGAGTGTTACTTCAATCCCCTTGGTTTCTTTCATAACACGGGCAATCAAGCCTTCTGTGATATCTTGGATTTCTTGATCACTCAAGAAAGAGGTTTCCAAGTCGACCTGTGTAAACTCAGGTTGACGGTCTCCACGTAAATCCTCATCACGGAAGCACTTCACGATTTGATAATAACGATCAAATCCAGCATTCATCAACAATTGTTTTGTAATCTGAGGACTTTGTGGAAGGGCATAGAAATGACCCTTGTTGACACGGGAAGGAACCAAGTAGTCACGTGCTCCTTCTGGAGTTGACTTAGAAAGAAAGGGTGTTTCCACATCAATAAATTCTAATTCATCTAAGTAATTGCGGATTGAATGGGTTACTTTTGCACGGAGTTTGAGGTTTTCCAACATCTCAGGACGACGAAGGTCTAAGTAGCGGTAACGAAGACGGGTATCATCATTGGCCTCAATCCCATCCTTGATTTCAAATGGTGTTGTTTTGGCAGTATTAAGAACCGTAATAGCTTCTACCTTGAGTTCTACTGCTCCTGTAGGCAAGTTCGGATTAGCTTGTTCACGAGCTTCCACAAGACCTGTCACTTCTACAACATATTCACTACGGATGCTTTCAGCTGTGGCCATCACTTCTGCACTAACTGTTTCTGGATTGATCACCAATTGCATGATTCCTTCGCGGTCGCGTAGATCGATAAAGATCAAACCACCCAAATCACGACGACGGCTAACCCATCCTTTCAAGGTAATACGAGTTCCAATGTGTTCTTCACGAACACGTCCAGCATACATTGAACGTTTCATTTCTAATTAATCTCCAAACTAATATTCTTCCTTCTATTTTACCATAAAGACCAGCAGAAAGTGGCCTTTAGCTCAACTTTTTCAGTCACCAACTTCTTTAGTGATCGTGGCTCTCTTCTTTCTTTTTGGGATCATCGTAGAGTGTGGGTGCTAGCACCTTCATTAAAGTCGCCGTCCCAAATCGCAAGACAGCTGCTGCTAGTCCAAAAATAGGGGATAGGTAGCGGAAAAAGAAATCTCCCCTAAGCACATAGGTCATGCCACCCACAATAAAAAAGATCACAATTCCCTGAACGATTGCGTAAAACCAAATTTTTTTCACACTATTCTCCTTTTCACAAACCAGCTGACTTATCCACTGTTTTTTATCACTTATCCACAAAAATGTGGATAACTTTCACCTTTTACCCCCTCAAAAGAGGAAGTGTCTTCAGCATCAGTACTTGTTTTCATCCATTTACAAGCAAGTTTCCCACAACCTGTGGATAACTCTCTTGCTTATTTGTGACTTTCTCGTCACTTTCCTCACAAATCAAGGAGCCAGGATTTGATCCTGCCCCCTTTGATCAAGTATTATTTAAATTCGTCTGGTGTCCCTTTATATTGGGCCCAGTCTTTGCTGAAGAAGCGATCATTTAGATGGTAAGTTGGTGCTTTTTCAGCCTTTGTGACAAAGGGATTGACCGCTTTATCAAAGGCTAGCCAACCATTCCATCCCATATGAATCGTATCTTCCATAAAGTAGGGCTGATCACCATCTTTAGAAAAGTCTGCAATATTGGTGAATCCTTGACTTTCCAATTGGTAACGAATCTTTTGAACAGCCTGTTCATACTTTTCTTGGCTCAAGCCTGTGTATTTCATCCATTTGGCATTAACTGGAGGAATGACAAAGATAACATTGGTCCGAGATTTAGCAAACTGGTCTAGAACCAATTGCAAGTCATTGTACTCAGGAGATTGAACATAGGATTCGTTTTTTTGGAAACCTTTTAGTTTTTTCAACTTCATTTTTAAACGAGTATTGTAAAAATGATTGCTGATTCCAAGGTCGTTGTTATTGGTTTTGACTTTTGCTTCAGCCGTTGCAATTTCTTCCAATTTCTCATATGAGAATTGATCTGGTAAATCTTGTAGGCGTTTTTTGACCTTCTTATCGTAATTCCCATTTGTACGCGTTGCAAGATTACTAAACAAAGCATCTTCGCGTTGTACAAGGTGGGAAACAAACTGGTTCAAAGACTGATCAAATCCGGAAATTTTCTTTCCTTGAGAAATTTTCGTTACAACACTTTGAAAGGCGACGTTTGGATACTGTTGTAATAGACGCTTTGCAGCATACTGGGATGCAGCATCCTGTTGGTGATTGGCAATAAAGCTATTCAACTGATCGCTATTAAAGAATTGTTGAAAGGCAGAGGAATCATAGCCCTTCTTGGTGAACCATTGCGGAGAAACTACATAAACAGCTGTATTGTCCTTGAGTTCTGGCAAAATCTGTTGCATTCCAAAATATTGGTTCAAAGAAGCCGCACCACGTTCTCCTAAAAAGTAGGGTCTGTAATTGCGGTCATATTTCTCAGCCAAAACCGCTGGATGCACCACATCAAAACGCAACCATTCACTGGAGCCGAAATAAGGGACAAAGCGATGCTTTGGATCAGAAAGTGCTTCTTGTTTCTTTGTACGACTCTTGAATCCTTCTGCATTCAGACTAACCGCAGCTTTTTTCTCTTCGGTATAGTTGTGCTTATGATTGATTGGATAAAAGAATAATAAAGCTGTTACCATGAGGAGCGCGCAAAATACGGGCCCTAAAATCAGCCATAAACGCTTAAGCATTCTGAAGCTCCGTTACACCTTCTACGATCTTGTTAGCAGTATTCCAATCATCGCGTCCAAATTCAGATACAGGAACACGGATGCCAAAGCGATTTTCCAATTCCACAATCAATTCGACTGTTCCCATACTATCAAGGACACCCGCATCAAAGAGATCCTCATCCATCATGTCTGAGACATCTTCCATAAACAATTCGTCAATAATTTCAATTACTTGTGATTTTACATCCATTTTTCTATTCTCCTTTTATTTCAATTTTGGAAACCATTGTTGATCCAAGAATCCTGAGAAAATCAGGAAGGACAGCATCACTGTGTTAAAGGTGATAAAGATCCCCAAAGCCTTGGTCCAACGATTGTCCGGTATAGGATCCAATCCTTTTGCTTTTCTTTCTTTATTGATGGTCTTTTTCTTGCGAATCCAAGCATCATTGATGACCAGTCCAAGCCCATGGAAGAGCCCATAAGCGATGTAGTACCAGGTCACCCCGTGCCAGAAGCCCATAACCAACATATTGATAATATAGGCAACATTTGAGGTGGTAATTCGGCTCTTGAATACTTTATTGCGCATCAATACCATCACGAGACGCATAAAGACAAAATCACGGAACCAGAAAGACAAACTCATATGCCAACGATTCCAGAATTCCTTTAAGTCACGTGATTTAAAGGGACGATCAAAGTTGATGGGACTTTTAATCCCCATCAGATTGGAAGCTGCTAAAGCAAACATCGAATAGCCCGCGAAGTCAAAGAAGAGGTCAAAGCCATATACATACATGACCCCCAGCGTTCCAAGGTTAAAGAATCCACCTTGAGACAAGGCATAGGTCTGCACATGACCTAACAATAAGTGGCCAAAAATATGAGCTAGGATAAATTTATAAAGGAAGCCATACATGATATACTTAACAGCTTGCTCCAACATATCCAATAATTCTTCACGCTCAGGAATAGCGTTATAATCCTCATTAAAACGTTTGAAACGATCAATCGGCCCACTTGAGAAGGTCGGCATAAAGAGCATAAAGCGTAAGAATTCCCAAAGTGTGAATTCTTTCAAGACACCATCTCGCATTTCGATGATCATTCCGACAGCTCGGAAGGTTAAATACGAAATCCCTAAAAATCCAAACAAGGATTGGTGCCCATTCTTGATCGCTGGCTCTACCTTAACAAAGATCAGGGGCAAGACAGACAAGAAGGAATGAAGATAGAAAATCCACTTGTTGTCCGCTTTCTGACGATAGATCTTGTAGGAATACACAATCAAGATTTGCCAGACTACGTAAAAGAGCAGGGCATAAATTTGCTTGAGATTCGAACCTGTCAGCATCAAAATGATAAAGATCAGACTCACCAGTCCTTCATAAATCGGAAATCTCTTTTTGAAAAAGAGGCCCACAAAGATCGGCAAAAAAGCTAGAATGAGGTAGATAAAATAGATCGGTGTTCCATAGTGTTCTAAATGAGGGAGCTGTTTCAAAAACTCGATCATCGGTTGTTAACCTCGCTAATCAACCCTTTGATGTCGATTTTCCCGTTTGGTGTTAATGGCAGGCTGTCACGATAGAGGAATTTTGAAGGCATCATATAAGACATCATGATGTTTTCTAAATCTTCCTTAATGGCTTTCGTGATATCAATTTCGCGCTCAAATTGTTCTTTGACGCCCTCTTTTAAGATGACATAGGCCAAGAGATTTTGGACCTTGTGATCTTTATTATAACGCGGTACTGCGACTGCTGAGTCAATATACTTCGATTTATTCAAGTTTTGAGAGACATCCTCTAGCTCGATACGATAACCGTTAAACTTGATTTGGAAGTCCATCCGACCACCATAGAGAAGGAGACCTTCATCCGTCATGGTTCCGACATCTCCCGTATGGTAGGCTGGAAGACCTTCAAATTCGAAGAAGGCTTCTGCTGTTTTCTCTGGATTATTCATATAACCTTTTGAAACGGCTGGGCCAGATACGATGATCTCCCCTTGCTCACCATTTGGCAATTTGTTTCCTGCCTCATCAATAATGAAGGTTGGAGAATCTTCTTTGGTATAACCAATTGGTAGACGTTTCAAAGTAGCCAACATCTGATCTGTTACGGCTACAGCCGAAAGAGCTACAGTTGCTTCTGTTGGCCCGTAAGCATTGATGATACGCGCATTTGGGAAACGCTCGCGCAATTTTTGAGCGGTTTTAACGGTCAACTCTTCTCCATCAAAGTAGAAATGGGTGATTCCTGGCATCTTTTCAGCATTGAAATCTTCAGACAACATGGCCATATCTGCAAAAGATGGTGTTGAAGTCCAGATAGCAATCGGAAGAGAAAAGATCGTCGCAAAGAGTTGTTTGAAGTCTTGAGTAATGGCTGATGGAAGAGCAAAAAGCGTTCCTCCAAGAGCTAAGGTCGGTGCCCAGTACATAACAGACAAGTCAAAGGAATAGGGCGGTTGTGCCAACATTTGCGGACGCTCTGGCGTTGCAAATTCCTTGTCTGTGATCATCCAGTTGGTAAAACTGAGCAAGTTATCGTGCGAAATTTGCACCCCTTTTGGTTTCCCAGTTGTCCCTGAGGTAAAGATGATGTAGTAGTTATCATCCCCTTTGACCGGATGTTGCAAGTCATAGGCATGCTGAGCTGCGTAAGCTTCACGCACTTGCTCCAAGGACATGATTGGAGCAGCTGGGTTTTCCAATGGAAATTCATTGATGGCAATAATCAAGCTTGGCTCTGCTACTTCAACAATGGCAGACACGCGCTCCAAGGCAGAGTGGCTATCAATCGGGATATAGGCATGGCCAGATTTTGTCAAGGCCACAAAGGTTGCTAACATTTCATATTCTTGTCCACCAAAGACCACTACAGGTGACTTTTCAGGAAGTCCCATTTGGTCGATGTGGGCAGCCAAGCTATCTGAATCAGCCTTCAATTGGCCATAGGTATGTTCCTCACCAAGGACATTGTAAACCGGATAGTCTGGTTGTAGTTGCGCATAACGTTCAATTGTCTCGATCATATCAGTAATTGGTTGGTTTGACACGGCTAGGAGTCTCCTTTTCTAAAATTCGTTGTAGATAAAGCCACCCTGACCTTGACCAAGGTAACTAAAGAAATAAAGTAGGGCTAGAAAAATGGCGAAATACAAGACCGTCTGCCCGATAAATTTATAAAGTGTTTTATGTTTCATAAGTTTCACTCTTCATTTTGATTGTTATTCACTATTTTACCATTTTTTATACCAAGTAAGCAATTTTAAACATAGTGAGAATGTCGTAGAAAACGTTATCATTTCAGATCATTCAAGCCGTTTAACGAAAGCATTTTTCTTTAATCAGTTTTCTGGTTGAAATCCTATTCTATTTCACAGTACCCTGATGAATCAACTCTAGACACTTGTCCAGATCCACATCTCTCTCGAAATGGCTAGGTGTCCAAGGAATCTCTATATCGGGATCCACACCTTGATCCGTCATTCCTTTCCCTTGATCTACGCATAGACAACGAGAAGTAGGAAACATCAATTGATAATCGCCATAATCAACGGTACAACAATTAGAGTAGTCTAAAATTCCTAGAGTTGGTCGACCCACCACCGTTACCTTCTTAAACTGCTTCATCATCTGAACAAAGTTATCGCCAGAAGAACCGCAATAAATATCTGATAAGATAAAGATCCGTTCAGGATAGTGGCCACCTCTAACTTCTGGGAAGAATTCCTCGCTTTCTTGCTGATACGGTACATAACCTTTTCCCCGATAGTGTATCAAATTCTCTTTCATATCTTCAAGCAGCTTAACTGTTTCAGGGCTAATTTCTTCCTGTTGCATCCAGTCCTCAAAGTCTTTCAAGCGCAGGTCAACATTGCGCTCTGTGTAGAGAATTTCCATGCCATCATCATCCCAGTCAAGCGAATCATAGCCCTGATCCTTCTCTAAGCCTAGATGTAACAGAGGAAGATATAGAGAATCCGTCCCTCCACTGTTGCGTCGGACATCAATGATAAGAAACTTGACTTCCGTCATCATCGGTAAACACTCTTGGTATAAACGACCCAAAGATCCTTCATCCATAAAGTTATCCAGACGAAGATAAAGAATCTCATCGTCTAATCGTTTCCAAAAAATCTGATCCTGGATCGGTTCTCGACTGGGTACTACTTTAATGGTCTTTTCTTTCCCTTCTCGAAGCAGGGTGACACTCGTTGACTGAGAGACCAAATCTGCCCATTCTCTATAATGTCTTTCTGGGGTCTTGCTGATAAAATAGGCTTTATGAAGAGAAGCTATCTGATCCAATTCACTCCCATCCAGAGCTAGGATCTGATCTCCTACTTGAAGACCCGTATCTTCATTAGCTTCCTCAACATACAGTTTCTGTCCATTTATTCTCAAAAGGAACCCTTTTTGACTGGCCTTTTTATCTCGAAAAGAAACATGCCCGATCACCCCAAAACTAGCTAGGTAAGCCTTAACTTGATAGAGAAAGGCATCATCTGTCATATCATCTGTAATGTTTTCTCGAAAAGGCTCTGGATCGCATCCTTTTCGATCCTTGCTGGTAGATGAATCATGGGTCATAATAGAGACGACATCTTCAAAAATAGCAGTCTTTTTCATAAAGGATTCCTTCCATTTTTTAGAAACAGTATACCACTTTTTCTTAAAAAGTTCTTAAAACCCTAAAAAACTATCCTAAAGTAGGATAGCCGTTATAGATTCTTTCTTTTCTTCGCTTTCTTTGTCAGAGCGACATCACAATTTTCAATCTTGCTAATCAATAGATTGGCAAGGGCAAAATCATCGATGTTCGATTCCATATTTACCTCATAGTTCAAGGTCAGTTGTTCTCCAGCTTGGGCCGTTGTGACAGAAATAAAGTCAATTTCTGAACAACTTTTATCTAACAACTGGCTGATTTGTTCTGCAACAGAATCTTGTTTTAAGACGGTAATGGTCAAATGACGGCGCCGTTGATGGTCTACCTTGCTCTGTTTGTTCTCTAATACTAGCCACACCCCTAGTAAAGAGAGAGTTGATAAAATGGCCAATAAAAGATAGCCAGATCCAGCTGCCAGTCCTATAATCATGGCTAAGAAAATGGCAATCAACTCTCTAGAACCACTCGTAGCCGAACGAAAACGGATCAAACTAAAGGTCCCTGCCACTGCAATCGAGGTTCCCAAACTTCCATTGACCAAAAAGATCACTAAGGTCATCATACAAGGAAGCAAGGTCAAACTAATAACAAACTCTCGAGTGTAAAGTGTTCGGTATTTATAGGTCCAAGATAGGGCCATCCCTAGAAAGAGGCTGACCAAAAGGGCCAACAGTAAGCGCACCGGATCCACTGTTGCTGTAGCATTATTAAAAATAGAATCAAATAGATTAGACATAGGCAGCACCTACCGTTTCTTGAACTGGTCTTGGGGCATAATCCAAGCCTTGTGATTTATGATAAGCACAGCTATATTTTGAAAATTTCTGTTTCACCAAACCATACTTCTCTAAAATATCCTTTAGCCATTTAGGTTCTTGGCCAGGAGCCTTAATTTCCATGATCACGAAGTCATCCTCTAGTAGAGGTTCTCCTTTCTTCCCATCAAAAAGACTAACAGCCTGGTCTCGAAAGACTAGGTTTTGATCGATTGTCACGCGAATCTTCTGATAAGGATAACCCTGAATGGATTTCTTTTCTTTGAGAGACAAACGATCATAATAAATGAACATCCGTGGTTCCAATCGATGACCATAACGTTTGCGCAATCTCTGAATCTCTTGCACTAAGTCTGGATCTTGTATCTGATGATCTACTTTCCCATCTGTGATCAAGTTGATAATGGCTTGCGAAGTGGCGACTAGACGGAATTTATGGCCAATTCCTTCTTCATCTTTTGACTTCACCTCTAGAAATACTGGACTGTCTGCTTGAGGTTTTTCTATATATGTCCGCATCCGAATTTTTTCACGGCGGTGTTGTTTGGCAAGAGCATCTTGAATGACATCAAAATTTTCCGTATCAAAATAAATGTTTGAAATGGTTGAAGTTGGGTAATCATCTTCTACGACGTATTCTTTTAAGTCTTTGATCAAGTCCTTCACGTCATCTTTTGCGACGATATATTTTGTTTCGATTCGTTTGAAACTTGTCTCAATTGTTTTTTTCATGTTTCTTCTCCTTTAAGGGGGATCTATTATTTCTAACCTTCAGTAAGTATGAATACGACTTACGTGCTTTCTAGTTTAATGGGACTTTCTTAACTGGTCATTAAGCCAAACTTAAAGAAAACTAAAGTTAAGGTTCCTTTCAGAAAAACTTTAGGAAACTTTCAGCTAGCAACTTTAGACTAGGAGCATATCAATTGAACGAGAGGAAAAGCTCATGAAATCAAACAAATGGAAATTTTTATTAACGGGGGCCGCAACCCTCACCTTACTGACAGCTTGCACCCAGGCGTCATCACAATCAGCTACAAAAAGCAATACTGCACAAACAACCGCTACTTCTACTTCAAAAAATAAAACAAACAATTCCAACTATTTTACAGATAAGGACAAGGACAGCTCTTATGATGAAAGCAAAGCCTCTACTGTAAAACTGTCTGGTTCGTCTGCAAGTGTATCAGGTGACGGCGTAGCTGTATCTGGATCAACTGTGACCATCTCAAAGGCTGGAACCTATGTCATCTCTGGTAAATCCGATGGGGTTCAAATCAAGGTCGAAGCGGGTGACTCAGATGATGTTCACATCGTCTTGAAAGGCGTTACCATGACCAACACCAACGCGCCAATTTCTGCTACGAAAGCAGGGCATGTCTACCTCACTCTAGCAGACGGCACGACCAATACCTTGTCTGATTCAAGTTCAAACAATGATGAAGATGCCGACGCAGTGATCTTCTCTAAAGGCGACCTCACCATCAATGGTTCAGGTACGCTCAACATTGACGCTAAGAAGAACAACGGTATCAAAGCCAATGACACTCTCCATATCACAGGTGGAACCTATAAGATCACGGCTGTAGGAGATGCCTTCAACGTCAATGATGAACTCAGTATCACTGGCACGACCATGACCATCGATGCAGATGAAGATGCAGTCAAGGTGGATAATGATGAAGATACTTCGGTTGGAACCATGTATCTTTCAGATAACAAAATGACCATCACTGCAGGAGACGACGGAATCCATGCTTCTGGTGATCTGATCATCGATAGCGGAACCTATGAGGTAACAGAGTCTGTCGAAGGTCTCGAAGGAAAATCGATCACCATCAACGGCGGAGATATCACCATCTATGCAACTGACGATGGGGTTAATGCAGCCAATGCTAATGCCAACCAAGATGAAATTTTCTTCACCATGAATGGTGGAACCCTCAACGTTGAAGTTGGCCAAGGCGATACCGATCCAATTGATTCGAATGGAAATATCACCGTTACCGGAGGAACCATTAAATTAACGGGACAATCTGGATTCGACTTTGATGGTACTGCTACCTACACTGGCGGAGACATCTATATCAACGGTGAAAAACAAACGGAAATTGTCAACTCCATGCCTGGAGGCGGTGGGGCTCCCGGAGGTGGCGGACCTCAAGGCGGTGGACCTGGAGGGGGGCGTCCATAATAACAAATAAAGGCAGGATTTCTTCCTGACCTTTTTTTGTTGCCCTTTTTATGATAGAATAGAAAATCAATTAGCTTATCGAAAGGAACATGATGAAAAAACAGACACTCCCTCTTTTCTTCACACTCTTGCTATCTATTCTTTTTCTCTCAGCCTGTGTGCCGGACCTTAAGATCAACTTTAAAAAAGAACCCACTACTACCAGCTCAAAAAAGAAAACCTTTAAAAAAAGTAGCTCGAGTCGTTCTAGCCTCCCGAGTCGCTCAACCAGTTCAAATAGCTCAAGCAACTCCTCTAGCTCTCCTTCAACCACAACGCAGCCCTCTTCTGACATCGTCACAACCGAAGGACTCCCTAAAAATGCTCAAGAAGCCCCAAAAGATAAGATTTATGCGACCGGGAACCTAAAAGTGGCCTACTCTAGAAATGGCGATACTATTTTTGCCCAGACGCCGGATTATGAAGGATATACCACTGCCCTTGTCCAAAAGATCCTTGGGAATCCAGAGAAACAAATAACAGACCCTGCTTATATTGCCAAATCTTTTGAAAATACCGAATTAGAAAATATTAAAGGGCTTTACCACGAGGGGAAAATCACAGAGGAACAAGCTCATGCCTTTTTGATGGGAGCTGTTGATCTCAAACAAGCTTCTAAATCCGGAGTAGACTATACCATTTACACCTATAAAAACAACACTATCCAACTGGTCTTTGAAAACGACCAACTTCTCTATATTACTCCAAATCCTGATGTCGTCTTCTTTAAATAATAAGAGAGTGGGACAGAAATCGGTAATTCGTTAGAATTCGATTTCGTCGTCCCACCTCCGCACAGTTGAGTAGGGCTGTAAAAGCTGATGAAATCAGCGTAGTAGAGCCCACTCAACCACTGCGTCTTGCTCGACAATCCAAAAATAATTGAGAGGCTAGGACTTTTGTCCCAGCCTCTTGTTTCACATGAAACAAAAAAACTCCCAACACATTCTGTTGAGAGTTCCTGAAGATTAGTCCTCTTCATATTTTTTTGGATTATAGAACCACATTCCAAGTCCTGCAAAAAGAACAATAGTCATCAGAAGGAAGGCCACTTGATTTCCAATTTCTCCTGTCATCGAAATCGTTTGACGAAGACCAGAAACGGTATAACTCATTGGCAAGAATGGATGAATGGCTTGGAAAAATCCATTTGTCAAAGCAAGAGGATAGGTTCCTGCACTAGAAGCCAATTGCAAGAGCAAGAGGATCAAGGAAAGGAAAGCACCGATCTTTCTTTGCCATGTTGTCAAAGCAGTCACGATAGACATGAAGGCCACACTACCAATCACACAAAGGAAGAGAGTAGCCATCTCATGATTAGCTGATAAACCAATCAAGTGAACGGCACCATAGACCAAGACTCCTGCAATCACCGCAATCGTCCCGTTGACCTCAAAGCGAGATTTAAACCATGCCCAGCGACTTTCAGGATGACGACCGGATGGCAATTTTGCAAAGATCATATTGGTTGACAAGGCACAAACAAAGAGTGCTACAGAGATCATATAAGGAGCCATTCCGACACCATTCACCGGGACATTGTCACGGTCTGTTTTAGACAAAGTGACAGGATCTGCTAAAGTTTTAGCGTTTTCTTTTTCAGTTGTAGCCACATTCAATTGTCCCTTAGCATCGTTTAATCCTTGACTCAAGGTTTGGCTTCCTGTTGCTAATTCACCTAAACCATTTGTCAATGTTTGGCCACCTGCTGCTAATTTGCTGGACCCATCTGAGATTTGATTTGCACCGTCGGCTAGTTTATCAGCACCAGTCACCAATTGACTTGATTTTTCTGTCAACTGATTGACACCAGTGACAAGTTTGTTGACACCACTTGCCAACTCTGGAGTTTTGCTGTTCAATTGTCCTACACCGTCAGCTAATTTTCCAGCACCGGCAACCAATTCACCCGACTTACCTGTTAATTGGGTCGCTCCTGAAGCCAGTTGATTCATGCCTGATGTCAAGGCAGGCATCTTCCCATTTAACTCACCTAGACCAGAAGCTAATTGATTGCTTCCTGCAAGTAATTCTGATGATTTACTATCTAGTTGACCAACACCTGCTGCTAACTGACTAGCCCCATTTGTTAAAGTACTGCTATTCGTCTGAAGTTGGGTTGCTCCATTAGCGATTTTATCGACACCTGCTGTATAAGCGTCGATCCCTTGACCGATGGTTTGACTAGCTGGCAACAATTGTCCACTAACTGCGGATTGGATCTTAGACAAGCCACTTGACAAGTCTGTCAAGGTAGAAGAAGCTGTCGGTAAAACTTGATTGGCTGCCGTTTGCAGTTGTGTCAAGCTATTTCCTGTATTCAAACTACCTTGGATCGTTTGAATCGTTGTCAAGATTCCTTGAGCCGCCGTTTCACTCGAGCTTGGGCTCGATGAGATTGCCGCATTGATTTCTGCTTGTTGATCAGCTGTCATTGCTTGATAGGCTGCTGTCCCTTGTACACTTGCAAGGGCATTTGCACGATCCGCTTGGGCTGAAGCAAGGATTGATTGAGCTGAATTCGCAATACTCGTCAATCCAGACGAAAGTTGACTGGTATCTACTGTAGCATTTTGAATCGCTGCATTTAATTGGTTCAAACCAGCTGCCAATTGATCAATCTGAGCGGATTGGCTTGTTGAAGCTTGTAGCTGGCTTGATAATGTTTGAATACCTGATTCTAATTGAGAAACCCCATTTCGAAGAGTAGCGGATTGACTACTTAATTGACCTGCGCCCTCTGATAAAGTAGCAACTCCATTTGTATAGGTCACTAAACCATTTGAAAAGTTAGACAGGCCTGAATTCAATTGACGCACGCCATTGGTATAATTCCCAAGACCGTCATTGAGTGTCCCCATACCGCTGGTTAACTGACCAACTCCTGAGGCCAACTGAGGGGTTTGACTCGCCATTTGATTGAGACCATTTCCTAATCGATCCACTCCGGTAGCGTAAGCCATCAAGCCTGTATTAAAAGTACCAAACCCATTATTTAATTGATTGACGCCAGATACCAAGTTTGGAAGTTGACCAGCCATTTGATTGAGACCATTTCCTAATTGACCAACACCATCTGTATAGGCTGCTAGACCCGTACGAAGAGTAGTCGCACCATCTGAAAATGCTAAGCTTGAACGAGCCAATGTATTCAAATTAGTAGACAGTGTTTGACCACCATCTTCCAATTTACTTGCACCATCTGCTAATTTAGCACTTCCATCTGCCGCTGTCCCCATACCAGATTTAAGCGATCCCATTTTGGAAAATAAAGCTGTTGTATACGTATTGGTCACTTTTTCGGCCACTGACTGCTTCATCTTTGTCATCGCAGTGTCGCTCATTTTCCCTGCGATAAAACTATGACCACTGGATGTTTGGTAATCAATGGTCATCTGTTCCGGATGATTGGTTAAGATGGAGCTAGCTTTCTTTGAAAGATCCTCAGGCAGGGTTACAATCATATAATAATCGCCATTTTTAAGACCATCTTTCGCAGCTTTCTCATCTACAAAATGAAAATCAAGTGAGTCATTGTCCTTCAAATTGGACACCATGTCTTTTCCTATTTCCATCTTTTGTCCATTATATGTAGCAGATTGATCCTTATTGACAACCGCTACAGGAAGATCCGAAACTTGGCCATATGGATCCCACATGGAAGATAGAAAAATAATATTATAAAGAGCTGGAATCAAAGCAACTCCAATCATGACAATGATAAATGTTGGCTTTTTAAGAATAGCCTTCCATTCTTTCATCATATTTTTTGTCTCCTTTTTATACACATTGTCTAAATTTCTGATATAATAGATTATACAGTTTCTAGAAATTTTCACAAGTAGGAAATCTTTATTTTTAGACACTGTGTATAATTTTGTGCAAAAAGGATTAACAGATGACTGAGAGCAATAAACGATTAAAAACAAAACGAAATATCGAGGAGGCGATGGTTCGACTACTAGAAAAGGAATCATTCGACCAAATCACAACGGTTGAGTTAGCACAAGAATCCGGCATTAGTCGCTCTAGCTTTTATACCCACTATCGAGACAAGTACGATATGATCGAGCGCTACCAACAAGCACTCTTTCACAAGCTTGAATATATCTTTGACAAACACCAAGACGACAAGCGCCAAGCGATTACAGAAGTGTTCGAATTCCTAACCAAGGAGCCACTCTTTGCAGTTCTTCTGACAGAGAATGGAACCAAAGAGATCCAAACCTTCTTACGACATAAATTACAGATTCTTCTGGTTGATAGTTTGCAAGAGCGCTATAGTCATAAATCATTAACAGATATTGAAAGAGTCTACAGTTCTGTCTATCTGACCAATGCCTTCTTCGGAGTCTGTCAAATGTGGGTTTCTCGCGGAAAAAAAGAAAGCCCTCAACAAATGGCTGAATTTTTAATGAAAATGTTACGGTAACAGTCTCTCCTGATCTATCTAGATCAGGAGTTTTTTTATTAGCAGGTTTAGGTTTTAAGAAAACAAAAAGGGGAGCAAAGCCAGAAATCAACCCTTTAAGACAAAACAAAAAGCCCACTGTAGTAGGCTTTCTGCAAAGTATATCTTAAAATTAAAGCATTTTGTTGTAGAATTCTACGACAAGTGCTTCGTTGATTTCTGGGTTGATTTCATCGCGTTCTGGAAGGCGAGTCAATGAACCTTCAAGTTTGTCAGCATCGAATGATACGAATGCTGGACGTCCAACTGTAGCTTCAACAGCTTCAAGGATAGCTGGAACTTTAGCTGATTTTTCGCGAACTGAGATCACTTGACCTGGAGTTACGCGGTATGAAGGGATATCAACGCGTTTTCCGTCAACAAGGATGTGACCGTGGTTAACGAATTGACGAGCTTGACGACGAGTAGTCGCAAGTCCAAGACGGTAAACAACGTTATCCAAACGACGTTCCAAAAGAAGCATAAAGTTGAAACCGACAGTTCCTTCTTTAACTTTAGTAGCTTGTACGAACAAGTTACGGAATTGTTTTTCACCAAGTCCGTAAGAGAAACGAAGTTTTTGTTTTTCAGCTAATTGCAAACCGTATTCTGACAATTTTGAACGGTTGTTTGGTCCGTGTTGACCTGGTACGTAGTTACGACGTGCCAATTCTTTACCTGTACCTGTAAGTGACAAGCCAAGACGGCGAGATTGTTTCCAAGATGGTCCTGTATAACGTGACATTTAAAATGTCCTCCTATAAAAATAATTTTTGTAGGAAATAACGTTTTAGACAAACCTGATTCGTTCAGAAAGCCTTCGCCCAAACAGCAAAGGTTACTTTTCTAGCTGACTTCCTGTTGACGAGCTTCATTTTGTCCTGCTGTCATTTCGCACAAATTCTATTCTATCACGGAATAGAAACTTTGTAAAGTCCTTCAAAACAATTTCAATGAAATTCAGCTAACAATTCTATGATTCGTTTTTTATATTGCAATTGTTGCCAGTCCCTATCCGTTGCTGGATCCCATTTTAAAGGAAGATCTGCAATAATTTCACCGGGATTATGATTCAAGATATAGACCCGGTCACTCAATGTCAAAGCTTCTTCGATACTATGAGTGATCACCAGAGTGGTGAGACCAAGACGTTCCTTACTTTCTAGATACCAGTGATAAAGATCCTGCCTTGTCAATTCATCTAAGGCACTAAAAGCTTCATCTAATAGGAAGACAGAATGACCCAGAAGATAGGTTCTCAATAGCGCCACCCGTTGCCGCATCCCCCCACTCAGCGCATTGGGATAAAGGTTGGCGATACTTCCCAATTTAAATTCATCTAACAATTTTAGAGCTGTAGATGTTGCCTCTTCCTTAGGAATCTTTTTTAATTGAAGGGGAAGAATAATATTTCCCAATACTGTCTTATGTTCTAACAAAAGATCCTTTTGTAGCATATAGCTGACTTTTCCAAAGGAGATCGGGGCATCATCTACTTCTATAGCGCCCTTTTGTAAGGGAAGGATCCCAGCAATTAAATTAAACAAGGTTGATTTCCCTACCCCACTTGGACCTAGAATAGAGACGATTTCTCCTTTTTGCACTTCTAGTGATACATTGTTTAAAACTGCTTTATCTCCAAAAGAGAAACTTACATCTTTTACGGTTAAAATATCAGTCACCTACCAATTCATTTGTGAAACCTTTGTCTTCTAAGTCATTTGAAACCAATCCTTGCTCTTTTGCCCAAGCATAAAAAGCATTCCAACGTTTGGAGTCAAACTGTCCCCATTTATCCTTGTCTGAAGCATATTGACTGGAAAGATATTTTTGAGAAGCTAGTACAAAATCACGCTGGTTAGCCAAAGCAGGGGCCTGTTTAATCAAGATATCTGCTGCTTCTTCTGGATGCTCTATAGCATATTGGTAGCCTTTTTTCACCGCTTGAATGAATTTTTTTGCTTCCTCTTTATGAGATTTCAAATAGTCATTGTTAGCAATAATAACAGGCGAATAGTAGTCAAATGCAGGAACAAAATCTTTCATATAGAAGAAATTGGTTTTCATTCCCTTTTGCTCAGCCAAAATTCCATCCCAACCGTGATAAATCCAAGCAGCATCAAAGACCTTATTTTCAATCGGAGTAATGGAATTTGAATCACTATTTGGAACCAATTTTACTTGATTAAAATCAGCCCCTTCTTTTTTCATCATCGATTTGATCATTTCCAACTCAATCGGATCATTCCAGGTACCATACTTCTTACCAACCAAATCTTTTGGACTTGTGATCGCTGCATCTTTTCTTGAAATAATCCCTGACGTATTGTGTTCGACAATAGCTGCAATAGCGGTAATACCCGCACCTTTATCCAATTTCTTGGCCATAGAATCTTGGAAATAAATACCAAATGGAGCTTTCCCATTGATAATCAAATCAGAACTACTGTCTTCCGGAGGAAGTTTTATATCTACATCCAGTCCTGCATCTTTAAAGTACCCTTTTTCCTTTGCTACATAGAGACCCGTGTGATTGGTATTCGGGGTCCAATCTAGAATAAAATCAATCTTTTTCAAACCACTTGACGATTGCTTGACAGAATTTTGACAAGCACTCAAGAAAACAAATCCCAATATTATTGAGAAAAATAAACCTATTGACTTTTTCATTAGCTAT
The DNA here is from genome assembly GCA_905188195.1 of Streptococcus parasanguinis. Taxonomy (GTDB): domain Bacteria; phylum Bacillota; class Bacilli; order Lactobacillales; family Streptococcaceae; genus Streptococcus; species Streptococcus parasanguinis_P. Next base: position 28,231 of record CAJJKY010000002.1, on the reverse strand, counting down.
ACCTCTTTTACATTTTTGTCAATTTAATTTTTACACCATTTACAAGTTTGTCAATCCTTTTTCCATTTTAGAATGGTTCGTTCTAATTGGTCAACGAGAAACATACCGAGTAAACTAATAGCAGAAATCAATACAATGATCGCAAACATCGTATCATACTGAAATAACTTCTTCGATTGGATCATATAGACCCCCAATCCATCAAAACCTCCTAACCATTCTGAAACTACCGTACTGATAAAAGCATAGGAAACGCTCACACGTAAACCTGCGAAAAAATAAGGAAGCGCTGCAGGAATTTTATAATGGACTAAAGTCTGAAAGCGATTGGCTTGCATAATCTGAAACAATCTCAGAATATCTTGATCGCAATTCCGAAAACCATCTAACAGACTGACTACGATGGGAAATACAACCGTAATAATGATCAAAACCAGTTTTGGAAGCATACCATAACCAAACCAAAGAACCAGGATAGGGGCCAAGGCAATCGTCGGAATGGTTTGAATAACAACCATAAAAGGATAGACCAGATCATTCACCCATTGAAAACTATCCATGAGAATCGCAAAGCCAGCAGCAAGAAGAACCCCTATAACAAGTCCGATCAAGGCCACTTGAAGGGTAGACAAACTGTGATGAATCAGGAGAGCTCGATCTCGTACAAAGGCATTCCCAATTTCAAGTGGCGTTGGTAATACAAATTTGGGGAGGATATTTAAAAATCCTGCTAACTGCCATAAGACAAGAAGGCTGCTAAAACCTGCAAATCCTATCAATTGTTTTGAATATCTTTTTACAAGAGACATCGTAACCTCCTTTCTCACAAATAAAAAACGCCTCCAAAATAGGAGACGGATTGCACAAGGTCACTCATAACGAAAAATACATTTCATTTGTTTCCTACGCTGGCATTACCCAGATCAGGTGCGGTCGAAGCTTACACTTCCTCTCAGACTGTACACAGACTCCCATATGTATTTATTATAATAACTGATTTAGGCGATAAAAGCAAGAAATTAATCCAAATAACGAATTAAATTCTTCTCTGTCAAAATATCTGAATAGGTGTAAGACTCCACGTAGGTATTGGCCGGTTCACCTGGTAAGCTATTGTCGTTCGTATACTCGATAATAAATAAAGAAGGATAGACCTCAATCAAGCGTCCAAATTTATTTTTTTGACGTTTCCGTCCATTTTCAAGCGTCATTTCAACCACTTGTCCTTCATGGGCCTTGATTTCTTCTTTAATTTTTTTCATTTTTGCAACATCTGTAAATGCATCACTCATCTTATTGATCCTCTCTCTTTGAAATACTTGAGAATTTATTGTATTCCTTTTGGAATATTAATTCGACTGTCCCACGCGCACCTGAACGGTTTTTCTCAATAATCACTTCAACCGTATTATTGGGCATTCCATCTTCTTCCTCTTCACCAGCTCGATCATAATAATCATCACGGTACAAGAAAGCAACAATATCCGCATCCTGCTCAATCGATCCAGATTCACGAATATCAGAAAGAACAGGACGTTTGTCTTGGCGCTGTTCCACACCACGTGATAGCTGACTCAAAGCAATAACGGGAACTTTTAGTTCCTTTGCCAAAATCTTTAACTGACGAGAAATTTCTGAAACTTCCTGTTGACGGTTTTCTCTTCCAGTCCCTGTAATCAGCTGCAGGTAGTCAATCAGAATAAGACCGAGATTGCCTGTTTCCTGCGCTAATTTTCTTGCTCTCGAACGAATCTCAGTGATCCGAATTCCTGGGGTATCATCGATGTAAATACTCGCATTGGCCAAATTTCCTTGAGCAATGGCATATTTCCGCCACTCTTCATCCGTCAATTGACCTGTACGAATCGAATGGGATTCAATCAAGCCTTCAGCTGCTAACATCCGGTCAACCAAACTTTCAGCACCCATTTCTAATGAGAAAATAGCCACTGTCTTATCCAACTTTGTCCCGATATTTTGAGCAATATTTAGAGCAAAGGCTGTTTTCCCTACTGCAGGACGAGCCGCTAAAATAATCAACTCTTCCTCATGTAGCCCTGTCGTCATATGGTCCAAATCGCGATAGCCTGTCGCAATACCCGTAATATCAGAGGTTTGAAGCGAGCGGGCTTCCAAGCTACCAAAATTTATATTCAAGATGTCTCGAATATTTTTAAATCCACTACGATTTGCGTTTTCACTAACATCAATCAGAGCTTTTTCAGCACCCGCAATGATTTCATCTGAAGGACTTGCACCATCATAAGCTTGATTAATACTTTCCGTTAATCGAGAGATCAATCGACGTAAGACAGCTTTTTCGGCAACAATTTTAGCGTAATACTCCGCGTTAGCTGAAGTTGGTACCGAATTAATGACTTCTACCAAATAGGAGAGACCACCAATATTTTGGAGATCCCCCTGACTATCTAAAATATTTCGAACAGTCGTCGCATCAATCGCATCCCCGCGGTCAGCTAGATCGATCATGGCTTTAAAAATCAAACGGTGCGAGTACTTAAAGAAATCGCCAGGCTCGATATATTCACGAACAAAGACCAATTTCCCCTCATCAATAAAGATGGCTCCCAACACTGATTGCTCCGCTTGGATATCCTGAGGTTGTGTTCGTAATTCCTCTATCTCAGCCATAAAAAAACCTTTCTATCGATCGTGTTTACCCTTCGTTTACACGAATATTAATCACACCTGTAACATCTTGATAAATTTTTACAGGGACGTCAATCAAACCTGTTGAACGAATTGGAGAGGAAACTTGGATATGACGTTTATCAATTTTAATGCCAAATTGTTTCTCAAGCTCTTCTGCAATCTTTTTATTGGTAATAGAGCCGAAAGTACGGCCATCTGGCCCAATTTTTTCCGTGAATTGAACAACAGTTGCTTCTTCTTCTAATTTTGCTTTAATCTTTTGCGCTTCTGCTAACAATTCAGCATGCGCTTTGTCTTCTGACTTTTGCTTTCCACGAAGTTCACCGATTGCTTGGGCATTGGCTTCTTTCGCAAGATTTTTCTTGATCAAAAAGTTTTGTGCATAACCAGTAGGCACTTCTTTAATTTCGCCTTTCTTACCTTTACCTTTTACATCCGCTAAGAAAATAACTTTCATTCTACATTCTCCTTTTCAATAGTTACTTCGTTTTCAATAGTCTCAATCAATTGTTGACGAATACTCATCAAATCTTGACCCTCAATTTGAGAAGCCGCCGAATTGAAATGACCTCCTCCGCCAAGCTGTTCCATGATACGCTGTACATTGACTTTGCTTCGACTACGTGCAGAAATCGAGACAGTTCCACTTTGATTACAAGCAATGACAAAGGTTGCTTCCACCTCAGACATGGCCAGCATACTATCAGCAGCCTTACTAATGGTTACTGAATCATAGGCTTTAGTCGTATTGGCACAAGCTACGATGATATGCGGCAAAATCTTTTCACCAGTCAAGATCAGTTCGTTCACTTCGCGGTACTCGTCAAACTGAATCGCAGAGATCTCCTGGATGGCTACACTATCACTACCTCTTGAACGAAGGTAACTCGCCACATCAAAGGTCCGACTTGTAACACGTGTGGAGAAGTTCTTAGTATCCAGCATGATCCCAGCCATCAAGACACTAGCTTGAATCTTCGTTAACCGATTTTTCTTCGACTTCTGGAACTGAATCAGTTCACTAACCAATTCGCTCGCACTACTTGCTCCACTTTCAATATAGGTGATCAGAACATTTTCAGGGAAATCATCGTCCCGACGGTGATGGTCAATGACAATAATCTGTTGAAATTCCTGATAAAATTCTTTAGAAAGGGTCAAAGCTGTCTTAGAATGGTCAACCATAATTAACAAAGAGCGATCCGTCACCATTTGCATGGCTTCCTCTAGGGAAAGGATTTTCGTTACCTGCTCTTCTTCTAGTTTCGCAATCGCTCTTGAAATATCACTTGCCATTGCATGCGGGTCATAGACCACATAAGAGGAGGCCAAAATATTGCTAGAGAAAAACTGCATTCCCACAGACGCTCCTAGAGCGTCCATATCCAAGTTTCTATGCCCAACAATGAAGACTTGATCAACGGATTTGATCTTATCCGAAATAGCTGTCATCATAGCGCGTGTGCGAGTCCGAGTCCGCTTCACAGCCGAAGCTGTTCCCCCACCAAAGAAAATAGGGTTTTTCTGTTCATCATTTTCCTTGACAACCGCTTGATCCCCACCACGAACTTCTGCAAGGTTTAGGTTCAAGAGAGCCCCTTTACCAATCTCATCATGCTTCCCGTCACCGTACGAGAATCCCATACTTAAGGTAATAGGTAGCTCACGATTTTTAGCTTCTTCACGGAATTGATCGATGACTGAAAATTTTGATTCCATCAACTGTTCTAAGACCGTGTAGTCTGTAAACAAATAGAAACGATCCATCCCCACACGTCTGTAAAACATATGGTAATGAGCTGTAAACTCTTCTACAAAGTTGGCAATAAAACTATTGATATTGCTAATATCAGAGTCTGAAATGACATCTTCTAGATCATCATAGTTATCAACAGAAATAATACCGATAACGGGACGAGTTGTCACCAACCCCACAGTTGCTTCATACTCACTTGAAACATCAAAAAAGTAAACAACACTAGACGTCTGATCAAAGTAAACGGAATATTTCTTATCGGCTACAGTGACATAGTGTCCTTTATCCTCAAACAGAGTATTGAGCAACTTTTTCAAGGATTCAACATCAAAGTCCCCATCATCTGTTGAAAAAATCAATTCAGCATAAGGGTTGAACCACTCTACTTCATTTGACTCTTCATTAATTTTGATAACTCCAACAGGCATTTTATCAAGGAGAGATGCTAATCCGCTTTCTGCCTGATGGTTCACATATTGTATTTGTTCTAATTCATCTAACTCTGAAATTTGTAACTGGTATTCAAATAAAGCAATCAATCCAGCTAAGACTAAAAAAATTGCAATGAGAGTTACATAGCCTTTGCCAAAGATTCTTAAAAAAATTGCTAAAATTGCAAATGACATAAAACCAATTAACACATAATGGATGAACGATAAACGAAATTTTTTCATCATAAACCTCTTCTCGGAATTATACCATAAATAGAGGTAAAAAGCGAGGTTTCTCTCTATATTACATAGAAGATCGACCCGTAAAAAGCTCTTCCTCCGCTTCACTACTTTGTAAATGACGTTTACAACTATGTAAACAGCAACAACAGATTTTAATCTATAAAAATGAGGCTGAAACATTATCTCAGCCTCATTTGATTAGTGGTTTGCTTTGTTTTTGGAGATACTCCGAGATTTACCTTCCAAGTAAACCATTAAAATAGAGATATCCGCTGGATTGACACCTGAGATACGACTTGCTTGACCAATCGTTTCTGGATTAATTAATTTAAATTTTTGACGCGCTTCGGTTGCAATAGAGTCAATATCATCCCAGTCAATATTCGCAGGAATTCGTTTTTCTTCCATACGCTTCATTTTTTCGACTTGGTCCATTGCTTTTGAAATATAGCCTTCGTATTTAATTTCAGTTTCAATCAATTCAATGATTTTATCATCCAGTTCTTCAGCTGCAGGACCGATAAATTCTACCACATCTTGGTAAGAGACTTCTGGTCTTCGCAAGAATTCTTTAGCAGTGACAGCATCTGTCAATGGTTTAAAGCCCATTGCAGCAACCTTCTCATTGGTTTCCTTTACAGGCTTTAACTTAATGCTATCCAAACGCTTCATCTCGTTTTCAAACTGATACTTCTTGGTTTCGAAACGTTGCCAACGTTCATCATCTACCAATCCAATTGCTCGTCCCATTTCTGTCAAGCGCATATCGGCATTATCATGACGCAAAATCAGACGGTATTCTGCACGGCTTGTTAACAAACGATACGGTTCGATCGTTCCCTTTGTTACCAAGTCATCGATCATGACCCCAATATAACCATCACTGCGTTTCAAAATGAGTTCTGGTTTTCCTTGGATTTTTAGAGCCGCATTGATCCCTGCAATAATCCCTTGACCAGCAGCCTCCTCATAGCCAGACGTTCCATTGGTTTGGCCAGCTGTAAAGAGACCTGAAATTTTCTTAGTTTCCAAAGTTGCGCGCAATTGATGAGGCAAAACCATATCATACTCAATCGCATAACCCGTTCGCATCATTTCTGCCTTCTCAAGTCCCTTAATAGAATGGACGAGATCCCGCTGAACATCCTCCGGTAAACTCGTTGACAGCCCTTGAACATAGACTTCTTCTGTGTTTCGTCCCTCAGGTTCTAAGAATAGTTGATGACGCTCTTTGTCAGCAAAACGGACAATTTTATCCTCAATGGACGGACAATAGCGAGGACCTACTCCCTTTACAACCCCTGTAAACATAGGTGCCCGGTGTAAATTATTTTGGATAATCTCATGGCTATGCCCATTCGTATAAGTTAACCAACAAGGAACCTGATCCTTTACATAATCTTCATCACGCGATGTATAAGAAAAATGATTAGGAGCTTCATCTCCGGGTTGAATTTCCGTTTCGTCATAATTAATTGACGACGCCTTTACACGAGGTGGCGTCCCTGTTTTGAAACGTCCAATTTCTAATCCTAGCTGTTTGAGATTATCGGCCAAATTGATAGAAGCTAGACTATGATTAGGTCCTGACGAATACTTGAGATCTCCAATGATAATTTCTCCGCGTAAAGCTGTCCCAGTAGTGACAATAACAGCCTTTGCTCCATATTCTTGGTGAGTTGCAGTCCTTACACCAACAACCTTACCATTCTCCACCAAAATCTCATCAATCATAGTTTGGCGAAGAGTTAAATTTTCTTGATTTTCAACCGTTTTCCGCATTTCTTTTGAGTAAAGTTCTTTGTCTGCTTGAGCCCGAAGTGCACGAACCGCAGGACCTTTACCAGTATTGAGCATTTTCATTTGGATGTAGGTCTTGTCGATGTTCTTCGCCATTTCTCCACCGAGGGCATCGACTTCACGCACGACAATCCCCTTAGCAGAACCACCAATAGAGGGATTACAAGGCATAAAAGCCAGCATTTCAATGTTAATAGTCGCAAGTAAGACCTTACAACCCATACGGCTAGCAGCTAGAGAGGCTTCTACTCCCGCATGCCCCGCACCGATTACAATGATATCGTATTCTTCTATAAAGTTATAAGTCATTTCTTAACCTTTCAAAAATTTCTCGCAAATAAGGAACTAGCTTCTCCTCCTCTAGAGCTTGATCCATGGTAACCCATTTAAAATGTGTATGCTCTTCAGGATCTAATCTGATAATTGGCTTCTCCCCAACCCACTCTGCTTTATAAACTAAGCGAGTAAAGACAGTATCCTTAGAGGTATCCAGTTGACTATCTTCGTGAAGAAGTTTGAGCGAACTGCTATCTAGCCTAACTCCCGCTTCTTCAACACATTCTCTAAGAGCCCCATTTCGCGGAAGCTCACCCTTTTCAACCCCACCACCAGGAATATCCCAGTAAGTTGGATAAACGTTGGGTTGTCCTCTTTTAATTTCCGAACGCTGAATGAGCAAATAATCATCACCACTATGAACAAGTACATGGGCAATAAGCTTAACCATTATTTTCTCTACTATTTCTCAAAATGGATGTGTCTTAGTTGCCCGTCCCATTCTGGTAAGACTATTTTTAAAAAGCCTGGTTTCAGAGGAACTGTATGCAATTGATTCAGAGCTATCCACCGACAAGGTAATTGCCTTGCATCTTCCTGCATAGTCAATGGAGCATCCTCAAGCAAGTCCACCAAATAATGAAACTCGATATTATGGAAGTGGACACCAGCTTGTTCAAAACGATTTTCAACCACAAAAGCTAGTTGCCCAGCTTGAGCTTTGACACCCAGCTCTTCTTTCACTTCACGAATTACAGCCTCTTCCGTTCTTTCGCCGACTTGGATCGCACCACCAATCGTGTAAAAACCATCCTCATCTTCTACCACTAACAACTTGCCCTCTTCTACAATCAAGGCTGTCGCCCGAACACCAAAAACCGTATTCCCCACTTTTGTCCGAAAGTCTTGCTGACTCATTTTTATCCTTTCCCTTAAAAGACACAAAAACAGTCAAAACTCTGAGAAGTGCAGGACAAAAAAGCCTGCAACATCCATGAGCTTTGACCATCATTTCTATTGCTTTTCTTATTGTAGCAAATTGCGAAAATTTGTCAATTTAAATATACTGACAAACTTCTCCATCCCGGTAGGCATTATCAATCAAACCACCTCCGAGACACTCTTCACCATCGTAAAAGACAACAGCCTGCCCAGGCGTAATGGCCCGTTGAGGTTCTGCGAAAATCACTTCTGCCTTGTCACCTTTAACGTGTACAGTCACCTTGGAGTCAGGTTGACGATAGCGGAACTTAGCTGTACACTCTAATGTAAACTCTTCTGGCATATCTCGTGTAAAGTGAACTTGACTAGCCTGTAAACTTGTTGACATCAATGCTTCATGGTAGAAGCCTTGACCGACATAAAGAATATTTTGACTGAGGTCTTTACCAACTACAAACCATGGAGCATTGTCTCCACCTTGTTGGCCACCAATTCCAAGCCCACCCCGTTGACCGATTGTGTAATACATCAAACCAGCATGTTCGCCCATATCTCGTCCATCGATGGTCATCATTCGACCTGGTTGGGCAGGAAGGTAGTTCCCTAGAAACTCTTTGAAATTCTTTTCTCCGATAAAGCAAATTCCAGTTGAGTCTTTCTTTTTAGCTGTTGCCAATCCAGCTTCTTCAGCTAGACGGCGAACCTCAGGCTTTTCCAAATGTCCCAATGGGAACATGGTTTTTTGAAGTTGTTCTTGTGACAGTTGGCTTAAGAAATAAGTTTGGTCCTTCCCGTTGTCAACGCCACGTAACATATGAACAATGCCATCCTCATCACGCGCCACACGCGCATAGTGCCCTGTCGCTACATAATCTGCACCGAGTGTCATAGCATAATCTAAAAAGGCCTTAAATTTGATTTCCTTATTACACATGACATCCGGATTTGGTGTTCGACCAGCTCGGTATTCGGCAAGGAAATATTCAAAGACACGATCCCAGTATTCTTTCTCAAAGTTGACAGAATAGTAAGGAATGCCAATTTGGTCTGCAACCGCTGCTACATCTTTGTAATCTTCTGTAGCTGTACATACGCCATTTTCGTCTGTGTCGTCCCAGTTTTTCATGAAGATGCCGATGACATCGTAACCCTGTTGCTTTAATAATAAAGCTGTTACAGATGAATCCACACCACCACTCATACCAACAACAACACGTGTTTTCGAGTTATCACTCATAGATTTCTCCCATCTTTTCGTTTCTCACGATTGAAGGTCGTGGTTTGCTTCAACGATTGAAGGTCGTTTTGAGCAGTTACCATTTTAACACGCTTTATATTAGAAAACAAGCATCTTACTATTCTTTTTGTTGATCAGGATCGATGGGTTTACAAGTCTGTAAATTTAAAAAGAGTCCTATTCAAGAACTCTTTTTAAACGAATTTAATACCAGCCATTTGCCAACCAGAAATTTTTAGCTGCTGACCATGATCCATAACGGTTGACAACATATTGATTGGCTACTTTTTCTTGGTTTGCAGGTGATAAATCACCATTCAAATAAGTGATAGTCAATTGGTAACGACCATAATATTGGCCATTTTGTGCTGTATAACTACCACTTGACTCTTTTTGGGCAATCCATTCCTTAGCAGCTGCATCTTCCGCATTCAAACCATCTGAAGCAGAGACAGTAGTTGTTGCTTGTGTAGTATCAGCTTTACTAGCAGGAGCTTGCTCCGTAGTTTTCTGCGTTGTATTTGCATCTTCAATCTCAAGAACTTGACCAACTGAGATAAGGTTCACGTTACTAATCTTATTTTTCTTAGCAATTGCATCAACCGTTGTGTTCTTCTCTTTAGCAATAGCTGATAGAGTATCACCTGATTTTACAGTATAAGAATCTGCATTCGCTACAATTGGAAGGAAAAGTCCTGCAAGTAAACTAAGTCCAATCATTCGTTTCATCATTTGTTTTTTATTCATTATTATATACTCCTTTATTAGTATACCTCTATACTACACAAGAAATATTTCATATTTATTGAAATAATGTGTCAAATATTTCAGTCAGATGTTAGAAATACTAAAAATCCAGGATAATATAAATGCTTTAAGCTCCCTTTAAGATTTCTCAGATATTTCGGGAAAAATAGAAGAAATCATCAGCCATATCTGATATAATGAAGTAAAGTGATCACAAAGGAGCAGAGCATGAACTCTTTAAAATTCCAATCAGTTTTTGATATTATTGGACCTGTGATGATCGGCCCATCCAGTAGTCACACTGCAGGTGCTGTTCGAATTGGTAAAATTGTTTCTTCTATCTTTGGAGAGGAACCAAAAGAAGTTGAGTTCCAATTATTTAATTCCTTCGCCAAAACCTATCGTGGTCATGGAACAGATTTAGCCTTAGTAGCGGGCATCTTAGGAATGGACACAGATGATCCTAGAATCCCAGATAGTCTAAAAATTGCACATGAACGAGGCATTCGGATTGTTTGGTCTATTCAAAAAGAAAGCAATGCTCCTCACCCAAACACAACGACTATTACTGTTAAAAATGATCATAAAACGATTTCTGTCACTGGAATCTCAATTGGTGGTGGGAACATACAGGTTACTGAGTTAAATGGCTTTGCTATCTCGCTAAATATGAATACTCCAACCATTATCATTGTTCACCAGGACGTCCCTGGAATGATCGCTCATGTGACAGAAGCTCTTTCTCGCTATGATATTAACATTGCACAAATGAATGTGACGCGGGAAAAAGCTGGAGAAAAAGCGATTATGATTATAGAAGTTGACTCAAGGAGTTGTGAAGTAGCGATCGAAGATATCCGTAAAATTCCTCATCTTCATAATGTCAACTTTTTCAAATAAGGAGTTCATATGTTTTATTCAATTGTAGACCTCGTAGAACAAGCAAGCACGCAATACGAAGGAAACGTCGCAGAGTTAATGATTGCAACTGAATTTGAACTAACTGGTCGTGAACGAGAAGAAGTCCTACGATTAATGACCCGTAATTTAGAAGTGATGATTGATTCTGTAAAGTTAGGATTAAATGAAAACCACTCTCGTAGTGGGTTAACCGGTGGGGATGCCGCAAAATTAGATCGCTATATCAAATCAGGAAAAACGTTATCTGACTTGACCGTCCTAACCGCAGCGAAGAATGCTATTGCTGTCAACGAACACAATGCTAAGATGGGACTGGTCTGCGCAACACCCACTGCAGGATCTGCTGGCTGCCTTCCCGCAGTTCTCACTGCAGCAACTCAAAAATTAGGGTTAAACCGTCAGCAACAATTAGATTTTCTACTGACAGCTGGAGCTTTTGGTTTAGTGATCGCCAATAATGCTTCTATTTCAGGTGCAGAAGGTGGTTGTCAAGCAGAAGTTGGTTCTGCTTCAGCTATGAGTGCGGCAGCATTGACACTAGCTGCTGGGGGAACTCCTTATCAAGCGAGTCAGGCAGTCTGTTTTGTCATCAAAAACATGCTTGGTCTCATTTGTGATCCAGTAGCAGGACTCGTGGAAGTTCCATGTGTCAAACGAAACGCAATGGGAGCCAGCTATGCCTTCATTGCTGCTGATATGGCCTTAGCAGGTATTGAATCAAAAATACCTGTTGATGAAGTGATTGACGCCATGTACCAAGTTGGATCTAGTCTTCCGACTGCCTTTAGAGAAACAGCTGAAGGAGGATTGGCAGCAACACCAACCGGACGTAGATTACAAAAAGAGATATTTGGGGAATAGCATGCAAGCCTTATTTTTTGACTTAGACGGAACATTAGTTGACAGTTCCAAGGGAATTACAGAGAGTTTTCAACATACATTCGATACTTTGAAGGTTCCTCAACCCGATCTCAAAACCATCCGTAGTTTTATGGGACCACCTTTGATTTCTAGTTTTGAAGCTACCCTTCCTGAAACTTTGGTAGATCAAGCCGTAACTATCTATCGCCAGTATTATCATGAAAAAGGTCAATACAAATCAACTCTGTTTCCTCAGATAGTAGAAGCTTTGAAAGCATTACATGACGAAAACATTCCTCTTTATGTAACCACTTCAAAACATGAACCAGTTGCTTTACAGATGTGTCAAGATTTAGGTATCGCTAAATACTTTAAAGGAATTTATGGATCAAATTCAGATCGTATCCACAAAGCTGATGTCATTCGATACGCCTTGTCAATCAATGACCTTCCAAAAGAGGAGACAGTGATTATTGGAGACACAAAATTTGACCTCATTGGAGGTCAAACAGTTGGCATAAAAACCATGGCCGTCACTTGGGGATTTGGAGATCTTGATGAGCTACTTCTTTACTCACCAGATTTTATTTGTCACTCTCCACTTGATATTCTTGAGACATTAAAAAAATAGGTTTACAAATTGTAAACCTATTTTTTAATAACCCCAAGCTGATAAACCTTGTGAGCTATATGCATTGTATGCAGCCTGGATTTGATCATCAACTGTTGCAGTTGAACCCCAACCTGGCATTGTTTGGAACAAACCACTGGCACCAGAAGCATTTGCTGCATTTACTTGACCATTTGATTCACGGGCAATAATTGCTTCCCAAGTAGAAGCAGGTACACCAGTCATTTCAGCCATACGAGCAGCTGCATAAGATCCTTGTTCTCCAGCAGTATTCCCATTTGATAGAACAATTCCACCATTTGTTGATTGTGCAGAAGTCACTGCAGCATTTGCTGCATAAGTTGTTTGTTTTTGAGCAGTTTGTGCTGTTGCTGTAGGTGCACTTTCAGCAGGTTTTGCTTGCTCTTGTGGAGCAACTTTATCAATCATAGATTTTGAACGCTCACCTAACTCAATAATTTGTCCTGCATAGATCAAATCTTCATTGGTCAGATTGTTAGATGCAATAATATTTTCTACTGAAGTGTTATTTTCTAGTGCAATTTTTGATAGAGTATCTCCAGACTTCACTTCGTAAGTTTCAGCATTCACTGTAGCAATACCAGAAATGAAAAGTGATGCTGCTGAAAGTAGGGAAGTGATTGTCCATTGGAACTTTTTACTGTTCATGAATTCTATTCTCCTTTCGAACATAATTCTATCATACACACAAAATGTTACAGTTTATTGTAGAATATATTACAAATGTTACAAGAATATGTGAATTTAATGTAAAAAGCGCTTTGTATAGCGCTTTTTCCTTATTTTTGAACCAATACAACTAGCTCTATCCATTTTTTAGATAAAAAACTATCAACATGAGGCACAGAATAACGAGCAATGCCAAATTATCTTTTACTCCCCACTGCAGAGTCCGATAGCGTGTTCGTCCCTCACCGCCTTTGTACCCTCTCGCTTCCATCGCAATTGCTAATGCATCTGCACGTTTAAAACTTGAGGCAAACAAAGGAATGAGGATCGGAATAAAGGAACGGATCCTTTTTAATAGATTTCCTTCACCAAAATCAACACCACGCGCCCTTTGCGCATTCATGATTCGATTCGTATCATCTACTAAGGTTGGAACAAAGCGCAAACTCATAGATAGCATTAACCCAATCTCATGAGCCGGAACCTTAATAATTTTTAGTGGTGTAAGGATCTTTTCAACAGCATCTGCTAAACTCAATGGTGTCGTCGTCACTGTTAAAATCGTCGAATAAAAAATAATTAAAATAAATCTACAAAATATGATGGCGGCTTGCATCAATCCTTGGTCGGTTAATTTAAAAAACCACCATTGATACAAAATAGTTCCTTGAGAGGTCGCAAATAATTGAAAAATAGTTGTAAAAGCAATGATAAAAATCATTGATTTTAAGCCTTTAATATAAAAACTAACCGAAATCCTCGTTAGATACATTAAAACAAAAATAAAACCAAAGAGAAGAACATTTGTCTGGATATTATTTGCCCAAAACAGAAGAAATATGAATAAAAACATTGAGAGCAACTTCCCACGAGGATCTAGTTGGTGGATAATGGAGTTTCCAGGAATATACCTTCCCAAAATCATATTATTCATGAAGTAACAGCTCCTTTAGTTCCTCAATTTTGATTGGTAGTCTGTCCAGAGGAAGTCCTCTTCGTTTCAATTGAAGAGCAAAATTCGTAATTTGTGGGACTCCTAATTGAAGTTTTTGTAAATACTCAACCTGTTGAAACACTTCCCTTGGGGATCCGTTTAGGACAAGTTTTCCCGCTTCTAAAGCAAATACAGTATCAGCAAAATTTGCTACATCATCCATCGTATGAGTTACCAGAACTAGGGTCATCCCATTTTTATGTAATGTCTCAAACAGCGCCATCAATTCCTTTCTTCCAGCAGGATCTAGACCTGCTGTTGGCTCGTCCAATACTAAAATCTCTGGTTCGATAGCTAAAATACCTGCGATCGCAACCCGTCTCATCTGTCCACCAGATAGTTCAAATGGACTTTTATCATAGATAGACTCTTCTAAACCAACGATCGCTAATTTTTCTTTGGCTATTTCCTCCGCTTTGTCCTTAGGTACCCCAAAATTCTGTGGTCCAAAGGCTACATCAGCTAGAACGGTTTCTGCAAACAGCTGACTTTCTGGAAATTGAAAAACCAAACCAACCTTTTTTCTCAGGTACTTCATTTCTTTTGGCTCAGAATGATTATCTAAAACAAAATCTTCAAATTGAATCGTTCCTTTAGTCGGACGCAGTAAACCATTTAGTAATTGCAACAAAGTAGACTTGCCACTACCAGTATGCCCGATAATGGCTGTATAAGATCCATCTTTTATTTCCAAACTAATATCAGAAAGCGCCTGCCCTTCAAAAGGACTTCCCTCTTGATAAGTATAATAGACATTCTTTAAAGAGATTCCCATAATTGGTCTAATAACTCACTTTCTGTTAGATAATCCTGTTTTAGCGGAAAATGCGAGCTGAGAGATTCTTGAACCTGCTTACTAAAAGGCTTATCTAGTCCAATCTCATTAAGGTCATTTCTTGAAAACAATTCCCGCGGCGTCATAGAAGACTCTAGTTTTCCTTTTTGAAACACGAGTGTTCGATCACTTAAGGCAATTTCGGTTAAATCATGGGTAATGGAGATAATTGTTAATTGAAACTTTTTCTGAAGTTCTCTCATTACCGCCATTAGATCCTCTCTACCTTCTGGATCTAACATACTAGTTGCTTCATCAAGGATAATAATAGTTGGTCTCAAGGCGATGATACCTGCTATGGCTACTCGTTGCTTTTGACCACCTGACAAACGAGATGGTTCGCGATCTTTAAACTCCAGCATACCGACTTGCTCAATGGCCTTCTCCACACGTTGAAGCATTTCTTCCCGTGGAATTCCTTGATTTTCTAAACCAAAGGCAACATCATCTTCTACTGTTGCACCGACAAATTGGTTGTCAGGGTTCTGAAATACAATCCCAATTTTACTACGGATTTCCCATATAGTTTCACGAGTCAGTTGCTTTCCATCAATGTAGATCTCACCAGAATCAGCTTCCAAAAGACCATCCATCAGGCGTACAATCGTAGATTTTCCACTACCATTGTGTCCAACAATCGAAAGCCACTCTCCTTGTTTCACGTGAAACGAAACCGTGTCAATTTGATACTCTTCTACTGTTTTATCGTATCGAAAGGATACATTTTTTAGCTCAATCATCTGTTTCATTTATTTAAATGTGTCTTTAAAGAGATAGCTACTTCCCTTAAAGTAGTCGTAACCAGAATAAATTGTGAAAACCAATGCAATATAAAGCAACACTTGCCCTGGAAGAGTCCAATGGCAAAGCAAAAAGATAATCGCAAACATTTGGCTAAAGGTTTTAATTTTTCCAGGCATAGCTGCAGCCAAAACTGTACCGCCTGTCTCAACAAGCAGAAGACGCAAACCAGTGACAGCTAACTCACGACAAATGATAACAGCTGCAATCCAAGCAGGAACCATTTTTAATTCAATCATCATAATAAAGGCTGACATGACCAATAATTTATCTGCCATTGGATCGGCAAATTTCCCAAAATTACTAACTACATTCCATTTTCGTGCAAGAAAGCCATCTAAATAATCTGTAATACTAGCAATTGCAAAAATAACTGCCGCTACAATATGTCCTAAGTAAGAGTGACTTAAACTTAAAATGGCAATAAAAATAGGAATCATCACAACCCGAATTAATGTCAATGCATTAGGAATATTTTCTTTTTT
This sequence comes from Streptococcus parasanguinis, assembly GCA_905188195.1. Classification (GTDB taxonomy): domain Bacteria; phylum Bacillota; class Bacilli; order Lactobacillales; family Streptococcaceae; genus Streptococcus; species Streptococcus parasanguinis_P. The sequence continues at coordinate 11,908 of CAJJKY010000002.1, read as the reverse complement.
CATACTTCCTCCAAAAAATAAACTATCTTTACATCTATTTTACAGATGCTGTAAACTCATAAAAATATACGATATAAATCACAAAGCCAAGGATGACAAAACTAACTAGTAGATAATACAGGATTGGTAACCAGCTCGCTTTCTGTCTTAATTTTCTTGAATGAAGCTCTTCGTCATCTACAAGTATTTCTTCATCAAATAACAATTCTTTTCCTTCACGAAAAGCTGTCAATAGGATGGACTCATCTAATCCCAAAGCCCATGCTAACTTTTTAAGATAGATCTGAGCGTAAAAGGGACTCGGTAATAGATCAAACTCATCGTTTTCCAACGCTTCTATATAAGAAATTTCAATGGCTGTCTTATTTGACACATCCTGTAAACTTAAGTGTAAATTTACTCTTGACAGTCTTAACACTTGACCAATCGTTCTCTTCTTCATGTTTTCCCTTCTTGATACATTGTTTACTACTTTTGAAAAATCATATAGTCAACCATCTCAGCCTGGTCGATGAACTGACGCCCTAATTTGATGATATCTTGTAAACTAATACCTTGTAAAATCTTTGGAAGATCATAAGAAGTGCTACCGTCTGAAAAATATTCAAACTGAGTGGCACTATACTCAAGCGAATTTAAACCTTGTAAGAAATCACCAAACATTTCGCTTTTAATCGTATCCAAATGTTCCTGATTCACATCTGGATCCTTCTCAAATTGTTTGATCGCTGACCTAAATTGATGAGATAAGGACACCGGTTCTTGAGTATCCATTGTCAAAATAACGAAATGAAATAATTCCTCAACCTCGACTTCAAGTGTCAATGAGTTGTCAATCTTCCCAGCTTCATATAAACTTTGAAACCGTTGCGAAGTCCAACCAAACATCATCGAAAACAGTAATTTCAACATCAATTTATAACGAAATTTTTCCTCTTCCTTAATGATATCATTTCCTCTAATTCCAATTGCCAACTTAGGAGTAGCAACTTCCATTCTACAAGATTGATTCAATCTTACTTCATTTTTTTCTACAGGAAAACGTTCTAACTCCACAGATGGATGAGGAGGAACTAGATCATATTCCTTTACTACTTGCAATACTTCATCAACATCAAAGTTTCCGATCACTAATAAGTGCATTTGAGAGGGATGATAGAATAGATCAAAGTTTTCACGGAGATTATCTATTGTAATGTCAGAGATAGACTCCCTAGTCCCAGCAATATCATCTGCTAACGGTGTTCCAGGATATAAATTTTCTAAAGCACCAAAAAATAATCGATAGTCTGGACTATCTTGGTACATTCCAATTTCTTGTTGAATGATTTCTCTTTCCTTAGATACAGATTTTTCTGTAAAGGAAGCCTTTGAAACCATCTCCAATAACAATTGAATATTTTCAGGGACTTTTGAAGTTGTTGAGAAAAGATAACTTGTCTTTGTAAAGCTTGTAAAGGCATTACTTTCCGATCCTAAAAGAACGAATTTTTTTAAATAATCTTGACCATTTTCATCTTCAAATACTTTGTGTTCTAGGAAATGAGCAATTCCTGCAGGATATTGCCTTTCATTACCATTCACTAGAATTCGTGTATCCACTGAGCCAAACTTAGTTGTGATTATTCCATAGGTTTCATAATAATCTTCTTTGGGAATTAAATGAATAGTCAACCCATTTGACAAGCGTGTAAAGTAAACTTGCTCACCAACTGATTCATAATATTTTTCTTTAATTTTCAATCTTTACACTACTTTCCTTCCATAAAATAAACAGACTGTAAATTAATTGTTTTTGCCACTTCAATAATTTCTTCTCTACTAACCTTATCGATGGACTCTAACCACTCTTCTAAAGAAAGGACTTTCTTTCCTAGGATCGTTTTCAAATATTCCCTTTCAATCAAGGTATTTTGCCGATCCTGTGCTAATAAGGTCGTATTCACCAACATTTCTTTTGTCAATTGAAGCTCTGACTCTGTAAACTTGCCTCGTTTTAAATCATTCAACTGTCTCATAATCAAGGTCATTACTTTCGTACGAGATTCCTTATCAATGCCTGCAAAAACTCTCATAAAGCCTGTAAAAATATCAAAATGGCTAGAGATGGTATAAGCAAGTCCTTCTTTCTCACGAATTATTTGAAAAAGTCTCGAATGCGAGAAAGCTCCCAGCATCCCATTTAATACAACTAGTGGGATATGGAGAGATTCTCCATACTGGGTAGAAAAATGGTAACCTAATTCTAGAATAGATTGTTGGTTTTGTTTTTGCTCTAACTTTTCTCTAACAACATTTGTAAAAGGTTGTTGATAGGTGACAGACAAATTGTTATCACGTGGCTTGAATTCAAACTGGTTCACTCGATCCACAATAGCGACCTCATTAAAATCGCCTATGAAAAAGAAGTCAATATTATCTAATTGGAGCATCTGGTGAAACTGTGAAAGAGAACTTTGAGCTGTCTCTTGTCTCACTAAATCAACTTTCCCCAATCTTGACATCCCGATTGTTTCGTCTTCAAAAAATAGTTGATTCAATTGCCCATGGGCATAATAATAAGGCTCTTCAATTTCTGACTCCAAATCGGAAATTGTATTTTTCTTTTCAACGTCAAATGTATCACTGTCAAAGTGATCTTCTACTACCAAAGGTGAAAAGAAGATAGTTTCTATAATGTCCAAAACTTCATCAGTAAGAACATTTTTCTTGCTCAAAAAGTCATCGCGCACAAAGGAAATATTCAAATCAACATAATGAACACGCCCCCTCTTAGAGACTGAGGTTGACAATTCTACCCCGTATAGACTCGCTAATTTTTCACGGAATAATTGTGAAGTTGGATATTTTTGATTTGCAGTTTCCATCATACAGGCTACTAAAACACGCGCAACCACGGTATTTTCATCTAATGGCGATGAAAAACGGACCTTAATTTTATTGGTTTTAAATTTTTTTGATTGAAGAAAGTGAAGATTCACGCCCTTTACTAATTCCATTTTCATCCTCGTTCTACTCAATAGTAACTTTCATTATAACACGAAATCACACTAAAATCCTAATTCAAACTGTGAAAAAGCTCCTCAAATCACTCAACATTCTCTACCCTAGAAAAACTAAAAATATGGTATAATAACACGCAAAGAGGTGAACTATGAATTACAAATTATTTGATGACTTTATTACATTACAAGCAATCTTAAAAGAACTCGGTATTATACAGAGTGGTGGTGCAATCAAAGCTTTTCTTCAAGAAAAAGAAGTCTTTGTTAATGGTGAATTAGAACAACGGAGAGGTCGTAAACTTCGTGTCAACGATCAAATTAACATTCCTGAACTGAGCATGACTATCACCATTCTTGAACCTTCTCAAGAGGAAATAGAAGAGCATCTTAAAGAGAAGGAAGAAAAGGAACGTGTTGCTAAACTTGTCAAGCAACTCAATCAACAACAAAAGAAACAACCGACAAAGACTAACAAAAAAGAAAAAGCAATTCGCTTTCCTGGTATCTCGTAATGTGGTTAAAACACTTATCCATTCAACATTTTCGTAATTATCAAGAACTTGAAGTCGAGTTTCATCCTGGATTAAATATTTTCCTAGGTCAAAATGCTCAAGGAAAGACCAATATTCTCGAATCAATTTATTTTCTAGCTTTAACCAGAAGTCATCGAACACGAAATGATAGAGATCTCATCTATTTTGAATCCACAGATTTCAAAGTTTCTGGTCAATTACAAAGAGAAACTGGTCCCCTTCCATTAGAAATTTCCTTGACACCAAAAGGTCGGATAACTAAGGTAAATCATTTGAAACAAGCCAAATTATCGAACTATATTGGCCATATGAATGTTGTCCTTTTCGCACCCGAAGATTTGCAACTGATCAAAGGATCACCTGCAGGGCGTCGAAAGTTTATTGACATTGAATTAGGTCAGATGAAACCTCTCTACTTATCTGACTTATCTCAATACAACCATGTACTGAAACAAAGAAATAGTTATCTAAAAAATTCGGAAAAAATTGATGCTACATTTTTGGAGGTCTTAGATTCACAACTAGCTAGTTTTGGAAGTCGCGTCATCCATCATCGGCTTGAGTTTATTAAAAAATTAGAAGCTAAAGCAAAAGAAAAACATACTCGACTTTCTGACAACAAAGAAAACCTATCAATTCAATATCAGTCAACTGCTTTTTCTGAAGAAGGAAATGATATAGAAGAGCAGTTTCTCTCTATGTTGGAAAAAAACCGTCAGAAGGATATTTTTAGGAAAACAACAAGTATTGGGCCTCACAGGGATGATTTGGCATTTTTTATCAATAATATGAATGCTACCTTTGGTAGTCAAGGCCAGCATCGAAGTGTTGTTCTCTCTCTAAAATTAGCAGAAATCGAATTGATGGAAGAAATCACAAGAGAAAAGCCTATTTTATTACTTGACGATGTCATGAGCGAACTTGACAATTATCGTCAACTTCAACTACTTGAAACTATCTCTAATAATATTCAAACATTTATTACAACGACCACTCTCGATCATTTAAAAGAACTGCCTGAAGAGTTGAAAATTTTCACTATTCAAGCTGGTCATATCAAAACAGCATCTTGACAATATTGTCAAGATGCTGTTGTTTTTGTTTACAAATGTGTAAATTTATTGTGCTGAGTAGTTAGGAGCCTCGTTTGTGATTTGCACATCATGAGGATGGCTTTCTTTCAATCCGGCACCACTCATTTCAACGAATTGTGCATGATCATGTAAATCTTGAATGGTTGCTGCACCAACATAACCCATACCTGAACGAATACCACCGATCATTTGGAAGACCATATCTGCTACAGAACCTTTATAAGCAACGCGTCCTTCAATTCCTTCAGGAACCAATTTATTGGCTTCATTGACAGATCCTTGGAAGTAACGGTCGCTAGAACCTTTCTTCATTGCTGCAATAGATCCCATACCACGGTATGTTTTAAATTTACGACCTTGGAAGATTTCTGTTTCACCTGGTGCTTCATCTGTACCTGCAAGCATTGAGCCAAGCATAACCGCATTTCCACCAGCTGCGAGTGCTTTGACAATATCTCCTGAATACTTGATACCACCATCAGCAATGATCGTTTTTCCATATTCACGAGCTACAGCGGCTGCGTCATAAATAGCAGTCACTTGAGGAACACCAACCCCTGCAACAACACGAGTTGTACAGATTGATCCTGGACCAATTCCGACCTTAACTACGTCTACCCCTGCATCAAATAATGCACGAGCACCTTCAGCGGTTGCAATATTTCCTGCAATCAAGGTACGATCTGGGAAGTGGGCACGAATTTCTGCAATCTTACGAAGAACACCCGCAGAATGTCCATGAGCAGTATCGATGACAATGGCGTCTGCACCAGCTTCAAAAAGAGCTTCTGCACGTTCAAAAGTATCTGAAGTAACCCCTACGGCACCAGCTACAAGCAAACGACCAAATTCATCCTTAGCCGCATTTGGGAACTCAATAACTTTTTCAATATCTTTGATTGTAATCAAGCCAGAAAGACGACCATTTTCATCTACCAATGGTAATTTTTCAATACGGTGCTCTTGTAGAATGCGTTCAGCTGTTTCCAAATCAGTTCCAACCGGTGCAGTCACCAAATTTTCACTCGTCATATGATTTGAAATGGGTTGATTGTAATCAGAAATAAAACGCAAATCCCGGTTTGTAAGGATACCAACTAATTTACGATTTTCAAGTGTTTCAACAACAGGAACACCACTGATTCGGTATCGTCCCATCAACTCATCTGCTTCTGCAATTGTATGAGACGGAGTCAAATAGAACGGATCAATGATAACCCCATTTTCAGAACGTTTTACTTTGCGTACTTCATCTGCCTGTTGCTCAATTGACATGTTTTTATGGATCACACCAAGTCCACCAGCACGTGCCATAGCAATTGCCATTTGACTTTCCGTCACTGTATCCATAGCAGCAGTAATGATTGGGATATTCAAGCGTAAATTACTTGCTAATTGTGTACTTAAATCTGCATCATTAGGCAATACGTGACTTTCTGCTGGAATCAAAAGCACGTCATCGAATGTAAACCCTTTTTTTAAAAACTTTGTGTCCCAATTAGACATTAGCTGGATCCTCTTTTCTTTTTATTTGAGCAAGGCTCGAATTTTTATTGTTAATATCATACCATTCTATGGCAATTTGTCAATCATTTATTGGTAAATTATCAATGAACAGTAAGAAAAGTTCGCTTTTAATGAAGTCGTTTTATTTTTTAAAATAGGTAATTCCCATCGCAGATTTTACTTCATCCAGTGTTTGAGCTGCTACATTTCGAGCGCGCTCACTTCCTTTTTCAAGAATAGAGTAGACCTCACCCATATCCTTTGCAAACTCAAGGCGTCTTTCACGAATCGGTCTTAATTCACGATCTAAAATTTCTAAAAGATATCGTTTGGTCTTTACATCACCAAGTCCACCACGTTGATAATGTTCTTTCATTTCTGCAATTTCAGCTGCATCTTCTGGACGGCCAAATACATCCAGGTAATGAAACACCATATTGCCTTCGATTTTTCCTGGATCCTCTACTTTAATATGATCAGGATCAGTATACATACTCATCACTTTTTTCTTTAAAGTATCTGCATCATCAGCTAGGTAAATACCATTATTCAACGATTTAGACATTTTAGCATTTCCGTCTAAACCAGGTAAGCGCCCTGCTGCTTCATTTTCAGGATAAATCCCTTCCGGTTCCACCAAAGTATCTGTGTTGTAAGCATGATTAAAGGAGCGCACAATCTCACGGGTTTGCTCAATCATTGGCTTTTGATCATTTCCTACTGGAACAAAATTCGCTTTAAATGCTGTGATATCGGCTGCTTGTGAAATAGGGTATACCAAAAATCCTGTTGGAATACTCTCACCAAAACCTTTTTGAGAAATCTCGGTTTTTACAGTTGGGTTTCTTTCAAGTCGCGCCAAAGATACAAGATTCATGTAATACATGGTCAATTCCGCTAATTCAGGAATCTGACTTTGAATGAAAATCGTAACTTTTTCAGGATCTAGTCCAGCTGCCAGATAATCCAAAGCAACATTACCAATAGATTCTACAATCGTTTTTGGATCTTTTGCATGGTCTGTCAAAGCTTGCTGGTCTGCTAGGAAAACAAACATATTATACTCGTCTTTATTTTGCAACAAGACGCGATTTTTTAAAGAACCAACATAGTGGCCAATATGGAGTTTTCCTGTCGGTCTATCTCCTGTCAGAATGATGGGTTTTGTCATACTCTTCTCCTTAATCGTTATCCCTATCATTATAGCACTTTCTAGTTGAAAATGTTAGTCTATCCTCTATGTTTGTAAGGAATTAACACTTTACTAAACTGTCAATTTAGTTTACATAGTTGTAAAAACAAATTGACAGTAAAAAAGTTGAATTTTCCCCTATTTTCTAGTAAAATGAAGACATTATAGAAAGAGGAGAAAATCATTGCTTACAGTATCAGACGTCTCACTACGTTTTAGTGATCGAAAATTGTTTGACGATGTCAATATCAACTTTACAGAAGGAAATACATACGGCCTCATCGGTGCCAACGGTGCTGGAAAGTCAACCTTTTTAAAAATTTTAGCTGGAGATATTGAACCAACAACTGGTCATATTTCTCTTGGCCCTGATGAACGTTTGTCTGTTTTGCGTCAAAATCACTTTGACTACGAAGACGAGCGGGTCATCGATGTTGTCATTATGGGAAATGAAAAGCTCTACAACATTATGAAAGAAAAAGATGCTATCTACATGAAAGAAGATTTCTCTGATGAAGATGGTGTCCGTGCAGCTGAACTTGAAGGTGAATTTGCTGAACTTGGTGGATGGGAAGCAGAGAGTGAAGCATCTCAATTACTTCAAAATCTAAATATTTCAGAAGACCTTCATTATCAAACTATGAGCGAGTTAGCCAATGGGGATAAAGTGAAAGTTCTCTTAGCTAAAGCCCTTTTTGGTAAACCAGATGTCCTTCTTTTGGACGAGCCGACCAATGGATTGGATATTCAATCCATTACCTGGTTAGAAGATTTTCTGATTGATTTTGAAAATACGGTTATCGTTGTATCCCACGACCGCCACTTTTTGAACAAAGTCTGCACCCATATGGCGGATCTCGACTTTGGAAAAATTAAACTTTACGTCGGAAACTATGATTTCTGGAAAGAATCTTCTGAACTTGCAGCAAAATTACAAGCAGATAGAAATGCAAAAGCTGAAGAAAAAATTAAACAATTACAAGAGTTTGTCGCACGTTTCTCAGCCAACGCTTCAAAATCAAAACAAGCAACTTCGCGTAAAAAAATGCTTGACAAGATTGAACTTGAAGAAATTGTTCCATCTAGTCGGAAGTACCCATTTATCAACTTTAAGGCAGAACGAGAAATTGGTAACGATCTCTTGACAGTTGAAAATCTTTCTGTCAAGATTGATGGAGAAACCATCCTTGACAATATCAGCTTTATCTTACGACCTGGTGACAAAACCGCCCTTATTGGACAGAACGATATTCAAACAACCGCTTTGATCCGTGCATTGATGGATGATATTGAGTATGAAGGAACTGTCAAGTGGGGAGTTACAACTAGTCGGTCTTATCTACCAAAAGACAACAGTCGTGATTTTGCAGGTGGTGAAAGTATTCTTGATTGGCTTCGTCAATTTGCAAGTAAAGAAGAAGATGACAATACTTTCCTTCGTGGTTTCTTAGGACGTATGCTCTTTTCGGGTGACGAAGTTAACAAGTCTGTCAACGTCTTGTCAGGGGGAGAAAAAGTTCGTGTCATGTTGTCTAAATTGATGCTCCTCAAGTCAAATGTTCTTGTACTGGATGATCCAACCAATCACTTGGATTTGGAGTCTATTTCAAGTTTGAATGATGGATTGAAGAATTTTAAAGAATCGATTATCTTTGCCAGCCATGACCACGAATTCATTCAAACACTCGCCAACCATATTATCGTTCTTTCAAAAAACGGCGTAATCGATCGTATTGATGAAACCTATGATGAGTTTCTTGAAAATGAAGAAGTTCAAGCAAAAGTGAAAGAACTTTGGAGTCAATCATAAAAATAAAGAGCCCTGAAATAATGATTTCAGGCTCTTTCAGTAGAAATATATGAATAAAACAAAGCTAAAAACATCCCTTTTTATAGTATCTTCTTTCCTGATTCCAGCTATCATGATGTTCTTTATTTACCTCTCGCAAGGAATCTACTGGAACAGTGATACATCCCCCTTATTAGGAGATGGTTATCATCAGTATGTCATTTTTGATACCACACTTCGAAATATTTTACACGGGACAGATAGCCTATTTTACAGTTTTCAAAGTGGACTAGGCATTAATTTCTATGCACTCAGTAGCTATTATCTAGGAAGTTTCTTTTCTCCTCTTGTCTTCTTCTTTAATGCACAATCCATGCCGAATGCTGTTTACCTCATCACTCTTCTTAAATTTGGAGCTATTGGGTTAAGCACTTATATTAGTTTACATGGAATGTTTTCTAAAATTCCTAGATCCCTGGCTCTTACCCTTTCAACCTCATTTGCTCTTATGAGCTTTGCTATCAGCCAAATTGAAATAAAAACTTGGCTAGATGTTTTTATCCTAGCACCATTAATTCTTTATGGATTCAAAAAACTCATTTACAATGAGGGAGAGATTCTCTACTTTATCAGCTTAACCAGCTTGTTTATCCAAAATTATTATTTTGGGTTTATGATGTCTATTTTTCTTATTTTATGGTACTTGACACAACTGTCATGGGACATCAAAGGAATTGGAAAACGCTTCTTTCATTTTGTGATTGTATCTCTTTTATCAGTTATAACAAGCCTTGTGATGTTATTTCCAACCTTCTTAGATTTACGCACTCATGGAGAAAGTTTTTCAAAGGTTGACAGTATCTTTACAGAAAAAAGTTGGTATCTTGACGTATTTGCAAAAAATTTCATTGGAAGTTTTGACACTACTAAATATGGATCAATTCCAATGATCTACGTGGGATTATTTCCACTTCTTTTAGCGATTACCTTTTTCTTTGTAAAGTCGATCAAGTTTCACGTGAAACTTTCTTACTTTATACTCTTGACCATTCTTATTTTGAGTTTTCGTTTTCAATTATTAGATCTCCTTTGGCAAGGTATGCACGCGCCGAATATGTTTCTTCATCGATACTCTTGGATCTTTTCTTTGACGATTATTCTGATGGCAGGAGAAGTACTAAATCGAATAGAGGAGATCACTTGGATTCGTTTTAGTCTTGCTAATTTCCTCCTTATTCTAGGATTTGGAGCAACTGTCCTTTACAGCAGTCACTATAAATTTTTAGATGCTGTCAATTTTATTGTTACTTTTGAATTTTTAATTGCTTTCTATTTGGTCTGTTTAGGGTTTATCCTAAAAAAGATACCGCCTAGACTTTTCTATCTTTCGATCCTGTTTTTCTCCATCTTTGAATTATCGGTGAATAGTTATTATCAAATGGAAGGAATTGCGAATGAATGGGTATTTGCTTCTCGGTCATCCTACGAACGAGACTTAAAAGCCATCCAATCCTTAGTAAAAGAGAAGACAGACTCTAATTATCGGACTGAGATTTTACAGCCACAAACGGGCAATGATAGCATGAAGTATGGTTATAATGGAATTTCTCAATTTTCATCTGTACGAAATACGGATGCTAGCTCGACATTGGACAAACTAGGATTTAAATCTGAAGGAACCAACCTCAATCTTCGATACCAAAACAATTCTATTTTAATGGATAGTCTATTTGGTGTTCGCTATAATTTAAGCCAACAACCTGTTCAAAAATTTGGATTTAAAGAGATTGCAACCAAAAATGGAGTCTCACTTTCAGAAAACGAATATGCCTTACCAATCGCCTTTCTGTCAGCAAAACCTTATAAAAATACTTCCTTTACGAATTTGACACTGGATAATCAGACACGATTCATCCATCAAATCACAGATGAAAAATATAAATTTTATAAGAAATTAAATATTCTCTCGCCTACTTCACAAAATACTACATCTTCGTTGCAAACTGCAAAAATTGAAGAAGATAGTCATCTTTCCTACGCAAGTATTCAATATGAAGTAACGGTTCCTGCCCATAGCCAACTATATGTCAATGTTCCAAATTTACAATTTTCAAACGATGATCGAAAAGATATTGAAATCAGCTACAATGGACAGACTCAACGCTATACCATTGATAATGCCTTTCCATTCTTTTCGATTGGCCATTTTGACACAGAGGAAACAGTTACTATTCGTATGAGTTTTCCAGAAAATTCGACAGTCTCTTTTGATACACCAGAATTTTTTGCTCTGGATCTTGACCAATACACACAAGCTATCGCTAGCATTCGTCAGCAAGAAGTTGCTATTCACAAAAAGAAAAACAAATTGGTAGCAGCCTATAACGCAAATAGAGACACTACCCTTATTTTTACACTCCCTTATGATAAAGGCTGGTCAGCTAAACAAAATGGAAAACCTATCCAAATTCATCGCATCCAGAAAGGATTGATGGGAGTTCGTGTTTCAAAAGGATCCGGAACAGTCACCTTAACATTTGTTCCCCAAGGCTTCATTGAAGGACTTATTGCCTTTTTCCTTGGAATCATTCTCTTCTTCCTCTACGAATGGAGACAAATAAAAAGACGAAAAAGTTAAGGAATCTAACCATCGTTCACTTATAAATAAAAGGCTAGGATAGTCATTATCCTAGCCTTTTTCAAAACAAAAAAAAACACCCAAATGGGTGCTATACTAGCTCCGCCAGTAGGACTCGAACCTACGACATCATGATTAACAGTCATGCGCT
>CAJJKY010000001.1 GCA_905188195.1 Streptococcus parasanguinis | reverse complement strand
AAGGTCTTTGTCGCTCTCGCGCGACAACTATATTAGTATATCATGACCTCTCCTTGCTGTCAATACTTTTTTCCAAAAAAATTTATTTTTTTGAAAGTTTTTTTGAAAAAAAGAAAATAGAGAGGGAATCCTCTCTATTTATATTCTTGTCTGTATTTGTTTTCTTCAGCTTTGTTAGCCCATACATAATGACCTGGTTTAATTTCAACCATTTGTGGTTTATCTTCAGAGTAATCATGTTGTTCTGGATCATAGATTTTTAGAACTTTTTTACGTTCTAGAATTGGATCTGGAATTGGGACAGCTGAAAGTAGGGATTGTGTGTATGGATGAATTGGGTGGTTAAATAGCTCTTCAGTTTCTGCTACTTCTACAATAACCCCTTTATAGATAACTGCAATACGGTCAGAAATGAAGCGCACAACTGACAAGTCATGGGCGATAAAGAGGTAGGTCAAGCCTAATTCTCTTTGGAATTTTTTCAAAAGGTTCAAGACCTGTGCACGTACTGAAACGTCAAGAGCTGAGATTGGTTCATCCGCAATGACAAATTCTGGTTCCATGACAAGTGCACGGGCAATACCGATCCGTTGACGTTGACCACCTGAGAATTCGTGAGGGTAACGTGTCAAATGTTCTGCAAGAAGTCCAACTTCATGCATAATATTTTTCACTTTTTCCTGACGTTCTTCTTCACTGTTAAACAAATGGTGGTTGATCAAACCTTCAGAGATAATATAATCAACTGTTGCACGTTCATTCAAACTTGCTGCTGGGTCTTGGAAGATCATTTGAATTTTACGGATCAACTCTGATTTTTCACTATGAGAGTTTTTTCCGTTGATCTTGCGACCGTCATAAATAATTTCTCCAGCACTTGTATCATTCAGACCGATGATCGCACGTCCAATTGTTGTCTTCCCACTTCCAGATTCACCAACAAGCGAGAAAGTTTCTCCCTTATTAATGAAGAAGTTGGCGTTCTTTACAGCAACGAATTTTTTACTTCCTTCACCGAAGGAAATTTCTAAATCTTTAATTTCAACTAATTTTTCAGTCATTTCCTTCCTCCTATTCTGTAATGTGAGTGAAGCCCATTTTTGAGCCAATCTTTTCGTGAAGGTTTTCGATTACTTCTGGTTTATGAACTGTTGGTGCATCTGGATGGAGCAACCAAGTCTTAGCCCAGTGAGTATCGGTCACTTTGAAAGCAGGTGCCTCTTCTTCAAAATCAATCTGCATTGCATAGTCTGAACGAAGTGCAAAGGCATCTCCTTTGATTGGAGCATACAATGATGGCGGAGTCCCTGGAATAGAGTAAAGATCACCATCTGAGGTTGACAATTGAGGCAAGCTTGAAAGCAAGCTCCATGTGTATGGATGTTTTGGATCATAGAAAATTTCTTCTACTTTACCAAACTCAACAATTTCTCCAGCATACATAACGGCTACTTTATCTGCAATACTTGCAACCACACCTAAGTCGTGGGTGATAAAGATAACTGTAAATTGGTATTCTTTTTGAAGGGATTTCAACAAATCAATGATTTGCGCTTGAATGGTTACATCAAGGGCTGTTGTTGGTTCGTCACAGATTAAGATATCTGGACGGCAGGCTAAGGCGATGGCAATAACGATCCGTTGACGCATCCCACCTGAATATTGGAATGGATACTCATCAAAACGACGTTCAGCATCTGGAATTCCAACTTTCTCCATATAGTCCAAAGCCATTTCTTTGGCTTCTTTAGCTGTTTTCCCTTGGTGTTTGATAATGACTTCTGTAATTTGTGATCCAATTGTGTTGATTGGGTCCAAACTTGTCATTGGGTCTTGGAAAATTGTAGCGATCTTAGATCCACGAATATTTTCCCAATCTTTATTCGATTTCAAATCTGTCAATTCTTGACCACGGTATTTAATCGAACCTTGGGCAATACGGCCATTATCTTCTAACATTCCGGTGAACGTTTTTGTCAAAACTGATTTCCCTGAACCTGACTCACCAACTAAGGCAAGAACTTCACCTTCTTCTAGCTCAAGCGATACGCCACGAATAGCTGTCAGCACGCGATCGCGCACGTCAAATTCCACTACGATATCTTGAGCAGATAAAATAATATTGTTATTTGATGTCATATCTACTCCTCCTATCTATGTGTACGTGGGTCGCTGGCATCGGCCAAGTTTTGTCCGACGATAAAGAATGACAAGGATACTAAAATCAAAACAGTAAGCGGAATCCAGAATAGGTAGGCATTTGTAGTTACGTTTTGAGAATAGTCAGAAATCAAGCGTCCCAAACTTGGAACTGTGATTGGAAGACCAAGTCCGAAGAAGGAAAGGAAAGCTTCGTAAGAAATAAAGCTTGGAAGCAACTGTGATGTTTGCGTCACGATAACAGATACCAATTGAGGCAAAATATTTTTCGTAACAATTTTCAACGTTGGTGTTCCTAATGTTCGGCTGGCAAGGTTGTACTCCAAATCACGGTAACGCATAATTTGGACACGAATGGTATAAGCAATTCCGATCCATCCTGTTAAGGACATGGCAAGAATCAAGTTCCAGAAACCAGATCCCATTGAGTAAGTCAAGACGATAACGATCAACATAAATGGAATGTTTGAAATAACGTTATAAACTTCCATCATGATACGGTCGATAGATTTTGAGATCCCCCAAATTCCACCAACGATGACTCCGACAACCACGTTAATAACAGTGGCGATGAAAGAAATGATAATTGAATTCCGAGCACCAAACCAAACTCCATCAAAGAGGGATTTACCGTTATTATCTGTACCAAAGAAAGCTTTGGCACTTGGTGGATTCAAACGAGCAGTAAAGTCATTGACCTTACTTACGTCGTTATAATCAAAATTTGAAAACATAGGATAGACAAAACTCATCAAGAGAATCCCAATCAAAATAGCAAGCATAATGATAGTGGTTCTTTTTTTCAAGAATTGTCTGAATACAGATTTCCAGTATGAATACGCTGGAGCATCGATTACTTCAGAGGCAAAGTCATCGCGTTTTACAAACTGAAATTTATTTTTATCGATTGTAGCCATTATTTGCCTCCTTTCGTATTCGTTAATTTAATCCGTGGATCAAGCACTGTCATCAAGATATCACCTAACATGGCAGCAAAGATACCAAGTGATGTGAAGATGAAGACAAGTCCGATGACCATGGTGTTGTTTGATGCTTTAATAGAGTCAATCAACATTTTACCCATACCTGGGAAAGCGAAGACTGTTTCAGTAAGTGTCGCACCTGAGATAACTCCAATGATAGAACCTGGAATACCAGATACCAATGGAACCATCGCATTTTTGAAGATGTGTTTTCTTGAGATCTCACGTTCTGACAATCCTTTTGAACGAGCAAAACGGACGAAATCTTGCGAATGGATATCGATCATGTAACGACGAATCCAAACTGCGATAAATGGCGCACTCAACAAACCAAGAATCAGAGACGGCAATACATATGAACGCCAGTCCTGTGCTCCAAGTACTGGGAATGAGTCTGGAAGTCCAACAAATGAACCTGCTAGACGCACAATGTAAACAAGGGCAATAGTTGGAAGAGACATCATAAATGTCAAGGTTGCTGTTGAGATGCTATCAAACCATGAGTTCTTGAACAGAGCCATGTAAGACCCTAATGGGATCGCAATCAAGTAAGCAATCGCAATACCAATCAAACCAATGATTGAAGAAGATGCAATCATGGATGGATTCTCATAGTTGCTCAACGTTGCTGTATAAGCGTCCCCTTTACCAAATCGACTGATGTCTTGTGAGTCTGCCTTACTTGGTGATTTGTAGGTACGTGAGTAGATATCAATTGAAGATGTCTTTTTACCTGTCGGGAAGTTCACTTCACTCTTCTTAGTCGTTCCTTGTCCTTGTGTAATAACTTGAAGAACTGGGGTATTAGAATAAGTTGGATATGAATTTCCAAGGTTTAAGGTCACAAAGTTTTGGTGTACATATGGGAATTGACCATTAAAGTACAAGAGGTATTTGTGTTTCGTACCAGAACCTACAACTGACCAACCAATAGATGGATCATTTTCAATACGGATATAGCGTTTGAGGTTTGGATTTGAGGCATCTTTCACCCAACCTGGATGATCAAACTGAATCAAATTTGCATAGAAGCTGATGACACGTTCAAAAACCGGAATTTCACGCACCGCATAAAAAGACTTACTTTCTGGGAAACGTTTCAACTGCCAACCATGACCTAATTTGTTAATGTATTCTTTATAGATCTTTTCATTAGCAGTAGTCGCATCAACTGTTACAGAAGAATCTTCTTTACTTGCTTTTTGTTGCAAGCTCTTTGAATCCATGTATTCCAAATAACCCATGCGATCGTAGACAGTATTTTCGTAGTTGATCTTCGAATCCTTTGTCTTCGCTACTTTATTGTAGTTAGGGTCATTTTTAAAGATGAGATTTCTCGGTGTTAGCGTATAGATAATCATGTAGGTTAATGTCGTGACGAGAAAGATCGACACTAACGAACGCAAAATACGCATAAAAACATATTTTTTCATATTTCATTCCTTTAATGTCCAAAAGAACTTTCTCCCCTAGAAGAGAAAGTTCTAATGAAAAGCAATAATTTAATTATTTAACGTGTTTTTCAAGATCTTGTTGAGCTTTTTTGTTTGACTCAGCTTTTTCTTTTTGCCATTTTTCACGTGCTTGTTCGTATTGTTTCTTAGTAACAGGTTCATCCTGAACTTCAACATATTTGAAGTATGCTGATCCTTTGTTACCTGTTTGAGATGATGGGCCAGAGAATGGTACCACTTTGGAAACAACAGTTGCTGCACCTGTACTTGACATTGTAGGAATTACCAAGGCACTATCACTCAACCAAGCTTGAGCAGCTGCGTATTTTTCATAACGTTTAGCTACATCAAGTGATTCGCTATTAGCGTCTGCAAGAAGTTTTGCATACTCATCCAAGCCAACTGCTTTGGCTGAAGCATTATCTACACCACCTGCAAAACCAAGGTAGACTTTTGTTTGGTCTTCTGATGATGGTTGAAGAGTATCAAGGTAAGTTGATGGATCATCATAGTCTGGGTTCCATCCAACCAATCCTTGAAGATCCCAATCTGCATCTGCAGCTGATGGAACATTCAATGTGATGTTCAACACTTCGTCTGAGTCCATCATTTGAAGGTCAAGAACGACATTGTCTTTACCAAGAGTATCTTCCACTGTTTGTTTCAATGATTGCATCCGTGAAACAAAGTTTGTAGAGTTTTGTGCTACTGGTACGTCAATATGAATTGGGAATTGAACGCCATCTTTTTGAAGTTCAGCTTTTGCTTTTTCAAGTTGTGCTTTTGCTTTGTCTTTGTTATAAAGACCATCTTGACCATCTGCTAGGTTGACACCTTTCCATTGATCACCATATGTGCTCAATTTATCTGCAACCACATCTCCAAAGTCTTTTCCATTTACTTGCACAAAGGCTGGAGCTGTGTAGGTATTACGGATAGCTGGTTTAGCAAATGCTTTACTATTTACTTGCGCTGAGTAGTTTTCACGGTTCAAGGCAAAAGTGATAGCTTGACGGAAATCTTTGTTCAAGATTGCTTTCTTAGTCGCAGTCTTTTCAGCATCTGATTTCTTAGCAGTGTGTTTGTATGATTGACGGTCAATGTTGAAACCAAGAACCGCTACCCCTGAACCAGCCGGTGTATTATAGATGTTGTCTTTGTATTTTTTAGATACAGTTGCAAAGTTTGAACTTGCCGGGAAAAGACGAGCAGCTGTATAAGCACCATCAGAGAAACCACGCGCCAATGAATCTTGGTCTGATCCATCATAATAAGTGAGTTTCACTTCTTTAAGGTGAACATTTTTCTTATCCCAGTAGTTGTCATTCTTTTCAAATACAACAGATGATTTTGAAGTGATTGATTTAAGAAGGAAAGGTCCGTTTGCAAGGATTGATTTCACATCGTTTGGTTGACCAAAATCATCTCCCTTACTCTTCAAGAACTCTGTGCTAATTGGGAACAAGATTCCGTTTGTTGTTTTAGAGTTCCAGAAGGTTTCAGGTTTATTCAATGTATATTGAAGTGTGTAATCGTCAACAGCTTTGACACCAACTTGGCTAAAGTCTGTAGTTTTTCCTTGTACATAATCATCCAAGCCTTTGACAGAACCTTGAACAAGTGAAAGGGTTTCAGATTTTTTATCAGCAGCGTGTTTCAAACCAGTTACGAAGTCTTTGGCAGTCACTTCACCATGTTCTTCACCATCTGCATCGTACCATTTAACACCCTTACGAATCTTGTAGGTATAAGTCAAACCATCTTTTGAAACAGACCAATCTTCTGCAAGTGATGGCACAAGATTTCCATACTTGTCATTTGCCATCAAACCATCTACGACATTTGTAGTGATATCATGTGTAGCAGCTTTAGAAGATACAGTGTAGTCCAAAGTTTGAGGATCATCTGTGTAGACATAACCATAGTTTTTGTCTTCACCTGAGCTTGCTTTACTAGTATTTGAACCAGAACATGCAGCCAACAATCCAGCTGCAAGGAGTGTTACTCCGGCAACTGCGAATACTTTACCTTTTTTCATAGGAATTCTCCAATAGTTTTTTTAGATTTGTTTAAGATTATATCACAAGTAGAAAAAAAAGTAAACTAAATTTTCTGAATATTTGCTTCAACCCCATCCAAAAACCTTGTTATGATTGACTTTTTAGCCTAATTGATGATTTTACGATTTTCCATTGATCATTTGTATGATACAATAGAGAGGACTAAGCAACGAGGAAACAACTGTGAAAAAATTCTTTCTTTCTTTTTTAACCTTCATGCTGCTGTTATGCAGTTTACCTTATCAAGTCGTTCTAGCAGATGATCTGGATCTTCCTGCTCAAAGCGCTATTGCTGTTGAAGCTGATACAGGTAAAATCTTATATGAAAAGGATTCAGAGAAAAAGCGAGATGTGGGGGGACTATCTACACTCTTGACCACTTATCTGATTTTCGAAGCCATTCATGAAAAAAAACTTTCTCTAAAAGATCCTATCAAATTGTCTGAGAAAGCTCTGGCCTTAAATGATATCGAAGGTGCTGGTACTCTTCCTATGGAAGCGAACCAATATACAGTTGAACAGTTATTGACTGCTCTTTTAGTTGGAAATTCTAGCACTGCTGCCTTGGCCTTAGCTGAGAAAGTGGGGGGCTCCGAAAAAAGCTTCGTTGAAAAAATGAAGCAAAAACTTGCTGAATGGGGCATTCAATCTCCTCATTTAATTAATGCTACCGGATTAAATACTCAAACCATCAGCGGAGATCCTGACGGGAAAGGAGACGAAAATCAATTGAGTGCTTATGATATTGCTGTCATTGCCAAGCACTTACTCCAGGATTTTCCTGAAGTGACCAAATATACTTCAAAACCCACTGCTCTTTTTTCAAACACGCAGATTGAAAACCCCAACCTGATGCTAGAAGGCATGCCGAATTACCGTTCTGGAGTTGATGGCCTACGGGTCAGCAACTCTACCAAAGGTGGCATCACCTTTGCTGCATCGACGACGCAAAATGGCATCCATATGATCACGGTTGTCCTAGGAGTGGAGGCAGTTGACGGTGATCCATATGCACGCTTTGTGGCTACTTCTTCTCTGATGAACTACGTGGTACGGACCTTTGTTTCTTCCATTGTCGTCAAAGAAGGAGATCCCTACGGAAAAAGTAAGGCAACTATCATGGATGGGAAGTCAGAGACTGTTTTAGCTGTTGCAAAAAAAGACTTCTATATCGTTGAAAAGCAAGGCAGTCAAGCAGAACCAAAAATTCAATTCAAGAGTGACCAAGAATCATTCCGAGCACCTGTCAAATCAGGCACAAATCTTGGAAAATTACACTACACTGATCCAGATAAAATCGGACGTGGCTACTTAGAAGATCAAGAACCAACAGTCGATATGGTAGCAGGAAGAACCATTGAGAAAAGCTTTTTCTTAAAGGTTTGGTGGAATGAATTTGTTCGTTATGTCAACGAAAAATTATAAGTAAAAAAATCACAATGGAGTCAAATCCATTGTGATTTTTGATTGATGAAAATGAATTATCCTACAGATCCTTCCATTTCGTAGCTAATGAGTCGGTTTAACTCAACGGCGTATTCCATTGGAAGTTCTTTTGTAAAGGGCTCTACAAATCCCATGACAATCATTTCTGTCGCTTCTGATTCAGACAAACCACGACTCATCAAATAATACAGTTGTTCTTCTGAAATTTTTGAAACCTTGGCCTCGTGCTCCAAAGCAACTTGTGAGTTGTGGATTTCATTAAATGGAATCGTGTCTGATGCAGATAAATCATCCATGATAATAGTGTCACACTCAATGTGAGAAACTGATTTCTTAGAGTTCTTGTTGAAAGTCACTTGTCCACGGTAGTCTACCTTTCCGCCACCCTTCGCGATGGATTTGGATACGATAGACGAGCTAGTGTGAGGGGCATTGTGGATCATCTTGGCACCTGTATCTTGGTGTTGACCTGCATTCGCAAAGGCAATGGACAACATGGTCCCACGCGCTCCTTCTCCATCTAGATAAACAGATGGGTACTTCATGGTTGTCTTCGCTCCTAAGTTCCCGTCGATCCACTCAACTGTAGCATCTTTTTGAGCTTTGGCCCGCTTGGTGACCAAGTTGTAGACATTGTCAGACCAGTTTTGGATGGTCGTGTAGCGCATATAAGCACCATCCAAGGCAAAGATCTCAACAATCGCTGCATGGAGGCTATTGCTTGAATAGGTCGGTGCTGTACAGCCTTCTACATAGTGAACACTTGCTCCCTCATCCACGATAATCAACGTGCGCTCAAACTGACCTGTATTTTCATTGTTGATACGGAAGTAAGTTTGAAGGGGAACGTCTACTTTTACGCCTTTTGGCACATAAATGAAGGTTCCACCAGACCAGACTGCTGAGTTTAGGGCAGCCAATTTGTTATCCGTTGGTGGCACTAACTTCGCAAAATACTGTTTGAATAGGTCTGGATATTCTTTTAGGGCAGAATCTGTATCGGTAAAGATAATCCCCAACTTTTCAAACTCTTCTTTCATATTGTGGTAAACCACTTCTGATTCATACTGAGCAGAAGCTCCCGCTAGGTAAGCACGTTCCGCTTCAGGAATCCCGATACGCTCAAAGGTTTCCTTGATTTTCTCTGGGACTTCGTCCCATGAACGGGCAGGTTTATCCGAAGGTTTTTGATAATAGATCAAATCATCAAAGTCAATTTCTGATAGATCGGCTCCCCAGGTTTGCATGGGCATCTTTTTGAAGGTTTCAAAAGATTTCAAACGGAATTCGAGCATCCATTCTGGTTCATTTTTTGCTGCAGACAATTCACGAATAACCGCTTCATTCAATCCCTTCCCGGTAGAGAGAATGGGTTGAACGTCATCGTGAAATCCAAATTTATATTCACCGAGATCAATTGGTTTCGGTTCGACTCTTTCTTCAGCCATAATTTCCTTTCTTTCTCTGTTTCTTCTTTTAATTATTTGCTACGTTCGATCGCTTTTTTGAGAGCATTCCAGGAGAGGGTTGCACATTTAATCCGTTGTGGGAATTTTGAGACTCCAGATAAGAAGGCTGCATCTCCCAACTCCTCTTGGCGAGGATCTGATTGGCCTTGGACCATTTCTGAAAAGACCTGTGCCAATTCTTCGACTTCCTCTTTTGTTTTTCCCATTACAGCATCCGTCATCATACTAGCTGAAGCCGTTGAGATCGTACAACCTGAATTCACAAAGGCAATATCTTCCACCCTGTCATTCTCATCAAATTTCACACTCAACTGGATCACATCTCCACAAGTTGGATTGTTGAGTTGGATCTGATCAACATCTTCAATCTGCCCTTGGTGATGGGGGTGTTTTGAATGGTCGGCTACGACCG
Source organism: Streptococcus parasanguinis (assembly GCA_905188195.1). Lineage (GTDB taxonomy): Bacteria > Bacillota > Bacilli > Lactobacillales > Streptococcaceae > Streptococcus > Streptococcus parasanguinis_P. The sequence goes on along the minus strand of CAJJKY010000001.1, from coordinate 248,097 downwards.
CCATGTACAGCGAATCTAATTTAGAAAGTGCCATTGAAAAACTCCTTTGCTTTGATCAATGCCTCAATTAATTTATCACAGTCCGCTTTGGTGTTGTAGATATAAAAACTTGCTCTCGTTGTCGCTGGGACTTGTAGGTATTGAAGAAGCGGTTGTGCACAGTGGTGACCTGCACGAACGGCAATCCCTTCATAATCTAGTGCTGTTGCTAAGTCATGCGGATGGAGATCTCCTAGATTAAAGGAAATGACGCCAGAACGTTGGGCTAAGTCTTGGGAACCATAGATGGTCAAGCCTTCGATAGCCTGTAATTTTGGAAACACATAGGCAATCAGTTCTTGCTCATGCGCTTCTACCTGGTCCATACCCAGCTCTTCTAAGTAATCGATTGCTGCACCAAGACCAATTGCTCCCGCCATATTAGGTGTTCCAGCTTCAAATTTCCAAGGCAATTCCTTCCAAGAGGCAGATTGTTCGTAAACAAAGTCAATCATCTCGCCCCCATACTCGATTGGAGACATTTGCTCTAAGATTTCTTCCTTCCCATAGAGGACACCAATCCCTGTTGGTGCAGCCATCTTATGGCCAGAAAAAGCAAAGAAATCCGCATCTAAGTCTTGTACATCAATGGCCATATGAGGGGTTGATTGAGCCCCATCTACGACCATGATCGCTCCAACTTCATGGGCTAATCGAGCAATTTCCTTGATCGGATTGACCACCCCTAAGACATTCGAAGCATGGGTGATGGAGACAAATTTTGTCTTCTCACTAAGCTTGCTCTTTAAGTCCTGCATATCCAGTAAGCCATCTTTTAGATAGACATAGACCAGTTTTGCTCCTGTCTTCTTGCAGGCTTGCTGCCAAGGAATGATGTTGGAATGATGTTCCATGATGGAAATCAAGACTTCGTCCCCTTCATTTAGGACTTCTTCTGCATAGCGAGCTACCCAGTTGAGTCCAGTCGTTGTCCCTCTTGTAAAGAGCACCTCCTTGGTTGATGAAGCGTTGATAAATTTTCTGACTTTCTCACGCGCCGCCTCATAGGCTGCTGTCGCTCGTTCAGCCAAAGTATGAACTCCACGATGAACATTGGCGTTATCTTGCAAATAATAGTGATTAACTGCTTCAAGAACAGGTTTAGGTTTTTGCGTCGTTGCTGCATTATCTAGATAAACCAAAGGCTCATCGTGAACTAGTTGATCGAGAATGGGAAAATCTTGAGCAATCGTATTTTTATCTAGCATTGTTTCTCCTTAGCGTTGAGATAACTTTTCTTCGATGGTGGCAATCATTTCATCACGTACTTCTTTAACTGGAATTTCAACAATAACAGATCCCAAGAAACCACGCACCACTAAGCGTTCTGCTGTGTGTTGATCCAGACCACGACTCATGAGGTAATACATATCTTCTGGGTCCACTTGACCGATCGATGCAGCATGGCCTGCTGTGACGTCATTTTCATCAATCAAGAGGATTGGGTTCGCATCTGAACGTGCTTGATCCGATAACATCAAGACACGGCTTTCTTGCTGAGCATCTGCTCCTTTAGCCCCCTTGATAATATGACCAATTCCGTTGAAGGTCAAGGTTCCTTTTTCAAGAATAACCCCGTGTTGCAAGATATTTCCGATCGAGTTGCAACCAAAGTTGGTCACGCGGGTGTCAATTCCTTGAACCTGACGACCGCTTGATAAAGCAACGACTTTCAAATCTGCATGACTTCCGTTTCCAACCAAGTCACTGTCAAAGTCTGCAACCACGTTACCTTCGTTCATAACACCGATAGCCCAATCAATGCTGGCATCCTGACCTAGTTTCCCACGTCGACTGATGTAGGCTGTGACATTTTCACCCAGACGGTCAATCGCCGCAAATTTCACTTGGGCACCTGAGCGGGCGATCACCTCAACCGTCACATTAGCAGTTGCTGTTGCTGAGCCTTCACCTTTTGATTCTAGGCGTTCCAAATAGCTGAACTTACTGTTTTTGCCTGCGATAATCAAAATGTGCTTATTAAAAGGTACATCACTGTCGCTATCCTGGTAGAAAATACCTTCGATGGGTTCTGAAATTTCGACGTTATCTGGAACATATAGCACAGCCCCACTATTAAAATAAGCCGTGTGGTATGCTGCTAGTTTATCATCGTCGTATTTAACCGAAGACATAAAGTAGTCTTCCACTACCTGAGGAATTTCTTCTAGGGCAGTATGGAAATCTGTAAAAAGAACTCCTTGGTCTGCCAAGGCTTGTGGCACCTGTTCAAATACAGTTTGAGTTCCAACTTGGACCAATTTTAAGTTTGAATCGAGGGCTGTAAAATCGGGAACATTGGCAGAAGCCTCGCTTTCTGTGATCGTCCCATCTCCAAGATTCCAGCGGTGGAATTTGACACGCTCAATGGCTGGCAATTCCAACTGATCGATCTTGTCAAAAGCTTTTTTTCGTAAATCTTGCAGCCAGCTTGGCTCAGCATGCAGTTCCGAAAAGAGGGTAATATTTTCAATACTCATTTTTTTCTCCTAATAAAGATACTATCTGTTTGATTTTATGACAACATTAGATCACTTGTCATCAGGTTATAGTTCTTCTTTATAGTCGTAACCGAGTTCTTCTGCAAGTTGTGCATAGCCTTCACGTTCCAAGCGTGCAGCCAATTCCGGTCCACCTGAAAGCACTACACGGCCTTCCATCATGACATGGACGACATCTGGAGTAATATAGTTCAACAAACGTTGGTAGTGGGTGATGATCATCGCTCCAAAACCTTCACCCCGCATTGCATTAACCCCTTTAGATACGACCTTAAGAGCATCGATATCCAAACCAGAGTCAATTTCATCCAAAAGGGCAAATGTTGGTTCCAACATCAACAATTGAAGGATTTCATTGCGTTTTTTCTCACCACCAGAGAATCCTTCGTTCAAATAGCGTTCTGCCATTTCTTCTTTCATGTTGAGCAATTCCATCTTTTCATCCAATTTTTTGATGAAATCACGAATAGAGATCTTCTCGTCCTCTTCTTTACCAGCATTCATGGCTGCACGTAAAAATTCTGCATTCGTAATCCCTGGGATTTCTGAAGGGTACTGCATAGCAAGGAACAAGCCCATCCGTGCACGTTCGTCTACTTCCAATTCCAAGATGTTGACACCATCAAACAGAATCTCCCCTTTGGTCACTTCATAATTTGGGTTTCCCATAATGGCAGCTGACAAAGTAGATTTCCCTGTTCCATTTGGTCCCATGATGGCTGCGATCTCACCAGTTTTGAGGGTTAGGTTCACACCTTTTAAAATTTCTTTGCCTTCAATTTCAACGTGAAGGTCTTTGATTTCTAATGTCGACATTGCATTCCCTTTCTTTTTACTTTGAAGTATGGAAGGTTCTCAAAGCAAAGATTCCTTCATCACAAAGTATTTTTTTACCTTTCAAGTATATCAAAAAAAAGCCTAAATGGCTTTTCTTTTGATTAGAACTATTCTTATTTAGTTTTTTCTTTTCGTTTTTGACGAACTTCCTCCCGGTAGGAAGAATTCCCTATATAGCGCAGAACATTTAACAAAGGACTGTGATGTGGCCCCAGAACCCCGATCAATTCTGCTAACAGCTCTACTCCAAACAAGAGCCCGATCACAAGTAGGACACCCCCAATGCGACTCGAGATGTTGAGCAAGAGAGAAATCAAGGAGAAGATCATCGAAATTCCATAGATCACAAGTACAGTTCCCCGATGTGTCAAGCCCAGAGAAAGAAGTCGGTGGTGCAAGTGATTGCGATCCGGTTTATAAAATTTTTGACCAGAAAGAGTCCGACGGATAATGGCTAAAAAGGTATCTGTAATCGGCACTCCGAGGATAATCATTGGGGTAACTACTGCAACAGCTGTCGCATTTTTCAAACCTTGCAAGGATAAGACAGAAATCATGAATCCGATAAACAAGGCACCAGTGTCTCCCAGATAGAGAATGGCCGGATGGTAGTTAAAGGGAAAGAAACCTGCGATGGACGCAACCAAGACAAAGATCGTCATGGTCAGAAAGAGATTGGGTACTGGAAGAAAGAAATAGGACACAATCCCCATTGTCACTAGGGAAATAATAGAGACCCCACTCACCAATCCATCTAATCCATCAATCAGATTGACCGCATTGGTAATAGAAACAATCCAAATCACCGTCAAAAGATACGATAGCCATGGTTCAAAATGAAGTAAGGGACCACCGAATGGAATCTTAAAATCATTCAGCCGAAAATCTGTCAAAAACCAGACCAGACTCGCTGCCAGCAGGATGCCGATCATCTTTTTCTTGGCAGACAACTCTTTTACATCATCGATCAATCCTGTGAGCGCGATAATCCATCCTGCGCCCACGACCGGCAAGGTATAGGATAGGTAACTTTTGATTGGTGCGGTGGTGGATGTCAGCATAGGAATAAACACAAGAGTCGCAATTGAAAAAGCAATCACGATAGACAGTCCACCCGCGCTTGGCATAGGCTTGGTATTGATCCGACGCGCATTCGGATAATCTACGGCATCAATCTTAAAGGAGAATAGGCGAACCAAGGGCGTCAATACCAAGGCAATCATAAAAGTTCCAATCAGCACCAGAACAAATTGCAAGGAAAAGGACATCATAAGCTAGCAACTTTCTTCAAATTCTCAATCGCACCAGACACCATTAATAAATGACCATGTTCCTGCAGAACTGCCCGTGTCACTTCTGAATCATCCGCATACTCCCGAATGATAGCAAGTAACCAGGTTGGATATTGATTTGGTTGATCCTCTGTATCGATCAAGACGGTTAAATAATAATCGGATCCCATTTTGTATAATTCAGAGGTATCCACTGGAAAGCTTACCGTTTTTGAAAAGGCAACTGCTTGCTGTATATTTGAAAAACGCAAAATGTAATAAATATACTGACTTACTGGTGCTTCAGATGTAGGATCTTGTTCTTGATTGTCCCGTAACTCTTCTTGTTCCAAATGGTGAATAGCTTCTGCATCCCCTTTTGTCTTATCAGAGATTGTTTTTTCCAAGGTTTTGATAAATTCATCTGGCGTCATGCGCGACAACTCTTCCATATCAGGAAGATCTGACAAATCCTCAAAATCCAATTGTTGGTCAATTTTTGATTTGGTAACAAAAACATCCAATTTATCTGGTTTTGGCGTCACACGAAAACTCAGCATCCCGCTATCCAGGAAGCTTTCTGGCATTTCGAGTTCATCCAAAATGGCGTAGAAAAATTCTTCTGTTTTTTCTTGTGGGACAAGGAAATCAGCAATTTCCATCCCACGTTCTTCTAAGTCTTCTAGTTGGATCGTGATCTTAATTGTTGAATCACTAATTTGCTTCATCTTCATAGCATAACCTCATACTTCTAGTCTTACTATTATACTAAAAAATTGGATAGAATTCAAAAAAAGGATGCATAGAAAAGAGGTCGGGACAAAAGTCTCCAACCTCGAAAAATAATTTGATCGAGTTCAACCGCTCTCTTAGAAAATAACACGGAAGAGTCCATACAATAGCAAGATGGAACCAAGAACGATCCGGTATTTCCCAAAGACGGTGAAATCATGATTTTTCACATAATCTGTCAAGAAGCGGATGGCGTACATGCTGACCACAAAGGCCACTCCCATCGCTACCAGTAGAATAAAGAGTTGCCCCAGCGCTAGTGAATGCCCACCAAGAGCGAATTTTCCAACCTTTAAGAGGCTAGCCCCAAACATAGCTGGGATCCCCAAATAAAAGGTAAATTCTGTCACTACTGGACGGCTAACACCATTGATCAAGCCACCTACAATCGTAGCACCTGAACGGCTTGTTCCTGGAAATAGCGATAAAACTTGGAAGAGTCCAATATAAAGAGCTGTTCGATAAGGTAACTTATGCAATTCCGTTACTGCTGGCTCAACTTGTTCCCGTCTTTCCAGATAGATAAAGGCAATCCCGTAGGTGATCAACATAATCGCAACGGAAATCGAATTGTGGAAATGCGCCTCAAACCAATCATCCAATTTAAAAACAAAGACAAGAGGGAGCGTTGCAACCGCAACTTTTGCCCATAATTGCCAGGTCCGACGTACTTCTAGTGGAGATTTACCAGGTTTGAAGGGATACAATTTATCGAAATAAATCACCACAACCGCTAGGATCGCTCCCAATTGGATCACAACATTGAACATCTCCATAAAGGCTGGATCTTGATTTTTAAACTGCACAAAATCCTGTAACAGAATCAAGTGACCTGTACTTGAGATCGGTAACCATTCTGTAATCCCCTCGACAATCCCAAAAAGAACCGCCTTGATTAATTCGATCAGAAACATCTTTTTCTCCTAAACTTACATTTGCTCTATTATATCATAAATCTATGGACTGGACCAGGCCTTCTAAACTAGAAGGGAAAGAGCTACCAAGACCATTCTTAGTGCTACTTAGAAGGCACCAAAGCCTCCTCCGCCTCCTCCGCCAGAGAAACCTCCTCCACTACCAGAGGAAACTGTGAAATGACTAGCTGTCGATGCTGTCGATCCATAAGTAGACATGGCATGACTTGAGTGGGTCACATCATGATAGAACGGGGTGTAAACGAAGGCGTTTAAGGCTTGATTTTCTAAATGAATATTCCGAAGCTTCATGACCTTTGTGACCTGATCAGCTACACCATACAAGGCCGCATAGACCAATAAGCGATTCCATAGGACCAGAGACTGCAACTCTGCATCGTTGAGGTGGGCAATCTCTTTCAACATCCGACCAAAACTATCCCAGTAATAGCGTTGCTCAGCACCCGCAAGATTGACAACACCATCTCGTAGGCAGGCTTTAAAGACACCATTGAAGCGCACTGGCATAAACCAAAGTATGAGGATCCCTATCAAACAAGGAACAGAGAACCAACCCATCCCAAAGATGGCAAAGATTTCTGCTCCAAGGGCGATAAACCAAGCAGCCCAACCAAAGAAGAGACTTCGTCTAGCTTGCGCTTCTTCTTTTGCCTCTAAAGGGCGATAGTAGCTTGGCAAATGGAGATCTTCCACCTTGCGATGAACATCTCTGGCCACTTGGTTGACAGCCGTATCAAAGCGGCCTTGAGCCCAACTTCCTAGTGAACGAATGGCATCTTGATCTGCTTTTTTGGCATGTTTGTATACATCATCACTAAATTTATAATTCTCAAAGAGACGGTTAACAGGACAGGAAACTTGATCCCCAAAAGCCATATTCATAAAGGAGCGTTCAAAATCATCTACATGCCCATGAGACTTTCTGGTCAAAACGACTTCATTTCCTTGTTGCTCGTAGACAATCACTCCACGATCCATCAAATCCAGCAATGTAGCTTGAAGCATTTTTTCAAATGTAAACACCGGCGGAGTTGCCTTCTCTTTATTGGTAGGGGAGGCCTCGTCTAATTCGGCTGAATAAACAACCGAGCTCATGACAAGAGGTGCAATGTCCTGTGGAATTTCATAAAGACGAGTATCAGTCGGATAAGTCACACCAGGCCAAATCATTTTTTTGAACCGTTTGCGACCCAAGAGAGAAAGAAGCCAGAGTGCAATCAATAAGGCTGGTAAGATCCAGTTCCAAAACATGCGTGTCCAGTATTTTTCCTGTTCAATTTTAGCTTGGTTCTTGTGAAATTCATCCAATTTGGTCAATCCTGTATTTCGACCAGAATCATACAAGGTAGTTAGGTCTGACTTCAACCAGTAACCATACAACTCCACAGCTTTTCCTTTGCCTAGGTTATAGAAAGTGGCAGAATAGATTCCATCTTCTTTCTTTACAGTCACATCCGGTCCCATAAAGGCTGTATGGATATACAGTTCCGATTGGGCATTGGCTGGTGCAAACTTAGGAATGACACGAAATTGAACTTCGTCCACCTTCTGATCGCCATCCGTAATTGGTTTCCAGTTCAACTGCAAGATATCCTTGTGTGAATAAAGAAGATTTTTTAATTTCCATGTGACTTTTATTTTGACTGTATCTTGCGCTACACCACTGTTATAAATTTTCACTCGGTAGCCATCACCTAGATTCGTAATCTCGGGTTCTCTTTGAAGATCACGACCTTCCACCTCAACCTTTGGCGGTATCTCAATTGCAAAGCCTTGTGGCATATTCCCCGCAGTTCCTAGGCTAACATACTGCCCTCTATAAGAATCTTTGAAATAATAAACCAGTTCTTCCTCATAGGTGGCGTCGTCCCAGGTGTCCAAGGTCAAGGTTCCACCATAGTAAAGTACATCATAAGATGGGCTAGATGCATGGACGTTCTGACTAACAAAAAGGCAGGCCAGAAAGGCGAAAATAACATACAAATACTTTTTCATTTGATCACGCTCCTTTGTATTATTATAGCATTTTTTAAATAAAAAGAGGACCATGTTTGAAATGCAGCCTATTTTACTGTACAATAGGAGAAGTTAAAATAAGGAAGAGGAGAAAAAATGAAAAAAACATTATTCGCGCTCTTAACAGGGCTTTTCATTTGCCTGGGGATCACACAGGTTGCTCATGCAGATGACTATTTACGAATCGGAATGGAAGCAGCCTACGCTCCTTTCAACTGGACTCAAGAAGATGATTCAAATGGAGCCGTAAAGATTGATGGCACCAACCAATATGCCAATGGTTACGATGTTCAAATCGCCAAAAAAGTTGCTGAGGGACTAGGTAAAAAACCTCTGATCGTAAAAACATCTTGGAACGGACTAATTCCAGCCCTCACTTCTGGGAAAATCGATATGATTATCGCCGGGATGAGTCCTACTACTGAGCGCAAAAAAGAGGTTGCTTTTTCTAATAGCTACTATACTAGTGAGCCAGTCATGCTGGTCCGCAAAGATGGAAACTATGCGAATGCCTCTAGTCTAGATGACTTTAAGGATGCCAAGGTCACCTCTCAACAAGGGGTCTACCTCTACTCTCTCATCTCCCAACTCAAGGGTGCAAAACAAGAAACTGCAATGGGTGATTTTGCCCAGATGCGTCAAGCTTTAGAATCTGGTGTTATCGATGCCTATGTTTCTGAGCGTCCAGAAGCCTTGACAGCTGAGTCCGCTAATTCAAAATTTAAGATGATCCAATTCAAAAAAGGATTTGAAGTTGGGGAAGAAGATGCGACCATCGCTATCGGGATGAAGAAGGGTGACGCTAGACTTGACCAAGTCAATGCGGCACTAGCGAAAATTTCATCTGAAGACCAAGTCAAACTCATGGATGATATGATCAAGAAGCAACCAGCTTCCAGCGATGCTAGCGATGATGAGCAGACTTTCTTCAGCCAAATGATGAAGATTTTGAAAGATAATGGCCCACAGTTCTTACGTGGAACTGGTATGACCCTCCTCATCTCCATGACAGGGACCATTGCTGGGTTGATGATCGGTTTGTTGATCGGTGTCTTCCGGACTGCGCCTATGTCTAAAAACAAGGCTCTCGCTGCCTTGCAAACATTCTTTGGTTGGTTCCTCAATGTCTACATTGAAATCTTCCGAGGAACTCCGATGATCGTTCAATCCATGGTTATTTTCTACGGTTCAGCCCAAGCCTTCAACATTTCCTTGGATCGTACCTGGGCCGCCATCTTTATTGTTTCGATCAATACAGGGGCTTATATGAGCGAGATTGTTCGTGGAGGAATCTTAGCAGTGGATACTGGTCAGTTTGAAGCAGCGACTGCTCTAGGAATGACCCATGGACAAACCATGCGCAAGGTCGTCCTTCCACAGGTTGTTCGCAATATCTTGCCAGCGACAGGGAATGAATTTGTCATTAACATCAAGGATACATCTGTCTTGAATGTTATCTCCGTGGTCGAACTTTACTTTACAGGAAATACGGTCGCAACTCAAAACTACCAATACTTCCCAACCTTTACGATCATCGCTGTGATTTACTTCGCTCTCACCTTTACCATCACACGAATTCTTCGCTACATCGAACGTCGCTTAGATTCTGATACTTATACTACAGGTGCCAATCAAATGCAAGTCAATGAGGTGAAATAATGGCAGAAAAAATTCTTGAAATTCAACATTTAAAAAAATCTTATGGTCAAAATGAAGTCTTGAAAGATATTTCCCTTACGGTTGAAAAAGGAGAGGTGATCTCCATCATCGGGAGCTCTGGTAGCGGAAAATCAACCTTCCTTCGCTCCATCAATCTTCTAGAGACTCCTACTGCTGGAGAGATTCTCTATCGTGGACAAAATGTTCTTGATCCTGAGTATGATCTTACCCACTACCGCGAGAAATTGGGAATGGTTTTCCAAAGCTTTAATCTCTTCGAAAATTTAAACGTCTTGGAAAACACAATCGTTGCACAAACGACCGTCCTCAAGCGTGATCGTGAGACTGCAGAGAAAGTTGCCAAAGAAAATCTTGAAAAAGTCGGTATGGGATCTCAATATTGGGCTGCCCGTCCGAAACAACTTTCAGGTGGTCAAAAGCAACGGGTCGCCATCGCACGTGCTCTCTCAATGGATCCTGATGCCATTCTCTTCGATGAACCGACTTCTGCACTAGACCCAGAAATGGTTGGGGAAGTCTTGAAAATCATGCAGGACCTTGCAAAAGAAGGACTCACCATGATTGTCGTCACCCACGAAATGGAATTTGCCCGCGATGTCTCTAGCCGGGTCATCTTCATGGACAAGGGTGTCATCGCTGAGCAAGGAGATCCAAAAGAAATCTTTAGCAATCCAAAAGAAGAACGGACCAAGGAATTCCTTCAACGCTTCTTACATTAATCTCTTGAAACAGTTTGCTTACCAGTATGGAAGCAAACTGTTTTTTTGTACCGCTTCTGCTTTTGAGGCATCGAAAAAAACCAGAGAGCAAACTCTCTGGTTTTCAATTGGAACAACAAATTAATCTTCGAATTTTTGATGATTTTTGTCATAAAAATCAATCAATCCAAGTGCAGTTTCAAACGAGATATTCTTCACTTTTGCACGTCCTTGAGCCAAGGCAATGATAGACATTTCACGGGCATTTGTTTCTTTACTGATACGATACCCTGTAATTTTCTTATCACGTACCCATCCAACAACTGATTCTACTTTTTCAAAGTTCGATTTAGCCATGATCTTTCTCCTATATTATTATTTCCAATACTAATATAAATTTTTTTGCACATTTTGTCAACTAAAATCGCTGAAAATACGAACCTTTTTTAAAAAATGAAAAAAAGTTTACTTTGCTTTCAGGGCTGATAATATTTGTGTACGAATGTTTTCAACGCCATCAGGGTTTGCTGGTAGGAAAATCGTATTATTCCCTTCTTTATCTGCAAAATTATTTAGGGTATCCAAGTACTGGTTGGTTAAGAGAATAGACATGATTTGTTCTTCGGTCAAGTCTACATTCGCACCTTTTAACTCTTTAATAGAGTCTGCCAATCCATCGACAATGGCCTTCCGTTGCTCGGCAATACCAACCCCGTGCAAACGGTCTTTTTCTGCTTCAGCTTCGGCAGCAGTAACGATCTTGATCTTGTCTGCTTCTGCCAATTCCTGAGCTGCCACACGTTTTCTTTGCGCTGCATTGATCTCGTTCATGGATTGTTTCACTTCAGCATCTGGCTCAACTTTGGTGATCAAGGTTTTAACAATAATATATCCATAAGTTGACATTTCTTCTGCTACTTGTTTTTGAACTTCAAGAGCGATTTCATCTTTTTTCTCAAACAATTCATCCAAGGTCAACTTAGGTACAGAAGAACGAAGAGCATCTTCAATGTATGATTTAATCTGTGATTCTGGACGCATGAGTTTGTAGTAGGCATCCTTTACGTTGCTTTCGTTCACTCGGTATTGTGTTGCCACATTCATGGTAACGAATACGTTATCCTGAGTTTTCGTTTCAACTACGATCTCGCTCTGCAAGACGCGCAATTGAACTCGTGCTGCAATTTTATCGATGCCAAAAGGCGCTCGCATATGAATGCCACTATCGCTAATTTTTTGATAACGTCCGAAACGTTCGATGATGGCAACGGATTGTTGCTTGACCACATAAAGTGAGCTAATCACAATGAATCCTGCAACCATTAGCAAGAATAAAATAAAGATAAAAAATCCAGGCATAAAAAGTTCCTCCTTTTAATTTACGCATATCATATCACAAGTCTTCATAAAAAAGCAATATATTCCATAAAAATATATTGCTTAAATAGTCGATTATTTCTGCATGATACTCAGACCAGCATATTATAGAGAGTTTCATTTCCGTTCAAGTTAATGAAAGACGGATCAAAACGCTCAATACGATTGACCAAACCTGCATAGTCATGCTTATTGGCCAAAGTAACCCCAATCAAGACAGGGCCTGTTCCTTTACTAGCACGCTTGATGTATTCAAAACGTGTAATATCATCATTTGGCCCTAAGATATCATTTACAAATTCACGAAGGGCCCCTGGACGTTGTGGGAAATTGACGATAAAGTAGTGTTTGACCCCATCGTAGATCAAGGCACGTTCTTCCATCTCAGGCATACGGTTGATGTCATTATTCCCACCTGAGATAATACAACAAATGGTTTTCCCCTTGATGTATTCGCGCAAGATTTCAAGGGATGCCACACTGGCCGCTCCTGCTGGTTCAGCTACGATCCCTTGTTTGGAATAAAGATCAATCAAAGTCTCTGAAATCAAGCCTTCATCGACCCCAACCAAAGTTTCCACATGTTGACGGGTCACTTCATAAGTCAATTGTCCCACTTTTTGCACAGCAATCCCGTCTGCAAACTTATCGATTTCTGGCAATTTGACGGGACCACCTGCTTCAAAAGCAGCCTTCATGGAGCGCGCTCCTTCGGCCTCTACCCCAATGACTTCAATCCGAGGATCCGTTTCTTTGATATAGGTAGAAACACCTGAAATGAGGCCTCCTCCACCGACAGGGACAAGGACAGCATCAAAGGCAATCGATTCTTTTCGAGCTTCCTCAAGAATTTCATAGGCCACTGTCCCTTGGCCAGCCTGTACGTGTGGATCATCAAACGGGTCAATAAAGGTCCGTTTTTCTGCAAGAGTAAATTCTTGGGCCGCCTTTGCTGATGCATCAAAGGTATCCCCGACCAACTTAATTGTTACATAATCCCCACCAAAGAATCGGACTTGGCCGATCTTTTGTTGCGGTGTTGTAATCGGCATGAAGATGGTCGCTGGAATCTTCATTTCATTACAAGTATAAGCAACTCCTTGCGCATGGTTTCCTGCAGAAGCACACACTACACCACGTTCCCGCTCTTCTTTTGAGAGTTGAGAAATTGCAAAATACGCTCCACGAATCTTGAACGAACGAACACGTTGGGCGTTTTCTTTTTTCAAATAAATCTTTGCCCCATATTTTTCAGATAAATAGTGGTCGTATTCAAGAGGCGTATTAACAACGACTCCTCTTAATATTTTATGGGCCTTAGCCACATCTTTTGCTGTTATCATTTCATACCTCTTGTGTATTGATCAAAAAAGCAAGCCAGGGTGTCCCAACTTGCTTAGTCTTCTACAGACAATTAGTTGTAGATTTTGAAGGCGTCATCGTCGTTTTGACCAACGAATGGCATCGCTTTACGCAATTCAGCACCAACTTTTTCAATTTCAAGGTTAGCAGCTTGTTCACGGTAAGCAGTTAATTTTGGACGTCCAGCTTTGTAGTCGTTAACAAAGTCGTTAGCGAAGTTACCATTTTGAATGTCAGCAAGAACAGCTTTCATATTTTCTTTCACTTGCTCAGTGATTACACGTGGGCCTGATACATAGTCACCGTATTCAGCAGTGTTAGAGATTGATTGACGCATTTTCTTGAAGCCACCTTCGTAGATCAAGTCCACAATCAATTTCATTTCGTGAAGAACTTCAAAGTATGCCAATTCTGGAGCATAACCGGCTTCAGTCAATACTTCAAAACCAGCTTCGATAAGGGCAGTCAAACCACCACAAAGTACAGCTTGTTCTCCGAACAAATCTTCTTCCGTTTCTTCTTTGTAGGTTGTTTCAAGAAGACCAACGCGTGCCGCACCAACACCTTTACACCAGTCCATAGCGATATCTTTCGCATTACCTGTAGCATCTTGATAGACTGCGTAAAGTGCTGGTACACCAAATCCTTCAGTATAAGTACGACGAACCAAGTGACCTGGTCCTTTCGGTGCACACATAAAGACATCGACATCCGCTGGAACTTTGATGAATTCAAAGTGGATATTGAATCCGTGTGCAAAACCAACAGCATTACCCGCTTCAAGATTTGGCGCAATTTCAGTTTCGTACAATTCTTGTTGGATTTCATCCGGAGCCAAAATCATGATCACGTCTGCCAATTTAGTTGCTTCTGCTACTGTATAGGTATCAAAACCATCTTCTTTTGCTTTATCGAATGATTTACCTGGACGTACACCGATGATGACATCATGACCTGAGTCACGCAAGTTTTGTGCATGCGCATGTCCTTGTGAACCATAACCGATCACAGCAATTTTCTTACCGTTTAATGCTGCAACTTTAACGTCTTTTTCGTATTCCATTTGAACTGCCATAAGTAAAATCTCTTTTCTATTTTATTATTTGCCTTTTTAAGGCGGAGTTGACAATGTTAAGGTGAGAATTAATCTCGAGTAAATCCGGTTGCACCGGTGCGGGCAATGTTTTTAATCCCATAAGGTCGAATAACACGAATGAGGGCTTCGCTCTTTTCTGCATTTCCCGTCATTTGAACGGTGATAGAGCTTGGGGCTACATCGACCACGGTCGCACGGAAAGGTTGAATAATGGCCAAGATTTCCGCCCGCTTCTCAGCAGGTGCAGAAACTTTCACCAGGATCACTTCGCGCTCCAAGTGTGGTTTATCAGTGATATCCCGGACACGGATCACATCCACTTGGCGGTTGAGCTGTTTGATGATTTGCTCTACTTCATCATGCGAAGCAACATCAATGATAATGGTAATCCGCGATACATTAGGGTTTTCTGTTGCGCCAACAGAGATACTTTCGATATTGACTTGACGTCTCGACAAGACTCCAGTAAAGCGGTTCAGAACACCTGATCGGTTTTGAAGTTTGGCTGTTAACATTCTACGCATTAAACTTCACCCCCAACATCTCATGATTACTCTTACCAGCTGGTACCATCGGCAAGACATGCTCTTTCCGAGAAATGTCTACTTCGATGAACATTGGTACATCTTCTGTGATGACTTCCAAATCCTTCTCAAGAGTTTCAGGATTATCAAATTTATAATTCTTGATCCCGTAAGCTTGCGCCATCAATTGGAAATCCGGAAGGCTATCAAAGACTGACTCTGACGTCCGACCATCATAGAAGGCTTCTTGCCATTGACGGACCATCCCAAGCGAGTGGTTGTTGAGCATAACGACCTTGATCGGAACCTTATAAATATTTAAGATCGCCAATTCTTGGTTGGTCATTTGGAAACCACCATCTCCGACAAAGAGAACAACTTCTTTATCTGGATTGGCAATTTTCGCTCCGATAGCTGCAGGAACACCGAATCCCATCGTTCCTAGACCACCAGATGTTACCAATTGGCGCTCATTTTGGTAAGGATAGTATTGAGCTGCCCACATTTGGTGTTGTCCAACGTCTGTGACGACAATAGCGTCCCCCTTGGTCAACTCTCCGATGCGTTCAATCACAGCTTGTGGCTGCACAACCCGTTCTTTCTTGTCGTATGAACGAACCCGGTTCTTATCTTGGGTCACCTTTTCGATCCATTTTTCTGTGTTGTTATGAACCGTTGGTTCTGCTAGCAACTGCTGCAAGGCTTTCTTTGCATCGCCAACCACAGGAATGTCGACAGCAATGATCTTACCAATCTCTGCAGGATCAATGTCGATATGGGCAACCTTAGCATTTTTAGCGAAAGTCTTTGGATTCCCTGTCAAACGGTCGTCAAATCGACAACCAACACTGATCATGAAATCCGTCTCTGTCATAGCGATATTGGCCGCGAAGGATCCGTGCATTCCTCCCATCCCTAGGAAAAGAGGATGACTGGTCGCAATCGTTCCTTGACCTAAAAGACTAGTCACTACTGGAATCTGATAGCGCTCTGCTAGAGCAATCAACTCTTTTGCAGCTCCAGCGTAACTCACTCCACCACCAGCAAGAAGAACTGGTTTTTTAGCCTTACTCAATTGCTTCAAAATCTTTTTGATCTGCAATTCATTGGGTTCAATGGTAGGCTGGTAGCTTGGAAGCTTCACACTTGGTTCATAGATAAAATCTGTCTCTAAAGCAGACACATCCTTTGGAAGGTCAATTACCACAGGGCCAGGACGGCCGGTCGTCGCAATATGGACAGCTTCTGTGATAATTCGTGGAATATCTGCCGTCTCACGTACTTGATAGTTGTACTTGGTGATGGGCATGGTAATTCCCACGATATCCGCTTCTTGAAAGGCGTCTTTCCCGATCCCAGCACGATTGACTTGACCAGTGAAGACTAATAAGGGAACGCTATCGCTCATGGCATCTGCAATCCCTGTAATGGCATTGGTCGCCCCCGGTCCACTAGTGACGACTGCGACACCCAGCTTTCCAGTTGATTTGGCGTAGCCTTCAGCCTCATGCAAGCATCCTTGTTCATGACGACCCAAGATATGCTGGATACCCTCAAAGCTATAGATGGCATCGTATAAAGGCAAAACCGCTCCACCAGGATAACCAAAAATCGTGTCAATGCCCAAATCACGCAGGGTTTCAAGAACGAGCTCTGAACCGGTTTTTGCAGTTTCTAAGGTAATTTTCTCCATGTCTCTCCTTTCCAGTACTTTGTATATCAAATTAGCATGCTACTATCATACCATTTTTAGAAAATATTTCAAGGAAAAATAGTAAATTTTCTGAATTTTCTATCCAAATCCGAAGAATGAGAGTTTTTCTAAAAATGCTAGGTCTATCAGAAAAAAGTCTCTAGGAACTCCTAGAAACTTTTTTTCCTTATAACCAACCCTTTTCTTGGGCAATTTTTGCCGCCTCGGTCCGGTTTTCCGCATCCAACTTGGTCAGAATGGCTGACATATAATTGCGGATGGTCCCGTTTGAGAGAAATAAGCGATCAGCAATTTCTTGGTTAGAAGCCCCTTTTGCGACTTCTTTTAGAACTGCCTTTTCTTGAGGGCTTAGAGGATTGGGATGGGTCAAAATCCCTTCCATTAATTCAGGCGAATATTCTTTTTGCCCTGCTAAAACGGTATGCAGAGTGGCCATCAAATCCGTAATGCGGCGTTCTTTTAAGACATAGGCATCGACTCCAGCCTTCAGGGCCCGCTCAAAGTAACCCGGTCGCTTAAAGGTGGTAACGATGACAACCTTGAGCTGGGGTTGTTGACTTTTGGCCCATTCCAACACTTCTATCCCTGTTTTGATGGGCATCTCAATATCTAAGATAGCAATATCAACTGGATGGGTTTCGAGTAAGCGAATAGCTTCTTGCCCGTCTCCAGCCTGCAAGACTTCTTCTACATCCTCTTGCAAAAGCAAGAGCTGACAGAGGGCATCGCGTAACATACTTTGGTCTTCAGCAACTAATAAGCGCATCTTATTTCCTTTCTTGATAGGGGATCCGTATTTCTATGCGGGTTGGCTTGTGACGACGACTGATCTCTAACTCTCCTCCCAATAAGGCAATCCGTTCGCGGATCGAGTGCAGATCCTTATCGGAAACTTTACTAAAGCCGATGCCATTGTCTTCTGCAACCATTTCTACACCTGTCTCGGTGGAGCAATAAGAGAGAAAGGCCTGCGTCGCTTTGGCATGTTTGATCATATTAGTGGCTAATTCCAGAGACACCATGGCCAGAGCAGACTCTAGGATCGGCGAGATGCTAGCTGTATCGAGCTCATTCTGAATCTCCACTTTGACTTGCGCCACTTCTAGCATTTGCTGGACAGTTTCTAGCTCTCTTGTCAGGGTTCGCTGCTTCAAGTTCTCCACAATCTCTCGGACTTGGTGCATGGACTCTTGACTGATAGCTTGAATCTCTTGCACCTGCTCCTGCGCCTTCTCAACCTGACCCAATGCTAAGAATTGATCAGCTAGGTCCGCCTTGACACTGAGCATGGCAAAGGTGTGTCCTAGACTGTCATGCAGATCACGGCCAATCCGATGGCGCTCGTTTTCTGCCAGCAAAAGATTGATCTGGGCATTTTGCTTGGCATGGTCAGCTTTCAACTCTTCCATCATCTCAGCCCGGGCCATACTATAGGTCATAATCGCGATGAACAAGCAGATGATCAGTACAAAAAGCCAATCATTTTCTCTCATCTCCCTATTAAATAACAGGGCTCCAAAAAGGATCAGTAGTGATCCAACAGCCGTCCAAAGAAAGGGCGAGCGAAAATCGCGAATCCCTAAACGATAGAGCAAAATATTGCTCAGATAATAGTAAAACCAACAAAAGCTAGTTCCAACAAAAAAGGTATTTCCTGCAATATAAAGTAGAAGATAAATCCAAAAAAGCCAGGTCAGTTTCTTATTTTCAGTAATGAGGATTCCTAGATAGCTTATCATAAAGAAGATGGCTAAAAAGAAATGCCACCAGGGAATCTGCCCTAAGAAAATAGAAGCAAAGGGAAAGGCCATAAAGATTAAGCCTACGTAAAACATATGGTGAATATGTTTGAGTTTTTCAATCATGAACGAACCTCAGAATGACGACGATAGATGATAACAAGGGCAAACAAGACCAGGGTAAACAAGGTTAAATAGACACTCGCAAAGACATTAACCTGTCCCTTGTTTAAAAAGGTCTTAATCAGTTCCATCAATTGATAGGTTGGTAAGCATTTGCCGATGGCTTGCATCCATTCTGGAAAGAGACTAATCGGCATCCATAGCCCTCCCATGACAGCCAGTCCCATGTAAAGGAGATTACCTACAACAGACATCAATTGACTAGAAGGAAGCAGGGTCAAGACCAGACCGAGAGCCACAAAAGCCAGGCTTCCTAGGATGAGAAGGAAGGCTCCTAAGATCCAATCCTGCAGGGGCATATTCACATGCCGCACCACATGGCCTACGGTAAAGACAACTCCAATCGATAGGAGAAAATCGACAAAGAGACCCACAACCTTTATTAGATAATATTCTACCATAGATACGGGGGTATGGCGCAAGACTTTTTGCCAATTATTGAGTCGATCGGTTTCAAGAACGGTTGGAAAAGAAAAGATAGCCGTAGACATCATAGAAAATGCCGTCATAGAAAGGAGATAATCCCTCATAAAGTGAGCAGGTGCTCCTGGTGTTTCCTGGTACATCCCTGAAAAGAAGAGATAAAAGGCCGTTGGCATCCCAATTGATAACAAGTAATAAATGGCTTGGCGTCTAGTCAAATGCCACTCAACCACGCCGAGAGCTTTCATGCGTTTCATCTTCTCTACCTACTTCCTTTGTATTTTCAAAAATAGAATCCAATAAACTTCGATTGGTCACCTCGATCTCTTGGATCGAACACCCTTCTTCCTGCAATCGCCTCCACAAACGATTGGCATCGCCTGTCACAACCTGAAGGGCATCGGGTTTGACCGTCACTTGACCAATCCCTTCCATCTCGGCCACTAGACCTTGGTAGCGTAGTGGCAGGGTGAAATGTTTTTCTACCTCTTCGCTTCTCATAGCGAGAGGTGTCGTATCCCGAAGCAAATGGCCCTGATGCAAGACCAAAATCCGATCAGCTGTATGCTCTACTTCCTCGATGTAATGGGAAGAATAGACAATAGTCACACCTTGGTCCTTTAAATGCCCGACGATCTCCCAAAAGCGTTGGCGAGTGGACGTATCCATGGCAGCCGTTGGCTCATCCAAAAATAGGAGACTGGGACGACCAATCAAGGTAAACACAAAGGATAAGAGACGCTTTTGCCCACCAGATAGCTTACTGGCTAATTGCTTCTTTTGTTCTGGAGTAAAACGCAATAAATCATCGATGTCATTGACCGTTAAAGGGTTGGGATAAATGGAGCGAAAGAAACTGATCAGTTCCTGCACGGTTAGCTTTTGCACGATGGCATTCTCTTGAGGGAGATAAGAGACACTAGCCTTTAACTGAGGATGACCAGGAGCCTTCCCCTCTATTTCAATGATCCCAGAAGTCGCCTTCCTATCTCCTAGGAGGCAATCCATCAAGGTTGTCTTCCCTGCCCCGTTTGGCCCAATCAAGGCCAGGCAATCCCCCCGTTCAACCGCAAAAGAAAGATCTTCTAAAATGACTTTTCCTTTGATACTTTTTTTCAAGTTCTCTACTCTAATGATGCTCATGATACTCTCCTTTCAAGCAGGCTTGGCTAGCTGGAATGATGACAAGGACGACCAAGGTCGCTCCCCAAACCGTTTGGAAAAACCAACTAGGAAAATGGGCAGAAAACCAGCCCGTCATCATCTCAGTTGCCCAAAGAAGCAAACACAAAACAGCTACCAATCCAATGTCAAGTTTCTTTTTCATTGCTCCATCTCCTTTTTAACAGCCTTGATCATTTTCAATCCTTCTTGAACCGCCCAGCTCATGATGCCAATCCCAGCAAATAATTCCCAAGGAAAATGGTAATAGAGACTATCATCCTTTGAAAAGATCAAATAGACGACCATCCCCACCACTGTTAACGTAAACACTTTATAGAACCATTGTTTCATTTTTCCTTACCTCTTACTTTCTGACTATATTATAGCGAAAGAAAATAACAGCCACTAGATAATTTTGTCACTGGCTCACATGACAAAAGTCACTAAAAAAAGCCAAGTGACTTCACTTGACTTTTCTATTCTTCTTACTGACCTTCTTCTTTCATGCCATGCAATTTCAAGGCCTTCACCAAGGCATCTGCCTTCATATTCTTCAAATCATTGAGACCGGCGTCTTTAAAGTAAGAAATTTCTTCTAAAGACTTGGCATCGATTTGGTTGAGGTCGATCACACTGGTTGAGAGCAATTTTTTCTCTGGGGTGACTGTGTATTCCAAACTAAAACCGGGAACGGTTTTTAGCTTCTTATAGTCTTCATTTTGCTCCAGTAAAGCTTGAATGGCTGCTGTGAGCTCTTCAGGTGACTTTTCTGCTGCGATGGTCCCAAGTTGTTGGGGTAGATCAGCTGTCACTTCGATACGAAGGTTTTCAACCTTATCTCCCTTTGATTTGATGATATCCCGGTGTTTTGTTCCATTGATATCTCCAACTAAGGTTGTGGTTTTTTCTTCAATTTTTACTTCTTTTTTAACAGAGGAACTGCTAGATGAGCTAGCGGTTGTAGTTTTCTTTGTTTGGGATTGCGAACAACCAGTCAATACCAAAATGGCTAGCCCAAGGGTTACAAAAAATTTCTTCATTTTTATAACTCTCCTTTCACATACTGATACCAGTATAACATATCGCGTCTTTCTTGTCTAAAAACTCCACTGCTCAAAGCATTTCCCCCTCTTTTCAAGCTCTTCAATTTGAATAAAAATCTGATGAATGTGAGACTTTTTGCAGAAACTCCTTTTTCTCACGAACAAAGCCTCAGTGGAGGGTTCACTTCAGTCTCAATCCCTCTGAATCACGCTGATTTCATAGGGAATCTCCTCCTTTTTCTATATACAAAAAAAGGTTCCGAAAGGAACCTTCTGTTCAATTATTCTACACTAAACAAGTATGGGTAGACTGGTTGGCCACCTTGGTGGATTTCCACTTCTACATCCTCATACTTCTCAGCAAGGGCTTGGGCCAATTCATTTGCCAACTCCTCACTGCCGTCTTCACCGACATAGATGGTCACAATTTCACTGTCTTCATCCAACATATGAGCGAATGTTTCTTCCAAGGCTTCCATCATATCTGGGTTTGAAACAACGATTTTACCATCGACCATTCCAAGATTATCATTTTCATGGATTTCAAGCCCATCAATAGTGGTATCGCGAACCGCTGTTGTCACACTACCAGACACAACATCGCCCAATGAAGCGCTCATGCGTTCGTAGTTTTCTTCGATCGACTTGCTTTCATCAAAGGCAAGAAGACTAGTCAATCCTTGAGGGATGGTCTTGGTCTCAACAACTGCTGCAGGTTGATCAATCACTTCTGCTGCAGATTGAGCAGCCATCAAGATATTTTTGTTGTTTGGCAAGATAATAATGTTGCGTGCATTCAACTCTTCAACCGCTTTGACAAAGTCTTCTGTTGATGGGTTCATGGTTTGACCACCAGAGATGATGTAATCCACTCCTTGCGCTTTAAAGATATCAGCCAATCCCTCACCAGCAACTACTGCGATGATGGCATATTCTTTTTCTTCAACTGGTTTGGCTTGACGTTCTTCTTTTTCAACTTGCGCTTCGTGTTGGTTGCGCATGTTGTCGACTTTCACCTTGACCAAGCTTCCGTACTTAAGACCTTCTTGCATGACAAGACCTGGATCTTCTGTATGGACGTGAACTTTGACAATCTCATCGTCATTCACCACCAATAGGGAATCCCCAAGGTTGTTCAAATAGTTACGGAATTCATCGTAATCGAAGTCTTTGACATAGGTTGGACCTTGTTTCAAAGCGACCATGATTTCTGTACAGTAACCAAACTTGATGTCTTCAGTAGCCACATGACCAGCAACTGACTTGTGGTGTTCTGCATTGATCATTTCTGACATGGTTGCAGGTGTTGCTTGGAACTCTTCAGAAGCGATGAATTCACCTGTCAAGGCTGACAAAAATCCTTCATAGATGAAGACCAACCCTTGACCACCAGAGTCTACCACGCCAACTTCTTTCAAGACTGGCAACATATCTGGAGTCTTCGCAAGAGCAGTTTTAGCTCCTTCAAGAGCTGCTCGCATGACTTCTACTGCATCATTGGTAGATTCTGCTTTTTTCTTGGCCCCGATAGCAGCTCCACGAGAAACCGTCAAAATAGTCCCTTCAACAGGCTTCATAACGGCTTTATAAGCAACTTCTACCCCAGATTGGAAGGCTGCTGCAAGCGCTGCTCCATCCAATTCTTCTTTGTCTTTGACACTTTGAGAAAAGCCACGGAACAATTGAGAAGTGATAACTCCTGAGTTCCCACGCGCACCCATCAAGAGACCTTTAGCGAAGATCCCTGCTGCTTCTCCAACAGTTGATGCAGAACGGTCAGATACTTCTTTGGCCCCATTTTCGATGGTCATTCCCATATTGGTTCCTGTATCTCCATCTGGTACAGGAAAGACGTTCAAAGAGTTTACATATTCCGCTTGTTTATTTAAGCGCGTAGCCCCCGCTTGAACCATTTCTTGAAATAAACTTGTAGTAATATTAGCCACGATTATTCTCCCACAATCTTGATATTTTGAATATAGACATTCACAGTATCCGTAGTGATTCCAAGTTGATTTTCCAAACTAAATTTCACACGTTCTTGAATATTTTTTGAGACTTCGCTAATTTTTGTTCCATAGCTCAAAACAGTGTAAACATCAACTGCGATAGTTCCTGCTTCCGTTGTTTTGACAACAACACCTTTAGAGAAGTTTTCTTTCCCTAGGAGGGCTTGGAAATTATCTTTGATCGCATTTTTGCTGGCCATTCCAACCACACCGAAGATCTCAGTAGCGGCACCGCCTACAACAGTTGCGATAACCTCATCAGTCAATTCAATTTGACCGTCCTTTGTATTGATTTTTACTGTCATAATTTCTACCTCAAAAGTATTTTATATTCTATTTTACCATAAAAGAGATCAGCTGTAAAAGGGTAGGGATTATTCTTCTCCCGCTGTGACAGCTGTATCTAGAGAAAAAGAAAAGAACCTCTATGAGGTTCTATATTCTTTATTAAACGCGTTCTACTTTACCAGATTTCAATGCACGAGCTGAAGCCCAAACTTTTTTAGGTTTACCATCGATAAGGACAGTTACTTTTTGAAGGTTTGGTTTTACGGCACGTTTTGTTTGGTTCATAGCGTGTGAACGGTTGTTACCTGATACAGTCTTACGACCTGTGAAATAACATACTTTAGCCATTTCTGTGTTTCCTCCTATTAGATCTAATATAACGGATGTGCTAGCACCACATACCGTACTATATTACCAAAAAAAATCTCTCTTGGCAAGCTTTTGGACAAAGTTTTTCATTTCCGACTTAAGAAAACGAATTCGCTCCGACATAGATAATTTCCAGATTTCCTAAGGAAACATCGCCCGTAATGTAGAAATCCTTGCTTGTCAGAGCACTTGGATTTTCCTGATGTTGGATCGCTGAGAGGGAATTATCCACATTTACATGGACACGCCAATCACTTGGTACATAGAGACTCAAACTTCCAAGGGAAACATCGACAACAAACTGAGCAGAAGGACCCTCGATGCGGCAATTGTCAAAATAAACCGATGCTTCTCCCATACTCACATCTGCACTTCCGCGGGTAAAGTGTTGGTCATTGAGATATTTTGTCACTGTTGAAAAAGTGACATCAATGTCATTGCCATCCGACTTACTCATGGACCCAGCAGAATAGGAAGCTAGGCTGGCTTTTGTTTTCTTAGAGGGTTTAAACAAAATGTTGAGCCCAATCACAGCGAGAATTGAGGAAAGGATGACAACTGAATTTGAAACTGGGAGGAAATGGTATTGCCCATTGAGACAAAAGAGGGCTAAAAGTCCATAGATGAAGCCCCAACCAAAATGGCGTTTTAAGAAACTAGAGAGGGACAGGACTGCGAGCAAGGTGACCCAAGCCAAGGTCCAGATGCTGATATCCCATTTCACAAAATAGCCTTGTAAGAGGATTAAGGCTGCTAAAAGGATTAAGAATACCCCAATTAATTTTTTTCTCATGATATTACCTCATTTCATTTAGTCGTTCTTTTAAGAGTTGATAGTAGCGTCTAGATACGTGAACCTGCTTATGGGTCTGGTAGAAATTGACTGTGCTGGTTCCTGAAAAAGACTTTTCCAGAGAGTAGATCTGCTTGGTGTTGACAATGGTGGATTTGGATATCCGACAAAAGGCGATGGGAAGCAGCTCCTCCAACTCATAGAGTTTCTGCTTGACCTCATAGGCCTCATCCTTGGTGTGTCCAAAAATCTTCTCCCCGTCCGTCTCAAAAAAGAGGATCGATGCTACATCCAGAAAATACTCACTTCGGTCCTTGTAGAAGGCTAATGGAGCGACTTTTTGTTCTAGGATTCTCTCTTGCAGCTGGGTCAACTCCGGTGTCAAGCGCGGAGCTCGAATCAAGATCTCAGGCTCGTCCATTGATGGATCCAATTCGATTCTAACTTTCATAAAACTCCTTTCCCAAAGTTTTGATAGTACCATTATAACAGCTGTTGAAAACAAAACAAGGGCTTTTCAGTAAGTGGTACGTTTTCCCCATCAAGAGGTAGTTTTGGAGAAGTAAAAGAGAGAGTGGGACAGAAATCGGTAATTCGTTAGAATTCGATTTCGTCGTCCCACCTCCGCACAGTTGAGTAGGGCTGTAAAAGCTGATAAAATCAGCGTAGTAGAGCCCACTCAACCACTGCGTCTTGCTCGACAATCCAAAAATAATTGAGAGGCTAGGACTTTTATCCCAGCCTCCTTTCTTTATTTATTGCTATTTTTATCCGGTAAAAGAAAACTTAGACCTACACAAGCGAGCACACCTGCTGTGATAACTAGACCATTTGAGACCGGCAAGAGATCGTAAATCGCATTTGCGATCATAAAGGCGATCAAGGCGCAGATAACACTTGCCTTGTAATCTTTTTTCAAGAGATTTTCAAGTGTAAAGAATGCAAATAAGAGAACAGGAAATAGGGGCCAGATGTTCACATCGAGCTTTGGAAAACCAACCATTCCCATTGTGACAACCGCAAGAGCAGCCAAAATAAATCCAAGTCCAAGTAGTTTTTTCATCATCATATACCTCATTTTGATTATTCGGAAGTATTTCTTCCTTTGATGATTCTATGATAGCAGAGATCCCCAACAGCGACAAGGACTTTTGACTAAGTGGTCAAAAATGGCGCCTATGCGGTCAAAAAAAGGAGCGAGACCGAACGAATATGTGATCACCATCATTCGTCGTCTCGCTCCTTCAAAGCAGATTTTTTCTATGCCGATTGCAGGGATCGAACCTGTGACCTACGCGTTACGAGTGCGTTGCTCTACCAACTGAGCTAAATCGGCGATTACCTTCTTAGTATAGCACTCTGAGAGCGGATGTCAAGCACTTTTAGTTGATCTTTTTAATCAGAATCTGACATGGATTCTGTGGATCCCATAAAGATGGGAAAATCTCTAATTTTTTAAAACCAAGACTGCGATAAAAGACAATTGTTCGGTCATAATCTTTATTTGAACCTTCTGCGACTGTTTTGACCTGTAGGTAGTCCACTTGTTTGACTGCTTCTCTTTCTATAGTCGTAATTAATTCCCTTCCAATTCCTTGACCTTGGAATAATTTTTTCACGCCTAGACAGTCAATTTCAGCACAATCTTCACTAGAATAGGACAAGCTTACAAAGCCAAGCAAATCACCCTCCTGATAGGCGGCCCACACTTGCAAGTCCTTGGCTCCTTCGATGTAGGCTCGCGTACTTTCTGGTATTCCAAACCATTCTGGCAAATCCCTTAAGATCTCAGCGACAACTGCCATTTTTTGATCTTCACCCTTGACTCCTTTAATTACAAACATCATAAGTTCCTTTTTTGATTTTAGTCTTACTTTACCTCTTACGAACCAGCACTTTCGTAGGCATCCAATCCCCTGTCCCAAAGTTTGAGGGAAATAACAAAGAAAACAAGGGAAATCAGAATCAAACCACCAATATTAAAGAGTCCATCCTTGTCCTGCAAGAAATAGCTGGCAGGATAGTAGGCCGTAAAGGCGAAAGGTACAATAAAGCTAATTAACCAACGAAGGAGCGAATTGTAAATAGAAATAGGATACTTGGCAAAATCATTAAACATATAGAAAATGTAAATCATGGCACCTGACTGCTTGGTCCAAAAAGCGATGCTGGCTGTCGCGATTTTTAAAGAAGTGTAAATCAAGGTCGCAAAAGGAATACAGACTAGAAAAATCAGGAATTTTGGAAGAGTCCAAGAGATGCTAGTTACTGTTGTTCCTAATAGAATGCCACCGACCAAGAGTTCACCCAAGGCATCAATCTGAAAGGTCTCAACGAGGATGTGAAAGAGAGGATTGATAGGACGAGTCAGATACTTGTCAAACTCCCCTTTTCGAACTAGTCGTTGACCTAAAGCCCAGAGATTGTCAAAAAAGAGATGATCTAGTCCCTTTGGAATTAAGGAAAATCCATAGATAAAGGCAATTTCTTGAAAAGTCCAACCTTCTAGGGAGGGAATGTGTTGAAAGATGACATTGAGAAACAAGAGGTTCAGGCCTTGAGTCAGAAAGACTCCCAACACACCAACCACAAAATCTACCTTGTATTCCATGATTTGCTTGATGTACTGTCTGATAAAAATCAGATGCATGCGTTGATATTTTTTCATACTAACCTCCCTGAATGGTGATAAATGACTGGACTCGTTTCCAAATCAACTGAGACAAGCCCACCATCACTATAAGCCAGAAAAGCTGAAGCAAAAGTGCTTGAAGAATCTGACTAGCATCGTATTTCCCAACAATAATCATGACCGGAGTGTAAATTAAGGATGAGAAAGGTAAGAAGGACAGAATATCTGAAATGACCTTTGGAAAGAAAGCCAAGGGAATCAAACTCCCAGACATAAAGGCCACTATGGAAGTCTTAAGTAGGTTGGAACCCCAAAGATTTTTAAATACAAAGGCTGAAAATCCAAAGCAGATATTAAAGAAAAAGTTAATCAGATAGGCCAGCGTTAAGCTAAAAAGATAAAGGGTAGTTAGTCCCAGCACTTCTACAATCCCTTGCCCAGATAAGATTTTCATCAAAACAATGACACTTAAAAATGGCAGTCCAACAGAGATAAAAATCAACCACTTGGAACCAAGCTCCGTAAAGAGGTAAGAAGCCGCAAAATGCACTGGTCGCAACAAGCGCATGATAATGGAACCATCCTTGACCTCATCACCAATCATAAAGGAAGAATCCGACCTAGTCAGAAGATTAGTCACAAAACTCATGATGATGTAGAGGGTGATATCTGCCATACTGAAGCCCTGAATCAAAGGCTCCTGGGAGGAATCAAAGACAGCCTTCCATAGATAAAAAGCCACAAAAGCACCCATGACATCGCCAATCCGATAAAGAATAAAGTTGACTCGATAGCTAATCAACTCCTGAATCCCTGCATTGATAAAGGGTTTATAACGTCTCCACAATTTGACCATCTTAGAGCTCCTTTCGATAGAAGCGACGGATAATATCTTCAATATCCGTATCTACCATCTTCAAATCACGGACCTCAAAATCAGATAAGGTTTGCTTGATAATATCGGCCGACTGGTAGCGGGAACTATCGAATTCAATATTGAGAGTATTTCCTTGTCTATCAATGGACATATCAGGCAAGCCCTCATAATGAGAGACTAGATGATTTTGACCTGGCGTCAGGTCAAAGGAGAGAGTCTTCATCTTGCCAAAGGTCTCCTTGAGCTGGCTAACCGTTCCATCAAAAATCTCTTGCCCCTTATCAATCATAAAAATCCGATCACAGAGTTGCTCAATATCACTCAAATCATGAGTAGTCAAGAGAATAGTTGTCTCTTCCTCCTGATTAATCTGGGTAATGGCCCGACGAATGTTGTCCTTGACCGACACATCCAAACCAATAGTCGGTTCATCTAAAAAGAGAACTTTGGGATTGTGAAGCAAGGAAGCCGCAATATCCGCCCGCATCCGTTGACCTAGTGAAAGAGTCCGCACAGGATCCTTGATAAATTCCTTCAAATCCAAAACTTCATTCAAAAAGTCCATGCGCTTATGGAAAAGCGAGTCCGGTACATCATAGATCTCTTTCAAAACCGTGTAGGTCTCTTGCAAAGCCAAATCCCACCATAGCTGGGTGCGTTGTCCGAAAACGACTCCAATATCCTTGACATAATCTTGGCGATTATCCTGGGGAATCTTGCCGTTAATCCGACAAAAGCCAGATGTGGGCTTCAAAATTCCTGTCAGCATTTTGATGGTGGTTGACTTCCCAGCACCATTTGCCCCGATAAATCCTAAAATCTGCCCTTTTGGAACTTCAAAAGTTAAATCCTTGACCGCTTCAAAGGTCTGCTTTTCAGGATGAATAAAGGAGCGCAAGGCTCCCTTTAACCCCGGCTCCTTAACTGTCTTCACAAAATTTTTCCGAAGATGTTGCACTTCTATCATTGCCATATCTATCTCCTAAAATCTGCCTTTTTTTCAACATAAGGAAAGAAAGCCCTAATAACACCCTATTATAGTGCAAATGTCTAAGGAAAACAAGTGTTAATTTATATCGAAAATTTTTATCCCTAAGAAAAGATAAAAAGGTGATGCTGCATCACCTACCTCTACCAAGTTAAGTCTTCAATCATGCTTCTTACTTGTGAATCAAGAGTCTTATCCTTCTTCAGTTCTCCAACCAAAGTCTGAATCTGCCGGACTAGATTTGGATCATTGTCATTATAGCATCGATGAAGCATCCAGATGTTATGCACAGTTGGACTTTTTAGAACTGACTCCAACAATAAATCCTCATAGCCTTGATGATAAAACTTCTCCA
The DNA here is from genome assembly GCA_905188195.1 of Streptococcus parasanguinis. GTDB lineage: Bacteria > Bacillota > Bacilli > Lactobacillales > Streptococcaceae > Streptococcus > Streptococcus parasanguinis_P. The sequence continues at coordinate 218,392 of CAJJKY010000001.1, read as the reverse complement.
CAAAGTGTACCAATTCACCTGGAGAACCAAAATCAACTTCTGGGTGGTTAGCAATGAGTTCTAATATGGGAGCAACCAAATCAAAGGGTTGAGGGGAAGCCTCCATGGCATCTACAATCTCGTCTGCCAACTCAAATTCTTGGTCTTCAGTAATTGCATCATGCAAAGCAACTAACATATCATCTTTAGTAAGCATCTGATTCTCCTTTTCAACTGTTCCATATCATTATTCGTTTTCGAACTTTTTCTTCACTCATCAAACCTTGTTTGTAAGTAGTTTTCAAACTCCTTTTGGGATAAATCACTAGGAAGTTCAAACATATACTCATATCCTTCATCACAAAAGGAAACATTCTCTTCAGGTGGAAACCATTTCCGAAGCCAGATGATATAGGAGGCATAATCTTGTAACCTGTTCGTTGAATCAAAGTAATCAATCACAAAAACATTTTTCTTGCTACTCAGTGAACTTTCCAAAGTAAGCTGAGGACTTTGATAATCCCAAGAAAGCGAGTAAGCTTTTTCAGGATTCGTCCTTTCTCTGATCAAAATACCTGGGAATTTTCCTCTCAAAGCAGTACAAAAGGCTTGTAAATCTAGGAATATGGGGCCTTTACTCTCAATAAAGACAAAATCAGCAGTACTCATCAGTCTCTCTCCTTCTTTTTAAAACTGAAAACAGACTTAACCATCAATGGCAAAATTCTCCAGACTCTCAAATGCCTGCCCCTGATAGTCAAAAGAAAAGATATGAATATCATCAAAAGTTTGATCGCAGAAAGTAACGGTTTGTCTTTCTGGCTCGATGATGGGTTTACCCAATTTTTCAGTAGCTTCTTCATCTGTGAAATACCCATAAAATTCTTGTAAATGAGGCAGTATAAATGCAAGAATACGGTAAAGATTTTTATGGTAATTGGCTGCAAGCAACTGAGCTTCCATCTCAAAGTTTCCACTTGGTTTTTCTTCCCAAGCTACAAGAACATCATCTACTTCATGTAGGTAGGCTTGCAAGGACTGATCGAATATCATGGCTATTTTTCCTTCAATTCTATTTGTAATAACAGAAAATAAAATCACATAGATTGAACTAAATGATTACCTAGATGTAACTTTCATAATTCTTTTCACACTCTTATCTTTGTCAACTAGAAAGCAATCTGGAAAAGTCATCTGTCCCCATTTTTTATAATCAAAACTTGAATCAAAATGATTGATTAAGATTCCTAGCAAATTTCCATGAGAACTCAGTAAAATGGTTTTATCTGAATACCTTTCTTCCAAGTCCTCAAATAAATCTAAAATTCTATTTAATGCTTCTCGATTGGACTCGCCTCCAATAAGAGATTTATCTGGATTTTGCCATAAATATTGAATTGTTTTTTCAAACTCAGTATCTTCAATAAATCTTGAGGATAATTTTCGCTCTCGTAACCGATTATCAAGAACTATTTTATCAAATTGAATTGGCGAGCTATTAATCGTTTCAAATGCTCGTTTATAAGGACTAGAAAAATAATAATCAATATTAAAAGAATTCAAAAAATCTAACTGATTAAGAGATGAAAATCCTTTTTCTGACAAAGTTCTATTAAAATCATCACTTGAAAATCTTGAATGAGCATGTCTAAGTAAAATATAAGAATTATTCATAAGTCATTACCTTTCAATTATTATCATCAGTCTCAATGGATTTTTAAGCCCTCAATTATTCTCTAAAAATTCTTTAATACGAGAAACAATAGCATCGCTTTGATAATGATAGAGGTCGTGAGGCGCATCCATATAGTCGACTTGAATATTCGACTGGTCGCTTGCAAATCTCTCTGCATAACGTTGCCACTCTGATTGGCTAAAGGTCGTGCCTTCACCGTTAGAAACCAGGAGTAAGGCTGGAATTTTCGGATTAATGCTAGATGGAACTTTCTTGGCATTTTCCTTTGCCAAACGGGATTCATGAAGCATGGCTTGTGACATCAACTGCTTATATGCTAGTAATTTATATTGTTGTCGTTCAGTTTCAGTCAGAGTTGGATTTTTTATATAAAAGGACTCAGGGAAATAGCGTAATAAGCCAATCTTACTGCTCCAATAGGCCACAGTAAGCAAGGCCTGATTATCCTTTAAATCTTCATAACTCGCTGGCAAGGCCCAATCCAGACCAATCAAAGCCTTCACTTCATTTGGATATTTCTCTTGCCAAGCAAGACTCTCTAAACTAGCCATAGAATGCGAAATAATCACATAAGGACCTGAAACATGAGCTTGCGCCAAAGCTTGACGGGTCTCAGAAAGGACCTCCATCACATCTCTTGAACGATCACTATCTTCACTAAAACCATATCCTGCTCGCTCCACGACAACAACTTTGTATTTTTTGGATAGGGAATCTGATAGATTCTTAAAGTCTAAAATAGGAGAGGCGATACCTGCACCGGAAAGAAAAACGATTGTTTCAGATCCTTCTCCTTTAACAGAGACATTCATTCGATGTCCATTGACTGTAACTTGTTTACCAATGGGTGTTAGAAGCTTACTTTCATTTCGTAAACTAAATTGATGAAAAACAAATGTAGCACCTAAAAAGAGCAGGAGAAAGCCACAAACGATCCAGCTAAACTGTTTAAATTTTTTCATAGGCATATTGTACAAAAATTAAATCCCGGAAGCAACTTTTCCCATACAAAAAAACAAGATCCACATGGGACCTTGCTTTCCTGTTTTCAATTAAGCTTTGCCTTCTGAACCGAATACGTCGATACGTTCTTCAACAGCTGCTGTAATTGCTTCGAAACCTGGTTTCAAGAATTTACGTGGGTCGAAGAGTTTCTTCTTATCGTATTCTGCTTCGTTTGCATCGTATTCACGTACGAATTGACGAGTAGCATTTGCAAATGCGATTTGGCATTCAGTGTTAACGTTAACTTTTGCAACACCAAGTTTGATAGCTGCTTGGATTTGATCGTCAGGGATACCTGATCCACCGTGCAATACGATTGGGAATCCTGGAACAGCTTCAGTCAATTTTTGCAAGTGGTCAAGGTGAAGACCTTTCCAGTTTGCTGGGTAAGGACCGTGGATGTTACCGATACCTGCAGCCAAGAAGTCGATTCCTGTAGCAACCATTGCTTTAGCGTCTTCGATTGGTGCCAATTCACCGTCACCGATGATACCGTCTTCTTCACCACCGATAGTACCAACTTCAGCTTCTACTGAGATACCTTTAGCATGAGCTTTTTCAACGACATCTTTCGCCAATTTAAGGTTTTCTTCAACTGGAAGGTGTGAACCGTCAAACATGATTGAAGTGTAACCAGCTTCGATACATTCAAGAGCATCGTCGTAGTGACCATGGTCAAGGTGAATAGCAACTGGTACAGTAATACCCATTGATTCTACAAGGTTTTCAATAAGGGCTTTACATACTTTGTAACCACCCATGTATTTAGCAGCACCCATAGAAGTTTGGATAAGTACTGGAGCTTTCTTAGCTTCTGCTGCACGCAAGATAGCTTGAGTCCACTCAAGGTTGTTTGTGTTAAATCCACCAACTGCATAACCATTGTCACGAGCTGCTTGGACAAATTTTTCTGCTGAAACGATTGCCATTTGTTATAGGCCTCCTATAAATTTTTGTGGGGTTAATCCCACTTACATTGTTTATTTTATCACTTTTTAGATGAAATTGCTAGCTTTTCCTGTAGCTTTAAGCGATTTCTTCCGATAAATAGGACGGAATCTCCTACCTCCTAAGACTCTCATCCTATCAAACAAGTAAAAGAAGCTGGGACAAAAGTCCTAGCCTCTCAATTATTTTTAGATTGTCGAGCAAGACGCAGTGGTTGAGTGGGCTCTACTACGCTGATTTCATCAGCTTTTACAGCCCTACTCAACTGTGCGGAGGTGGGACGACGAAATCGAATTCTAACGAATTACCGATTTCTGTCCCACTCTCAATTCTCTTCTTTAAAATTTTTTAGTGAAAGGAGAAAGGCAATCCCGCAAATCACAAGGGATACCGCTGCAACCCATTGAGAATAGAAATAAGCAGCAAATAACTGACTGTCGGTAAATATTTTTCCAAGAAGTCCGTTTAGCACTCCCTCAAGAAAGGGAATATTCTCACACACTACAAGGATTGACGCAAGAAAGAGTATACTGCCTGCTATCAGAAAAAGATGAAGAATCCATTTTTTGATTCTTTTTTCATCTCTGAGCAGATACTTAGAAGCAATCGCCACTAAAAAAATGAAAACATTCCATATGTTTAAGGCAATAAAATATCTAAAAGTATCCTTGTATGCGCCTATCCCCATCGCTAAAATCAGGATAGGACCGAAAAAATTAATGGCACTTCCCAATAGTGCAAAGAGGCCATCGACCAAAACAAGATACTTTTTCATGTTCTCACCTCATCTCACACCTATTCTACCACAAAGAAATTTAAAAACAAAAAAAGATAGCCAAAGCTATCTTGATCCGATGCGGAGAGAGGGACTTGAACCCTCACGACCTAAAGCGGTCACAGGATCCTTAGTCCTGCGCGTCTGCCAATTCCGCCATCCCCGCGATTGAGTACTTTACTAGTATATCAATCAACAACTTTTTTGTCAAGATTTTTTTCAAACTTTTTTCAGGGTTTGTCATTTTTTCACAAAAAGGGATCAGGTTTCTCGACCTGATCCCTTGATTTTTATTTGCTATCGTGGTTTTCAACTGCTGCTGTGATAAAGGCTGTGTAAAGTCCTTCTGGGCGGTTTGGACGGCTTGACAATTCTGGGTGGTATTGGCAAGCGACAAAGAATTTGTTTTCTGGGATTTCAACGATTTCGACCAAACGGTTGTCTGGTGAAACGCCTGAGAAGACAAAACCTGCTTCTTCGAACTGTTCACGGAAAGCATTGTTAAACTCATAACGGTGACGGTGGCGACGTTGTACCACTTCTTGATTGTCATAGGCTGCAGCTGCTTTTGATCCTCGTTTGAGTTTAGAAGGGTAAAGACCGAGACGGAGCGTTCCTCCCATATCTTCCACATCGATTTGGTCCCGCATGATATCGATAATCGGATACTTGGTTTCTGGATCCAATTCGGATGAATTAGCTCCTTCCAAGCCTAAAACGTGACGGGCAAATTCGATACAGGTTAACTGCATCCCCAAGCAGACACCCAACATTGGGACGTCCTGTTCACGCGCATACTTGATGGCTTGAATTTTTCCTTCTGTTCCCCGTTGACCAAAACCACCTGGGACGATGATTCCATCAGCATCTCCAAGGAGTTCTGCCACATTTTCGGCTGTCACATCATTGGCATTGACCCAATTAATCTTGACTTCAGCATCATTCGCATAACCTGAGTGCTTCAAGGCTTCAACGACAGAAATGTAGGCATCTTGCAATTCCACGTATTTTCCAACTAAGGAAATCTTGACCTGCTTCTTGAGGTTCATGACCTTATCGACCATCGCAGACCATTCTGTCATATCTGCTGCAGGAACATCCAATTTCAAATGGTCACAAACGATTTGGTCCATATTTTGTGCTTGCAAGTTCAATGGGATTTGGTACAAATGTTCCACATCAAGTGACTCAATGACAGCTTCTGGTGCGACATCACAGAATTGAGCCAACTTGTTTTTAATTCCTTGACCAACTGGTTTTTCTGTACGGATGACCAACATATTTGGTTGAATCCCAAGACCACGCAATTCTTTCACAGAGTGTTGGGTCGGCTTGGTTTTCATTTCTCCCGCAGCCTTCAAGTAAGGAAGAAGGGTGGTGTGGATGTACATAACATTTTCAGCACCGACATCTGCCTTCATTTGACGAAGAGCTTCAAGAAATGGAAGGGACTCAATGTCTCCAACTGTTCCCCCGACTTCTGTGATGATGACATCTGAATCCGTCGTCGTCGCTGCCCGTTTGATCTTCTCTTTCAAGGCATCTGTGATATGAGGAATGACCTGTACAGTTGCTCCCAAGTATTCTCCATGACGTTCCTTACGAAGGACCTCACTATAAATTTTCCCTGTCGTCACATTTGAGTACTTATTCAGATTGATATCAATAAAGCGTTCATAGTGGCCAAGGTCCAAGTCTGTCTCTGCACCATCGTCTGTGACAAATACTTCCCCGTGTTGGTAAGGACTCATCGTCCCTGGGTCGATATTGATATAAGGGTCAAATTTTTGGATCGTCACTTTCAATCCACGATTTTTAAGCAAGCGACCAAGACTTGCTGCGACAATCCCTTTCCCGATGGATGATACGACACCACCCGTTACAAAAATATATTTTGTTGACATGTGCTTTCCTCTTCTTCTAATGTTGTAGAGGCCATTCCTCTTTGCAGAAAAAACAAAAATAGCCCCCTAATCGCTAGGGAGCTCCGACCTCAAAATGAGGTGCCCGAACAATATCTTACCGCAAATGGTCTACTTTGTCAAATTGAAAATTTCATGAAAATGGCTTTCGCTGTTTACGAGACTTTTTCCACTCCATTTTGTGTGACGAGAAATTTCTCAAATTGAAGCTGGGGCATGCAAAGAGCAAGGTCCTTGTGGATTCGCTCCAGTGCTTCTAAACGCATCTCGACTGATGTCTCGGTATTTCCTTGAATGACAAAGAGGGCGTTTTGCGTAGTCTCCTCAAATTTGTAATGGTCACTATCGCGTACATCCAACCAAGCCAGAACTCCTTTTTGATCTCTATAGACGGGATCTGTCGGTTCTACATGCTTTTCGCTAGAAAGGATGGGGAAGAAGAGATCGTCTCTTTGACTCACTGTAAATTCAATCGGTCCCTCAATCTTATCTAGGTCATGTCCTCCGATCGCGAGAAAAGACTTCAGAGATTCGACATTATAGATATCGATGATGCTATTGATCTGAGGAAGAGCACCACGATGCTGGATGTTTCGGATAAGAGCAAGGACTGTTGGTGGATTTTTCTTGATGCTACGTCCTACTTTTTGCAAGAGGTCTGTATAGCCTTTGATGACAGGGGATGCCGCTACTTCTTCTGTCTGACACTGGAGCGCCCATTGTTCAAGATCTTTCTTCTTTTCAAGAAAAGAAGGGGGCAGGACTGCTTGGTGATCCACATTTCTAGCAATTCCGACCACAACCGTATCAATACCAAGATCTACTAAACTTTGATCTAAACGAAAGTCCATCTGAACACCTCCTATTTGGGAATCCTTACACGTTTATCATACTCCATTTCGCCACTTTTTTCAATGCAAACAAAAAGAGAGTGGGACAGAAATCGGTAATTCGTTAGAATTCGATTTCATCGTCCCACCTCCGCACAGTTGAGTAGGGCTGTAAAAGCTGATGAAATCAGCGTAGTAGAGCCCACTCAACCACTGCGTCTTGCTCGACAATCCAAAAACAATTGAGAGGCTAAGACTTTTGTCCCAGCCTCTTCTTATGAATTATTCTTCTTCCTCGTCTTCAGAATCCTCTTCTTCGTCGTCTTCTTCGCTTAATTCAACTTCCTCACCCAAATCATCTGGTACGATTTCATTGATTTCAGCATCGTAAGCTTCGACTTCACTCTTTTCATCGTCTGGATTTTCTTCATCATATGAAAGAGCTGGATCTGCTTCGTAAACTTCTTCGTCTTCTGGATCGTCGTCGTTGTAGTCGATCGCATCTTCGTCTCCATCCATGAAGGCATTGACACGTTTTTTCTTCCGTTTCTTAGGAGTTTCATCTTCGTCTGTTTCTTCAAGAGCGATGATTTCTTCGTCAACTTCATCGATGGCATACCATGAACGAAGACCCCATTTGTTATCCCCAAGTGGGATAAAGCTTCCATCTACATTCAATTCTGTGTAGAACAATGGAAGAGCTTCACGGATCTCGCTGTTTGATTTTTCAAGGTAATTTTGAATTTCATTTACAAGATCGCTAAAGTACATTTCATGGTCACGTCCGCGTAATTCCAAAATCGCACGCGCCACTTCAATCATAGAAAGTTCACTTTTTTCTTGTCCAGCAAATACTTCTAATTCCAAGGGTAAATCTCCTTATGTTTCATTTCCTAAATGGAGAAGGATCCGGTCTTAAACCTCATCCTATCCTCAATGATAGATTGAAAACTTCTCGTCACTAAATCTATCACGCATTTTATCGTTACACTCTATTGTACGATAAATTTCCCCTTTCGTCAAAGGAAAATTCCAGGATTCTCCATGAAATCAAAAAAAGAAGAGCCTCACGGCTCTTCTTTTTATTCTAAATTATTTTACTTTTGCTGTACTTGTGATCACGTTCACTGCTTTCTTCACTGTGATGTCATGTTTCAACATTTCTGGTGAAAGAAGGTTGCGAACTTGTTCAACTGGCATGTTGTAATCTGCTGCCAATTGTTCGATTTCAGCGTTGATTTCTTCTTCAGTTGCTTCGAAGCCTTCTGCTTTCGCTACTGCTTCAACCACAAGGTTTGTCTTCGTACGGCTTTCAGCTTCTGCTTCGTATTGTTTGTGAAGATCTTCTTGAGTTGTTCCAGTGATTTGGAAGTACATTTCAGGTGAGATACCTTGACGTTGCATGTTTCCAAGGAACTCGTTGATTGAACGGTGTACTTCTTCGTGGATCATTTCTTCTGGAAGGTCAACGATTTCAGCGTTTTCAACTGCAAGATCGATTGCTGCTGCTTCTACTGCATCGTTGTATGCTTCTTCTTTAGCTGCTGCCAATTCTTTGCGGTATTTTTCTTTCAATTCGTCAAGAGTTTCAACTTCTTCGTCGATGTCTTTTGCCAATTCATCGTCAAGAGCTGGTACTTCTTTTGCTTTTACTTCGTGGATAGTTGTCACGAATTTCGCTTCTTTACCTGCAAGGTCAGCTGCTTGGTAGTCTTCTGGGAATGTTACGATCACATCAACTGTTTCACCAGCAGAGTGTCCAACCAATTGGTCTTCGAAACCTGGGATGAATTGTCCTGAACCAAGTCCAAGTGAGAAGTTGTCACCTTTACCGCCGTCGAATTCAACACCGTCGATAGAACCTACGAAGTCGATCACAACTGTGTCACCTTCTGCTGCAGCACCTTCTTTAACAACCAATTCAGCCAAGTTGTTGCGTTCGCGTTCGATACGAGCATCCACATCAGCGTCTGTTACTTCTTTAGAAACTTCTACTGATACTTCAAGGTCTTTGTAAGCACCCAATTTAACTTCAGGTTTTGTGACAACAGCTGCTGTCAATGTCCAGTCTTGACCTTTTTCCATAGACACAACATCGAAAGTTGGTTGTGCTACAACTTCGATTCCAGCTTCTTTAACAGCTGCTTCATATGCTGCTGGAAGAAGATCGTTCAAAGCATCTTGGTAAAGAGCTTCTTCACCAAAACGTTGGTTGAAGATTGGACGTGGAATATGACCTTTACGGAATCCAGGTACGTTCAAAGTTTTCTTAACTGACTCAAACACACGGTCCAAAGCAGGTTTGATTTGCTCTTGGCTGATTGTGAAAGTCAATACACCGTGGTTAGTTTCTTTGTTTTCAAATGATACAGACATTCTGTCTCTCCTTAAAATAATATAGTCATTCCTTATAATTTTACCACAAAACTTTGAAATTGCAAGTTTTAAAACGTTTTTGCCTCTCTTTTCATCCAAAAAACTAGCCCCTAAAAGCTAGTTCTATTTATGATTTTCGGATAGGATCATCTAGGTAGAGAGCACGGGCACCGCCGATCAATTTTGGCCGACTGGCGAGGGCTGTGACATGGGCTCCACCTAGTTCACGCAAGATAGGGCGAATTGGAACTTGCACGTGTTTGACATGCATCCCTACTGAGGTATCTCCGATGTCTAACCCGGCTTGGGCTGTGATAAATTCCACCTCAACAGGATCCTTAAAATACTTGAAAGCTGCGAGTTGCCCAGCACCTCCTGCATGGAGACTCGGAAGGACATTGACGATTTCTAGCTCCTTTTTATCTGCCAATTCTCTTTCGACCACCAAGGCGCGATTGAGATGCTCACATCCTTGTACCGCCAGATAAATCCCTCTTGGATTCAACTCATCTAATAAGGTCTGGACAATAGCTTCGGCAATGTCGATGTTGGAGGCTTTTCCAATTGGCCCTCCTGCAACTTCACTTGAAGACATCCCGAGCACTAAAATCTGTCCTTGGCGGAGACGGCTTTTTCCCAAGACATCTACCAGGATTTCTTTTGTATCCTTCTTCAGTTGCTCCAGATCCATGAATTAGCTTCCTTTCTTTTGAAATGCATAATAGACCACATAGCCTAAAGCCATTCCAACAAAATTCTGAGCGAGGTTATTCGGAATATCCGAGATAGCAGCACCCCAACCATTGCCTAAAAAGAGAGCAGAAGCTAGTGCGTAACCGCCTACCATGACGACTGTCGCAAGAAGCAAGCCTAGGTAACGAGCTTTGCCCTTGAAGCCAGCGAAATAGCCTTGTCCCCCGTGAAAGAGGAGGCTAAAGAACATCCACTGAGGATAGCCTGAAATCAGATCGAGTAGGAAGGCTCCGACACCACCTACAATAGCACCTTCCTTGCGTCCAAAGTAGAAGGCTGTAAAATAGGCACCAAGATCTAGCAGGGTGACAATCCCTGTAGGGGTTGGAAGTTTTGTATAGTAGCCAAGTACAACTGTCAAGGCTGTCAAAATAGAGAGGCGGGCAATGAGTTGAGTTCGATTAGATGTCATATTGTACTACTCCATACTGGTCTGAATGTTGAATCGCTTGGAAAACAAAGTCTTTAGAGGCTTTAACAGCTTCAAGCGGTGATTTCCCTTTCACCAACTGGCTGGAAATGCTAGACGCAAAGGTACAACCAGCTCCTGTATTGTTCTTTTCTAAGACTGGCTCTTCAATGACGGTGAAGTCTGTCCCATCATAAAAGACATCGATGGCCTTTTCTTTATTGAGACGATTGCCTCCTTTGACCACGACATTCGCTGCTCCTAATTCGTGGAGCTTGCGCGCTGCCTCCTTCATATCGTCGAGCGATTGAATCTTGCTTTGGGTCAAGATCTCAGCTTCTGGTAAGTTTGGCGTAATGATCGTCACATAAGGGAAAAACTTGATCAATTCGTCTCGAAGAGCTGAGACTTCCACATCATGGCTTTCCTTGCAGACCAAGACAGGATCTAGTACCACAGGAATCTCCGCATGGGCTTTGACATAGTCCAAAGCCAAGTCTGCCACTTCAACATTTGGCAAAAGACCGAGTTTAATAGCAGAAAAAGGAACATCCTTGAGAGAGTTGAGCTGTTGAGCAAAGGTCGTTGGATCCACCGGAATCACTTCAAAACCGTGCTCCGTCATAGCGGTCAAACAAGTCACCGCTACAAAACCATGCTGTTTGTTAGTCGTATAAGTTGCAAGGTCTGCGTGAAGACCTCCACCACTAAAAATATCATTTCCTGAAATAGCTAGAATCAATTCATTACTCATAACGGATCTCCTTTAAATATAAGCCATTTGGCGCTGCTGTAGGACCTGCTAGATTGCGGTCCTTCTTTTCTAAAATCAGATCGATCTGATCGATCGGCATCCGATCATTTCCAATCTTCAACAAAGTTCCCACCATATTGCGGATTTGCTTGTAGAGAAAGCCATTGCCCGAAAAGGTAAAGACAAGGCGATGATGTTCTACATCCTCGACCAAGCGAGCCTCTGTAATCGTGCGAACCTTGTCTTCCACACTGGTTCCTGAAGCTGTGAAACCGGTGAAATCATGGGTTCCCTCCAACTTTTGGATGGCCGCTTGCATCTTTTCCACATCCAAAGGATAAGGATAGTGGGTGGCATAGTGGCGCATCATGGGGTTCTTGGGACGACCATAATCCACGATGAATTCATAGGTCTTGCTGTGCTTCTTGTAGCGTGAGTGAAAGTCATCTGCTACTTGCTCTACTCGGATGAAATCAATATCCTCTGGGGTTTGGGTATCGAGGGCAAAGCGGAGCTTTTCCTCGTCCCGCGCCTGGGGGAGATCAAAATGAATCACCTGGCCAAGAGCATGGACACCGGAATCCGTTCGCCCCGCTCCATGAACGGTAACAGGAGTTCCTTGATTGAGGCGCGTCAAGGTCTTCTCGATTTCCTCCTGCACACTACGGGCATGCGGTTGGCGTTGAAACCCTGCAAACAAGGTCCCGTCATATGAAATGGTTGCTTTGTATCGTGTCATGTTTTTATTTTAGCAGGATATAGAAGGGGTTACAAGAGTGAAAAACTCAAACTGTCCGGGTACAGTTTTGCAAGCACAAAAAGAGGCTGGGACAAAAGTCCTAGCCTCTCAATTATTTTTGGATTGTCGAACAAGACGCAGTGGTTGAGTGGGCTCTACTACGCTGATTTCATCAGCTTTTACAGCCCTACTCAACTGTGCGGAGGTGGGACGACGAAATCGAATTCTAACGAATGACCGATTTCTGTCCCACTCTCCTAACTTCGACCTGTTACAAATCAACTAGCTCTCAGTCTCTTTTTTTATTTTTCAAGTCCATTCCTGCCGCTCCTAAGATCGCTCCTAGTAAAGCGAGTCCAAGTGCAGATTCCACTCCTGTTTCTGGGAGTTGCTTGTTAGAAGATACTGCTTCTGAACGAACCTCTTTTTCCACAGCTGCTGGAATTGGCGTTGGTGTATTTACTGGTGCTACTGGTTGATCCTTCGCGATCACTTGAGGTGTTGACTGATCTGGAACCATTTTGTTGGCAAGTAAGTCTGATTTCACTGGTGCTTCTACGGAAGGGCTTGCTGGAGTCACAACCTCTTTGGTACCGACTTCAACAATTTCTGCAACCGGCTCTGTTGCAACTTCTGTAGCGATCACTTTTCGACTTTGATCAAGTGCCGAAACCTCTACATACTCAAGACCTTGCCCTTTAACCCCAGCTTGGATCACTTTGCGTTCTCCTTTAGCGAGATCTGGATTGGGCCGTTCCACAAGGTCAAAATCAAGTTCTTTTTCTACGATTTCAAGACTTGGTTTGTCTTCCACTAGGGCTTTGACGTCATTTTCAGCCAAGCTACCTACTTGCGTAATTGGCTTGAGCCCCGCAAGGGCTTGGGTCAGAGCAGCCACTTCTTGATCCACCTGATCTTGATGAGCACGGCTCACATTCCAATTCAAGCTATCTAAGACCTTCGCAAGTGTTGCGCGAGATTCTGGTGTGTAAATAGCTAGATCTGTTGGCACCGTAGCAACTGCTTTTCTAAGAGCAGTGAAGTCTGCCTTGAAATAGTCCTTGTTGTGGTTGGCAAAAGCTTCCATGAGATCAAAGACATTTTTTTCTATGTATTCTTCACTTGGGGTATCACACCAAACAGCTACCATGCTACCGACCATCGGCAAAGATGTTTCTGGATATGTTGTACTTGGGAGTTGTCTAAATGGAGTAGCAGCTGCATTGGCAATCGCTTTTTCAATATAACCACCACCCGTTTCAGGTGTTCTTCCCAAAACATAGTACCAGTCTCCGTTGGTATTAAGGAATTTATACCCCTTATCTGCCAAATACTGTGGAGATGCGAGGTTATAGCCCCACCATCCTTTGGACCAGTATGAAATCAAGACGTCCTTGTCAAAGGCAACATCATCTTCATCTCCATAATAGAAGCCATCGTTAAAGGCCATTGGCTGCAAGCCTTTTTCACGCGCCATAGCTGCAAGACTATTGGAATACTCCGCAAATTTACCATAGAGGTCATACCACTTGAGGTAGTACCAACCTTGCGCACTGGTAGCGTCATTGGCATATTCATCCGTTCCGTAGTTAAAGATCTTAGACTTGTCTTTGAAGTAGTCCATGTACTTGCCAATCAAGGCTTTGGTAAAGTTGACTGCTGCTTTATTGGTCAAATCCATGGTTGTTTTTGAAACCGTATCAAAGCTGGCTTGTGGATTTTCAATGCCCAATTTTTCCATGGCAACCAACAAAGCATCCATGTGGCCAGGACTATTGACCGCCGCAATCAAGCCGATTCCTTTCGCAGTCGCATAAGCATGGAGTTCATCCATTTCTGCCTGGGTCAAGGCTTGGCCATTTGGATCATCATAATAGGCCTTAGTGCCTTCTAAAATGGCCTTTTTCACATCCTCACTAGCATAGGTTTTGCCATTGGCTTCCACCGTCATATCATCGAGGACGAAGCGCATGCCATCATTTCCGACAAGGAGGTGCAAGTCAGAATAACCCAACTCACTGGCCTTATCGACGATCCGTTTCAACTGATCCAGCGAGAAGTATTTGCGGCCTGCATCGATCGAGATGACCTTCTTCATGGCAAGTTTTTCTTCCGCTTCTTTTGCAGCAACTTCTTTCGCGTAGCTTTCCGTATACACCAAAGCATCTTGAGCTGCTTTGAGATGGTCGATCAAGGTTTTGGCCTCTGCTCGAGTGGTGTTTGCTCCTGCCCCTTCTAAAGCTTTTTTAGCTGCCGTAAAGGCTACTAGAGATTCCGGTGTATAGTGGTCCAAATCAGTTGGAGCTTCCGAAAGAGCTTTTTCGACCACTTCAGGATCTGCTACAAAGTAGTCCGCATTCTTGTCCGCGAAGGCATGCATGAGCTTAAAGAGAAGGTCTTTTTTGTAGGTTGCGGATGGCGTATCTGCCCAGGCAGCTACCATGCCACCGATGAAAGGCACCTTGGCCCCGTCATTTTTTTGAACTACATCAATCGCTGACTTGGAAATTCCTTCGAGACCTTGATCAAGATTGTACCAACCAGATCCAGCCTTGTCCCGTCCGAGCACATAATACCAAGCATCATTGGTATTAAGAATCTGATGACCTAGTTCAGACAAGAGTTTTGAAGAAGCGACATCATAGCCGTTCCAGCCACCTGTCCAGTAGGAGACAATGATATCCTTGTCAAAAGTGCCATAGGAAGTATCGCCATTGTAGTAGATTCCGTCATTAAAGGCCATTGGTTTCATCTTGTGTTTTTTCACAATAGCTGCTAGATCATTGGCGTATTGGATGAATTTTTCATAGCCTTTTTCTGGATAGCCTTCACCTGACCAATGCTTGCTAGCTTGGAGAACCTGCCAACCATGGGCATCTGTGGCATCGTTGGCATATTCATCCAAACCAATGTTAAAAATGTCTGCCTTGCCGCTGAAATAAGCCGCATACTTGTCTACCAAGGCTTTGGTAAAGTCTAAGGCTTTTTGGTTGTCCAAATCAACTGTCCGAGCTGATTTTTTAGTGCCAAAGTAATTAAAGTGAGGGTTTTCGATCCCCAATTGTTCCATGGCTGTCAGAATCGCATCCATGTGACCTGGACTATTAATGGTTGGGATGACACCTACTTTCTTCGATTTGGCGTAGGCTAAAATATCATCCATTTGAGCCTGGGTCAAAGCTGTCCCGTTCGGATCATCGTAATAAGCCTTCGTCCCTTTTTCAACCGCATCTGTCACGGCTTGGCTAGAATAAGAAGTATCTCCCACTTTCAAAGACATGTCATCCAGCACAAAGCGCAAACCATCATTTCCAACTAGAAGATGCAAGTCTGTATAACCCGTCTTACTTGCTTCATCAATGATTTCCTTGATTTGGTCTGGTGAGAAGTACTTGCGACCGGCATCAATCGAAACAATCTTTTTCTTGGCTAATTTTTCTTCCTGATCAGGATCTTTAGCAGGCGTTTCCGTCGCTGCTGTCGCTGGTTGAGCTGCCACATCCGACTCTGCGACAGAGCTCGCTTCTTCGCGAATCAAACGGTCAAGATCTGATACCCGCAATTCACGATCAGGCAGTGTCGGTTGACTTTGATCGACGATTGGGGCAGGAGCCGTTGGTTTTTCTACTGTTGGCTGAGAAGCTTCCTCATTAAGGGAAATCGTTGACTCACCCTCGCTTGGCTGAGTCGGAACTGTCGTTGAAGGACTGTCTGTAACGCTCGACGTATCGGCCGCTACAACCTGAGCGCCAACAAAAAATCCTATGAGCACCGAAGCAGCTCCTACTGCATACTTGCGAATCGCATAACGTGGTTGATGTGATTTCATCAGGACCTCCTAAATTGTCTTTGTAATCGTTTTCTTAAATTTACCACGATATCTTAATAAATTCAATGAGGGGTCACATTATTCTTTAATTAGGAGAGGAAGTTCTTGGATTCGATCCAAAATAAAACGAGCCCCTTACTCAAAAGGAAACTCGTTCATTCTTATAAATCATCTAAAGCATCTTTGACCTTGTCAAAGAACCCTTTTTTCTTTGGGTTGACCTTCAAATCACTTGCTTCCGCAAAGGCTTGAAGGGCTTCTTTTTGCTTGTCATTTAAACCAGTTGGGGTGACGACATTGACAGATACATATTGATCTCCCATGGCACCACCACGCAAGCTTGGAGCCCCTTTTCCACGGAGGCGGAATTTCTTACCGGTTTGGGTTCCTTCAGGAATGACCAAATCGACATCTCCGTGAACAGTTGGCACATGGACCGTATCTCCAAGAGCTGCTTGGACAAAGTTCAAGTCTAACTTGTAGTAGATGGTTGAGCCATCTCGTTCGAAGCGATCGCTCGGCTCAACATTGACAACAACATACAAGTCACCATAAGGGCCACCGTTAAAGCCGGCTTCCCCTTGACCAGCTAAGCGGATTTGTTGACCCGTTTCAACTCCTGCAGGAATCTTGACATTCACGCTATGAGCTTGTTTTTCATGACCTGTTCCACGACAAGTCGTACATGGATCTTTGATTTCTTGACCACGACCATGACAGACATCACAGGTCACTTGACGGCGCATCATCCCAAGAGGGGTCTGAGTATCCACATTGATGACTCCAGAACCATGACAGCGTCCACAGGTCACCGGACTAGTCCCTGGCTTAGCCCCAGAACCATGACAGGTATGACAGCTTGCTTCCCGATGGTACTTGACTTCTTTTTCCGCACCAAAAATCGCTTCTTCAAACTTGAGATTGACGCGGTATTGGAGGTCATCCCCTTGACGAGGTGCATTTGGATTACGACTTGCACCACCACCAAAGAAGCTAGAGAAGATATCTTCAAAGCCACCAAAACCAGCACCATCAAAGCCACCAAAACCACCTGCTCCGCCACCGAAGCCACCATTGGCACCCGCAGCACCATATTGGTCATAAGCAGCCCGTTTTTGCTCGTCACTCAAAGTCTCGTAAGCTTCTTGAACTTCCTTGTACTTTTCCTCAGCACCAGGCTCCTTGTTGATATCTGGGTGATATTTTTTAGATAATTTCCGATAGGCTTTCTTGATCTCATCTTGAGATGCATTCTTTGAAACGCCCAAACGGTCATAAAATTCAGTATTGTTCATAATTCAAGATACAAAGGGCGTTAAACGGACACAGCCAAAATAGGAGTTTTGACGACGGACGCTTGCGTCCTAGAAAAAACTATCTTTTTGGCACCGTCCGTAGCCCGTGTTCAGTTACGAACACTCTTTGTTCCTTTCTATAATTTTCATGTAATCTTTAGAGGGCATTTTCTATGCTTCGCTTTACTTGATCAAACTCTTTGTCCGATAGAGTAAATATCAAATCCTCTTCTGAGTAGTCGTTTTGTTCTTTAAAATAGTTGTCCGTATTCTCTTCCAAGCCTAAACTTAGAATCACTCTTCTTGCAAACTCTTGATGGGCAAAACCGATAGCCGTAATGATCTGTTTATCTTGCACAAGCACTTTCGGTTGGAAATTCTCACGTGGAAGAAATTCAAAATAGTCAAAGAAGTTTTGCCAAATTCCACCTGTAAATTTCGTGTCCTTCAACAGACCTGCTTTCGCTAATAAAAGAGGTGCTGAAGAAATGGCTGCAATGAGGATATCTTGCTCACCAAGGTCCCTCAAGAACGAAATCAATTTCTCATCTTGTAGGGCAGGCCCTATATTGACCATTCCTGGCAAAATCACACAAGAATACTCTTCTATACAGATTTGATCTAGTGTTTTGGTCGGTTGACAGGGCAAGCCATCCTCAGAGACCACCATCGAATGATCTGAAGCGGCATAATCAATCGTACTATCAAAAGACAGAGCTAAAGTACTTGTTAAAGCGGTTATCTCATAAAGAGAAAAATTAGGATAAATGATACAAAGTACTTTTTTCATAGGCAACATCCTCTATTTTACCGAAAAACAGAGGCTGGGTTGCAACCTCTGGATTTCTTTTTATCATTTACTAGTTAGGCGTTTAGGAAAGGCGCCATAGCGATTGCCGTAGAGTGACAATCACAAGAGTGAGTATCCATTATTAACGCCTCGCTCTCCGATTTTCAAGCTCGGGATAAAATAGTCCACTGGACTATTTTATTTTTCCGTAAACTCTCCGTCTACGACGTCATCGCCTGCATTTCCTGTTGCTTGTGCGCCTTCTGCTCCTGCTTGAGCTTGTTGCGCTGCTGCAGCTTGTTCGTAGAGTTTAACAGCCAATGCTTGCGCTTTTTCGTTCAAGGCTTCAAGTTTCGCTTTCATTTCTTCAAGGTTACCTGATTCTTGAGCTTTCTTAAGATCATCAAGTCCTGCTTGAGCTGCGTCACGTTCTGCATCGAAGCCTTTGCCTTCAGTTTCTTTGATTGTCTTTTCAGTCGCAAAGATTGCTTGGTCTACTTCGTTACGAAGGTCAACTTCTTCTTTACGTTTCTTATCTGCTTCAGCGTTTGCTTCTGCATCTTTCATCATGCGATCGATTTCTTCGTCTGTCAAACCTGAGTTTGATTGGATAACAATTGTTTGTTCTTTTTGAGTTCCAAGATCTTTCGCCTTAACAGATACGATACCGTTCTTATCGATGTCAAATGTAACTTCGATTTGTGGGATACCACGAGGTGCAGCTGGGATATCAGTCAATTGGAAGCGTCCAAGAGTCTTGTTATCTGCTGCCATTGGGCGTTCCCCTTGAAGAACGTGGATATCAACGGCTGGTTGGTTATCTGCTGCAGTTGAGAAGACTTGTGATTTAGATGTTGGAATCGTAGTGTTGCGATCGATGAGTTTTGTAAATACTCCACCCATTGTTTCGATACCAAGTGACAATGGTGTTACGTCAAGAAGGACAACGTCTTTCACATCACCAGTGATCACACCACCTTGGATCGCAGCACCCATGGCAACTACTTCGTCAGGGTTCACTGATTTGTTTGGTTCTTTACCAGTTTCAGCTTTAACAGCTTCTACAACGGCAGGAATACGAGTTGAACCACCGACAAGGATGACTTCGTCGATATCTGACAAGCTCAAACCTGCATCTGAAAGGGCTTGGCGAACTGGAGTTTTCGTACGTTCTACAAGGTCACGAGTCAAATCGTCGAATTTCGCACGAGTCAAGGTCATTTCCAAGTGAAGAGGTCCAGCAGCGCCTGCAGTGATGAATGGCAAGCTGATTTGAGTTGAAGTCACACCAGAAAGGTCTTTCTTCGCTTTTTCAGCTGCGTCTTTCAAACGTTGAAGCGCCATCTTGTCTGTTGACAAGTCGATACCATTTTCTTTCTTGAATTCTTCAACCATGTAGTCGATGATTTTTTGGTCAAAGTCGTCACCACCGAGTTTGTTATCCCCTGCAGTTGCCAATACATCAAAGACACCATCACCCAATTCAAGGATAGATACGTCGAATGTACCACCACCAAGGTCGAATACCAAGATTTTTTCTTCTTTGTCAGTCTTATCCAAACCATAAGCAAGAGCTGCTGCTGTTGGTTCGTTGACGATACGTTCTACTTCAAGACCAGCAATTTTACCAGCGTCTTTAGTTGCTTGACGTTGCGCATCGTTGAAGTAAGCTGGAACGGTGATAACAGCTTTGGTTACTTTTTCACCAAGGTAATCTTCAGCATAACCTTTCAAGTATTGAAGGATCATTGCTGAAATTTCTTGTGGTGTGTATTCTTTACCGTTTGCAGAAACTTTTTCAGAAGTACCCATCTTAGATTTGATAGAGATGATGGTATCTGGGTTTGTGACTGCTTGACGTTTTGCAGCGTCACCAACGATGATTTCACCGTTTTTGAATGACACAACAGATGGAGTTGTGCGGTTTCCTTCTGGGTTTGCGATAATTTTTGATTCAGTTCCTTCAAGAACTGCTACTGCTGAGTTTGTTGTACCTAAGTCAATACCGATAATTTTAGACATATGTTTTTCTCCTTAAGTTTTATCTTCTTTTTTTCTTTTTGATATTTCCCTTAAGTGGTGGGGACGTGAGCAACTCCCTTCGGGATTTCATCACTTATTTTTGAGCCTACTGTCTCAAAAATCCCCTGTTTCAGTAGCACAAGCTACTGAAACTTTCACCACGGCGGGAAATATCTTCCTAGCAAGCCTCCGGCTTGCGTCTTATCTTTCTTTCATAGTTTAGTGTCGTTTCGGACAAGACAGCTTAGTTATAAACCACTACCATGGCTGGGCGCAGGATGCGGTCATGGAGTTTGTAGCCTTTTTGGAAGACTTGTGCGATGGTGTCTGCTGGATGTTCATCATCTGCAGGCAAGGTTTGGATGGCCATGTGGTAGTTATGGTCAAAGGCTCCGTCCGCTGGAATTTCTTCGATTCCTTCTTCTTTCAGAGCATGTACCAAACTTTCTTGGACCATTTCCAAGCCCTTCTTCACATCATCTGTCAATCCTTCGACGGCAAGGGCACGTTCGAGGTTGTCCAGTGATGGTAAGATCGCTTTTGCCAAATCTTGGCTACGGTATTTTTGTAATTGTTGACGTTCTTCATTGGCACGGCGCTGAATATTTTGCATTTCTGCATGAGCACGAAGGTATTTGTTTTCAAATTCCTCGGCACGCGCTTGTGCTTCTTCTAACTCAGAAGGTTGGTTGCTTTCCTCTACAACTTCTTCAGTTGTTTGGGCAACTTCCTCTTCTTTCACGTCTTCTTTTTTGATATCTTCTGTCAAGGCATACACCCCTTTCATTTGGTCTTAATTTACTTCATAATGGTTGCTATTGAGGTAACGGTAGTAATCCGTCAACTTCATAACCAGTACCCGTCCGATGACATTGACCAGGCTAATCACACGCCTATAATCCATCTCTACGGGACCGATCACATGCATGAGGGCCATCCCACGATAAGGAACCAGGAACTTGTGACTAATGACCGTCACATTTTTCAAGGCCTTCTCTTGAGATTCTGCAACCAGGATCTGAGTCATTTGGTCTTCTGGCATTCCCCCTCGCAACTCGAGAGCTACATGTTGGGGATTGTCCAAGAACTGATAGGTCTGAAGATCGGCGTAGGTTAAGGATGAAACCTTTCCTTCTACAAAAACCAGTTCTTGAAACAGTTGCGAGAAGACGTAATCAAAGAGATCCAGCACATTGTCTGTCGTCTTGAAATAGCGCTGTACAATCTGTGGAATCTCTGTCCGCAGGCGGTAGTGAATATCCAAGACTGTATTTCCAATGAAGCGTTCTTGAACCAGCTGATGGAAAATTTCCAAGTCACTGGCTAAGAAATTCTTTGGAATGGCAAACTGGACGGTGACAGGCTTTGATTCATCCAAGGTCAGAACCGCTAAGGCATCGTGGTTGGATAATGGAACAATCTCAAAACCAGTCAAGCGCTGACGTGTCGGCTCCACATCCTGAATCACTGCGGTATAACCCGTCATCTGGGCTAGTAACTTGGCCGTAGCATCCAAGATATCGTCTAACTTAAAGGCTTCGAAATCAAAGGCTTTCACCACCTGGTAGACATCTTGCTCATCAATCAACTCTAGATCAAGCGAGTTCTGAACAAAATATTGAAAACCAGCTCGGCTAGGCATGCGACCACTCGAAGTGTGGGCCTTTTCTAGTAAGCCTTGTTTTTCGAGGGCAGCCATGTCGTTTCGAATGGTCGCACTACTGGATTGAATCACATCTTGTAGCGCTTTTGAACCGACTGGTTCGTGGGTCTTGGTAAAGATATCGACAACAAGATTGAGAATCTCATTTTGACGTTCTGTAACCATGACCTCACCTCTCTTTCATTTTTTAGCACTCTAAACACTCAAGTGCTAAACCATGATTCTATTATACACCCATCCAAAAGAAAGTCAAGAGAAAAAACCAAAAAATTAGCACTCTTTTTTCAAGAGTGCTAAAAATCATTCTTAAGACCTAGAGAAGTGACTCTCCTCTTATTTGCCAGCTTTTTTCAAGAGTTGAATATATTCTTCTAATACTAGCTGATGGTTGGCCATATACTGAGCGTTTTCTCCGCCAACATAACGGAAATGCCAATTCTCAAAATTCACACCCGTGATGTTGCTCTTCCCATCTGGGTAGCGAAGCACAAAGCCATATTGCGGTGCGATGGCAGCCAGCTGCAAGCCCAACTCATCACTTTGGCCAGCTTCGACACTCATATCAATCGCAAGCCCTGTCTGGTGTTCACTCGCACCAGGGACCTGTACCTGGGTCTGCACCTGCTTTTCAGCTTCTTCGTGCGAAAGGCCGCTAGCCTCTAGTTGCGCAACACGTTCATTATAGAGCTCTGTTTGCTCGGCCACACTTCGATAGCCTGATATCAAGGTTTCTTCTGGGGCAATTTTTCGAGCCGCTTCTAAAAATTGACGAGTCGGTTCTACAATCCGACTATCCACTTTGATAGCATCCACATCTGTTAATTGTGGGTTCAGCTCAGGCTTCACATTGTCACGATTGACCAAGATCAACTGCCAGTCTTTTGTCGAAACGGCTGGTAAATCTGATTTTTCTTCCTTTTTCTTAGAAGAAGAGGGAGTCGTTACAGCTGTTTTTTTAGCCTTCCAAAACTGAAGCCCTGAAAACAAGCTCGGCTTCGCTAAGTAAGCACCAATTCCCGATCCAAGGACCACAAGAAGAAAGAAACTCAATAGGTAAGGCCACCACTTCTTACGTTTTTTTCGTGCGCGTCTATACTTATTCGTCATGGCCACCCTCTAGAAGTTTTGCTCCAACCTTACGATAGGACATATCCCCAATCTTTTCAATATGAAAGGCACCATCTTCATAGGCCAAAACCGTCACGCTTCCGTTGTCCAAGACTAATTCTTCGACAGCCTTAGGATCGATGAGATAAATCAAGGTCGTAATGGTCATACCATGGCTGACCACAATAGCATTGCCACCGCCAGCTGCTTCTACCTCTTTTGCGATGGCTTCAAAACCTTCTTTGATCCGACTACTCAAAGCTCCCCAGGATTCAGCCCAACCAGTGGTATCCACTTCGACGATTCCTTCTGCTAACTCCATTAGGCTCAACTGATGGAAATCATCGACCTTAAAGACACGAGGTAAGACCCCCATAAAGAGATCACCATCATAAGCACCGTCAAAACTACCAAAACACCACTCGCGGATCCGTTTGTCATAACGATAAGGGATTTTTCCTGTCAGACCAAGTTCTTGAAGAATAATTCCCATAGTTTGAATGGTGCGTCCAGAATCACTCGAAACAGCCTCTTCAAAAGAAAGCCCAGCTTCCTTGAGACCAAGTCCTAATTCTCGAATTCCACGCTCTCCTGCTTCTGTCAGCGGAGTGTCTGACCAGCCCTGTGCCCGCCCAATGGTATTAAACATGGTTTTTCCATGACGAGCAATATATAATCTGGTTTTTGTCATTGTATTACCTCCGTATGTATCTCTTTCATTATATCATTTTTTGCAAAAAGAAAGTAGGAAAGCTCTTACAAGTTTTGTGAAAAAGAAAAGGCCATGACCAAAGGGTCAGCCTTTCATTATGGACTAGGATTCTTGCATGCTTTCACCGACCTCACGGTAACTGCTATCTCCAACTTCCTTAACCGTCAATTTTCCATCTTCATATTCTACAAGGGTAGCACTACCGTTTGAAAGAGGCAGATTGAGATTTGGTTTTCCTTCGATCAAGCAAACCAAGGTCTGAATGGTCCAACTATGGCTGACCACCAAGGCATTGCCTCCACCATTTTCTTCTACTTCTTTGGCAATAGCTTCAAAACCTTCTAGAATTCGGCTTTTCAAAACTTCCCAAGGTTCAGCCCAATTCGCTGTGTCCACTTGGCAAATGCCATTGGCCAAGTCTTCCAAGGTCAAAGTCTTATAGTCTTCTACATCCAGCACGCGCGGCACGACACCGTGAAAGAGTTCCCCACCGTAGGCCCCATCAAAGCTACCAAAACACCACTCGCGGATCCGTTTGTCAAAGCGATAAGGAATCTGGTCTTTCAAGCCCAATTCATCAAGAATGATCCCCATTGTCTGAATGGCACGGCCTGAATCACTGGAATAAGCTCGAGTAAACTCCAAACCGGACTCACGCAAGCCGATTCCTAGAGCTTGAATCCCTCGTTCTCCTTCTGCTGTCAAGGGTGTATCGGACCAGCCTTGAGCACGGCCAATGGTATTAAACATGGTTCTCCCATGACGAATCACAAATAATCTTGTTTTAGCCATCTTGTCTCCTTTTGCAAGAAAAAAGTCTGGAGTTTCATCATCACAGACTTTTCTATTTTCTACTATTATACTAGATTTCTCTTAGTTTTTAAAGCTATGAACCGGAGCTGGAATTTGACCACCACGGGCAATGAAATCAGCTGACGAAGCCTTGTTGACCTTCATTACCGGAGCAGACCCAAGAAGTCCTCCAAGCTCTAACATATCGCCTTCCTTGCCATAAGGAATGATGCGAACCGCTGTTGTCTTTTGGTTGATTACCCCGATAGCAGCTTCATCTGCGATCATGGCCGCAATGGTCGTAGCTGGAGTATCAGCTGGGATGGCAATCATATCCAGACCGACGGAACAGATAGCCGTCATGGCTTCCAATTTTTCCAGGTTGATATGACCCGATTGAACCGCTGCAATCATCCCTTCATCTTCTGAGACCGGAATGAAGGCACCTGACAACCCACCGACTTGGTTACAAGCCATGATACCACCTTTTTTCACTTGGTCATTGAGCAGAGCTAGCGCTGCTGTAGTTCCATGGGTTCCTACTACTTCAAGCCCCATGGCTTCAAGGACACGGGCAACCGAATCCCCAACAGCTGGTGTTGGCGCGAGAGACAAGTCTACAATTCCAAACTCAACACCGAGACGTTCACTAGCCATTTGACCCACTAATTGCCCAACACGGGTAATCTTGAAAGCTGTCTTCTTGACTGTTTCAGCCAATACATCAAAGCTTGCTCCCGGAACTTTTTCAATCGCCCGTTGGACGACACCAGGTCCTGAAACCCCAACGTTGATGACAACATCCGCTTCACCGACACCGTGGAAGGCACCCGCCATAAAAGGATTATCTTCTACTGCATTGGCAAAAACTACGAGCTTACCAGGCCCCATTGGATCTGCTTGGGATGCTTCTTTAATGATACGGCCCATGTCTCGGACAGCGGTCATATTGATCCCCGTCTTGGTCGATCCAATATTGACTGAAGAGCAGACAAAATCTGTCTCCGCAAGGGCACGAGGAATCGAATTAATGAGGATTTCATCCCCTTTTTGGTAGCCTTTTTGAACAAGGGCTGAGAAGCCACCGATAAAGTTAACCCCAACTTCCTTCGCTGCACGATCCAGCGCCTTAGCAAAGGGTACATAGTCTGTCGCATTGGTTGCTGCACCGATAATGGAAATCGGAGTGACCGAAACCCTTTTATTGACGATAGGGATCCCAAGTTCTGCCGCAATCTCGTCCCCCACAGCCACCAAATCTTTGGCCTTTGTCACAATCTTATTGTAGACTTTTTCCGCTGCCTTTTCGATATCCGGATCAATACAATCTAGAAGCGAGATCCCCATGGTGATGGTCCGAACATCGAAGTTCTGCTCCTCAATCATGGCAATGGTTTCTGTTACCTGTCTAATGTCCATAAATTCTCAACCCCTATCTTACAAATTGTGCATAGCATCAAAAATCGCTGCGCTTTGGATATTGATTTTCACATGCAGAGACTGACCGAATTCTTCCAACTCTGAACGAAGCTGTGTGAAATCTTTTTTCTCATCTGACGATACGACCGCCATCATGGTAAAGTATTCATCCAATACAGTTTGAGAGATATCATCGATATTGAGTCCTAATTCTGCTACTTTCGTTGCAACACCCGCTACGATTCCTTTTTGGTCTTTACCAACGACTGTAATAATTGCTTTCATTTCACTGCTCCATTCTATCTATTTGCTTCCATTGTAGCACAATCCCCTTAAAATCGCCCTTCTCAACTGGGAACGTTCGTATATTTTTATGTGTATAAAAAAATAAAGAGGCTGGGACAAAAGTCCTAGCCTCTCAATTGTTTTTGGATTGTCGAGCAAGACGCAGTGGTTGAGTGGGCTCTACTACGCTGATTTCATCAGCTTTTACAGCCCTACTCAACTGTGCGGAGGTGAGACGACGAAATCAAATTCTAACGAATTACCGATTTCTGTCCCACTCTCTCTATTTTGATGATTCAGTTTCATCCTTTAAGAGCTCTTTCTTCACGCGCACCGTACTCTCATACTCAGCCCCAGCTAGACGGTCAAAGGGAAAGCGACGATTGAGTAAGACGATGGCAAGAGTGAGAATCAGGTACAATAAAAGCATAAAGAAGAGCAATAAAATCATGGACAGGGTTAAGAGGGAATTGTCCGTCAAGTCGCTATTCAAGAGCGAAATCAAATAGAACAACCCTTGAGGAATCAGATAGAAATAACCTACTACTAGGATTCCCCGCCAGATGGTGCGAAGCCATTTTTGCTTGTCAAAATGCAAGCGGAATTTCAATAAAGCCATTCCCAAGGTTTTGCCCCGCCACAAGGGAATCAAACCAAAATAAACAGCCAAAACCGCTACATAAGGAATCGTCTCCAAATGCTCGATTACCTCGTAAAGCAAGGATAGCATCACAAAGTCGATCAAGAAGGCAAGACCCATCCGAAAACCAGATACTCTGGTCCCTACTCGGAAAGAATGTTCGTCAATTTCGTCTCGTGTTGGCAATAACCAAACCAGGAACCAACCGAGCAAATAGCCCACTCCACCACCGGTGGTATTTTGAATAATATCATCGACATCTGCTAGGCGGTAAGGACCCGGATACAGAAAATAGAGACCTGATAACTGGGTCAGCTCCAAAAAGAGACTAAAGAGGGCTGTCAGAAGAATCGTTTTCTTAAAACCACACTTAAAATAATAGCGCAGATACATCCCAAAAGGAATCAACATCAGGACATTAAAGGCAGGCACATAAAAAGTTGGATGCTTAAGGGCTTGAATCCAAGTACCAGTCTGCGCTAAATCAAAGGGGCTCTCCTTGAAAAAATCCACCACAAAAGCAAAGGGATGGAGATTGACCATTTCCGAGTAGCTAGTATGAATCTTACTTGGATCTGGCAGAGGCAAGATCACCAAGAGATAGACCGTCATCAAGTAAAGCATAAAAGAATAGAAAATCAGCACCCGCAATTTATTGACCGAACCATATTTTCGATAATTCAAAATCATGTAGGGCAAGGTCAGCAAAAATGCCAGGAAAGGAAAGAGCTGAACAGCCGTTTTAATAGTAGAGATATACCCCATTGTGTCTCCTTTTTTTCGTTATAAAATCACCCTTTGCACAATGACAAAAGGTGATTTCTTCATTGATATAGAATATTATACGGCCTGGTAGAGGAAGAGTCAAGGAAGTACGATGAAAACCTCACTAAGTAGCCGTCTTAATGGTTAGCTTCTCCCCTTCAAGACTTTACTTCCGATAAAGACCAATAGATAACTCACAATCCCTGAAAGATGCAATAGTGTTGAGATCCATCCGGTGATTGCTGGTAAGAGCATGAGGCCAGATAGAAAAATTAAGAATAGATAAAACAGTTTTACGGTGCGTGAAAATTCTTTCCACACGTTTGGCAGGAGCATGACTCCACCGGTTACAAAGGCGTATCCTACAGCAGAGATCCCTGTTGCCTGAATGTCTTGCCCCTGGGTTAAGAGGTGAAAAACGATGGAAGAAAGGACTGTCGCCGTCACAAAAACAATCAAGACTTGTCTGGAGCCTCTTTTTCTTTCTAGCAGTCCTCCGAAAGGAAGGATCATGAGTCCATTTAACAACAAATGGACCCATAAAAACCAGATAGGTGCGCCTTTACTACCGTGCATCAGGGTCCCACTGACATATTGCCAACCATAGACCGGCTTCGAATGAAAGGCCAATAGGTCATACATAGCATCCCCATTAAAGGAAGTCAATAGACCAAGCAACAAACAGATTAGAGCTAAAGTGCTGATAATAGGGTAGGTTGTGAGGATTCTTTTCATATTTATCTTCTCTTTTTCAAAAAACAGCGTTACGATGTTTCCATTCACGATTATTATACCATTTATTTCATTGGAGACAGAAAAAGTTTTTTGCTTCTTTCATTTCAAATCTTTGCTGTAAAAACGAAATATCGTGACTGATTAGTCGCTCACGATTTGCCTTCAGATCAAAAATCGATCCTGCTTTCAGAATACCGTAGCGAAAATTTGACTTTCCATTTCAGAAGGCATATACTTATATTAATCTGAGCTAAATAGTTTTAATTTTTTAAATGAACTGTCTTAAATTCAGATTAAAAAACTATTTACTTAACGGAGGTGACGCTATGTCATTAGAAGAAAAATTGAACCAAGTGAAGGGTTCTGTTAAAGAAGGCTTCGGTAAATTAACCGGTGATACAAAAACAGAAGCTGAAGGCACTGCTGAAAAAGTTGCTTCAAAAGCAAAAGAAGTTGCTGAAGATGCAAAAGAAGCTGTCGAAGGAGCTATCAAGGGCGTTAAAAATATCTTTCATAAAGACGACAAATAGTCTTTAACATCCTAGACCCACTCTATTTTCTACAGTCATGTTTGACCGTGGAAGATAGGGTGGGTTTTATTTGCTTCAAATTCAGTTATACAAAAAGAACACCCCGAAGGGTGCTCTTTGTAAGTATAGTAATTCTTTCGAATTAACATTTTGCGTGCAGTGGTTGCCATCCATTCAAATATCGCTTCGCTTGTTTTCTTGGGGCAACTGTGCATAGCATATCTCTATGCGACTAAAGTCGCTAGAGCTATCCTAATTGCGCACCGCCAGTTCTCATACAAAAAACACCTTGCAAGATGCAAAGTGTTTTCGTTTGTATTCTGCTTTCCAGCAACGAATTAACGTTTAGAGAACTGGCTAGCTTTACGAGCTTTCTTAAGACCTGGTTGGAAACACTTTTATTTGAATAAGTTTCAATATCCGCTTAAAATCAATGTTTTCCCACGTTTTCAGAAAGAACAATTTCATCTAATTTGAATATATTTCATTTGAATGGTGTGAATTTTACCCTAAAAATACACAAATTGAGCTAGATTTTACCAAAAAGTTCACACCATTTGAATTG
The DNA here is from genome assembly GCA_905188195.1 of Streptococcus parasanguinis. GTDB lineage: Bacteria > Bacillota > Bacilli > Lactobacillales > Streptococcaceae > Streptococcus > Streptococcus parasanguinis_P. The sequence continues at coordinate 189,057 of CAJJKY010000001.1, read as the reverse complement.
TTATTGTTTTGTACATTTGATATACGGAGTGCATTATAAATTATCTCAAATATCTCTCAATATACTCTACGAAGATAAAAGGTTCTATATCTTTATAAGCGAGACCTTTAGATAGAGTAAGGCATTGTTTTGCTGTACCTTTTCCTGGTCGATGGTAAAATGTTTTAATCCCTTGAAGGAATATTCCAAAACGCGAATGACGTTCCGAGGCAGCCACCTCATCTAAATATTTGTCAACAGCTAAAGCGAATACATTTCCATAATACCTATCATCGTCAAATCTTGTTCTAGTCATATAATCTTGAATGTCATAGAGCATAGATTTCATATTTCGATAATTGGGTGCTCCCACCAATGCTCGACTAGCTCTATTTATACCATCAACATAACTGTAAGCATCATTTAATTTACCAAAATCCCAAAACCTTTTAGAATCAAAATACTTATACTCCATATCTAGTTGTGATTTTAATATTCTTAAAATGGACAGTGCTGTACTGTCATCTTTATTTTTTATTGCCACATAAGCTTCTTCTACTCCAGTATTATAAAAATCAATATGTTGATTGATTTCATAGCCTAAAATTCCTGTAATATCAAATTCAAGTAAATCATTTTCCAATGTAATCATAATTGCTCCTTCAACTTTCAGTTCAACAATTGTTAAAGTTTATTTACTCATCAACTAATGACAGAACATCAACAATATCACACTCCTCAAAATAATCTTTTGCTTTTTCAATAATCTGACGATCATTACTCGGCATGTAAACAATTAAATTTTTCATCGCTCTAGTAATTGCAACATAGAATAACCTCTTAGTTCTATTTTGAACGTTCTCATTAGAAGAACCTTTTCCAAACAAGGTATCAAAATTATATTGATTCCATTTCCCATTATCTAATAAAACTAAGACATTCTCATATTCACTGCCTTTAACCTTATGCTGCGTTATAACAGATACATATTCTCTGAGATAATCAATACTATTTACATATTCTTGAAATGGCATTATCTTAAGTCGCGACCATAAATAATGTCCTCTATTTTTAATAAAATCAGTAAATAAGTCATCCTTTGAAATTAGTTCACATTCCTCTGCAAGCTCTATTACTCTTCCAATTGTGATATCATCAGCAGAGATTTCTGTCATAACATTTGATAGACTAATTTTATCTTTGGACGAAGTTATTTTAAACTTAGTAATACGTAAAAATTCATTATGCTTACCTGTTTTATATAGTTCTACTAGCTCATAGACTAAATCCAACCTTTTAAGAATCCTATCCCTATCTGTGCCCGCTTCATATCTACTACTTAATCCATTAAATTTATAAGATAATAGCGATTCTTTATTAACTTTACTCTTACTACTAACTTCTTCAAACGAGCACGTTTTAATTTCATCATAAAAAGCTGATAGTTCTGAATTGGATTTAATCTCATCGACTATTAAGGGACCACCCCTTCTAACAACTATTTGAGCTTCTTCTACTAAATCTTTAAATAATTTTCCATTATCATCTATCTTGTTCTCATTGATTTTTTTCTTTATACCTGTAATTAATTTTACAAATAAATCAGTATTATATAACTTAAATAACTTAGAAAAACCTGCCATTTCTGCATTAAGTTTATGTGTCAGGCGCAATTCTTTTGTTTTTGAGGGTGCATTAAATTCTAACTTTCTATAAAGTTGACTACCTCTGAGAATTTCAAGTTGATTAATATCATTCCCATAGACAAATTTCACTATTCCTGGAATGATACTCCCATTATCCATATTAGGTGCTGTGTCATCGTTGGATGGAGTTTGAACCAATCCATCATCTCTAAATTTATTAGCTAAATCAATAACTTTTTTAGGATTGCGACGATTTTGAGCTTTTGCTATCTTTATTAGATTATACGAACTTAAGTCTCCTACTCCTGAGTCATAGATGGCTTGCATAGAATCTCCAAAAAATCCTATAATATTTTTCTTAGTTCTATTCCGTATATATTCCAATAAAATTTTTACAACTAACGGACTAGTATCTTGATATTCATCTACAAAAATATAATCAGCTATATCGATCAAAATGTCGCATAACTTAGGATATGTAGAAAACAATTTTTCAGCAACTATAAGAATATGGTCATGACTTATTTGAACTTTATTTTGCTCAGTTATGCTCATAGAATACCATTCAGTATATTCAACACGAACACCATCAAAGTAATCAAGCGAAATAAGTTCCTCACCTAATACTTCCTTTGGAGCAACGAATAAGATTTGTGCATCATCATTTATTAACTCAACAAGACATTCTTTAATCTCTTTTTGGAAATTTTCAATGACATGCCATATAAAATCGTGAATTGTTGAAACCCGTAAATTATCATTAATGATTCTAGCTCTAATCTCTGCAACAGCATTGTTAGTATAAGTGATGCATACAATCGATTTTTTTGGTTCTTCCATAGATATTTTTTCAATAATGGAAATTAATGAATAAGTTTTCCCACTCCCAGCACCACCCTCAAGAATAAAATTTTGACCTTGTTTTATTACTTCAAATACTTTTTCTACCTCTGGTTCTACTGTTTTCTCAACCATAATAATCCCTCCGAAATATATTTAGGTACTTTCCAAGTATTTTCTTCACCTTCAAAATATAATAAACTTGATGCAAATGCAGATTTTTTGTTTACTTTATCCCTAGCAAATTTATAGAAATCTTCTATTTCACTATCATCAAAGTCTTTTAAAGCTTCAAATTGAATAAAACCAGCTTTTTGATCAATAATGAATTGTTTATTTAAACTGATAAAAGCATCCTCAAAACTAGCAGGCTGATAACCATTTTCATCTTCGGGAATTTGATATGCAATACGAATTCTACCATCTGATGTTATTTTTTCTGCCAAACTCTTTTGAGCTACTATTGAAAAAACTTCATCTCCAGAAATATCAAAAAAATTTTTAATTGAAGCATTTGTCGTAGAGGTAGCATCTACTGCTGAGCAAGAAGTTAAGCGATTATTTTCATTTTTATTTGCTGGATCAATATCCGTAATTATCAATACTTTTATTCCTAAAAAATCAAATAACTTCCTAAACACTTGTGAATGGGCACCTGTTTCAATGATTGAAATATTTTGAGAAAGCAATGGCATTGTATTAGAAGCTTGATTTATTGGATTGGTTGTATCTACCTTTTGCATCATCGTAGGAATTAAAATCCTTTCTGTATCACCTTCAACACAAATGACTTTATCAGCAAAAAATAATTCACTACTATTGAGAGTAAGGTACTGCTTTACAAATTTATATCCTAATTGTTCATCACCATATTCTTCTTTCAATGAATTAAAAGCCTTTGATACTGCTGTACCGTTATCACGTTTAAAATAAATTAGATCATCAAAGTTACAATCAGAAACTATATGAGAGGAATGAGTTGTAATTAAAGTTTGAATACAACTAAAATCTCCACTTTCTTTTAGTTCATCATTGTGTTCCTTTAGCAAATCTTTAATATTCTTGATAAAAATATACTGTAATTGTGGATGTGTATGTGATTCTGGTTCTTCAATATATATTAGGTTAATATCAGCAGGTTCGTTTTTTATATCTGCCATTAAAGTTTCAATTTCAAAAATGATTCCATATAAATTTAAATATCCCAAACCATTATATGTTTCAGGTAATAGACTATCGTCATGCTTATAATACAGTGTCGTATTATTACTTAAAATATCTTTCTCAGACAGTGATGAATGAATTGCTAACTCTGATTCACTATCATTTCCACCAAATCTTTTGACGCGTTCAAAGACTGAAGTAAAAATTCCTTCGACGCTATCATCACCACTATATGCTCTGGTTAAAGTTTCATCTGCCTTTAAAATAGCAGATTGCAGTAAATTATTTGCTTTACTGTTAATTTCTTCGCCATTATTTAATTTATAAAATCGATTTGATGTCTTAGATAATGAATGGTTATTTTCTTTATTAGATACTTCTCGACTAGCACTAATCCCTCTTACTTTAATAATTTTATGAACATCTTTCATTTCATGTAAATCAGACTTTTCTTCTGTCATTTCTTGAGTAATAGGATTATATCCACGTGAATAAATCTGTATTTCGAAAAATTTATTCAGATTTTTCTTCATAAATGATTCAAATTTTGAAAAATCATCTGCAAAATCACAAGTCAAACTACTTATCTCGCGAAGCTTTTGAGTAGGAATTATATACGAAAATTCAAGAATAATAAAATTATTTTCAGGATTTAAATCCATCATAAATCCTTGGATATTTTGATAAGAATCTGATTCTGAGTATTGAATCCAAATTTGAAGATTAATCCCTAAAATAGACGATAATTCTGAATCAGGAATATCAGAGACTCTCTTTATATTCTCAAAGATTTCCCTCCTATGATTTAAATTAATATCTTCCCATACCAAATTGCGATTGGAATTTTTATTGAATATTTTTTCTAACACAGATAAAACCGAAGTCTTGCCACAATTGTTTTTACCCACAATTAAGGATAAATCATTTTTCAACTCTAAAGAAAAATCGTTTAATAAACGATAATGTTGAATATAGATTTTTTTAATTTCCATCAATTATACCTTTTTTCATTTCCATTAATTCTCTCAACCGTTCCTGACCCATCTTCAACATATCTTTTTCCACCTTGTTCCATTTTCCGAAGAGGCATTCTTGTAAAACTTCTGCTGCTGAAATTTGATCTACTTCCGAATCATAAACGCACGATTGATCTCTTTGATAAATTTGAATTTGTCTAAAAAGCTGATCCTTTTCCAACTCCCGTAAATTCTCAACCAAATGTTCTACAATTCCATCATGGTGTGCTTTAGGAGTTGCTCTGGCTTGACTAGGATTTATAGCATAGAGCTCTTCATAACGTATCAAAGTGCTGAGATAGGACAATTCAGGCTTGGTCGCAATCAGTGCTAGTGAGACTTGGTAACCTCTAGTTGTCAATAATTGTGCCGTTTTTCGAGGAACTTCTGTTGTTCTCAAGGTGCCCTCGATTAACAAATGATAACCTTGTTTACTCAATTCATCTACGAGATATTCAACCATCCGACCCGCAAATACTTTAGTATAATCCACACTATCTTTTCCATACTTTTCCTGTAGGCCAAGGTAGTTCGGATGAAGAGAGCGATAACTATCTCCATCAATGATAATGAGATTCCCTTGAAATTCCCTTTGTTTCACACGATGAATCGTTGTTTTCCCAGCACCACTCTGTCCACCTAGCAAGATAGCCTTGGGCTGAGACGAAGTTGTTTTACCACGAGTTAAAGAACGAACGAGTCGTCTGGATGCTCGTTCAAAATCATCTTGACTAAATTCTTCTAGTTTCATTAAGCCACCACCAGATGACGAGCTTGTTCTAACATACGTTCAATGCCATCCAAATAGCCATTATATCGCTCCACATCCTCAAAAGTTGCAACAAGATAAATCTTCGTGTTAATCAAATCAGAAAGATCATCGCTTATTAGAACCCAAGGATTATTAGCATCATCAAATGCAATTTCTAGTTCATCTTGTAAACGATAAAGTTGCGCTAAGATATTCGCCCCTCGCTCTTTAATCACTTCAATTTTCAGAGTTAACTGATAATCTTCTACTGGCGTGAGCATCTTTTCCTCTCCTACAATATCGATATAAGAAACATTAAATTTCTGACAAATACGATCTATTAATTCTGTCGAAACTGAACTTGTTCCATTTTCATAACGACTCAGGCTATTTCGAGAGATGCCAACAATCTTTGCGAACTCAGGCTGGGTTAGGTCATGTGTTTTACGTAACGCTTTAATATTTTCTCCGATCATGAGAGCCCTCCTTTTATTTATTTCTATTATAGCATTAATAATTTAAAAACGCACCATTATTGGTGCGTCGTTGCTGATGGATAGAATACCACATATTTAGTTATTGAAGAAAAAGTACTATGAGGCTGTTCAAAAAGTCTTTAAGAATATAAAAAAGTAAGAAAACTACAATCGAAAACATATTGGAGATATGAATCTATGATATACTAGTGATAATAAATAGTTATCGGTAGGAGAGATTAAATTGCTTAAATATTTAGAGGAGTTATTAGCAAAATATCCCAATTTTTATCAAATTTTTATCCCCATAATTATATCAGTCATATTATTCATATTCAAAATTCCACAGAAGTTTGTACAACATTATCTGCAAAAGCATAGAAAACGTAAGGATATTTTCAAGAACAAACAGTACATACAGGATAATGTTTATTTAAAACGGGAAATGGAAATCCAAGAAATTCTTCAGGAACTCATTAAAGAACAGGAACTAACTATTGTATACGGTGCTCTAGGACGTGGTAAAACAATTACACTGAAAAAACTACATGATAGAGTCCTTGATAAAAAAGAGAAATTCATTAAATTTTCATTGTATATCGATTTAGAAAAGAAAAATTTAATTGATGAACTGGAGAAAATTACTGAAATAAAGATAGTCAGTCCACTTGATTTTTATAATTGGCTTAATAGTCTGCTTGGTCGTAAAAAATGTCTGATTATCCTAGATAATATTGCTCCGGCACAATACGCCAATATAATCAATTTTTTCCTGGATAATTATCATGTTCAATATAAGATTATTATAGGGCTAAATTATATTAATCCTAAGGAATCTTCTCAAATAGAAATAAAGAATTTTGATGCGAAACAAGTTGCTGAACTAGCAAAGCTACGTAGATTGGATATTGATGAAGACAATCTTTCAAGAGTGTTTACCTTAACTCAAGGAATTCCTGTCTATGTAGACTATCTTTTCAAAACAAATCGCTGTCCACTTAACTATGAACTCGTGGAGGTTATATCATCTCAATTAGCCATTTGCACTGCTGAAGAGAAAGACCTCTTGCAGTCAATCGCTTTGAATAAAATTCTATATCATGACTTTACCGAGGAACTGTTCTCCACTTTTGATATTGGTCTAATAATGTCGTTGTCATCAAAAGGGTTGATTCAATTTGAGGAAATCACAAAGAATATTGAATTAAATCCGCTCATTGCTGAACAGTATCTCTCACACTTAAAGAATGAATACGTGTACGTAAAATTACTGGAGTATTATAAAATACATAGTCAGGAAAATTTTTTAGAATTATCACTACGACTGCCTATCACAATAAAAAATGATTATTCAACCTTTATTCAAATATTAAAACAATTGTACAACAATGAAAAATATCAATATCTACTATATTTGGGTGAGATAATTTTACAAAACGGACCTCAAGCTTTTTTTGATTTTGATAAAATTATTAATGTTTTTTTTGACTGTTTTATTTCTTCTATATTAAAAATAGGAGATTACAACTACGCGAAAAATATTATCGATAAAATAAATGATTGCGATGTGTTTGATAGCAACCTAATTTATAGAAATGTTCGAACCGAAGCGATATCTTATAAGATAAATTTCTGTGATCTCTTACATTTAACGAATTCATTTCAAGATGCTATTGAAAATTTAGAATTATTACTGGAAACAAGTTCCGTATCCTCTGCACAACAAGAGCGTTGTAACTATTTAATTTTGCATTGTAAGAGGCACATCGGTAAGGACTTAAGTCAAATATCTAAGAATTTTCGTGAACTTTCCAACAATAGTCAAGAAATCTATTATCAAATTCGTTCGCTATATTCAGCCTTTTCAATTGATATGTTTCAAGGAAAAAAACACTTGAAAAGAAAATTTGCAGAATTGGAAAATAAAATAGATAGTTTACAGTCTGGTAACGAGATAGTATTGTTCGCTCAGCGTCATTATATTATTTTTTATCGTAGGTGTTGCAATAACTTAGAAAAAGCAGAAAAACTCTTAATAAAAAATATTAAGAGTTTAGAGAATAGCAAATTAAGAATTTTATATGATTATTATTTTGAAGCTGGGGAATTATACCGCGAAAAATTCTATTTCCAATCTTCTAAAAATAATTATAAAGCGAGTTATGATTTCTATGATAAAGCTATTGCATTTTCAAAAAATGTTGGAGATACTAATTTATATCACAACGCCATGATTGGAAGGATATTATTGCAGGAGCAACATGCTAAAGTTACACAAGAAGATTTGAATTTTATTTATCGAGCCATTCAAACAGAGCCTTTATTGAATAAAGTACAATTCCAATTAGCTTATTATTACCTAACACATGACTATGATATGCTCGATCAACTTTCTAAGTATGCTAGGCTGTTAGAGTATTATGATACTTCTAATATTGCCCAAAAATTATCGAAAAAACAGTCTTGTTTTATACCTTTAACTGTCATGTAAACTTTGCTTAAATTGGTTAACTTGTGCGTCTGAAAAAGTATAGTTCAGAGTTCGTTTGGCTTTTACAAAGTTATCAACATGCTTAGTGATTTCATCGCTAGGCATATTATTTTTTATTGCCGTTAGTATCGTGGCTACAGTATCAATAATATCAATTTCCCAATTATAGCGTGCGATTTCTTGTAAACCAATCCTAATCCCAAAATCATTATAGATTTTCTTTTCTCGCTTTGTTACGGATATGCCATAATGGCAACATGCTTCAAAAAAGGCGTCTAATTCAATTTGATTAGGGAAAGAGAGCCAAATCTGGTGGGTTTCAGAATACCGTTCATCACCTACTAAGATAAAGCCGTTCTTTATTAACTTTTTAGAAAGGTTTTTGACCATTTCCCGAATATTTTGAGAATAGGCATTGCCAAATTTTTCAAATTCAATCAAAGTTGTTATTAAACTGAGAATGTGATGAAAATGGGTATTTCTTAAGAAGTCAGGATTTATTGCTTCATATTTTTGAAGTAACAATGGATTATTTGTCAATATAAGACCACATGTCACCCCTGGAAGAGTTTTATGAGTAGCACCAAACATAATGAAATTATCATCGCTTTTATTAAAATACTCAAATGGATTTTTATTCTCTTTACCAGCAATCAGGCCTAGAGTCTGAGTAGCATCGTATAACAAGATACAGTCTTTAGGCAAAATAATCTTTTCTAAATCAGGTTGAAATAAAATATCAGAAAGACAAACTAATACCCCGTTGGCATCTTCCTCTATAAGAGCTTTATTTAATCGGTCGTAATCAAAATCTAATTTATTGTAGTCATAAGGAATATATCTAGTAATTATCCCTAATCTTCGACATATTTTCTTTATTGAGGTATGCCCACCATATTCATCACTTGATATATATACAATATCCCCCTCCTCAAATAAAGTCATTAATAATGACGTAACAGCATTAATACCAGATAAGGTGCGTCCATCAGCATATTGTGCACCGTATAATCCAAGACATAGCTCGTTTAAAAAAAGATTAAATTCAAAGAGCTTGTTACTCCCTAAAAAATTATTTTCTTGGTAGGTCGAACTTGCTCCTAGAAGATATTTCTCTTGTAGTGGTGAAGAGAGCATAATTTTAGAAAAAGGTGATACAACATTCTCTGCTGCGCATAGAGGAAGTTGATTCTGGTATGTAAATACTGCATCGTTGTACAGCTGTTCAAATTTCTGCAAGGTATCCATAAGTTCTCCTACCGATAACTATTTATTATCACTATACAAAATGCTTAAATAAGTTTAAAATAACATGATTATTACTAAAGGAGATATTCATGGATTCTAAACTTATTTCTAATTACTTAAGTTACTGCGAAACGCATAAGCGTTTAAGCACACATACAATTCGAGCTTATAAAAATGATCTTTTACAATTTTACAATTCAAACTACAATAATGTTGAATCATATATTGAATTTTTAACAAAATCAAATATAAAATCAAACACTCTACGACGAAAAATCGCAAGTTTGAAGGTTTTTTATAACTATTTAAAATTTCAAGATATAATTGATGAAAATCCTTTTAATCAACTACGATTTCAATTTCGGAAGGAAAAAATATTACCTAAAACCATTCCTTATGATATTTTAAAAAGTATCTACTCATATTCAGAACAAAAAGTTATCTATTCAAAATCTAAATATCAAAAACAAAAAGCTGAAAGAAATTTACTAATCATTTCCTTATTACTTTCAACTGGCATTCGGATTTCTGAACTTTGTCATATTCATCTTAAAGATATTAATTTTTCAAATAGAACACTTCATATTATCGGAAAAGGAAAAAAAGAACGTATCCTCTTTTTAGGAGACCAAACAACCTTTAGTTTATTGAAAAAATATATAAATAAATACTGCGTCCGACCTAATGACTATTTATTTACTGGTCAAAATCCTCTTAAAGCACTTTCAGAACAAAGTGTACGTCTAATTTTAAAGAAGCTGGTTAAGAAAAACAACTTATCTATAACTATCACGCCACATATGTTTAGACACAGCTTTGCTACAATGCTACTGGATAAAGATGTAGATATTCGTTATATACAGCAAATACTTGGACATAGCTCTATTGCTGTAACTCAGATCTATACTCATGTATCTCAATCAAAACAAAAAGAAATACTCACTCTGTGTAATCCCATATCTTCCATTCGTTCTCGACCACAAAAGTAAAATAACTATAGCTAAATCAAAGCAGTTTGATGATCTCCTTCTAGAAATTTTTACTCTATTTATTTTAAAAGAACAAGTATCTAATTTCATTATTATCAACAAAAGGTAGTTCTATATTTTTGAACTACCTTTTACAAAGGTAAAACAAGACCCACATATGTCCCATTTGAATCAATAAAAAATATATACAGAAAATAAAAGAAATTCTATATTTTGTCACAGTATAATAAAGTGAACTAGTCTTGTAAAAATTATTTTATCGTCATATCTGAGAGTTCATCAGCTATTGCGTAAAAATTATCAATCTTTGGCTGAGATACATTTGTCACAATCATAAATAGCATATAGTTCTTGACATATAATCTTGCATATGAAAAAATACTTGTTGGAGGTTGATAATATGACTGAAAAAATCAAAAACTGGGTTAATATTTGCGTTTTGAAAAATCAAGAAATTTTATTACTTAATAGACAGCACGATAATTTTCCTGGCTGGATTCCACCGGGGGGAAAAGTTGAATTCCCTGAAAGTTTTTTTGAAGCTGCATTACGGGAACTTAAGGAAGAGACTGGACTTACCGCATTAAATCTTGAATTAAAAGGAATTTCAGGCTTTACTAATTCAATTGGTAATGAGAGATTTGTCTTCTATGACTTTTTATGTACTCAGTTCACTGGTGAACTAAGCACATCTGATGAAGGTGAGCCAAAATGGTGGAATCTAAAAGAAATCGATAAAATACCAATGCAAGATGAAATAAGAAAAAGGCTACCCCTTTATTTAAGAAAAGGAAGCTTTGAAAGTATTAACTATTGGGATGATAATAAGAAATGTATTAGCGAAAATAAAACAATTTTATTTGACTAATATTCTCTACAGTATAATCAAATGCAAAATTCTCAATCCATTAGTAATTTTTGTATAATTCAGTACTCAATACAATCTGTCTTTAATAACATATAGTTTAATATTTTACAAAACAAGGGTATCTAATAAAATCATCTACTCTAGCAACTTTTTCCTTGTATCTATAGATAGCTAAAAAAGCCTTGGAATCATTCCAAGGCTTTCTCTATATTCTATTGCATCAATTTTCTTATTCTGATTTCAGTTGCGATAATTTCACGTATATTTAAAATAGATACTTAAATTATATTACTGTTTTTCAAAAGTTCCGTCTGCTACACGAAAATCACTGTTAACAGTTTCAATTGAATTAAATTGAATCTTTAAATATTTTACTTCTTTTTCGTCTTTTCCAGGTAATTCAGCTTTAGCACTCGCTGCACTAGAAACCTTTAATTTGACGTATTTCCCAGCAATTTTCCAAGTACCATCTCTAGATTCGTCTTTATTATTTGTTACTTCTAGTGTTTTATCGCTATTGAAAACGATAGTTGAATCGTGTTTACTATCATACCAAGTACCAATAATTTGCTTCTCTGGTCCTGAATTTTGATTCAAGAAAAAGAATACCCCAACGGCAACCGCAAGTACTAAAACAACTAAAGCAATAATTTTTTTCATTATTTTTCCTCCTATAAATATCTAAAGATATTTATTATTTTTTTCATATACCTAGTTTCACTAAAATCATTAGTAAAAAATCAAATTTTGAATGATAAACTTTTATTCACTACTACAATAAGAAATACTTAACTACCTTTATTAATTACTATGTTTCCGTGATACTTAACTACCTTTATTAATTACTATGTTTCCGTGATACTGAAATACCAAAACTAAAAAGAACAATTCCCATTGCAAATACTAACCAATTCTCAATTGAACCTGTATTAGGCAAGGCTCTATTTGCAGCATATTTAGCTTGATTTCCAGCATAGCTATATGCTCGTTCGTTAGAAGTATTCTCTGGTATAATCTTTTCTGACGTAGGATTCAGAGAAATCATCCTGTGATCTACTTTATCGTTAAAGACTTCGCTTTGTCTTGTACGAGTATTTAAATAGGCTTCCCTAACCGCTTCATATTGTGCAGTTGCATCTAATTGATCTTGTAGAAGTGATTTAAGTTTAGCTTCCTCTCTTGCCACATTCTCAAGTGCTAAACGATGCTCTTCAACCGCATTATCATAAGCTTCTTTTGCTTTCTTCAAATATGCATCAGCATTTTCAAGACGATCCAAAAGCATTTCTAAAGTAACTAAGTGAGTCTTTAATTTAGAAATTTCATCCTTAATTTGATTTTCTTTAGCTTTTAACTCTTCAACTTTATTCTGACGGTTTCTGAGCTCTGCTTCGTCCTTAGCTTTTTCAGCTTTAAGATCTGAAAGAACTTTAAGTTCTTTATCCAAATCTGCACGCGCCTCTGCTAAAACTTTTTGTTTTGTTTGAATATCTGCATTTAGATTTTCAACTGCTGTTTGTGCTTTGGCGTAACGAGTTTTGGCAGCAATCAATTGTCGAGAAGCCTCATCTAAATTCTTTTGTGCAAGAGGTGTCTTATCTGAGATTGAGTTTAATCTAGCAATCGTTTGACGTGTAGTAGTTAAGGCTGCCAAATGTTTTTCATGAATTTTAGTTACTTCATCTAAATTGTTTCTTGCAGTCTTATCTGTTGCTTTTGCTTTTTCAAGCTCCTCTTTTGCAGTTTCTAGTGCTTTTTGCTTAACTTGAAGGTCTGCATTTAAGTTATCCAAAGCAGTTTGAGCTTTGATATATCTTGTTTCAGCTTCTTCTTTTAGTTGTTTCGCAGTGTCGTATTTCTTTTGTGCACTTGGAGTTTGATCAGGAACTGACATTAATTCTGCTACAAGTTTTTGAGTTTGTTTTAGATTTTGATCTGCATTTTGATTTTCTAGTTTTGCTTTTTCAAGATCAGATTTAGCTTTTACTTCTGCTATTGTAGCCTGCTCTAAATTATCTTTTGCATTTGCTAAAGCTTGACGCTTGCTTTGAATATCAGTATTTAATTGATCGAGTGCATCTTGAGCCTTAGTAAATTGGCTTTGTGCTTCATTATAATTTTGTGTAGCGGTTTCCAATCTAGTAGTAGCTGCAGGTGTTTGGTCAGGAGTAGCTTTCAAAGCATCTAATTTTGCTGTCGTTTCTTTGAGAGCTTTTGTACTTTTATCGTTTTCTGATCTAGCTTTTTCCAAACGATTCTGTGCAGAATCATTTGCCGTATTTGCCACAGTCTGTTTAGCTTTAGCAGCTGTTAATTCATCTTCCATTTTTGAAGTATCAAATGGAGTAGCTAAAGGCTTCGCAATCCCTTTATCATAATAATCATCAACAGTTACAAAATGATATTCACCGGTTTCTTCATCTTTAACATAATCAAGACGTGAATCCTGACCTTTGAATTCAATAAAGTGCATACGTCCAACACCACTTGGTGTGAAACTATTTGCAGCTCCAATTGCCCGAATATTTGTAGGAGTTTTCTCCCCAATCATTAGCTTCATGTGACCAAAGTAGGCGCGAACATCGTTCGTAATAAAACTAATTACCGCATCATAAACTTCACGATACAATTGAGACATTGTAGCTTTACGAGTTTCTTTAGCCTCTGAATAATATGCTCCATATCCAAGCAGAGTGTTGTTGAAGCTCATGTTCTCTCCAGCCCATACAATTGAATCAAGACCATCTTTAGCTAAAGCTGTATCACTATGATTTGAACTGTAGGGTTTATTTTCATCAGCATAGGCTTTGGCAATGTTTTTGACACCCTGAACAGATTCTTCAGTGACAATATAATGGTGACTACCCCAAACTTGGTCTTGCAGATTGTTGGCAAGAAGTGCATAATATTGGCTCAAAGCTTCAATTTGCTTGTCGGTTAAATTGTCTAAATCTACGACTGAATCATCGATCGGCAAAACAATATCCTTGTTTGGCCAACCTTTGATAACTATATTTTGGTGTTCAGGAGAATATTCTGTTTCTGGAGTTCCAAAATCATATTTACTACCAGTGAACCATTTTTGAATAACGTCGTTTAATGCATTTTTATTTGCATCTGTGTCATCGGCTAGATAAGCCTTGTAAGCATCAATGACATCCTGAGGTAATTTAGGAATAGTGAGATTTTTAATTGCTGCAATTTGTTTATTGAGGGTTTCCACCGCTTGATCAGCCTTCTCTTTATTCTCTTTTGCTTCCTGAGCTGCTGATGTAGCAATCGCTAGCTCATTTGAAGTTTCATTTACTTTTGCCTCTTCTTGGTTTTTCTTAGTAGTTAAAGCTGAAATTTCTGAAGCTTTCTTAGCATCATTTTCTTTAGCTGTTTTGAGCTCTTCTTCTGCACTAATCTTACTATTTTGTTTATTCGCTAAATCATTTGCTTTTCTATCACGATTTGCGATTGTTGGGGCAAGTTGTGATTCAGAAGCATCAAGATTACTTTGCGCTGAAACCTTATTTTCTTGAGCTTTCTTTAGATTCTCTTGTGCTTGTTTTTGTTTTTCTTCAGCAGAGGACAAGTTTGCTGAAGTTTCTTGACTTTTCTTTATTTGATCCGCTTCAACAGACTTTGCATTTTTTAGTGCAGTTGCTTTTTTATCATCCGCTTCTTTGGCACGATCAAGTTCTTGTTTCGCTGTATTTTCAGTTGCTATATTAGCATCTAAAGTTTTCCTAGCAGCATCACGTTCTGCTACAATTTCTTCAACGCCAGTACCGTCTAGAACCTTCTGAGCAGTTTCTTTCTCTTTTTGAGCCTTAACTAATGCATTTGCTGCTTCATCTGCAACCTTTTTAGCATCTGCTAATTGTTTAGCAGAAACTTGACTTGCACTAAGTTGCGTTTTTTCATCAGCAGAAGCTTTACTGAGTTCTTCAGCCTTATTTTTGTCTTCGTTAATGGCATTTTCCAAAGCCTTTTTCGCTGTTGATTCTGCTGATTCTTTTTCAGCTACATCACTTTTAGCTTTGTCTCTTTCAGCAATGATTTCCGATGCTCCAGTACCATCAAGATTTTTTTGTGCAGTTGCTACTGCTTCCTCAGCTGTCGAAACTTTCTTTTCTTGCTCTGAGATTTTATCTTGATCTTTTTTAATAACATCTGATTGCTGATTACGTTCTTTCTCAGCTTCTAAAACTTTATCAGATGCATCTTTTTGTGATGTTTCCTTTTTCTCAATATCAGCTTTTACTTCTGATATTTCATTCTTCGTTTTTTCAATTTTTTCAGGCGTAGCTGATTCTTTATTTGCCTCAGCATTCTTTAAGTCAACATTTGCATCGGAAACTTTTGATGCAGCGTCTACTTCTGAAGTCTTAGCGTTTTCTAAAGCACTTTCTTGATTTGAAACCGATTGATCCGTTGCTTCCTTGATCGTTCTTGCTTCTTCTACAACTTCCGCAGTTGGCGATTTCGTTACAGTTGCAACCCCATTATGGACAAATACTCCGTCTACTTGTTTTATATTTGTAGACGAAGGAGTCTTCGATTCAACACTTAAAGTTGGCTCATTTGTCTGAGTTGTAGTTACTTCATCCGCTTGTACAACAGAAATTCCCGCAAAAGCCGTGGCTATTGATACAGCAGATACAGTTGCTTTGATCGTTTTCTTTTTCATAATTCCCACCTTTATGATAGAGCATTGAGCAAATTATCACTAAATAATTATAAACATCCGAATTATACTACATTTTACCAACTTTGTAAAGTTGTATCCAACCTTTTAAGAACTAGAATCTAACCTTCTAAGACTGTAGAATAGTCTTACGAGGTGAGCAATGTCAGAATTACAAAAGTATATAAGCAAAAGAATACGGATTTTGCGGATTCAGTCAGGGATGACTCAGGAACAATTAGAAGAAAAAGCAGATCTTGGCACCAATTACGCGTATAAGTTAGAAAATTTAGAGCCCAATATAAAAATTAGTACGCTTGAAAAAATTATAGAAGCCTTAAATGTTGATCTACAAACTTTTTTTGATTTAACACTTAAAGAAGAAAGCACTGACTTAGCACAGCTTATCGACACTATCAAATCTTTACCAGAGTACAAACAAAATAAAGTCATTTCAGCTATTAACACAATTATTAACGAGACAAAATAAAAAGAGTGGATAAGGATAAGTATAAAAACGATTCCTTTCCCACTTTTTTTGTGCCTAAAAATATGGCTATTAGCTATTAGAGCCTGCGATTCTTGGGTAACCAAATGTCATATCGAGGTTATCTTCCTCATAATTCTTGATTAATTCCCAGAAATTTGCAACCGATAACTCTGCAACTGATTCATGCCAATTGAATTTAAAAAACAAATCTAAGAGAAATTTAATTACTTGATGGGTTTTGGCTGTTTGTTCTACAGTATCAAATGTAATCAAAATTTTCTCACACAACGGATCAATTAATTCAATTTCAATACTATCATTTACAAAATTGAATGATACTTCTTGATCTTGATCATTCAAGATTGAAATATACTGATCCTCTTCAAATGTTGAATAAAACATTCTAATATTAATTTCTTCATTGCGATTAATTAACTCTGAAATATATTGTTGAGTTAAATTAATCACATGATTTTTGTAATTTTTCATTAATTTTACCTCAAATTATTTTTTAAAAAAGTTTTTTCATCTATGAATTTTCACGGTGGCCTCACTCTCTCTAATATTATTATTAAATGATTTGGCTTGAGCATCTGTTACCTCCTTTTTTAGGAATAAAAAAAGACAGTTCAGCACTGCCTTTCTTTTTTTATCTATACTATTATTATGCCATTTTTCTTTAAAAATAAAGATAGATTTTTCAAAAAAGTACTATAGAATGCTCTTGGCCCCAGAGGATAAATTTTTTGTCTAGGTTTTGGGGTCAGTACATAACAAGAAGATTTTTTTATGTTTTTCTAAGTACGTCTAGACGTTTTAAAACTCATGTTGTGATTGAATTACGTTCAATACTTCTTGCATACTTCCAGCCTTACAATTTGCCTTAGCATTAAATAAAGGCAATCGGTTATCGTAATATCCAATAGTAGCAATACCAGCACTAGTTGATGCCTGTATCCCTGAATACGAATCTTCAATAGCAATTGTCATCCGAAACAATATAATCAAAATAATTCTTCAAATCCAGTTTTTCAAGACTTATTTCTATACTTTTTCTTCCTTTCTATGTGAAAATCGCAAGCTTTTCCCACTTTTTCTCAATACTGAAACAACATCTTTCCAGAACTTCAATAATTTCTTTTTGTGTTAATTCATTATTTAACTAAATCTTTGGAGGCAATACGTTTTCAAAGCTACTTTTTTACCATAGATTTTGAGCCTTCAACACATATTACTAAGCCAAAAATGCTCTAAATTTTTGAAATTCTAACAAATCCCACTCAACTTCATCATCATCTTTGACTTTCACAATATCTTCCTCAAAATAACATGGAATAAATATGATTTTCAACTAGTACATGTGTTTTTAACTCCAAACGATTAGACAAACTTGGCTGTTTTATAATATCGTATGTAAATTTTTTCATGTTTGAACTCTCCGCCTTAGATATTCCATAAAAAGTAACCGTATCAACTGCTAATAATGGTTGAGTTAATTTGCAAGAACCGACTCCAGTGAAATGATCCTATCACATTGCCGTGCTTGCTCCATGTTATGTGTAACAACCAAAATTGTTTTACCAAACTGATCTCTCAAAGTTCGAATCAAATCGAATGCTTTTTGAGACATTGCAGGATCTAACGATCCGGTTGGTTCATCTGCTAGGACAATATCTCCGGGCTTTAAAATAGCTCTCACAATCGCAATTCTCTGCTGTTCACCTCCCGATAATTCATTGATTTTACTATTTAACCGATTTTGTAGACCAACAAATTCTAGCGTTTCCTTGATTCTCTGCTCCTTCTCCTGTCTAGAGAAATTCGAAAAAGTCATGGCAAGCATCAGGTTATCTTTCACACTAGATGTAGAAATGAGTGCATTGGATTGAAAAAGATAGTTGATGACATTCCTTCGGTAATGAACTGCTGATTGCGAATTTACCTTAGGCAAAACTTTTCCGTTGATTAGGATTTTACCACTGTCAACAGTATCCAATAGTCCAATCATATTGAGGATAGTCGATTTTCCAGAACCAGAAGGTCCTACTAAAGCTACAAATTCATTTTCCTCAATATCAAAGCTTAAGTCTTTGAAAATTTCTCTTGAACCAAATTGTTTTGATACATTTTGTACTGAAATTCTAGACATGAGATTACTCCTTAAATAATTGTATGATACTCTCTCCTTCTTTACGGAACAAGCTGAAGTAAAGAAGCATTATCTGAAAAGAAAATGTAGCTAGTGTCATGACTATTCCCAACTTAGAACCCACTAAGATAGAAACGATTAGTTCCATCACAGAAAAACTAATAATGAGAGAAAGCACACCAATATATCTTTTCCATGGTGAGAATCCCATAAAGTATTGAACATACAATTTTTCTTTAAATAACAAGCGGTACATTAAGACAAAACTCCAGAAAATAGCCATCATCGTAATTATGATAATCGCTATGATCGTGCCGAAAAGATAAAATGTATAACTCAGATCTTTTTGAAGACCATTGATAAAGTTCTTGACAGTTGTAAAACTCAACCGATTATCCGTTAAATCTGGAAATTCTGTTTCTAAAACGGACACTACCTGTTCCATCGTTTTCCTATCACGAATCTTCAAAAGACCATTATAGCCATTAACAACTAAGTTTGCCGACTCCATGAAGTATAAATTCTCTGGTGTTGAGACAAAAATAACTGGATTCTCACTAGTTGTACCATAAGAAATGGAATCTGACCAAGTAAATATTGGTCGAGACGGTTGATAAACCTTGAACATAAATTTCGGATTTTCTGTGAAATTAGTTTGTAAATCTCCCGGTTTTACAGTGACACTTTCCTGTAAATACGCTTTCATCACCTCAAGTTCTTCTGTATTGAGCGTGTTAGGTAGAAGATAAAGTCGAGTACCATTCCTCATCTCTAGCAACTCTTCATCACTTAGGGAAATACCTAGGTCTTGCAGGTAATTATATGAGAATTTCAAATACCAAAATGGTTTTTTAGGGACATGCTGGTATGTCCCAGAGACTGCATCAAGGGACTCCTGATTAAGAAATTGTCCTTGGGCAATATAGACACCTGGAAGCTCAGATATACGCTGGTAAAAGTTATACATACTACGCTCAAGGGAATTTGTAGTTCCTGCATATGTACCTACATCATCTCCCTCAACAAAGCTGGATATAACGTACATATCTTCAACATTCTTCCACTCCCTAGATACTTTCATATTATCAATAAACTGATTCATTGGAGCATCTAAAGAGTAACTGACTGCGATTAACAAACCAGCTACCAAGGTATAGAATAACAAGCAGGTTACCATTAAAAGCTTCATTGGTAATCGTTTATGAATTGCGGCTAATGGAGAAACCGAATAAACAATAATCGTTGGAATAATGAATATAAATAGTAGCAACAAGACTGAGAGGCTGACTCCAGCAAAAACTAGAATAAACGATGATAAACCAAAACTAGACCAGCCTGACAACAACCAACTACATAAAGAGATAATTGGAATAATGTAGATTGAAAATAGTAGAGAATTTTTGAAAAAAGCAGACCATAATTTTTTTCTATCCCATCCTAAAAGAATCAATGTTCCGAAATGTTTAAAGGATTGAAGAACACAGATTAAGAATAGGATCAGTAAAATGAAGGCATTTACTAAGATGCTGATAGCAAGTATTATTCCCCAAATTCCCTGATCAGTACTACTTCCAAAACTTTCTTTTGTCAAATCCTCAACAGAAATACCTGACACCTTTGAAAGATGCAACAAAAAGTTATCTCTTGAGACAGCATCGTTGAGACCATTGATATGGTATATCCCATTAATCGTATTAGTGTTTTGGAAAGTATAATCTAATCGTTCAATGACTACAGGTGTGCTAAATAATAAATCTGGAAGCTCGTAAAGCATATTATTTGAGCCTTTGTCAAGTCCAATAGTCATACTATTGTCACTATGAGATAATAAATTTGCAAATTGTTGTTGTGAGACAACTATTTTACCCGTACTTTCAAAATCTGAAAAACCAGCAGAGCTACCAAGGATGTCTATATAAATCCTATTTAGACCTTTTCCTGTATCACTACTTTCAGAACGTTTTGTCCATATGGACAAGTCACTCTGTTCTAAAAAATAATTAAATACATCTTGTGATTGCTCTTTTGTTAACTTCTGAAGATAGACTGTTACGGTCCCAGAATGATGATTATAACTCTGCCATGACTGTTGATACTGTAAACCTGCTAAAAAAATTGCCACCAGAGCAAGTAAGACACTCTGGATGGCAATCAAAAACAGGATTAAGTATTTCATTTTACCTAATAACATGTTTTTGTATGTCATAGGTACTTACCTACAATTCCAGTAACATTCAGCTGTACCAGTTCCGATGAATTTAGAAGCACGTGCTTCTACTCCAGGGGATTTCCAGCCTGAGAATGCCCCGTTAGCAGATGCTGAGTGTTGGTAAACACCAGTCTGAACATTTGAATAGCTCCAAACACCAACAGCACGACCATAATTCCAATAAACTGCAGTACCTTTATACCAAACTGTTGCAGCTGAAACAATCGAACCACCTGCACCAGCTAAAGTCAGTGCAAGTAAAGATGTTGTAATTATTTTTTTTATGCTTTTCTTCATCGTAAAGCCCTCATTTCTTTCACTTAAAATCTAACAATAACAATGACTGCATATAGAGGTATCAACAAATCACACCCTTGTACATTGGAATCCCTTCTTTCTAATTAAAAATTAGATAAAACAGAAATACCATATAGTTAATAGTATTTTCATCATTCAATCAACTAATCAGCCTTCCCAACATCCAGACCATTGGACTTCTTTTGTGATTGCACTCGAATCTCCAATTGTTTATTCTTTTGAATAAACTGTTGGTAAGGAATGGTATTACTAAACATAAAAACACCTAGTAATGCAAATGTAACTAATTTTTTAATTCCACGTTTTTTTCTCATGCAATGAAACCCCTTTCTTTTTCCTTGTTTTTATTCTAACACATATATATTATTTAGGCAATTATTTTTATTGCGTTTTGAACTTTTTTTTTTTTTTATTACCATAAAGAATTTTTTATTCCTTTAACTTGCTATTTTGAACTAAAAATTTTATAATGAAATTAAGCAAATAGGAAGGTTTATTATCTTTAATGAATACACTCGCAGAGAAATTCAGATTAAAAAGAAAAGAGCTAGGACTCTCCCAACAAACTCTTGCAGAAGGAATTTGTGAACAAAGCCAGATTAGTAAAATTGAGAGAGGACATTTCATTCCCTCTGCAGACCTTTTGTTCAAACTCTCACAACGACTTGAAGTACCATTAGATTATTTTTTTAATGAACAAATTGAAATTAAATCTAACCTCTCTAATTTCAAGCAATTATCTGCTCGACTATTAGATGACAGAAATTATGAAGATTTGGAATATATTTATAGAATAGAGATTGAACGAAGTACTTTTCTAACACTAGAAGACCGAACTTACCTTGAATGGATTAAAGCTATTATTGACTTCTATCAATATGACAGTAAGTGTGAGGCTATTTCTTCATTGGAAAATATATTATTAAAAGTCTCCTCAAATACTCTGATTTATTTAAAGGTATTGAATACTCTATCTAATTTCTATTCCTTAGTGGGTCGTGAACAAGAATATGAGGCAAACTACTCTCATTTAATGGAGTTATATCAGACAAAAAATTTTGAGCATCAAGAGTTTTTATTTGGCTACATCAGAGTTCGTTACAACTACGCTCACTACCTAGTGTCAAAGGAAAAATATAACGAAGCCATCCAAGAAGCTCTTGAGACGATTGAACTCTGTAAACAAAGACAGACAAGCTACCAACTGGCTCCCCTACTTATTCTTGTAGGAAATGCTGGAGCCAAGTTTCTAGACAAAGAACAAGTCAAAAATTATTATATAGAAGCAAGAGAGTTATGTAAGATTTATAACAATCATTTAATGTTGATGAAGATAGAAAATTATTTGAAGGAATTAGATACTGTATAGTTAATCTTGACATTATAGTTTTTCTGAAACGTTAAATAACCTGTAAGGCTGATAGTGATATTAATACTATCAGCCTTATAATTTTTCCATGGTATCTCAAATAACTATACTGATTTTGTTTCTCGTTCTAATTTGGTAACATTTTGATTTCTTGTATTATCAAGTATATTGATAAAATTCTCTAATCTCCTAACCTTATATTCGTAATCATCTATCCATTTAGTCATAAATCTTTGATTTTCTTCGATTTCTTTCTCCACCTGCTCCAGTTTGATAGCTGAAGTCAGGTTCATCTTGGCATAGTCATATTTTGCCAGTTTTCTATTTTCTGGGTCTGAGTTGTTGAGATTGATTAAGATCTCTGCTACCTTGTTAAGATGAGCAACCTTATCCTGCAAATCTGTAATGGTCAAATCCAGCTTAGATTTATATTTTGTAAAATTAGAAAAAGAAAAACAAAATTGTCTTTTTAGTTCTAAATCTAATCAATTTGTTAAATTTATTTTTGCTCCTTTAATTGAGGTGAATAGGGAAGAGGAATTACATTTTTTCTTTATTACGCTCACTATTTTTCAAAATGGATCAATAATAATTGAATTATTCGAAGATTTAAGATCTTCTTTTTACATGATCGACTTTTTTCATCCCTTTACAGTTATGAAATGGCAAATATTCCCAGATTTCATAAATAAAAAAAAGGGAATATACTTTAAATTCTAATTATCAAATTGATGATATATTGGAGTATATAAAAAAAGAACTTTCCTCCATAAACGGGGGATTGAAGTTAACTGAGAGTATATTTTATTTACATTTTGTTACAAATATGAAGCAGATGAATAAAATGTTTTTTTAATAATAAACTGAACTACACCCCAAAAGTTAGATTTTTTCTGTTTAACTTTTGGGGTGCAGTTTGCTTGGTCCCAGTGTATTCATTTTAGGATAACTTCATTAGTAAACTGATGGATTCATCATTTTTGAGCTCCGATAACAAGCAAATCAACCTTTCATAACCAAGTTCTTTCTTCTGCTTGATTAATGAATTCATCACAGCCACCAAATCCTCTGGCGTAAAATTCCTTAAGTAAAGTGTAACATAACTTCCACTATTAGAAACTAGGCTAACATGAATTGCTTTATGTTCTTTTTGTCTAATTTTCATTCCTCCTGTAGACTCCCTAATATAAAACTCATACACTGTCTTTTTGGGGTAGCAATCAAATGAGTTTTCGAATTCTCTGCGATTTTTATAGAGAATATAGTTAATGAGTGAATAATTTTTTAGAAACATAGTTGTTCCCTCCTTGAGTATTTTTATAATTATAGTATGCCATTTTTTACAAATTATAAAAATAAAAAATTAAAAAAACTGATAACGGTGTTGTTTACTTCTCAATTTTTTTGTACTTATACCTCTTTCTCTCATCTTTCGTTTTTTTGCGATTCTGATTTTTCTGTGTGTTTAGCGTTGACAGAAACGTATGTGTAAGTCACGCTAAACACACAGTGCGAAATAAAACCGTATAACACAAAAGAGAGAGGAAATTTGTTTTTTTATTTTTATCAATTTATGGCATACTAAAAGTAACGAAAGATTGATTAAGTAGAGACGTAACTAATTATAGCTACGTTTTTTTATGTTTAAAAGGAGGTAGCTATCGTGGAAACTGCAGGTTTAAGCCGAGTTAGGAAAGAACCAGTTTTTGTATATCATTAACTTTAAAAATAAATGTGTAATTAATATAAGAAATGTCAACAGCAGTTTAAAAAGATTTTTTTATTGGAACAAAGTAAAGAATAAAAGTATACAAACGAAAGTAAATAACAAAAGTCAAAAAATCAAATACAAAAACTAGCTTAATTCAGTCGCTAAATTCAAAGCATTTAAACCTGAAAAAGAGTAAAAAGAAAAAACAACAGATTTTTATCTGTAGGATGGAACTCTACATCTTATTTGAATTGAGTCAACTTGTCATGTTGTAAAATGGCTTGGTTATCTTCTTGGCCATCAATTAAGAAGCGCCCTCAGCAAAGGGAAGATACTACATCAGTGAATATAAGCTTAAGTCACTGCACTACTTCAACTTGAATTAAAAAGACCTTAAGAATTTTCTTAAGAACTTCTTTAAAAGTAGACAATATACATATAGAAAGGAAAGAACTATGGCAAAGAAGAGACGTAGTCGTGCTGAACGACGAGAAGCTAAAGAGAAAGCTAAGAAACGACAGATGGATTCTCTAACAACTTTTGAGGGTCGGAAACAATACGTCCAATCAAAAGGATTGACTAATCTAGTCACGCGCTTTAAAAAAGGAAAAGGTATCAAGCGAAATGAATCCAAAAAAACTGGCGAAGATATTTATTTAATTCATACAGACCGAACCTTACACAATTACGCTGGATCCTGGAGCAGATTCGCTTCCTTTGTCGCCGCAACAACTACTGCCGAAGATTTACAAGCTCTTGAGATATCTAACTCTATAGATGGATGGATTGACTTGGTAAATCAATACTTAGAACATTGTAAGAAATCAGGGCTTTCTGCTCCTACTCAGTCAACCTACAAAGCAGCGTTAGCCAAAGTATTGGGTGTATCTTCTACTACTTTTGTTGCAACGGATATTCGATATAGAGCCAACAAAAAGAATAATCGCTTAAAGTCTAACGACGACAGAATGTCTGAAGAAACAAATAATCGCTGGTTTTCAATTGTATCTGCCACTGGGCTACGAAAAAATGAATTAAAAGCAATTACTGGAGACTCACTCTACCAACGAGAGGATGGCCGATACTTTCTTAAAATCATTGGTAAAAAGCATAAAACAAAAGGAGCTAGAGACCGCTGGGTTCCGATTATTACACGAGATCAACAAGAATTAGAGAGGCTTGTTGAAGAATTTAGGCTAGCTGGTAAAAAGCGTGTGTTTCAAGTTCCATCTGCTTTAAAACCTCATAAATATCGTGCTGAATACGCAAAACGTCTTTATCTTCTTGTCGCACGAGATCCTAAAGACATCAAGGATAAAAGGGAAAAAATTTATCTAAGAGGGGAATTAAAAGGCGTTGTCCTCGATCGAAAAGCCTGCTTAATTGTATCGCGTGCTCTTGGACACAATCGTCCCGAAGAGTTTCAAAAATCGTATGCATATAAGTTAATCGCACAAGCAAACTAATAAGCACATTTAAAAAATAATTGTATATCTCTCATTGAAATAAATAAAGTAGGGAAAAACCTAATTTTTTCTCCAAACCCTTATCATTACGCGTTTTTTAAACAATTAAACATTGTGGATTTTATTGTTTTTCAAAATTTTTCCATTTTTTCACTATTTTTTTTTAAAAAAAAGGCGTTTTCTGTCAAAAAAATGGCATACCTATATATAGGGAATTTAAATTGAATTAAAAATATACTTCCTAACAAAAATAATAGTAAGAAGGAAACATTAAAACATGAAAAGGAATACTAAAGTTTCTACTGAACAGAAACATTTAAATGAGAAAGAAATTCAATCTTGTTTTACTTTAATGAATTCCTTCTGGGGCTTTGATCGCATGGATTTTAACTTGGGTGAAAATCTAATTGTTGACATCGAAAAACTGATAGAATACAGCAAAAAGAATCCTGATAAAGTTAAAAAATTAAATTACAATTCAAATCAGATAGAAGATTTAATTATCCAATCAAGGGAATTCGGAAGACTTGAAATTGGAAAAATTTATAAAAAAGAAATCGGAGATACTGTTAATTATTCCTTACTACAACTGAATCATGGAGGTCTCAATTTTGAAACTCTCTCTATTTCTGCAATACGAAAGAAACTAATAAAAGTTATGACGGAAATCAAACAGCAAACTGGTATTTGGATTATCCCAACAACAATTAGGATTCATCAAATGGAAATCTCATTTACATTTGCTACTGATGCGATTATTCATTTTCAAACAAGAAATTTATTATTGAGGGCTCTATCTAATACATCTCAAGTAAATAAAAAAGTTTATACAAAATGTTCAACTCCCGAAGACCACCATATTCTTTCAAGTAAAAAAAATGAAAACTTGTTGCATGTTCTTTACGATAAAACAGCAAAAGCTGAACATAATAACCAGATTGAATCAAACGTATCTCGTAAATATCGCATCTATAGATACGAAATGACACTGAATGAACAAAAAATTAAAAGTGAATTCAAGAGTACTGACTTGGATAAACTAAACAATGATCAGCTCTATTCATTTGTATATAGTGTAATTGAGAAAGGATTGTGCAACTTTAAGATAATTGTTCAAACTTCAGTAAGAGATACCCAAAATAAGTTGAAAGAATTGTATGAAGAAAAAGGTAAAGATGGATATATAAAAACTTTTTTTGAAACTCAACTAAATCATGCTATGGATTATTTATATCCAATAACATTGGATGAATCTATTTTTTTATTTATTGATGCATCTAAATTTGTAAATCCAAAAAACTGTGCAAGAACTAAAAAAAATCTGATTAAAGAAAGTAGGAGGAATGATTTGAAAAATGAGAGTTATTTTCTTTCTATTATGATTACATGGCAAGTACTATATCTCTTTAGCTTAATGCTAAATAGTCTATATCTTGTTACTATCTTTGACTTTGGTTGTTACAAGAGTAATCAAAATAATAAACTCCATTTTTTTAAAATCCCTAGTTTTACTAATGAAGAAAAAGATAGTTTTATTAATGACGTTAATAAAATCAAGGATAAAGACATTGGTTCATCCCTGGATTCTTTTTTAAATGAAATTCAAATAAATACTTCTTCCATTTTAATATAAATTCTGATTAAAAAAATGGAAAAGTATTACTACAGCAACGTTTTCCTATTTTTTAACTCTTCAACCCTTGAAGACTTAAAAAAATCCAAACTAATTAAATTTAAATCTAATAGAAAGAAATAAACAGGACTATTTATGAATTTATTTATTCCAGACGACGAAATGGTTAGGCAACTTCAATTACTAATATCAGATACTGTTAAAAAAGAACTGGATAAATTTTTAGATATTAATGAAAATACCAATCATTTTTTAAATAAAAAGCAAACTTGTGAGTATTTGAATATAACAAATAATACTTTAGACAAGTGGATTAAGCAAGGATTGCCTTGCATTAAGATTGGTAAAACTGTTCGCTTTAGCAAATCTGAAATCAATCGCTGGTTACAAAAGCAGTAGAAATTCTATGGTTGTTTGTTATAATGTAACCATGGTATTTTCTAGCTCAATTCAAAAGGAGAATACTATGTCAATTACAAAAACTAAAAACGGAACCTATCGCTTACGTGTCTATATTCCTGAGGATGTGAAGTCTTCACTAGGTGTTGATAAGAAAGTGATTGAAAAACGATTCAAAACAAGGATTGAAGCAAAAAAATATGAACTAGAACTTCAAAATAAGATTGATAAAATTCATAGTGGAGATTCAGTCTCATTAGAAAATAGTGGTTCTATCCTTTTTTCAGATTTCTATCAAAACGTTTGGTGGGAATCCTACAAAGCAGGTCAGACTACTTCTACTGCTAAACCACCTTCTCAAGCAACTATAGTTGGAACAGAAATTGCTTTTAGAAAACACATCTTACCCTTACTTGGGAATTATTCAATAGACTTTCTTAATCAAAATAAGCAAGTTGTACTAAATCTATTGACTCAAAAGGCTGAAGAATATGCAAATTTCAAAGTTATCAGGAGCTACGTTAACTCTATCTTTGACTGGGCAGAAGAATTAGAGTATATCGAAACTAATCGCCTATCAAAAACTATAAGTCGTATCAAAGCCACTAAGAAAATCAAGTTACAGGAATCTAAAAAAGATGAAGATTTATATCTATCTCAAGAAGAACTTCAAGCATGGTTTACAGCTTTTGAAAAGGATTTGGAGACTGAAAAAATTCTATTCAAAGACTATGTTTTGTTCTATACTACCTTCTTTTTAGGAGATAGAAAGTCAGAGAGCTACGCTTTGCAATGGAAACATATTGATTTCAAAAATCAACAAATTCAATTGGTTCAAGCCTTAGATCGATATAAAAATCAAAAGTCAACTAAAGGGAATAAAAAGACGATTTTTTCGATTCCACAAGAACTTACCGACTTGTTAAATTCTTGGAAGAAGCAACAAAAATCTGAACTGGCTTCATTTAACATCATGCAAACTCCTGAACAATATGTTTTTACGTATATTGATACAAAGGGAAATGTAAACAGTTGTCTCCATGCTGATTATCTTAACAACAAGATGAAATCTGTTAAGCGTCGTCATCCAGAACTCGCACATGCAACCCCTCATAAATTACGACATACAGGAGCTACACTCGCTAAACAGGCTGGAACCTCTATGGAAGCTATTTCTGAAGCACTCACTCATAGTGATACGATTACAACTAAGACTTATGTGAACACTTCAAACGTAATCCCAATGGCTGTTGGAGAAATTGCCTTTCGTAATCTTAAAAAGTAATGGTGTGAATTTGGTATGAAAAGTGGTGTGAATTTTGCTAAAAATCATCAAAAAAACACTCCATGGTGTGAACCATGAAGTGTTTCGAAACGTTGATATAATCGTGTTGATTAACGTTTTGAGAATTGTGATGCTTTACGAGCTTTCTTAAGACCTGGTTTCTTACGTTCAACTTTACGTGAGTCACGTGTAAGAAGTCCTGCGCGTTTCAATGAATCGCGGAAGTCTGGGTCTACTTGAAGAAGGGCACGAGCGATACCGTGACGGATAGCTCCTGCTTGACCAGCGTATCCACCACCTACAACGTTAACGAAAACGTCGTATGAACCTGCAGTTGAAGTAACTGCGAATGGTTGGTTGATTACAAGACGAAGGTCAGCGTGTGGGATGTACTCTTCAACATCTTTTTTGTTAACAGTGATTTTACCAGTTCCTGGAACAAGGCGAACGCGTGCAACAGCGTTTTTACGACGTCCAGTACCTGCATATTGTGCTTGTGACATACTTTATTGTTCCTTTCCTTAGATAAGTCCTGAAATATCAAGAACTTCTGGTTGTTGTGCAGCGTGAGTGTGCTCAGCTCCAACGAATACTTTCAATTTCATACCTTGAGCGCGGCCAAGAGTATTGTGTGGAAGCATACCTTTAACTGATTTCTCGATCAAACGAACTGCATTTTTAGAACGAAGTTCACCAGCAGAGATTGATTTCAATCCACCTGGGTGGTTTGAGTGAGTGTAGTAGATCTTATCAGTTGCTTTTTTACCAGTCAATTTAACTTTTTCAGCATTGATAACGATTACGAAGTCACCTGTATCAGTGTGAGGTGTGAATGTTGGTTTGTTTTTTCCGCGAAGCACGCTAGCAACAACTGCTGAAAGGCGTCCAAGAGGTACATCAGTTGCGTCAACAACGTACCATTTGCGTTCTACTTGGCCTGGTTTAGCCATGAATGTAGTTTTGTTCATGATTTCTCCTATATGAATGTCGTTTTTGTTTACAGGGCGGATGTTCCGGTCCGCGAGTTATTTGAAAGGTTCCGGGGCCTTACAAATGGGGTAAACAATACCGCCTACTATTGTATCAAAATTCTAAGATAAAAGTCAACCGATTTGGAAAATTATTTACGATTTTCTTTTCCAATGACAAATCCGATCAAGGAATTCGGGCCAACGTGGGCTGAAATAACTGGTCCAAGAGGCATCACGAGGACTTCATCAATGCCTTCAAGTGCAAGCATTTCTTGCTTCAGTGCTTCTGCTCCTTCTAGATCGTTGGTATAAGACACCAAGGCTGTGCTTCCACCGATATCGGCTTTGATCAACTCCAGTAATTCTCGGACAGCTTTTTTGCGCCCCCGAACCTTGCTGATAGGAACTAATTTTCCTTCCGCATCTATCCAGAGAATGGGTTTGATGCTGGCTAGACTTCCCATGATCGCGGCACTCTTTGAAAGGCGACCGCCACGCATGAGGTGGTAGAGGTCATCGACCAGGAAATAGGTCCGAAGTTTTGGCGCTAGATCCATGATTTCTTCCTTGGCTTCTGCTAATGAACGGCCCGCATCACGCGCAGCTACTGCTCGCATGACCAGATAACCCTCTCCAATCCCAGCAGCCTTCGGATCGACAATCTCGATCACGGCTTCCGGGTAGTCTTCTAAAACCAGGTCTCGTGCCATGACTGCACTCTGATAGGTCCCAGATAAGACAGATGAAAAGGCTACATAAAGTACAGCTTTTCCATCTTTTGCAAAGTGCTTAAAGGTCTCCTGAAATTGGCCCACATTGACCTGACTGGTTGTCGGTTTGGCCCCATTTTTCATGGCTTCTAAAAGCTCAGGGCTGGTCAATTGAGCTTGGCCTACTGTCTGGTAAACCGTCCCATCTAACTCAATGGTCAAGCCAAGAATGGTCACCTGATGTTCCTTGGCCCAGTTTTGGTCTAAATCTGCGGTCGAATCTGTCAAAATAGCAAATGTCATTACTTGTCTCCCATCATTTCTTGTAATTGTCGCAATACTTCGTGATCGAGTGGTCGCATGGGTGGTTTTTGATCGTTCACCACTCGCTGCGCTTGATTAAGGTTTCCTTTGACGACTGCGACCCGTTTTTCTAACTCTCTGGCAGATACCCGAAGGGCTCCTTGAGCAAAGACGGTCCATTGCTCATTTAAGTCACTGGTTGCTACCGATACTTGGTGGAGGGGCGTGTTAAGCTCTGCCGCCAAGCGCTCGATATAGTCATCTGCCGTCTCATCCTCACCGGTAAAGACCACCTGAACATTGAACTCCTCATAGGTCTGCCGCACTCCTGGCATATACTGGGCATCAAAGACACAGATGACTTCGATCCCTTCAAAGCTAGCATAGTGGCTCAGTTTTTGCAGGAGGATATTGCGGGCTGCATCGAGCTCACTTTTTTGAAAGAGCTGGCGGGTCTCCTGCCAAAAGGCAATCATATTATAGCCGTCAACCAATAAGATTTTTCGTTTCATATCATTGCCTTTCTAGGATTATAGTCGGTTGCGAAAGACCTCATACATAAGAATGGCTGCTGCCACACTGGCATTGAGGCTTTGCACATGACCATTCATGGGAATGGTGATCATCTCATCGACTTGCTTTTTGATGTTGGCTGAGATCCCTTTTCCTTCATTGCCAATGATCAAGGCTAACTTGCCAGCCGTATTCCACTGGTGAGATGGCGTGCCGTTCATGTCGGTTCCAAAGATCCAGAAGCCCTCTTCCTTTAGCTTGTCTAGAGTTTGGCTAAGATTGGTCACACGCGCAATGGGAATGTGTTCCACTGCTCCGGTAGAAGTTTTTGAAACTACTGGGGTTACCCCAACCGCTCGGTGCTTAGGAATGATGACTCCTGAGACATTGGTCGCATCAGCTGTCCGTAAGATAGATCCAAGATTGTGCGGATCTGTTAGACCATCGAGAATCAATAAAAGCGGGTTCTCTTCTTGGGCTGTCTGTTTCAGAATCGCTGCCAAGTCTGTGTAAGCAAAGGCTGCCACTCGAAGAACGAAACCTTGGTGAACAGCTCCTTCCGTCATTTCCTGCAGAGTTTTCTTTGGCGTCCAAGAAATCGACACTTTTTTCTCAGCTGCTAAGGCCTTGATCTTGTCGACATTTTTTCCTCGGAGGTCTTCTTGAATATATAATTTATTGCCTGTATTGGCTTGTAAAGCCTCGGTGACTGCGTGAACACCGTATACGATATCGTTATTTTCCATAGAACTAGTATACCACAAGAAAGGAGGAAGAGGCCAATTCATGATATAATGAAATCAAATCAATCTCAATGAACGAACCGAACTAGAAAGGAAGCCATGCCTCTTTTTCAACGAACCATCAAACTCACCTTGGCCACCTGTTTAGCGGCGGCCCTTGCTTATGCTCTGGGCTTGACCTATGCCATCTCAGCTGGCGTCATTGCCATCTTGAGTATCTCTGATACGCGGCGCAGCACCATCAAGCAGGCCTACCAGCGCTTTATGTCGACCTTGCTAGCCCTTGCTATCGGAAGTCTCGCTTTTTCCTTTTTTGGATTCAACCTTTGGGCACTGGGAGTCTTTATCGCTCTTTATGTCCCTTGTGCCTTTTTATTGGGTTGGCAGATCGGCATCACGCCAAGCACGGTGCTGGTCACCCACCTCTTGATTGAGCAGTCTACTTCCTGGGGACTCTTGCTCAATGAACTTGCCCTCTTTTTAATTGGAACCAGCTTTGCCCTGCTGGCCAATCTCTATATGCCTTCTAATCAGGCTGCGATCGATCATTATCATGATGTTGTCGAAGACCAACTAAAGAAGATCCTCGGTCGTTTTGCGGAATTTCTTGGTAAAGGGGATGGTCGCAATGATGCTCGCTTGATTAAGGAGTTGGATAGCATCCTAAAGGATGCTTTAAATCTAGTCTATCTGGACCATTCCAACCACCTCTTTCACCAAACCAACTACCATATTCACTACTTCGAAATGCGCAAGCGGCAAAACGATATCCTGCGGGATATGGCAGAAAACGTCAACCGTTGTCAGTTAGCGGCGAGTGAAAGCATAATCCTAGCTCAACTTTTTAAGAAAACGGCCCAACAGTTAAGCCAGAAAAATCCTGCCCAAGATCTTCTAGATGATATTAGTCAGTATTTAGCGATCTTCCGTGAACGTCCTCTTCCTAAGACCCGTGAAGAATTCGAAACACGCGCCACCTTGCTCCAATTGTTAAGAGACTTAGAAACTTTTATCCAGGTCAAGGTTGATTTTTACCAACAATTCCATGAGGAAACAGAATAGACAAAGAAGCCCTTGCAAGATGCAAAGGCTTTTTTATTCAGGCAGTTGTTGTAAACGCTTTCCTAAAATGGTATACTAGAACTGGAAAATAACTTTTTAAGGAGGGTCTTCTATATGAAGTCTTCGTATAAGAAACATTTGTACACTACAACACTCAGCCTCTCCGCTGCTGTCTTGCTTTCCGTTATCGGTCATGGCCAAGCTTCAGCCGATAGCGTAGAAGCGCCTCAAACGGAACCAAGCACGGTCCTTGAAGCGACACCTACTACTGAGCCACCTGTGACAGCTGATACTGCCAGTCCGGCTACAGCCACAGAAGTAACTCCTGCTAGTCCTGCAGAAACAGCAGCGACTTCTGATGTGGCTTCTACTACAGAAGTTGCGCCAGCCGCTAGTCCAAGCACTAACCGTGCTACAACAACCGCTGACCAAGCGACTCGATTGGCGGATAGCACCATTTATCTCTCTGAAAAGAGTACGATTGATGACAAAGTCCAAGAAAAAGCTCAAGCTGCTGGCAAGATCAACTGGACCTTAGACAATAAGCCTCTCTCTGAGTGGAAAACTTGGGATATGGAGACAGGAACACTGAGCAAGGATCCATTCCTTACGATCACAGAGACCGCAAACGGCAATGATCTGGATCTCCACATTGACGTGAAGGATCTCTTTGGTGAAGATCTCAGTCTTCGTAGCCCAAATAATATTCGCCGGACTTATCGCAATTACATCGGCAACCATGAGCTAGTCGGAACCAATGCAGACTTAGGGATCACCATCAATAAGACCCTTGTTTTTCGACCTTACCAAGACTACCATACACATGAAGAGATGCTAGCTGCTATCGAAAAATCCAAGGAAGAAGCGAAACCCGATCGTTTGGTGCAGCTGGAAACCCTTGGTAAGAGTGCCCAAGGCCGGGATATGAAGATGGGGATCGTGAGCAAGGACCAAGCTAGCATTGATCACTACCTTTCTAGTACCAACCCTACAGCCTTGACCAAGCCAAGCGAAATGCTGGCAGCTCTGAAGGACAAGACCTTGGATTACAAATTACCTGTCTTAGTCCACAACACCCACGCGGATGAACAACCAGGCATTGATATCATCACAGGCCTCTTCAATACTTTTGCGACCAAGGAAAAGGTGACCTTTAACACCACCGATGAAGCTGGAAATGCTAAAACAGTCACGCTAGATATTCCAAGCTTGCTCAATAAATTCATCTTCTTATTTGACTTCACGGAAAACCCAGATGGGGATGCTCTCAACCTGCGGGCCCTAGCAAACGGGCTCGATCCAAACCGGGATGCCAGCTACCAAACCAACCCTGAAGTTCGCACGGTTATCCAAATGATCAACAAATGGAATCCAATCGCTCTCTACGACTTACACGGTTTTGTCAAAGAATTCTTGATCGAACCTGCAACTCCACCACATGATCCGAACTTCGAATACGATCTTCTGTCAGATCTGATGCTAGAAAATGCCCATCATATGGGACGGGCAGGAGTTGCCAATTCTAAATACGATAGTTACATCATTCCAAAACTGGATTGGGGCGATGGCTGGGATGACTCCTTCTCTGGCTATACAGGAGTTTATGCTGTCTACCATGGTATCTTAGGCCATACTATCGAAATTCCGGAAGGAAATGAAGAATCCTACAAAGCAGGTCGCAATGCTGTCCTAGGAGGGATTGACTTCCTCAACCAAGATCCGGACCGTCTCCTTGAGATGCGTCTCAACTTCTACCTGCGCGGTCTCAATAAAACCGAAGATCCAAAAGCCGAAAATGAACTGGTCGGCCCAAATGGAGAAATCGTTGGACGTGTGAAAAATGGTCGTCCGAAATTCTTCCCAGACTACTACGTCATCCCAATGAGCCTCGACAAAGACAACGATGCCCAAGAAGCCTTCAATATGATCGACTACTTCAAACGCAATGGTGTCCTCGTCAAGGAACTCAAAGAAGATATTGGCAACTATAAAAAAGGGGACTTAGTCATTGACATGGCCCAAGCCAAACGTGGCTATGCTAACCACATTCTCTACAAGGGTTCCAACGAATCTGCCTGGGCTGCTATGTACGCAGAGTTGCTGGTAAACTTCCCAGATATGAGAGGGTTCAAGTCCGAACCTGTCTTTGCGGATGGTCTTTTCAACGGAAAATTAGGAGAAGTCACCACCACCCGCGCCACTCGTACCTCTGAGATCGATCCAAAAGCTCCTTACTATGTGATCGCAAATACCTCAGCCAGTGCCGTTAAAGCTGTCAACCAGGCTATTGCACAAGGAAAATCTGTCTACCTAACAGATGATGGCTACATCGTTGACCGCGATACCTTTGCTTCGCTCCTACCAAACTATGCCATTTATGGTGATGCCCTCTACAAGGTGCCTAGTGGCCCAACCTTGAAACCGATGAAGGTCTACTCTCCAAACTACCACTATAATTGGGCTGGAGTAGATGCGCCTGCTCATACTAGTTTGGTCCTTGAAAAATTAGGCTTCCAAATCGTCAATACGCCAGAAGAAGCGGATGTTGTTATTTTGGAAAGCAATCGCTTTGACGCTTCCATTTTTGGCAAGAAACCAACCCTTGTCATTGGCGGGGAAGCCATGCAAAAATTGGAAAAATTGGGAGTTCTTACAGGATTTGACGCTGAAAAACTAAAAGGCGGTAGTGACTACGAAGGCTTGATGAAAGCGATCATTGATGATCAGGATCCATTGACCAGCGGATACAAGAAGAATACCCTCTTCTACTCCAACTCAGGAAACTGGATTGAAAAGGTTCCAGAGCATTTCAAGACCTTGATGAGCATCGCTCCAAGCGATTATTATATTGCAGGTTGGTGGCCACATAACGATGTTCTGGCTAACAAAGTCATGGCCATCTCTGGAGAACTGATGGGACAACCACTCTTTGTCTATGCAGGAAATCCAACCAACCGTCAACACCCTGTCCACTTCTTCCGCTGGGTAACCAATGCGATCTTTGGCAGCAAGTTGGCAAGCTTGATGGATTACGTTCCAGCTAAAGAACCAGATCAAGTGGTAGTTCCAATTCATAACCAAACAAGCAATCCACAGCCAATCTTGGCCAAGAAGGACACTCCTAAAGTGCTCCTTCCACAAAAAGAAACAACTGTGGAAAATGGAGAAAGCGTGCAAGCTTTGACTTACCAAGTAGGACAAAGCTTCCAAGAAAGTCCAGCTAAGGCACAATTGCCACAAACTGGAGAAGACACAACCGCACACTTCATTCTTTCAGGCTTCTTGTTAGCCGTTAGCGGAGGCTTCCTCCTCTTGAAAAAGAAAGAAGTTGAGTAAGTTCCAGGTTTAGACTTGGATGACACGAAAAGAACCTTCGCAGACGCGAAGGTTCTTTTTGGAGATAAAATATCTTTCAAAACTTTCCTTAGGTGAGTACGGACGTCAGCGAACTTCTTCGAAGTTCCATGACTTAGTTTTGAGCCTAAGGTCTCAAAACTCCCGAGTGCCTGAAACACAGTTGTTTCAGGCACTTTTCTCACGGCGGAAAGTTTCAGTTTATACTTGACTGATTCTAAAGTATAGATAACTTTTATAAATTTCTCCAGATTTTTTAATGAAAATACTATTCTACATCTTAAATCTAACAATAATACAAAGTTTCTTTCTATTCTGCTAATTCTAGCACAACAGTTTGGTAAGGGGTCAATTCGAGCACTTGGTCTCCTTCTTGGAATAATCCTGCTGTATTATTTAAAACGACCGTTTTAATCGGAGCTGGCAACTCCAAGCTAGCCTGGCGATTTTGGAAATTGCTGACAACCAAGAGAAGCTTGTCCCCACGGCGTTCAAAGGCGATGATGTTTTCACGGTCCCGATACGCTGGAATCATATCTCCAAACCGAATGGTATTTCCATAAAGGGGATGGCGATACAAGGCCGTCAACTTACGGTAATAATTCAAGATGGAGTCTGGATCCTTTTCTTGATCTTCCACATTGATGGCAACATCTGGTTTGGGACTGATCAACCAAGCTGACCCATCGCTAAAGCCCAGACCTGGCTCTTTTGTCCACTGCATGGGTGTCCGCGCATTGTCCCGGCTGTATTTAGCAATCGCAGCTAAGGCTTCTTCCTCGCTCAAACCAGCTTCTTTAGCAACATGATAACCATTGATGGTCGCAATATCATCAAAATCCTCCACCGATTCAAAGACTTGGTTTTCCATTCCAATTTCTTGGCCTTGATAGATAAAAGGAATTCCCTTACGTAAAACCTGAATGGTCCCCAGGGCTTTTTTACTGGTATCGTTTACCGGACCTTCTGCGATATAGTGGGACACACCACGAGGTTCGTCGTGGTTTTCAATGATGGTCGAGAGAACCCCAATGCTATCCGCGCGCTCATGCGCTTGGAAAATACTTTCCTTGAGTTCATCTGCTGTCGGAAGACTATGGTCAAACCAGCCTTTTCCTTCTTGCCCCAGCATGGTTTGTTTGAAATCAAAGATAGAAGAGAAGACGCCATCTTTTCCAATGAAGAAATGCAATTCTTCGTCGGTTTCATTGAAAACTTCCCCTACTGTGAAGGCATTGTACTTGGCGAAGGTCCGCTCCTTTAACTCTTGCAAGAAAGGTTCAATCGGTTGCGCATTGACCAGAGACTCCGGTACTGGGACCAAGCCATTGTCACGATCAGACGGAAGCGAACGCCATTCTAAATCTTTTTTAATGTTGATGATAGCATCAATCCGGAAGCCTGCAATTCCCTTGTCCAACCACCAATTGATCATCTTGTAAATCTCTTCGCGTAAGACAGGATTTTGCCAATTGAGATCCGGCTGATCCTTGTGGAAAGAATGGAGATAGTATTTGTTGGTGCCAGGAACGGGTTCCCAGACACTGCCTCCAAAGTAACTTTCCCAGTTGTTGGGTTCCTTGTCACTTTCGATGAAATAAAAGTAATCCGCATAAGGACCATCTGGATCCGCTAGAGCTTTTTGGAACCACTCGTGATGACTGGAGCAGTGGTTAACCACCAAGTCCATAATGATGGAAATGCCCCGCTTCTTACCTTCCGCGATCAGCTCTTCCATATCTTCCATAGTTCCAAAAATAGGATCAATGGCATAATAGTCGGAAATATCATAACCCTGGTCAATAAACGGACTCTTGTAAATAGGAGATAACCAGAGAATGTCAATCCCTAAGTCTTGAAGGTAATCGAGTTTCTCCGTGATGCCTTTCAAATCCCCAACACCATCAGCGTTGCTATCCTTAAAGCTTTTTGGGTAGATCTGATAAGCGACCTTCCCCTTCCACCAGTCTTTTTCCATGTTTTGTCTCCTTAAAATGAAAGAGACTGAGACATATCGTCTCAGTCTCTACAGTGTCAGCACTTATTAGTATACTGTTTTTTCAGTTTCTTTGTCGAAGAAGTGAGCTTTGTTCAAGTCAAATCCAAGTTCGATGGTTTCACCAGTTCCAAGGTAGTCACGCGCATCTACTTTAGCGATGAATTCGTTGTCACCAACTTGGCAGTACAAGTGAGATTCAGAACCAAGCAATTCAGATACAGAGATCGTTGCTTTTACTACTGATTCTGGGAAAGTTTCAAGGAAAGCAGCTTCTGTATTCACGTCTTCTGGACGGATACCAAAGATCAATTCTTTACCATCATAGCCTTTTTCTTTCAAGACTTTCAAAGCACCTTCTGGAACTTTCAAGTTCAATCCATTGGCAACGATGTGTCCACCTTCCAATTTCACGTTAATGAAGTTCATCGCAGGGCTTCCGATGAATCCAGCTACGAATTTGTTGACTGGGTTTTTGTATACTTCTTGAGGAGTTCCGATTTGTTCTACACGTCCGATTGTACCAGTACCTGCAGGGTTTTTAGTAGCAGACATGATAACGATACGGTCAGCAAGTGTCATCGCTTCTGTTTGGTCGTGGGTTACATAGATCGTTGTAGCTCCGATACGACGGTGAATTTTCGCGATTTCAGCACGCATCGATACACGCAATTTGGCATCCAAGTTTGACAAAGGTTCGTCCATCAAGAATACTTTTGCATCACGGACAATGGCACGTCCCATGGCCACACGTTGACGTTGACCACCTGAAAGGTCAGCTGGTTTACGATCCAAGAATTCTTTCAAGCCAAGGATTTCAGCTGCTTCTTGTACACGTTTGTCGATATCTTCCTTGCTGTATTTACGCAATTTCAAACCAAATGCCATGTTATCGTACACAGTCATGTGTGGGTAAAGAGCGTAGTTTTGGAATACCATGGCGATGTCACGGTCTTTAGGTGCCACGTTGTTTACAACGACACCATCGATGGAACATTCACCTTCTGTGATATCTTCAAGACCAGCGATCATACGAAGAGTCGTTGATTTACCACATCCTGAAGGACCTACGAAAACGATAAACTCTTTGTCTTTGATGTCCAAGTTGAAGTCTTCAACTGAGTAGTGTTCGCTGTTTGGATATTTTTTGTAAATATTTTTAAGATTTAATTCTACCATGATGGTACTCCTTTGATTTTTATAATTCTATTGTAAATGAAAACGTTTTACAAAGCTATGGCAAGTCTTACAAAAAAGAAAAAGAGTTTTGTGCAAGTTGCACAAAACCCTCTATTTATTCCGTTACATCACATCCTGTAGAACCAAATGGTAACAAAGAGCTAGATCTGTCAGGTTTTTCAGTTGGAGACCCGTTAGCTCTTCCCATTTGTCAATCTTGTATTGAAGGGAATTGCGGTGGAGATAGAGTTGTTGTGCGGCTTTGGTGACGACTGCACCATTGTCCCAAAGAGCAACAATGATGTCTTGCAATTGATCTTGACTTTCAATCAACTGATGCAAGCTTGCTTTGATTGGGGTAAGATCCAAATCTGCCTGCTCGATTCCCCACAGATAGAGTTGAGAAAAGCGATAGACACCTTGATGGCCCTCTCGAATCCAAGCTCGAAAGACCGCCTGTTCTGCTCGAATGACAGGAGACACTTTCCCGTCTTTAGACTCGGTCCATACTTGCCCGACCAGGATAGATAAACGAATGTTGAAGTCATACTCCATGGCAGAGACGGTATCTTTTAAGATATCGGCCACAGGTAAAGACTGGT
This sequence comes from Streptococcus parasanguinis, assembly GCA_905188195.1. Classification (GTDB taxonomy): domain Bacteria; phylum Bacillota; class Bacilli; order Lactobacillales; family Streptococcaceae; genus Streptococcus; species Streptococcus parasanguinis_P. The sequence goes on along the minus strand of CAJJKY010000001.1, from coordinate 148,452 downwards.
CTTGGTCCAGAATGAGCACATAATCTTGTCCGCTCAGTTGCAAGGTTGCTCGGAAATTGGGCAAGAGTGTCTGCATCATCTCTAGCCAAGAAGCCGTCCCTTCCGCTGTTGAATGCGAAATGTGGCAATAGACGAGCTGCATTTTTTTGATGACTTGAGGGGCTTCTCCCTTTCCATCGATCAGGTACTGGTACCAAGGATTAGGGGCAACCTCTTCTTCACCGCCCAACCAGGAAATCAATTGTTTTTCTCGCTCGGTTAGCTCTTCTTCCTTCAGCAGCAGCCATTGATGAGCCTGAAGGGGAAGGGCTACATAACCAGCTGGTGGATTGGCTTGATCCGTTACCTCTGCATGAGGAAACCACTCTCTGATATTTTTCAATGCTTTCTTCCTTCTTCTACTTGCTGGATGCACCAGTCAATCAGCTCTTCTAGCCGAGAGAGCTCCCCCGTCATATGGAGATAGCCCATGACAGCCTCAAAGCCCGTCGACATGCGATAGGTCACGACATCCGCATTTTTGGCCTTGGTATGGCTATTGGTATTGCGACCGCGCTTGTAGATCTCCAACTCTTTTTCCGTCAGAATTTCTTGCTCCAACATGCTTTCAATCAAGCTAGCCTGAGCTCTAGCAGAGACATAGCGGGTGGCAGCCTGGTGAAGCTTATTGGGCTTGGTCATCCCTTGAAAAATCAGGTGTCTGCGAATATACATGGAATAGACCGCATCTCCCTCAAAGGCAAGGGCAATCCCATTGATTAGATTGACATCAATCACGTGTCCACCTTACACCTTCTTTTGTATCCAAGAGCTTGATTCCTTGTGCAGCCAATTCATCGCGAATGGCATCTGCTCGCGCAAAGTCTTTCTTAGCCCGGGCTTCCTGACGTTCAGCGATCAAGGCTTCAATATCTGCATCCAAGACTTCTTCGACAAAGACCACTCCAAAGACTTCTAACATCTTGGTCAAGGCATCCTTGACGTCTTGGTTGTAGTGACCTGAATTGACCCATTTAGCCAATTCAAAGACGACGGTGATTCCGTTTGCCGCATTGATATCTTCATCCATAGCCGCGATAAACTTGTCCACAAAGCCTTGCAAGTCTGCTAAATCCACTTCTCCTGTGAACGGTTGCTCATAGGTATTTTTCAAATACTTGAGGTTGGTCTCCGCATCGCGCACCGCTTTTTCTGTGAAGTTAATGGGCTTGCGATAGTGCTGGGTTGCAAAGAAGAAGCGAAGCACTTGGCCGTCAATAGTCTTCAATGCATCATGCACCGTAATAAAGTTGCCTAAGGACTTGGACATCTTGACATTATCGATATTGACAAAGCCATTGTGCATCCAGTAATTGGCAAAAGTTTTTCCAGTCTTAGCTTCAGACTGGGCAATTTCATTAGTATGGTGCGGAAACTCAAGATCGGCCCCACCACCGTGGATATCAATAGTATCCCCTAAAATTCCCGTCGACATGACCGAACACTCGATGTGCCAACCAGGACGACCAGGTCCCCAAGGGCTGTCCCAAGAAATCTCTCCTGGTTTTGCAGCCTTCCAAAGGGCAAAGTCGACTGGATTTTCCTTGCGAGCCGTTTCTTCATCTGTCCGACCAGAAGCACCTAACTCCAAGTCTTCTAAGGTTTTATTGGCTAACTTAGCATAGTTGTGGGATTTTTCCACACGGAAATAGACATCGCCTTGGCTCTCATAGGCATAGCCTTTTTCGATCAAGTCAGCGACAAAACGAATGATGTCATCCATAAACTCAACCACACGAGGATGGCGAGTTGCAGGTTTCACGCCAAGAGCCGTCACATCCTCACGAAAAGCCGCAATGTACTTGTCTGCCACTTCCTGTGGAGTAATGCCTTCTTCTTTGGCACGGTTAATGATCTTATCATCCACATCTGTAAAGTTGGAAATGTAGGCAACTTCGTAGCCACGATACTCAAAGTAGCGACGAATCGTGTCAAAGGCCACCGTTGAACGGGCATTCCCTACGTGGATATAATTGTAAACCGTTGGACCACAAACATACATGCGGACCTTTCCTTCCTCGATGGGGATAAATTCTCGCAAATCACGAGACATGGTATCATAAATTTTTAACACGCTTCATTTCCTTTCTGTTTCTACTCTTTTGGCTTCAAATAAACCACCTGAGTCTGTGTGACAAAGCCAATCTTTTCATACAAGCGTTTGGCACCAACATTGTCATCTTCCACTGCAATCTGAAATACCTTGTCATTTTGCGCAATGAGTTGGTTGACGAGGGATTTTGCCAGATAGCTTCCGTAACCTTGCCCACGATAGACTTCAGCAATCGCAAGTCCATAAAGGTAATTGCATTTCCCAGATACATCGACCGTACAAACGCCAATCACTTGACCTTCTTTGAGTAATATGTACAGCAGACTATCAGGATCCTTTAAAGCCTCTGAAATGTATCTGTGGCTCACTTCCGGTGCTTCCACTTCATCTGAAAAGGTTTGGTGGTGGAGCTGGGCAATGGCTTCAAGATAAGAAGGTTCTGCCAAGAGCACATCGACATCCGAACGGGAATCTAATGCATAAGCGGTTCGATCACGTCCTAACCAGGTTTCTGTCTCTTCATCCTCGTCCAGTGCCCAATTGCTGGAAAAATCAGGATGATTCTCTAGAAAAATACGCTCTGTCTGAAAAGTCACAGACTCAATTGGATAAGAGGCCGTTTCTTTCTCAAAACTTCCATACAAAGCACGCGCAATTCCCTGACGACGATAATTAGGATGGACCAGGATCGCCACATCCACATCTTGGTCATCCGCATAGACGGTTAATAGGCCAACAAGTTCACCTTTTTCGTAATAAAGGAAAAAGGCCGGCATATCGGGATCAAAATTGAGCATATTGGAGAGATAAGGATCCCGAAACGTTCCGTCATAGTTCTGACAGACTGCAATAAGGGCCTTTGCTTCCAGTAGTTGGTGGTCATTCAATGTATTGGTTGATTGAATCACGTAGCGATCTCCTTACAAGCTCGAAGACCGATGGCTAGCTTCCTTGGCATGCTCCAGCTTGTTCATGTAGTATTCGCGTTTTTCTTCTTCTTGGTGAATGACCGGTTCATCTTTTCGACCGTGCACCCGCACGATCTTGGCAGGAACACCGACAACGGTCACATCACTTGGTACATCTGAGACGACGACAGCCCCTGCTCCTACTTTGGCTTTTGCTCCGATTTCCACCGGGCCGATGACTTGGGCATGGGCGGAGACCAAGGCTCCCTCACGAACCGTTGGATGGCGTTTGCCGACATCCTTTCCTGTTCCCCCAAGGGTCACCCCGTGGTAGAGCATAACGCCTTTTTCAACAATGGCTGTTTCCCCGATAACGAGGCCCGCTCCATGGTCGATAAAGACACCAGAAGCAATGGTCGCACCTGGATGGATCTCAATCTGGGTCCAAAAACGCCAGAATTGGCTGTGCATCCGCGCCAAGAGCTTAAAACCATGGTTCCACAAAAAGTGGGAAACACGGTGAGCTGCCAGTGCTTTGACGCCCGGATAGGTCAAAAGGACCTCCAGCGAGGTACGCGCTGCTGGGTCATTTTCTTTTACAATATTGATGGTTTCACGCCACCATCCCATACCGTGCTCCTCCTTTTCTAATGATTATTCTGAATCTTTTTGTGTAATGGTAAAGTCTTTTTTAGGTTTGTGGTCTTTATTGTGGTGACGAGGACGATCACCATGGCGAGGACCCTTTTCACCTTTTTCTTCTGTATGTTCAGGTTTTGGCGGACGTGGTAAGAGTGCCTTCATAGAAGCATCGACACGACCTTTTTCATCAATCTTGATAATCTTCACATCGACTTCATCGCCGATCGCTACCAAGTCTTCAACACGGTTGGTACGAGTCCAAGCCATTTCAGAAATGTGAACGAGGGCATCCGTCTTGTCAAAGAGGTTGACAAAGGCTCCGAATTTCTCGATCCGAACCACTTTGGCATGGTAGACTTCATCCACTTTGGCTTCACGCACCAAACCAGCAATGATTTCCTTAGCACGGTTAATGGCATCTTGGTCGCTCGAGTAGATCGATACGTTTCCTTCTTCGTCGATATCAATCTTAACGCCTGTTTCAGCGATGATCTTATCGATGGTTTCTCCACCCTTACCGATGACAATCTTGATCTTGTCGACATCAATCTTGATGGTATCAATTTTCGGAGCAGTTGGAGCCAATTCTGGACGAACTTCTGGAATGGTTGCTTCAATGACATCAAGGATTTCAAAACGAGCTTTCTTGGCTTGAGCAAGTGCTTCAGTCAAGATTTCTGCAGTGATCCCTTGGACCTTGATATCCATTTGAAGGGCTGTAATTCCGTCACGAGTTCCTGCAACCTTAAAGTCCATATCTCCAAAGTGGTCTTCCAAACCTTGGATATCTGTCAATACGGTGTAGTTGTTTCCATCTGAGATCAGACCCATGGCAATACCAGCTACTGGTGCCTTGATTGGCACACCACCAGCCATAAGGGCAAGCGTTCCCGCACAGATAGAGGCTTGAGATGAAGAACCATTTGATTCTAAGACTTCTGCTACCAAACGGATGGCATATGGGAATTCTTCCAAGCTTGGCAATACTTGAGCAAGGGCACGCTCACCGAGAGCACCGTGACCAATTTCACGACGACCAGGCGCACCGTAACGACCTGTTTCACCAACCGAGTATTGTGGGAAGTTGTAGTGGTGCATGAAGCGTTTCTTGTACTCAGGATCCAAACCATCGATGATTTGCGTTTCACCCATTGGTGCCAAAGTCAAGACAGAAAGAGCCTGAGTTTGTCCACGTGTAAAGAGTCCAGAACCGTGTACGCGAGGAAGGTAGTCGACTTGTGCATCCAAAGGACGGATTTCATCGACCTTACGACCATCTGGACGAACCTTGTCTTCTGTGATTAAACGGCGCACTTCTGCGTGTTCCATTTGTTCCAAGATTTCAGCCACATCCCGCATGATGCGATCAAACTCTTCGTGGTCGGCATATTTTTCTTCGTAAACAGCTGTGACTTGGTCTTTGACTGCTTGAGTCGCAGCTTCACGCGCCAATTTTTCTTCAACTTGAACCGCTTTTTGAAGGTCACTGTTGTAGGCTGCGATGATTTCAGCCTGCAAGTCAGCATCTACATGAAGTAATTCAACTTCTGCTTTTTCTTTCCCAACTGCCGCAACGATTTCTTCTTGGAAGGCAATCAATTCTTTCACGGCTTCGTGCCCTTTGAGAAGAGCTTCCAACATGATTTCTTCTGACAATTCTTTGGCACCAGACTCTACCATGTTGATGGCGTGTTTCGTACCGGCTACTGTCAATTCAAGAAGAGAGCGCTCGGCTTGTTCTTGCGTTGGGTTGATGATGATTTCCCCATCGACATAACCCACTTGTACCCCAGCGATTGGTCCGTCAAACGGAATATCTGAGATAGAAAGAGCCAATGATGAACCAAACATGGCTGCCATTGGGGCAGATGCATTTTCATCGTAAGAAAGGACTGTGTTGATGACTTGCACTTCGTTACGGAAACCTTCCGCAAACATAGGACGGATTGGACGGTCAATCAAACGCGCTGTCAAGGTCGCATCAGTAGAAGGACGTCCTTCACGTTTCATAAAGCCACCAGGAAATTTCCCAGCCGCATACATTTTTTCTTCGTAGTTGACTTGAAGTGGGAAGAAATCCCCAGTTGCCATTTTCTTAGACATGACAGCTGCCGTCAAGACAGTTGACTCCCCATAACGCACGACAACAGAGCCATTTGCTTGCTTCGCAACCTGACCAGTCTCTACGATTAACTCACGACCCGCAAAAGTCGTTTGAAACACTTGTTTTGTCATTGTAATCCCCTTTGGATTGATAAAATTATACGACTTGCCTACAAAAATCAGGATACAAAGGGCGTGAAGAATCCCGTATGAAAATAGGAGATTGACGCAGTGTGCCACGCACACCAGGAAATCTATCTTTTTCACTAGGGATTTAGCCCGTGTTCAACTATCAAGATACTAAGCCGTCAAAAGCAAAGTAAAAATAGGAAACTGGCGAAGTCTTCGATGAAGACAAGACAGTTTATCTTTTTTACACAGCTTTTCGGCCAGGTTCAATTCTCAAGATATTTTGGACGGTTCGGCTTGCCGAACATTTCTGTAGAAAAATAGGAAGGTGACGCCGCACTCGAAGAGTGCTAGGAAGCTTATCTTTTTTCCTAAGAAATGAGGCCAAAATTCAATTACTCAAGATACCAAGGCCACCCATCTCAACGAGATAGGAATTTCAAGAGCCCATCTGTATGTTATATCCTCATCTTTGTATCCAAGCACGTATACCTTTTATTTTAACATATTCAAGCCCAAAAGAAAAAGGCTTTGGGGGCCTTTTTCTGTGAATCTTCAGCAAGTTCTATATAAAAATTTTAGAGCTAGATATAGCTTTTGATTATTTTTACGATTTCACGAATTCAGTGCTGTCGACATAAAAGCGTGTTTTATGGGTTCCACCCTTGTAGTTCTTGTTGTTACGTTTCAAGACAAAACGTCTGTATGGATCGGAAGTGCCTTGGATAGTCGTTGTCACTTCAACCGAATCTTCATTGATCACCCATTCATCCGGTGAAGGAATCTCCATCGGTGGCATCGCTCCGCCACGACCACCAGATACAATTTCGTAGAAGGCCTTGTCTTTTGTCGAATAGATCCAGCCATCTTTCTTTTCATTTGTTAGTTGGATCAGCTTGTCTTGTGAAAGACTGCGGATAGAGTCCGATGTCTCTTCAGCATTCAATTTATCAATGACATCTTGCAAATTATAAGTTCCCGGCGTGTAGGTATTGTAGTAATCAATGAACATGTCTTGTGGGTAACCATCAACTGCACCGTGATCATTGTTCAACTCTAGCAAGCGAGTCGGTTGCACCTGAAGTGAATAGGTCAAAGACGCACTGTTTTCAATAATCGAATAGATGTCCGCTTGGTCTGCTTTTGACAAGGTCCCAATGGCTTCTTTGTCATGTTCATCTGACTTAGCTTCTTCTGTTTGCTCTTTTTCTTGGGCCTTGTCAGATGATTTTTTTACCGATGAAGCCCCTACCGGACTGTGCTTACGCTCATAGCGTTTTGGGGCGCAAGCTGCTAGGGAAAGCAAGAGGGCTGTAGCCAGCAAATATGTTCCAATTTTTTTCAAGTTTGTCTCCTTATTTTTTAGTTCACACGGTAGTACAAATCGTTTCCATTTGTAGCATCACTCTTACTCCAGTAAATGGATTCACTGCCACCTTCTCTTGAAGGAATGAAAAGAATAGGCGTTTCGTTCGTTGCGCCAGGCATGCGACTAACTCCGTGTAAATTGCCTTCCTTGAAGTAAAAACCAGAAAATTGAACACCATTAACAGCACTACCATTGACCTTCACAATTCCTTGCGCATCAAACTCAATGCTCGTACCGTACTTATTTTTCCAAACTCCCGCTACACTTGAGAAATTTCCAGCTTTTATTTCATCTAGATTCATCTCAGTGCTTGTTTTGGCAGGGGCAGGAGTTGATTCGGCATTTCCATCCACCCGCGTTGTGAATTCAAGGGCGATCCAGCCTTGTCCAGATTCAAGCTTGCCCCAAGTATGACCATCTGCCTCTACGGTTTCCGTGATAGTGTAAATTCCTTTTGCGATCATTCCTGCTGAGGTAGCTGAAGTAGACGGTTCTTTTCGAATACGAAGATCAGCTACGCTAACTTGTACTTGGAAGCTTTCTGATTTTTTCTCTTCTGCTTTAGCTGTTGATTTGGAGTCGCCTGAACTATCAAATGTTTTCCAGTCCAGCTTACTGAGGTCCAACTGCTTGGCTGAAATCCCAAGAGCCTGCTCTGCTGTTTGGTCCCCACCAATTTGAATGGTTGCTTTCTTTTCTTCCTTGGCTTCCCCTTTTCCTAGCGAATAAAGGGTCAATTCCCGGTCTGGGCTCACAGATTGCCAAGTGGCGTAGACAATTTGCCCATTATCAAAAAGGTCTAGGCTGGAGCGATAGCCACCCACCGCAGCTGTATAAGCTGTATGGAGCAATTCGGCTTCTTGACCCTTGAGGTAATAGATGGCAGAAACATATTGTTTGTTTCCAGTGTATTGATTGGACACCAAGAGCTCATCCACACCATCTTTGTTCAAGTCTGTAAAAGCGTATTGGAAGGTTACCGGAGTTCCTAAGCGCTCCAAAGCATCTAGATAGATGCTTTCTTCTGAGCCAGATTTTATCTTACCTAATTCCGCAAACAGGCCTGCTTTATCCCCATTTTTAAGAGCAGTATCATACTTAGCATACCACTCCAAAACCTCTTGATAGTGCTTTTGACCTGTATCCTTCTTTTCTTTTTTGATAGCTGATGACGTTGCTGTCTTCGGTTTGCTTTGGCGCTCGTAACGTTTGGGCGCACAAGCCACCAGAGCTAGAACGGACGCACCCGCCAGTAGTGAAATCATAACCTTTTTCATAAAAACCTCCTCATATCTATCCTAGTATATCAAAAATGGTCAATTTTTCCAGCTCTTTTCAAGATTTTTACACAAGCATTTTCCCCTCTCCCTCTATGTTTCTGTCCTTTTTTCTGCTATACTTAAAGAAGAACACCGATCAAAAGGAGAACACTATGGAATTAAAAAAACGTTCTGAATTTCCTGAGAACGAACTCTGGGACCTCACAGCCCTCTACCAAGACCAGGAAGACTTCTTGCGCGCCATTGAAAAAACACGTGAAGAAATCAATGAATTTGTCCGTAACTACAAGGGCAACCTTCACACCTTTGAAGACTTTGAAGCTGCCTTTGCGGTCTTTGAACAAATTCAGATCCAACTCAGCCACATTGGCAACTACAGCTTTATGCCACAAACTACTGACTTTGGCGACGAAGCTTTTGCGGAAATTGCTCAAGCGGGAATGGATTTTGAAACTTGGGCAAGCGTCGAACTTTCCTTCTTTGATGATGCTTTGGTAGAAGCGGATGAAGAAGTCCTCGAACGTCTGGGACAACTCCCTCACCTCACTTTTGCCATTCGTCAGGCTAAAATTAAAAAAGCTCACTACTTGGGAGCTGATGTGGAAAAGACCTTGACCAACCTGGGTGAAGTCTTCTACGGACCACAAGACATCTATACCAAGATGCGGGCGGGCGACTTTGAAATGGCTGATTTCGAAGTGGATGGAAAAGTTTACAAGAATAGCTTTGTTACCTATGAAAACTTCTACCAAAACCATGAAAATGCCGAAATCCGTGAAAAAGCCTTTCGTTCCTTCTCAGAAGGTCTCCGCAAGCACCAAAACACGGCTGCTGCTACCTATCTAGCCCAAGTTAAGTCTGAAAAGCTGATTGCAGATATGCGGGGCTACGACTCTGTCTTTGACTATCTCCTAGCTGAGCAGGAAGTGGATCGTGCCATGTTTGATCGTCAGATTGACCTGATCATGAAGGACTTTGCTCCGGTCGCTCAAAAATTCCTCAAACACGTGGCCAAGGTCAACGGCCTTGAAAAAATGACCTTTGCTGATTGGAAGTTGGACTTGGACAGTGCGCTCAACCCTGATGTGACCATTGATGATGCCTATGACTTGGTCATGAAATCTGTAGCACCTCTTGGAGAAGAATACTCACGCGAAATTGCCCGCTACCAAACCGAACGCTGGGTTGATTTCGCAGCCAATGAAGGCAAGGATTCCGGTGGTTATGCAGCCGACCCATACCGCGTCCATCCTTATGTCCTCATGAGCTGGACAGGACGGATGAGCGATGTCTACACCCTGATCCACGAAATCGGACACTCTGGTCAATTTATCTTCTCAGACAACAACCAAAGCTACTTCAACGCCCACATGTCGACCTACTATGTGGAAGCTCCTTCTACCTTTAACGAGCTCCTCCTCAGCGACTATTTGGAACACCAGTTTGACGATCCTCGTCAAAAACGCTTTGCTTTGGCTCACCGTTTGACAGACACCTACTTCCACAACTTCATCACCCACTTGTTGGAAGCAGCCTTCCAACGCAAGGTTTACACCTTGATTGAAGAAGGTGGCACCTTCGGTGCTAGCAAGCTTAACAGCATCATGAAGGAAGTCCTGACAGAGTTCTGGGGAGATGCCGTTGAAATCGATGACGACGCAGCTTTGACCTGGATGCGCCAAAGCCACTACTACATGGGGCTTTACAGCTATACCTACTCGGCTGGCTTGGTTATCTCAACAGCGGGATACTTGCATTTGAAGAACTCCGAAAACGGTGCCAAAGATTGGCTGGACCTCCTCAAATCAGGCGGCAGCAAGACCCCACTGGAGTCAGCTATGATTATCGGAGCAGATATCTCAACGGATAAACCACTTCGCGATACCATCCAATTCCTTTCAGACACTGTCGATCAAATTATTGCCTACAGTGCAGAATTGGGAGAATAAGTACAATTTTCAGACTTAGTTTATTCTAAGTCTGATTTTTTATTTAAATAATACCAGTTAGTGACTGAAAGCGCTTTTATATTATGGTATGATTATTCTTGGATAAATATCCGAAGGGAGTAACATTATGAAAAAACGGTTGATTTTAACAATCTTAATTGCGTTATTATTTGGAGCTTGCTCAAATCAAAATGAAGCTTCTCAAAAAGAAACTGAAAAACAGGTAGGTTTCGTTCAAAAAGAAGAAAAAGCAAAAAAAGAACGCGACGAACAGGAGAAAGCAGAAAAAGAGAAAAAAGCAAAGGAGGAGCAAGAACGAAAAGAAAAAGAAGAGCGCGAGAAAAAGGCGAAAGAAGAACAGGAACGAAAAGAAAAAGAAGAGCGTGAAAAGAAAGAGGCTGAAGCAAAACAACTTGCTGCTCAAGCTGAAGCTGCCGTACAAGCCTTAGAAAACAATCAAGTAACAGAAAATATTGCCCCAGCCCAAGCTGCCATCGCAAATGTAGCTGATCAAGGAACAAAAGATCGCTTAACTCATCGTGTTGGATTAGTACAAAATGCCATTACTGTCAGGGAACAACAAGCTGCTGAAGCTGAACGAGCTCGACAAGCCGCAGCTGCCCAACAAACGCAGCAACAACAAGCATTTGTCACACAACCTCAACAAGGGGGCTATCGAAATTGTAGTGAAGCACGCGCTGCAGGTGCTGCACCGCTATACAGAGGACAAGCTGGTTATAGCTCTCGTTTAGATAGAGATGGTGACGGTGTTGCTTGTGAATAAGAAATTAACGATTCTCATTTTGTCCATTTGCACAACATCTCTGCTTGCTATTTTATACTTGAATTTCAAAAAGAGAGAAATTATTACTCCAGATTCTTACAAGGAAGCAATGACTTACGTCAAAAAGATTCCGCTATCTGAAGTACAAGAGAAAATCAACAACAAAGAAGATTTCATTCTCTATATCGGTCGCGAATCCTGCCCATACTGTCAAAAATTCGCTCCTAAATTAGCAGTTGCTATTCAAAAAACGAATCAGACCGTTTATTACCTGGATAACGACTCAAAGGAGCGAAAAGACATCACAGCTTTTGCACATGATATGAATGTCAAAACGGTACCAAATTTGTCAACTTTTAAAAAAGGTAGTAAAGAAAACTATCTAAAAAAAGGTAGCAAATCAAGTATCGAAGAGATTATGGATCTCTTGACTCAATAAGCCAATTTTAAAAGGTCAATACAAAAAGAGTAAGATAGAACGATTCGTTCCTATCTTACTCTTTTTTACTAACTTAACTCCGCCACAATGGCCTTAATTTGTGCTGCGGTATGCACTCCTGCTACTTGTTTAACAACCTGTCCATCTTTTTTAAAGAGCAAGGTTGGGATGGACATAATGCCGAAAGCACGCGCTGTTTCAGGATTTTCATCCACATCCATTTTCAGGATTTTCAATTCATCTTCCAAAAGTTCTTGGGATAATTTTTCTAAAATAGGAGCTTGCATGCGACATGGACCACACCAGGTTGCCCAAAAGTCTACCAAGACCAAACCTTCTTTTGTTTCTGCTTCAAATGTTGCGTCTGTAATTGCTTTTGTCATTTTCTTTCTCCTTTAGTTTTGGTACTGCGTCAAATCTTGCTTCATCAAATAGAAGAAGACATCTCCGTAAGTCCCTTGGTAATCCAACTCATGACCATTATAGGTTAGATTCACAACAGGATAAAAATCTGCTACCCCAATTAAGCAAGCTTGTTGGGAGCGTTCAAACTCATCGTAGGAATCAAAATGCATAACTCTTTCTTGTTTTGCACCGTCTAGATACGTAATATCAATCATGTCGATAACCTCTATTTCTTATGATGTATCAATTGTAACTCTAGATATTACATCTGTCAAACAAAACGACTTCCTCAGAATAATGGATCTCGTTTGATAAGGAAAAGACAAGAAAAAAGCCCTCTGAATCCAGAGGGCTGTTTTGAACTCGGGCTAAAATCAGGTGAAAACAAAAAATCTCCCCGAAGGGAGATAGATCTGGTCTATTTTACCTTACGATGCTAGGAACCGTAGCCGAAGATTATACTCGAGTATATCGAGGCAAGGTGACAAAAAACAAAAAAGCTACTCAACTAGAGTAGCCTTATTTTCAAGATATGCTCAATTGAACACGGCCTAAGCACTTGGCAAAAAATAACAGCCCTCTGAATTCAGAGAGCTGTTTTGAGCTCGGGCTAAAATCCTAGTGAAAAAGATGAAACTCCTTGTGTTCATCGAACACTGTGTCGTTTCCCTATTTTCATACGGATTTTTGGCGCCCTTAGCATCATGATTAACGACGAAGTCCAAGAGAGTTGATCAACTCACGGTAACGGTTAACGTCGTTTGTACGAAGGTAAGCCAACAAGTTACGACGGCGACCGATTTTCTTCATCAAACCACGGTAAGTAGCGTGGTCTTTTTTGTGTTGTTTGATATGTTCGTTCAAGTGGTTGATTTCCCAAGTAAGGACAGCAACTTGTACTTCTACTGAACCAGTGTCACCTTCGTGACGTGCGTATTGTGCAATGATTTCATTTTTTTTCTCTTTTGAGATTGCCATGATAAGCTCCTTTTCTTTATGCTCTATCCGAGTGGCAGGTTTGGCATATCCTGCTACCAAGAAAGAGTTAGTTGTCTATTCGACTTTCTTATTCTACCAAGATTTCATCTTTCTGTCAAACACTTATGTTTCCTTTGAGAGGAGCTTTTCACTTTTCTAAAAAGAACCTTGGGAATTTGGACAGTTTGATGGATCATTCTTCAAGCAACTTATTCAAAAAGACAAATATCTTTTGGGATATTTGCCTTTTATCGGTATGAAGCTTATTTCTCTTTCCGTTTACCACGCAAGAGCAAAGCCAAAGCAAAAATTGCTAAGAGTGCACCGAGTATGGTCAACCCGTAAGCAACAACTTCACCAGTTGATGGAAGAATTTTTTTCTTTCCTTCTTTTGGTGTGGTTGGAGTTTCTGGTTTTTCCGGTGTGCTTGGCGGCGTTGTTGGTGGTGTCGTCGGTGGCGTTGTAGGAGGTGTTGTTGGCGGTGTCGTTGGTGGGGTTGTAGGCGGTGTCGTTGGCGGTGTCGTTGGCGGTGTCGTTGGTGGGGTTGTAGGCGGTGTCGTTGGCGGTGTGCTTGGTGGTGTGGTAGGAGGTGTTGTTGGTGGCGTATGACGGTTGGTTACCGTGAAACCATCAATGTTGCTTGTATAACCTGCTACTGGATCCTCTGTAATCGTGTAGGCAATCTTCTTACCTTCCTTGTATACGGGTAGATCCGTGAAGCTTGCCTGCCAATTATCAGTAGCTGTGATTTCTTTTACAGCTACTTCTTGACCATCCGCAAGGAGACGAACTGTGATTTTTTCAGGACGAAGATCATCTTTATTGTCTGCATCATCCCAGATCTTCTTGACCGCTACTTCTGTTACTTCTGGTGTGCGGCTATTGGTGATCACTACATTTCCCTTGTTACTGTCATCGACCGTACTAGTATAGCCTTTGACTGTCCCAACTTCTTTCACTTGGTACTGAATCTCTTTGCCTTTCGCTTTTAGAGGCAAATTGCTAAAGGTATGGGTCCAGTTATTTTTAGCAGAAAGTTCCACTTCTTTTCCTTGAGCTTTGCCATCTGCATAGAGCTGTACCTTAATGGCGCTTGGACGTTTGCCATCTTGGTCATTGTTGTCTTCCCAACGTTTTGTAACAGTAACGCTGGTTTTACCTGGCTTGTAGCTATTGGTAATGGTTGTTCCATCAATCGCAGCAGAGTAATTGGCTACTGTGTCTTCTGTGACTGTGTAGACAATTTGTTTGCCGTGATTGTATTTTGGAAGATTGGTAAAGACTGTCTTCCAATCAGTCGCTGCACTTAGCTCTTGGCTAGCTACTTCTGTACCATCTGCAAGGAGACGAACAGTGACCTTGTCAGGACGAACGCCATCTTGGTTATCATTGTCTTTCCAAACTTTCGTTACTGGAATCTCAACAACTTCTGGTGTCCGACTGTTGGTAATATTGGTTCCTTCAATAGTCGCTTCATAGCCTTCAACAGGTTCTTCTGAAACAGTGTAGGCAATGACATTGCCAGCATCATCGACCACATCGAGATTATCAAAATGATAAGCCCAAGTTCCTGTAGCATCTGGTTTCACTTCTTTAGAAGCGACTTTGACACCATTTGCTAGGAGATTGACTGTGATTTTTGATGGACGCTTGCCATCTTGGTTGTCATTATCATTCCATGTCTTTTGGCCAGCAACGCTTGTTTTTTCTTTTTGGTTCACAACATCACGAGTAATCGCAAGGTCATTTCCAAAATCATCCTTGCTGATCTTGATAGGTTCTTTCGAGAGAACATAGCCTGTTGGAGCTTGAATTTCTTGAACCGTATAAGCTTGTTTGATCAAACCAGTAATGGTGCCAACACCATTCTCATCTGTCGTAATGGTTCCAACTTGCTCACCAGTATCATCTGCTGTCACAGCAAAAACAGCACCTGCAAGAGCCTGACCATTTTCACCTTTTTTATGAATGGTGAAGGAGTATTTCTCACCATTGAAGTCTCCATCAAGGAATTGATACAGAATATCTGCAACCTTATTTTGCTCCTTGATTTCTGTCGCGGTCATCGTCGCATTGTTTTTGTAGGATGTATTGATGGCTGGGACCTTGTCCAAATAAACATCATAGCGAACAGTCATCCCTTGTTCTGGAGCTAGATCTCCGATATGAACCGTCAGAGAACGACCGTCAGCACTGACAACAGGGGAATAATTCTTGGTTACATTTGTAGTATTCCGCAGATGATAGGCACCATCTTCGTTATCGACCTGCCAAGTTCCTGTATGGATGTTGACAGAATCTGCTTTGATTTTTCCATCTGTAAAGGCCAATTGGTCCTTAATATCAATATTATGAAGGGCTGTGTGGCCTTGATTGATGTTCAAGGTATAGGTCAATTTTAATTTATCGTCTGAGTTGGTCCACCCCCACTTGCTAAAGACTTCTGGAGTAGGAGGATTCTCACCTGGATTGACCCCTTTGTAATCGATATTTCCACCTGAAATCACTTTCTTATCGATCGTAAGAGTAAAATCAAGTGTCTTTTGTCCTTTGACGACTTGGTGGTCAACACGCGCAAAGAAACGCAGTTTCCCTGTCACATTGGCCATTCTTTCAGGATAGTCTGTATAGGTTACTGTGATGACCTTTCTTTGATCGTCTACTGTTGCTGTCGCAACTTTTTGACCGCTTGGATCCAACAGGTCAATGGTGTCCGTTTCAAAGACCTTAAAGTCATCTCCAAGTTGGATAACGGTCTGATCTCCCTTTTTTACACGACCATTTGGCAACACAAAGTTTGCTTCAACTTGAAAACTCTCCCAAACACCGAGTGGATCTGTAATCGCTCCACCAGTTGATTTCGAGATGTTTACAGATGTCACAACATCATTGATCGTATCTGCATGGACTTTAGCTGGACTATTGGGTTTGGCAAATCCTAAAGCCGCTAGTAAAAATAGGGCAACTGTTGTCACAACAGAATAGAGCCACTTTTTCATAAACGATTTTTCTCCTTTTTCTACGTTTACTAGATAAGGTATGTAAGTTGAAAAATTATCACTACATATTGTGATTTTATACACAACCTATCTTTTTTCATTATAAACAATTTGCTTTGATATAACAAGCAATTAAATTCATTTTTTGTCTTTTCAGTTCATTTTCTTGATACAAATAAAAACAAGCAGTCTGTAAGAATCAGACTGCTTAGTTTTTTGCTTATAAGGGAACTCCGAAGACCTCTAGGGACTTGAGTTCAGAAGGTTGGAGTCTCCGCCATTCTCCCAATTGAAGAGTTGGATCTAGCGTTAGAGGACCCATCGAGATCCGCTCTAAATCCACCACTTCCTTGCCACAGGCAGCGACCATGCGCTTGACCTGGTGGAATTTTCCTTCTGCGATTTCAATTTCGACATAGGAACTGGCGCTTGTCTCATCCACCTCTAAGATCTGCAACCTCGCAGGCAAAGTCGTGAAGTCTTTGAGGGCAATGCCTGCTTCAAAACGGGCCACATCTGCCTCATCCATGATCCCAGCCACCTGGGCACGGTAGACCTTCGACACATGCTTCTTCGGTGAAAGCATGGCATGGGCGAGCTTACCATTATTGGTCAAAAGGAGCAAGCCATGGGTATCGATATCTAGGCGCCCGACAGGAAAGACTTCCTTTTGACGGGCTGTCTCATCCAATAGATCCAAGACAGTTTGGTGATGGTCATCCTCAGTCGCTGAGATGACTCCAGCTGGTTTATGAAGCAGATAATACACAAAGGTTTCATGGACCAGATTTTCCCCCATAAAGGTCACCTGATCCTTGGCTGGATCAATCTGAAGTTTCCCTGCTGTCTCTTTTTTTCCATTCACTGCAATTTTCTTTTGCTTGAGGAGTTGCTTGACCTCGGTCCTGCTCCCCACGCCACAATCCACTAAAAATTTATCTAGCCGCATGATTACTTCCCGCTCTTTCGTACAATCCAAAGACTAAAAAAGGAAACCAGGATCATGAGGATACCAGAAAATCCAAAAATGAAGACTGGAGCAGATGAGATCGTCCCTAATAGACTAAGGACAAAGGTCGTTGCGATCGAACCTGCACTACATCCCAAAACCGCAATGGACGTTGCCTGGCTCAAGACCCCTGCTGGCATCTTATCAGATAAGACATTGTAAACTGTTGTCAAAGCCACACTGTAGGCGAAGCCAGAAGCAATGGTTACAAGGGCAAGAATCGAGAGATTTGGAGAGACCCCTATCAACATTTGGGCCACACCATAAGCTACTCCCGAAACCAATAATAAACGATCACGGAATAGATAGGTCAAGGGCGAGAAGGCCAAACCTGCCAAGATCCCAACAAATTGCATGGCTGCTAATATAACCCCAGCAGTTTGGGCAGTGCCATGTCCAACTTGTTCTACCACACTTGGAATCCGAACGGTGATCATGACATTGGACAAGACGATAGCTGCCGCAACGACCGCTAAGCCGAGCGCAGTCCGCCATTGTCCCCCCGTCATCTTGACATCCCGGTGTTTTTCCTCCACTGCTTCCGTCGTAGATCCATAAGGCACAAATAAGAGATACAAAAGTAAGATAGGAATACTGATGCCGTAAACGAGAAAGGCAGCCTGCCAGCCAAAGCGAATCAAAAGGCTGACTCCAAAGGTTAAAACGGCCGTCCCTACAACCTCTGCAGAACCACGAATGCCAAGGGTTTGGACTCGTTCTTTTCCTTTATAGCGCTCACTGATAATCGCAATGGCAGAAACATTGAGCAAACCAACTGCCATCCCAAAAATAATCCGAGACAAAAAGACAACCGGATAAGCGGGACTGATTAAGGGAATAAAGCCACATAGAGCATAAGCAACTAAGCCTGTCACAATCATCTGACGCTCTGAAAATAGGCGTCCAATCCATTTATTGAAGATGAGTGAAACCATGATCCCGGCAGAAGGAAGCGAGACCAAGAGCTCAATCATGCTGTGAGGAATTCCCTTGTAATAGGCAAACATGGCCGACTGCGCACTCGAAATCGAAAACGAGGTCGTCAAAATAAATGAAAGCGCTAGAATACTCACTTTCTCCATGATTTTTTTCATTATTCTATCCTTTAAACTAATCTTTTTTTCACACTCCTCCTATAATAACACGAGCTAGTGACAGGACGCAATAGATTGAATTAAAAAAACGAAATGATTTCTCCGTCATTTCGTTCGTGCTAGTAATTGTGAGGCGAAGACTCCCGTTCCAACCATCAAAGCGCCAATCCAGACAAAGAGCAGGTGATTGGAAGGAGCTAGCGGCGTCACCAACTGGATGAAGAAAGAAGAGACGGCTGATCCGAGATTGCAGCCGATCAAGACCAGCGAGGTCGCAAGGTTCAGAAGATTGGTCGGGATTTTTTCAGATAGGTGATAGAAGATACTGGTGACTCCCGTACTGTAGGTAAATCCTGCTAAGAGGGTTCCTAGAACCAGGCTCCACAGCTGGCTGGACAAGCCAATCAAGGCCAAAGCCAGACCGAAACCAAAACACATGATCATGAGCAAGTTCTTTTTGAAAACATGTGTCAAACTAGCAAAGCCCACTCCTGCTACAATCCCTGTCAATTGCATCAGGCTCAAGACGGTTCCAGCTGTTGTCGCCGTCCCCATACGAGCGTCAACAATGATATCCGGCACGCGCAGACTAATAATAGAATTGAAACAAATGATGATACCAGCAATCACAGCTAGCATTAGACTAAAACGCCATTGAGGGGAGCGAAGGCGGACGGATCCTGACTTTTTCACCTTCAAGCTAGCCTGTTTTTTTTCCTTAGGATAAGGGACAAAAAGGAGATAGAGGAGTAAAATCAAGTAACCACCACCATATACGGCAAAGATCGCTGGCCAGCCTAGGGGTAAGAGTTGTCCCACGATAAAGGTCAAGATGGCAGAGCCCACCACTTCAGCAGACCCCCGATAGCCCAGCATCCGGGTCTTGTCATTGCCCGAGTAGCGCTCACTGATAATCGAAATAGCCTTGGCATTGATCATTCCTGTCCCCAAACCAAAGAGCAAACGACTTAGAAAGATGAGAGGATAGTCCTGTACGACCAAAGGCACGAGACCACTAGTTGAAAAGAGCAAGAGCCCTGCGACAATCATCTGGCGCTCACTCATCCACCTCTCGATCACGCTATTTAAAAAGAGCATGGCCACGACCGCAAAGGCTGGCAGGGAAACCAAGAGTTCTACCTGACTTGCTGTATAGCCGAATTGGCTAAAATAGGCCTTCATAGCCGGCAAACCGGCTGTAATTGAAAAGGATGAGATCAGCATGAGCGACAAGCTCAAGAGACTGATTCTTTCCATTGTTTTTTTCATTTTTTATTTCCTACACTTTACTGGTAACACTTTGATTTCACTAGTTTCTCAGAAAAGATTCAAACTAGTATTTTCAATAGAATCCTAGTATAATCAATTTAGAAATAGAAAAACAGGACATTTGTCCTATTTTAGGAGATTGAGATGAAAAAAATTTCCCCATCTACAAGACTCAAGGAAATCATCACAGACTACCAATTGGACCAGATCTTTCCAGGCGACTGTCTTAGCCAGCTGGACCTCGTTCTCTATCATGCTGGAGAGTATATCTGCCGCCAAGGCTCTGAGCAAGATGTCATTCCTTATTTTCTCAAAGGTCGGCTCAAGATCGTCCACAGTCTTGAAAACGGCAGCGACACCATCCTTGAAATCCAAGAAAAACCTGGACTCTTAGGAGAGATTGAGCTCCTGCTCGATCGGGTCTGTATCACATCGGTCATTGCAGACCAAGACTCGCTAGTCGTCCAGTTCCCAGCCCAGCACTTTAAGAAGCGCCTCCTGCTTGATCCAACCTTTTTGCGCTCTACGGCCAAGACCTTGGCTGAGAAATTGCACCAGATCAACTATTTGGCTCCTGCCAACTTTCATTATTCGGTCAAGGAACGCCTAGCTACGCATTTTCTGGAACATTGCGATGAAAATGGGACCCTCAAGCCCAAAATGAATCAACTAGCCCTGCGTTTTGGGATCAGCTACCGCCACCTTAGCCGTGTCATCAAGCAGATGATCGAAGAGGGCTTAGTCCAAAGAGAAGGACGAATCTATACGATTTTAGATGCAAAAAGGATAAATGATTTGTCCATCAAACATGCGGAAACCGTCGACAGATAACTTTAATTTTAGGCTCTTTTGTGTTATCATGGAGGGTAGAAAGAAAGTGAGAGTAAAACGATGAAAGCAATTGAAAAAGTTACAAGAGCGTCCCATTTGATTGATATGGATGATATTATCCGCGAAGGAAATCCAACACTTCGAGCTGTTGCAGAAGACGTGACCTTCCCTTTGTCTGATCAGGAAATTATCCTAGGTGAAAAAATGATGCAATTCTTGCACCATTCTCAAGACCCTGTTATGGCTGAAAAACTTGGCCTCCGTGGAGGAGTTGGGCTCGCTGCACCTCAGCTGGATATCTCAAAACGGATTATCGCTGTTTTGGTTCCCAATCCAGAAGATGCCGATGGCAACCCACCAAAAGAAGCCTATAGCCTTCAAGAAGTCATGTACAATCCAAAGGTTGTCGCCCATTCTGTGCAAGACGCGGCTCTTGGAGATGGGGAAGGCTGTCTCTCTGTAGACCGCAACGTCCCAGGCTATGTGGTTCGCCATGCCCGCGTGACCGTGGAGTATTTCACAAAAGATGGGGAAAAGAAACGCATCAAACTCAAGGGCTACAACTCCATCGTCGTTCAACATGAGATCGACCACACCAACGGCATCATGTTCTATGACCGCATCAACCCAAATAACCCATTTGAAATCAAAGAAGGCCTTTTGATTTTAGAATAGAGCAAATAACAAAAAAGTAAGGTAGTAGTGATGATTCACTACTACCTTACTTTTTTTACGAGACTGCGTCTACCGATTTCTGTCTCTCGGCGCAGTGGTTGATTGACGGTACTCGAACCTTTCGGTTCTTCGTCCAGTCTAATCAACTGTGTGGGGGCAGGACTACGAAATCGAGACTACGTCTACCGATTTCTGTCTCTTGGCGCAGTGGTTGATTGGAACTACTCCTACCTACGGTACTCGTACTTCCTAATCAACTGTGCGGGGGCAGGACTACGAAATCGAGACTGCGTCTACCGATTTCTGTCCTGCTCCCTATATTGCCCAATCTCCGTTGCGGAAGACTGGGACGCGGGTGCCATCTTCTCTGATGCCGTCGATATCCATTTGGCTTGAGCCGATCATGAAGTCGACGTGGACGTCTGAGCGGTTGAGGCCGGCTGCTTCGAGTTCTTCTTCTGTGAACTCTGCACCACCTTCTACGCTGGTTGCATAGGCTGCCCCGATGGCCAAGTGGTTAGAGGCATTTTCATCAAAGAGAGTGTTGAAGAAGGTAATGCCTGATTGGGAAATTGGGCTTGGATCTGGTACGAGAGCACATTCACCCAAGGCACGCGCTCCCTTGTTTTTGAAGACCAAATCTTTCATGACTTGATCGCCTTTTTCAGCTGTGATATCCACAATTTCTCCATTTTCAAAGGTCACTTTGATCCCTTCAATGATGTTCCCATTGTAGCTAAGCGGTTTTGTAGAGGTGACATAACCTTCAGCACGACGGAAGTCAGGAGCTGTGAAGACCTCTTCTGTCGGCATGTTTGGCAAGAAGCTTTCACCTTGGGCATTGATGGCTCCGGCAGATTCCCAGACGTGGTTTTTCGGCAAGCCAAGAGTCAAATCAGTCCCTGGGGCTGTGTAATGAAGGGCTGAGAATTGTTCCTTATTTAGTGTATCTGCCTTGCTCTTGAGAATAGCAGCATGCTCTTCCCAAGCCTTGACGGGATCTTCCTCATAGACCCGGCAGGTCTTGAAGATTTGATCCCAAAGGAGATCCACTGCTTCTTCATCGCTCGCCGCATTTGGAAAGACCTTTTTCGCCCATTCTAAACCTGCTGCTGCAGCAACGGTCCAGCTGACCTTGTTAGATTGAGTAGCGATGCGCATTGGTTTCATGGCTATGCCCAAGGCCTTAGCCGAGGCAGATAGCTTCTCTGCATCAACACCATTTAAGGCACCTGGATCAGACGAGCGCACACCCAAGCGACTAGCTTTGTGGTCTAAGAGGTAGTTCATCTCCGCAATCTTGTAGTCTGGCACATTGTCCAAACGATCCATCGGTGCATGGAGGAATTTTTCCCGGGTAGTGAAATCATCTGCCCATTGGACAATCACTTCATGCGCCCCCAAGGCATAGGCTTCCTTCACGATCAAGTGGGCCAATTCTCTTTGTTCCACATCGATGTTCAAGACCAAGGTATGCCCAGGTTGCACATTGATACCGTTCGCCACTAACAATTTAGCGTATTTTTCGAGGTTTTCTTTAAAATTTGGTAAAAGCATTGTTTTCTCCTTCATAAGTGAATGATCTCCTCCTAGTATACCATAAGTCCATGTAAAAAGAGAGTGGGACAGAAATCGATAATTCGTTAGAATTCGATTTCGTCGTCCCACCTCCGCACAGTTGAGTAGGGCTGTAAAAGCTGATGAAATCAGCGTAGTAGAGCCCACTCAACCACTGCGTCTTGCTCGACAATCCAAAAATAATTGAGAGGCTAGGACTTTTGTCCCAGCCTCTTTTTTCTTGTTCCTTCAGCTTAAGGAAGAACATAGCCTTGATCATCCACGGTATGGGGTTGCTCTGAACTGCTATTCTCTCTCAAAGCTTCCAAATCTTGATCCAAAATGGAATTGTAGTCTGTACTACCTTCACGGGTTACCCGAGTCGATACTTGGCGCAAGAGTTTTTCATTAAGATTGCGGACCCAGCGACCATTACTATGGTCATTGGCACGCATATAATTCCCTTTCACAATCTCTCCATAAAGGGCTTCATTGACCTGGTAACCTTGCTTACGCAAACCTAACAGACCGATCTCCACGATCTCATCTGGGCTGTAGTCTTCAAAATCAAATGTAGTCGGGATCCGGCTTTGCAGACCTGAATTGACCTGCAAGAAGTCGTGCATCTCTTTCGTGTAACCAGCAAAGATAATAACGATATCGCGGCGGTGGTCCTCCATAAATTTGAGGACTTCATCCAAGGCTTCCTTCCCAAAATCATCATTTAAACCGGTATAGAGCGTGTAGGCCTCATCGATAAAGAGGACCCCACCCAGTGCACTCTCCAAAACTTCACGCGTCTTCAAGGCTGTTTGACCTTGGTAGCCTCCAACCAGATTACTCCGCGATACTTCGATGAATTTCTTCTGCTTGATAACCCCTTTTTGGAAGAGGATATTGCCCAAAATGCGGGCCACGGTGGTTTTCCCTGTACCAGGATTTCCAAGAAAGAGAGAGTGCAAGGTCGTATCTTCGACGATGCCACCTTGTTCAGCCCGTTTTTGATTGAACTCAGCCATGGCTACGAATTGTTCGACTTGCTCTTTCACCTTAGCAATTCCAACCAAACGGTTGAGGGCAGCCATTCCATCTTCTTCCTTGTCGGCTCCGGCTTGATACTTTCCTTGGTTAAGAACAGCATCGATATCGCTATTGAGGATGGTCTCAATATCGTCAGAACCTTGGGCCACCACCCGATCTGCCATGGTCTTGGTCAATTGTTCATCCAGGTTACGGATCCAGCGACCATTGCTCTTATCTAGCGAGCCATCATAAGCCCGCTTAACATGCCGCGCATAGTAATCCCGGTCTTCGAGTTTGTAGTCTCCTTTGCTTAGGATCATTTCACCTAGTTGGACAATCTCATCTCCTGTAAAATCTTCAAAGATGAAATTATTTGGTACCCGAGAACGAAGGCCTGGATTGGTCTTTAAGAACTCCTCCATTTCCTTGGTATAGCCGGCAAAGATAATCATGATGTCGTCACGATTGTCCTCCATAAATTTGAGGATGGTATTGATCGCCTCGATCCCAAAGTCCGCACCGCTGTCCT
The DNA here is from genome assembly GCA_905188195.1 of Streptococcus parasanguinis. Taxonomy (GTDB): domain Bacteria; phylum Bacillota; class Bacilli; order Lactobacillales; family Streptococcaceae; genus Streptococcus; species Streptococcus parasanguinis_P. The sequence goes on along the minus strand of CAJJKY010000001.1, from coordinate 124,388 downwards.
TTTTATCCAAGCTATAGGCTTCATCAATAAAGAGGATGCCTCCTCGCGCTTTTTCAAGCAGGGCTTGGGTCTGTTCAGCTGTTCCTCCAATATTTGAAGAGATCAGATCGGACTCCGTTGCTTCCACGAAACGGAATTCTTCTCCTGAGAGGACACCTGCATCAAAGAGCACTTGTCCCAACAGACGGGCCACAGTGGTTTTCCCTGTACCAGGATTTCCCATAAAGGCAGCATGCAAGGTTTGCTTTTCAGGAGCCTTGCCACTGGCGATTCGTTTCTTGTTAAATTCCACCATGTTGATCATTTTCTTGATCTCATGTTTGACTTTTTCAAGACCAATCAGGCTATTGAGTTCTTGAAGAGCATCTTGTTTCTTCTCTGGTTCAGAGTCTCTTGCGGTGGTTGGAGCCACCGTTGCATCCGTCGTCTGTCCCGTAGGAACGACTTGCGCATTGCCCTTCGCCACTTCTCTGCCAACAAGATAGTCACAGTCATCCTCGATTTCCTTGGTCAGATCACGCGCATCGCCCTGCCTATAGGTCACGGTGCCCACCTTCGCAAAAGCTCCACCTTGAAGCCGTATATTGGGATCCGCAATCTTATGACAAATCATATGCTCAGCCATCAGCACACCATCATCAAAAACTCCAAATGAAATGGTTTGAGCATTCTCATTCAAGAAGGTTGTTTCTCCAGTCAGGGAAGCAAAGGATTCTTCATAGACGCATAAAAATTCTGAAAATGTAGCTTGATGAGCTCGGATCATACTATTGTATGAATTGATGGAGGTCATATGATCCGAATCCGAATTGAATTGAACATTATTATCAAGACAGACCCCAGTACCAGTAGGCAACTCAATTTTACAGTTTTCAGACTCCCAGATGACATTCCTCAACCAAACTGGTGGAAAGTCCTTTTCCAGATCCCCGCCTGTAATCGTTGAATTTTTTGCGATCACTTCTGAGTCCTTGGCATGGATCGTATTATTCCCAAATATTTCAATATGGACATTTTCTAAGGTCAATTTAGATCCTTCTGACAGATCAATCTTAGAAAAAATCGTTGAATTGCGAATAGACAATTCCGAAGCGGACATACCGATGGCACTTTGGTGTTTTTCCGGAACCTTCATCCCGACTCCTTCCAGTGTCAACTTCGAATGCGTATCCATATAGATAAAAAATTCATTATTTGTTGGAGTGGTTGCTTCAAAATAGACCTGTTTACAGATGATATCTGAGCTATTCCATAAGAGCAAGGTAGTGTAATTCCCACCAACTTTAAACCACAGATCTTCAAATGTCACCTGAGCTCCCTCTACAAATCGGAAGGAAGCCTCAATCGTGTTGTTAAACATGCGCCCATTGCCATTTGGATTTGGGACCACATGCCCCACAAAATGAAGGTTCTTGTCGATCTCGATCACTTTATTTGTCGGCCATTGAAAAACATACCCATTTTCAAACTCGATGGTATCCCCATCCTGCGCTTTTTCAAGTGCATCCATAAAGTTCCAACTATTGTTGTAAGGACCTACTAAATATCTTGCCACGCGCTTCTCCTCTGTTTCATTTTTTTGGAAGAACATCCATTGTTTTTCTGTTTCCTGTTTACAAACACTTGTCACTAAAAATTGTAACACAATCCAGATCCAAAGAAAACACTTATCCGGTCTGAACGGACTTAAAAACCTCTATTTTCAAAAAGAAAATAGAGGCTATCATCTAATCTTTCAAGGCTGAACATAAGCTGGCTAGAGCAATTGCTCCCGAGAGCATGGCGGTGGAAAGGAGCAACACATGGTCTGCCACTTCTAGCTTGTAGACAAAGACTTTTTCAGCTGGTTTGTCTTCCGCAAAAATGTCAACCTTCATGTTCTATTCCTTTCTTAGTCATCCTCCTCACCCAGATAGAGACGTCGTGCTTCTGGGCTGTTGCTAAGAATATCGAGATAGGTTTCATAAGCATCGGGCAAGGGCTTTCCCAAAGAGATATCTAGCTCTGGATTCACATTTTTCCCATAGAGAGAGCAGAGATAAAGACGTTCATTGAGCGTTGGAAAAACTTCGAGAGACATGAGCTCAGCCTGACCGACCCGCTCCCAATCTTGCTCTTGGATATCTGGTAGGATATAGGCTTGGAAGAGTCCCATTAGAGGATTATCCTCTGCTTGGCCACTTTCCTTGTCCGCCTGAACCAAGGAAAGCCGTTGGCCAAAACCAGTTACTTGGCGCTCCCGTCCCTTCACCGAAACCGTAATCGGATGCCCTCCCATATGGCTATAAATCCATTCTTTGGGTAACCGATAATCTATGAGAGGGTCAAGATCTTTGACAATCGTTACAGGACTAGAGCGTAGAAACTGACGAGTGACTGCTTTACAAAAGAGAATATTCTCCTCTTTCAAGGTCACTCCCTTCCAGCTATTTTCCTCCTTGAAATGGTTAAAAAATACCAGATAGGGCTCTCTCACCATTTGTGCTAAGACATAGACGCCATTCCGTAGGCGAATGGAAATGACTTTCCCCGACTTCCAGGGTATTGCTCTTTTTTTCTTTTCTATCATTAGCCAACCTCAAACTGAGCGAGGATCGTTGAATCCATCAAAATAAATCACTGTGACTTCCTGTCCTCAGCAAGTTTAAAATCAATTCGTCCTTATCTACTTTGTAAACCAAAAGCCAATCCGGCTGGATATGACACTCCCGAACACCTTGGAAATGCTTGGAATCAGTCAATTGATGGTCACGATATCTGACAGGAAGTTCTTTTTCTTGAACCAGAAAATTCAAAACTTCTTCTAACAAGTCTGCCTTCAAACCACGCTTCATTGCCAACTTAAAATCTTTTTTAAACTGTTTATGATAACGAATCTTAAGCACGCAGGTCCTCCATCAAGTCTGAGACTGATTCAAAGGGTTGACTCATATTCCGATTTTGCTCTACATCCGTTACGACTTGGAGCAACTTCCCATGATCGTCTAATCGAACATCAAAAGGTAAGCCCTGATATTGAATAGCCTGACGGAGGAAAATGTTGATAGCTGTGGTCATATCCATCCCTAAATGATTAAACACTAGTTGGGCCTGCTCCTTAACCTCACTATCCAAACGGATACTCATGCTCGTCTTTGACATATTCTCACCTTCTTTCTATTGATTATTGTAACAAAAAAGAAGGCTATTGTAAATCTATTAGATATACAATAGCCTTTTGAAATTAATGATCAAGGCAATTCTTATGACTTACTTTCTATGAATCTTTTGACCATAGGTAAAATTTCTTTTTCAAGTCCTTTTATTTGATACGATTCCCATTTAGTTTTTTCTGTTATATTAGCCATTATTTGTAACTTTAGACTCTGACGATCAAAAATTCCTTCCCACTGTTTATATTTTGCACTCGGGACTAAATTTCCAAATTTTGAATTTTGACTATCTGTAATGATACAAAGGTTCCCAAAAGAGTGTAAGAATTGATCATCCATTTTCTCAATTTTTTCATCACTATTTGGATGTTGTGGGAACCAATGCTCTATGGAACGACGATAAGCAAATTTGAAATGATCAAATTTAACACCTTTATACTTCCTTCCTAATTCTTCACGGTTTTTCCATAAGATGTAATCAACAAAATTGAATGCATAAACAGGAATATCACCATATTTTTTGAGCATATCTTCCTCGGTGAACAATCTTCCCTCAGCATATCTTACAGCCATTATTTCAAGAAAATCCTTAAAATAAGAACCAAATTCCGGTTGATCTAACTCTTCAATATGGTTGAAGAGGAATCGCAAACTTTCATATAACCAACGACTATCACGATTGGCAGTGAAAGTCACAGCAAACATAGATTGAAGAAGAATGATGTTTTTGTTCATTTCTGAATCTGAAAATGTATTCTTAGTAAAGCGTTCTTCAACTATGTAATGCTCTTTTGCTTTTCCATTTGGCTGGTATTCATAGTAAGTACCCTTCTGCAAAAACCATTCATCCTTATTTCTGCTTGAAGAATCCATATTTGAATTTCTAACAATGAAATTATCAAAAATATGTTTCATTCTAAGAAGGAATTCACTGAACTCAATAACCCAAGTCTCATTTTTATTTTTTATATCAAATAGAGTTAAGAGTTTCTTATCATCTAACTGAACCTCACTGGTATCCTTACCTTCCCAAATTGCCAATACATGGAGTAAAAACGTCGGAAAATCAATAACTTGGGTATAGTCACCAAAATCTTTTTCTGATTCTGTAATTTTTTCATTGACCTTTATTCCTAATATATCTGATAACTTTCTTCTTTCATTTTGATAAAAATCAATGTCATCATAAATATTATGAAAGGAGTAATTTGAAAAGTGCCATCCGAAAATACGTTCACGCTCCTGAAAATTATCTGCCCTCTTCCGCCTCATCTTAAATTGACTTGCTACTGGCTTATCAAACTCTGCGCAAGCATCCCAGATTCTTGCAAACTTTTGAGCCATTTCTTGATCTATACCGAACTTAGCCATCATTTGCGCCTTAAGAATCTCATGAGCCTCTAGTTGTTCTCCTCGAGAATTGAAACGTTCGAAATAAAGATTCAAATCTAAATCTTTAGGAAGAATACTACGAAAAATGATGACTTTATTAAAAAGATAATCAACGAAGGGCTGAGGTTCAAGTTGGCGCTCTCCTAGCACTTTTTTCAAGGCATCTTTAGCATGTCTGTAACCTCTAGTTAATTCATTTTCATCGTCCTCAGAAATTTTTTCATTGATAAATAGTTTTTGAATATTCTCATTTGATTTTCTCCGAGCTGGGAAGGTAAGATTGACAGCTTTCAATCTATCAAAACCAAACTCATGCTTCAAAGCTAAGGCAATCAAATTAAGTGCTGTTGTCCGTTGTTGCCCATCTATTATTTTGAAAAGATCATTCTCTTCATTAACAACTAATGTTCCAATATAATAATTGTCTCTCTTTTCTTGAAAAGCATCTGCCACATCGTTCAATAATTGTTCAATTTCATCATAAGTCCAAGCAAAATTTCTCTGATAAAGAGGAATAGCATAGGTATCTTCATTTAACAAACGGTTAACGGATAAGCTTATATGTGTTTCTACCATTTATCTTTTTCCTCTTCTATAATTTGTTCCATCGTATAATTTTCAAATAATTCTCTATCTATCTTAACCATGAAATCATTCGGAGTCACAGCATGGGCTAAAACTTGAAATAGTTTTTGAACTTCTCTTTGTCTGAACTTCCCGCCTGCAGCGTAGTTTCCTACAGTAGCGTCATATATGGCTCGAGACTTCACACGGGGGTAGTAAGCCCAAATAAACAAGGTTTCTACTATTTCCTTTGATAGCTTATCTTTTCCAAATCTCTCCGCAAAGAGAGAACAAATGTTTAGAAACAGATTGTGGCACTTGCGATAGCGCCCCTTTGAACTATTGTAAATTTTTAACATACCTTCAGGGTAATCTGAACCATTTTCTTCACTCTTAGGATCATTAAAAATTCCTAACTGTTTATTTAAAACATCTATATGATCTTTAATCATTTGATGAACAGATTCAATATATTCAAAAAATTTGCTTCCATCTATGATTGGCATAGTAATTGACATAGGGAAGTTTTCAATATGACGATATAATTCTAGGTATGGAAAATTCTGATTTAAATCAACACCTTTAAAATCGTCAATAAAATCTTCTGTAAAACGCAGATAAGAACCATAACGCTTGTTAGTTAGTCCTGTTTCTCCCCTAGACCAACGTCTCATACGGAAAAGATGCTTATCAAATAGATCTTTCAGACTTAAATCGTCATCTTCCACAAACTGCTCCCATTTCTCAACAATTTTTTCATCTTCTGAGTCTTGTTGACGCAGATGATAGGCTTTGAGTAAATCATGAGGTTCTAAAGATTTTCCACGATTATTCTGAGAATCAAATAATTGAAAGGCTTCTGCCAAACGTTCCTCTGGCATGATGATACAAGAAATAGAACAATTTTCCAATAAAAATTCGCAAATATCTTTTGCCTGGCTTGTACCAACCAATTGAGTTAAATTTTCCCACTCGTTATAATTTTCGCTTGCATGATAGCAGGATATCTCTCCAAATTCAGCACCTAAAAGTTGATTAGCGCCTTCATAATCCTTTAACTTTTCTAATGAATGAAGAAACAAGGAAATAGAAATTAGTCGTTGTTGCCCATCTACAATATCTAAGTATCCACCATTATCATGAAAGATAACAGAGCCAACTTGATATTCCTTTTTTTCCATAGCATCTCGTAAATCATAAAAAAGATTACGAATATGCTTTCTGTTCCACTTATAAGGTCTTTGATAAGAAGGAATCCGCAAATTTCCTTCTTTCAATAGCTCTCCAACCTTTTTTGAAGTAAATTGAATACCCATTTCATCCGCCTTTATTGTATTTTTAAAAAACTACAAATTCATATGAATCTGTAGTTAAGAGTGGCTAATTCTTTTGAATAAAAATCATTTATCCATCAAAACAAATCATCAAAGAGACTGAGCTGGTTGTCTTCTGGCATATTACCAAGAATGCCCATCTCATCCATCTTTTCAACCAGGGTTGAAGAGACACCGCCGCGCTTACGGAGTTCTGTTTTAGAAAGGAATTCTCCTTCTTCACGCGCCCGCACGATTTGCTTGGCAACGTTCTCTCCTAGACCATCCATCGCGACAAATGGCGGAATGAGGGTGTCCCCATCAATCAAGAATTCTGTCGCCTGACTGCGATAGAGGTCCAGCTTGCCAAACTTGAAGCCGCGCTCCCACATCTCATTGACAATCTCAAGGGTGGTGTAGAGGTCGATCTCCACATTGGAAGCTTCATTGTTCTTGCGCTTCTCAGCAATCTCCTTCATCCGAGCTTTCACGGCCTCAAGGCCAGCCCCCATGGTTTTGATGTCAAAGGCTTTGGCCCGAATCGAGAAGTAGGCACAGTAATAATAGAGAGGTTGATGCACCTTAAAGTAGGCCACACGAAGGGCCATCATAACATAGGCCGCCGCATGGGCTTTGGGGAACATGTACTTGATCTTCCCACAGGACTCGATGTACCACTCAGGAACATTGTTTTCCTTCATGGCTTGGATGTAGCCATTGCGCTCTTCTTCTGAGATCTTGAGCCACATGCCTTTCCGCACGCGCTCCATGATGGTAAAGGCCGTCTTAGGCTCGAGCCCTGCGTGCATGAGGTAGACCATGATGTCATCCCGACAACCGATAACGGTTGATAGGTCAGCAATGCCCGCCTTGATCAAGTCTTGGGCATTTCCCAACCACACGTCGGTACCATGAGACAGACCAGAGAGCTGCAAAAGCTCCGCAAAGGTCGTCGGATGGGTCTCTTCGACCATGCCCCGAACAAAGTTGGTCCCAAACTCTGGAATCCCCAACATCCCTGTCGGTGTTCCGATCTGCTCGGCTGTTACCCCTAGCACTTCTGTCCCAGAAAAGAGGGCCATGACTCCTGGATCATCCATAGGGATATCATTGGGATCAATGCCTGATAAGTCCTGAAGTTTCCGAATCATGGTCGGATCATCATGTCCCAGGACATCGAGCTTGAGAACGTTCTCATCGATATCGTGGAAGTTAAAGTGAGTAGTCTGCCATTCAGCTGTCACATCATCTGCCGGATACTGGACTGGAGTAAAGTCATAGACATCCATATAGTTTGGAATAACAACAATTCCCCCCGGGTGCTGACCGGTCGTCCGTTTGACCCCAGCTGCACCAAGAGCTAAGCGTTCGACCTCGGCATCTCGGTAATACTTGCCAAAATCCCGCTCATAGCCCTTGACAAAACCGTAGGCAGTCTTAGCTGCGACCGTACCAACTGTTCCTGCCCGGAAGGCATATTCTTCCCCAAAGATATCGCGGACATCCAAGTGGGCGCTCGGCTGATCTTCCCCAGAGAAGTTCAAATCGATATCAGGTACCTTGTCCCCATCGAAACCAAGGAAGGTTTCAAAGGGAATATCCTGCCCGTTTTTGCTGAGCTTGTGGCCACAGTTTGGACAATCCTTGTCTGGCATATCAAAACCAGATCCATAAGAACCGTCTGTGATGAACTCACTGTACTGGCACTGGCTACAAACATAGTGAGGCGAAAGCGGATTAACCTCTGTGATTCCGATCATGGTCGCGACAAAGCTGGACCCAACGGATCCACGCGATCCAACCAGGTAGCCCCGCTCATTAGAACGATGCACCAGCATTTGCGAGGCCAGATAAATCACGGCAAAGCCATTCCCCAAGATAGAGGTCAATTCTTTTTCAATCCGCAAATCGACAATATCAGGAAGCGGATTACCATAGATCTCGAAGGCTCGCTTATAGGTCAATTCCGCAACCGTTTCTTCGGCCTTGTCGATAAATGGCGTATAGAGGTCCCCCTTGACCACTTCGACCGGCTCAAAGGTCTCTGCGAGTGCATTGGTGTTTTCAATAACAATCTTGCGCGCCAAGTCTTCTCCCAAAAAGGCGAATTCATCCAGCATTTCATTGGTGGTTCTGAAATGCGCTTTGGGCAGTGGCGCTGGCTGGGCATCTTCTCCGTGCCCAATAGTCCGGTTGATCATAGCCCCTTGACCGAGACTACGGACAATGATCTCCCGATAGATCTCATCTTCCGGCTCCAGATAGTGGACATTTCCTGTCGCAAGAACGGGCTTGCCGAGACGATCCCCCACTTCGATCAAGCTCTTGATAATGGTCTGAAGCTCGTCCATGTCCTTGACCTGCTCCTTGGCAATGAGAGGCGCATAGATAGCCGGTGGCATAACCTCGATAAAGTCGTAGTACTTAGCCACTTCGACTGCCGCATCCACACCTTGCGACATAACCGCATCAAAGACTTCCCCTTCCGAGCAGGCCGATCCGAGGATCAAGCCCTCGCGGTGGGCATCCAGCACGGTCTTGGGAATCCGCGGAACTCCTTCGAAATACTTGGTCCCAGAAAGCGAGACCAGTTTAAACATGTTCTTAAGGCCGGTCTGATTCTTGACATAAAGAGTCGCATGCTTGACTCGGGCCTTCTTATAGGAATTCTCATCGATCAAATCGATATTCAGGTCCTTGAGATTGGTCACCCCATGCTTTTCAGCGACATCTTTGATGAAGATAAAGAGCAGGCGCCCCGTCGCTTCCGCATCGTAGTTGGCCATGTGGTGGTGCTCCAAGCCTACCCCAAAGCGCTTGGTCAATGGTCCCAAGCCATGCCGTTTAAAATCTGGATAGAGGTTGCGGGCAAATTCCAGGGTATCGATGACTGGCTGGGTGATCTTAGGAAGACCATGACGCTCGTAGTTGGCATTCATGAAGCCCATGTCAAAGGTGGCATTGTGGGCAACGAGAACCGTCCCCTCACAGAAGGTCTGAAATTCCTTCAAGACCTGCACCAAGGGCTTGGCCCCCCGGACATGCTCGTTGGTGATGCCTGTCAATTGGGTCGTATAGGCCGACAGAGGATGGCCCGGATCGATAAACTCGTCAAACTCCTCAATGACATTGCCCTTGTACATCTTAGAAGCAGCGACCTGGATCAAGTCATTGTAAATGGCTGAAAGTCCCGTCGTTTCCACGTCAAAGACCACATAAGTCGCTTCATTGAGGTCCAGGTCCACCTCGTTATAGGTGATCGGCACCTTGTCCTCTACGATATTGGCTTCCATCCCATAGATCAGCTGGATCCCAGCTTTCTTGGCTGCTTTAAAGCCATGTGGGAAGCTCTGCACATTTCCATGGTCGGTGATCGCCACCGCCTTGTGGCCCCACTCAGCTGCCTTGGCAACCAGCTCTTCGACTTCCGGCAGAGCATCCATGGTCGACATGTTGGTATGGGCGTGGAATTCCACCCGGCGCTCCCCTTCTGGCATCAGGTCCTTGCGACTATAATGGACGACCTCCTGGATGTCTTGAACATTCATGGTCAAGTCGCGGGTAAAATTGTTCATTTCGATATTTCCCCGCACCCGTAGCCAGCTGTTCTTCTTGATCATGTCGAATTTCTGGGCTTCTTCTTCATTTTTGACCCATTTCTGAAGGGAAAAACTCGAGGTATAGTCGGTCATCTTAAAGCTGATCAAGACCCGACCGGTCCGTGTCACCTTGTGCTCCACGTCAAAGACCACACCTTCAAAGACAATCCGATTCTCTTCCGTCGTGATCTCAATCATCGGAGTGATCTCAGCATTGTCTAGCTTGGGTTTCGCCGCAGCCTTCTTGGCCTTGAAATCAAAGGCTGGCTTTTCTTCAACCGCTGGTGGCGGAGCCATCTGGGCCAAGGATTCCATAGCCCGCAAGGTCTCTTCATTGGCCGCTTGGAAGATCTTTTCATTTTCCTGCTCAAAGCGCGCCACTTCTTGCTCTGTCAGCGCATCATCAGACTCCACCCGACAGGTGAAATGCGGAAAACCAAAGGCTTCCAACTGCTTGGCAAGGTTGGGCAAATGGTTCTTACGAAAATGCTCCGTATCAACCGAAGAAGGCCCAGAGATGATCAATTCCTGCCCTTCCGCGCGCACCTGCAAGTCTTGGTAGAGCCCCTTAAATCCTTGACTGGCGCAAGGCCCATCCTCAAAGACCTCACGATAGTAGGCCTGCAATAAATCAGTAGAAAAGCCCTGATTGGCCACTTGGATGGTAAAGGTCGCCTGGTTTCCCGTCTTTGAAAATTCGTCCTTCAAGCGCTGGCGCAATTCCTTAAACAAAGCAATCGGCAAAACTTCCGCAAAAGCAAAGCGGAACTCCCAAACCCGACTAACCTTGTGCACCACGACTTCTTGAATCTCCGCATGCAAAAAGGCACTGGAAGATCGCATCTCCAGCGGCATATCCAGCTGATCCATTAAAATTTCAAAGGTGTTGGACATTGTTTCTCCCTTGATCTTGATTCTTTTGCTCGCTTTTGAGTAACCTACTTTCTAAGAAAAAACAGGCCATTCAAAAACATTCGTAACCCTTATTTTATCACAATTTAAGGATTAATTCGAGGGAGAAGTGAAGACGAAAAAATCACCGGACTAGCGATGATTTCTCTCCATGTCTGGGTTAATATTCTTTAGTATTCATTCTTTCTTCTCACCTTTTATAATAACGATAAAAATTCTTCCTGACTATTCACTATATATTCCTTACCATCTACAGAATACTCTGAAGAAATTGTCACATCCGAAAATAGATTCTCTCCTTCTCTATCAAAAAGTTTAAGAATTGGTAAATATTCTTCTAATTCAGGTTTTTTACCCAAAATACCAATCATGGATTCTTTTTCAGAAAATATTTCTTCTGCTTTTGTATACATACTTGACATTATCGCATCTGAAAGAATAAGAAAATTAGTAGCTAGAGGCGAGACCCAGCGAGAAGGTATCGGAAGAGCCACAAAATATAAGAGATTGAAATAAGGTCTTAAACTCCTTAGGAAAGCAACTGTCAGTGAGATAGTTATTTTCGTTTGTGGTATTGAGAACACTCATCAACTGATCAAAAATATTAAAGATATTAAAGGTTTCAAAACTTTAACAAACTAAAAGACTATTCTACGTATCTCCTTGAAATTAAAAAAGGAGAGAACCAATTCGGTTCTCTCCAGGTTGTAATTTTTTATCAACTCACTACAGTTGATAAAGAGCCATATTTTGTAATCCTTTAAATTTTTTACAGAATATAAAATCCCTAACTTTAGCTATTTTGGTAAATTATCGATGATTTGTTGCAATCTATCAGGTGAAATCGGGTCAACCAGAACGTATTTGGCATCCAACATATATATGCCCTCGGTCAACGACTCTAAGAATTGTCGATAAGGAACCTCGGCTAGTTTTTCACCATCGGCTGTCATAATGAATAATCGTGCTACTGCAACCTTACTTCCTCGATACTGTTGCAAATATTGAGGTTCCAACTCAGGGTATGCTGGTAGGACTGTCCGCGCTTCACTATTTAGATAATTAATAGGGATAAGGATGTCCTCACCATTTTGCTCTACTTTAAAAACTTGCTGCTCAGAGTAATAAGCATTTAGCTGTTGGGTAAAGCGCAAGCGTTGATCATAGCTATCTAGGAGTTGATCGTCAGAAACATGAATAATTTGCCCTAGATAAAGTTCATTGATGTAAATAGGACGTCTCACTCCCATTACTTCAACTATAGGATGGACTTTTACTTCCTTGGTCAATTCTGAAAGAGCTGATAAGAAAATATCTGTGAAATGAAATTCTAGAATGGAATCTTTATCATAAGCCACGCCATCATATTCACAGACATTTACATCTAAGAGAATGAGCAAGGTTTTCAAGAACATCAAGGCCCCGGTCCAGTCAGAAGCTGTCGCCAAATCTGGAACAGCTACCTGATAAACTTGACCGTCGAAAGATAGACGGAAGCCTAGGCTAGACTTCCCTTTGACTCCAAACTGCACAGAATGAAAATCCGAGATAAGAGAGTCTGTAGAGGGTTTTAAGCTCGTATCCTTAGCGGATACACTATAACATTCAAAGGGTTCTGCTTGAAGAACCTCTCCAATCCTTAGTGATTGAGTGCTTTTAATTGTAAAAATAACTGATTTCATTTTTTCTTCCTTCTGTCTACTGGTAGATTTTTTCTACGACGTAGAATGGTTACTTCGCTGATAGGGATTTTCCCTGAAGCATACATGGTCTGGCCATATTTATCATCCATTAACACCGCATCATTAGCTAAATTGTTTTCAATTAGAAATTCTTTATCAAAAACCAGGAGTCGCACGTAGGAATCAGGTGCTGTATAATCATCATCACCACGCTTTTGACCAGCAATTTGAAATTCATGATCTTTATACAAGACACGATCATAAACCACATACCTTTGACTAACCTCGCTGTAAGAAATAAGCTTTCCGTATATACCTTCACCGGCATCGGAAACATAGGAACTATAGGGGATGTAGCCTTCATCCAACATCGCTGGATCTTCCGAAAGCAGGATATAACTATTTATATAATTCACAAAATTAGAGTATACTTTGTTTTGATAGACTAGAAATTCTTTACGCATACTATCCCTTCACATACACCATTTTACCATCTTCACCAACTATACCAACTAAGACTTCTTCTCCGCCAACATTTAGATATAATTTGGAACCTTGCTTAAGTCTACTTCTATCTGAATGACGATATTCTGGAACCAAAAACTCATCTGAATCTGATTTTATAAAACCATTTCCGCTTGCAGGGTCGATTACTTTCTCAGGCTTACCTTTAGAATCCATTATAATATTACCATCTTTATCAAGTAAATTTCCATCCATATCCCCATATGGAATCGTAATATAACCAGTTTCATCAGTCGTGTACTCTAAACGAAGGTATGCGTCTGTTTTAAGCTTCAAATTACCATTCTGATCACGTACTGCCACCCTATTTCCATTGGAATCAATCATAGTTTCAACAAAAGGAGAACCCTCATAGTCAAGACGTAATCCTTCAACCGCTTCATGAATATTTGTAATATTTTTAACATCTGAACGCTTCGCTACATAACCACCAGCGGTCGCGTCTTCTTCTTGATTAAACATCCAACCCTCAGCATCAATCGGCATAATCTTTTGCATTACTGTTGAAGTATCCGGTTTTGGAAGTGTATTACGAATATCAAGCATCATATCATATTCAGACGGTGTCATTTTTGTCACATGCGTATTCCTTAGTCGATTAAACTCATCCCAAGAAACACCGTACTCCTGCAGTTTAGAGTCAATGATTTCTCGAGTTGTTGGTTCCTTCACCTCTGGCACATCCAACTCAACCTTCGGCTTAGTTGTTCCTACATGTTCAACAGCCTCACCCTTTATAGTAGATAAATCTTTCGGTTTTGTCAACACATCAATATCTGGTTTCTTGGATTTTGGAACTGCAGTTGCTGCTCCAGCCACTGCTTCAACAGGTTTGATTTTTTGCACTTCTACATCAACCTTCGGTTTTACCGGTACCTCCAAATCCACTGATTTAGCTGGCTTGATTTTTGGTGCCTCAATATCTACATGAGTTTTAGGAACTGAAACTGTATCAGGCCTATCTATTTTCTTAAATATTTTTGAAGTATCAAATTTAGGTTTAGAAATTTTAGCCATAGCTGACTGGAAGGCTCCCAAATTATCAAGAAGGTCAATTGCCCCAGTAACAACATCTGTTGTACCTTTCACCCATCCATAATTCTTAGCCACAAATATTTCGTCTTTAGTTGCTTTTTCCCCTGTTGATGGATTTTTCCCTGTTTTTAAAATATATTGATTACGTTTATTCATATAATCTGGATCACGCCAATCAATAGGTTGCTTTTTCATCAGTTCGTTGAAACGATAATATTCATAATCCTTTTTCGCTTTATCTGCATCTGATCCAAAAATATAATCGAACTCAATAGATGTACGACCAGTCATAAATTCAATATGTTCTGAACTAAGCTCCGCTAATGTTTTTGAATCAATCTTCTTTTTATCCGATGCTCGAAGATTTGCAAACATTTTCTTTTTATCTGTTCTTTCTTGTAAAGTGTCCTCTCCACTAGACTTTTTAAGGTTATAAATTCTATAAATATATGCCGCTTCTTGTAGAGTAACACCGCCTTTTGTATATACATACTGACCAGTATTAAGATAGCGTTCGTAGTTTTTCACAGCATATCCATAGCTTTCTTCTAAATTTGCAAGGCTTGACTGACTAATTTTATTTTCAAACTTTCGATTTTTCAAAGATTTAGATACTGATTTCGGTACTGAAACATCTGGATAATCTTTATAATAATTTATTAAAAAGTCAAGCTCTCCTGCATTTAATTCTTTGCCCTTATTTGCTTTTTCAATAATCTTCTTATAATTTTCCTGTCTCTCTACTGTACTCAATATAACCGTATTTATTTCTAAATCAGGATATTTAGCTGCAAATTCCTTGGCAAACTTTCTTTCGTCACTAGTTAATTGTTTTCCTTCAACAACTTTATCTACAACTACTCTATAACGCATCTCCTCAGCTTTTAAAGAGCGCACTTCTTTGGTATATTGTAAAATTTCCTGATCTACCACTCCTGGATACTCACTATTATACCGTTCAATTGCTGTAAGATCCGATTCTGTTAGCTCCTCTCCGTTATATAATTTCTGAAGAGCCTTATCATAGGATTCTTGTAGGTTAACTGCACGAGCTTCCCATTTTGTTGCAACAGTGGTAGCCCAATCCGTACTTGTTGTACATTCAAAAGTTCTAGCACCAAAAGAGACACCTAGAGTATGTTCTGCAGAAGCGATTGTTGCCGCAGCATCATTTGCTGCGGTGCAGGCTGAAGCAGAAGCAGTATCAAAGGCTCTTAAGTGCTCTAATTTCTCAGTAGCTACTCTAATTTGTTCATCCAGTTCAGATGCTTGTTTACGTAATGATTCTAATGAAGCTTTCTGTGTATCAGTGAGTTTTTCTCTTCGTTCAAAACTTGCAATAGAAGAGCTAACTTGCATACTCCCTCTAGTTGCGTTATTAATTTCAGTTTGGAGCTCCTCCTCATCCAAACTCTCTGAACCACATAGCGCTGTATAGGTGTCAGCAAGGTAGTCTGCAGCGTCTGCGACAGCTTCAGAATATAAGATACAAGCTTGATAATAGGAAACCATAATTCCTGACGCATAAGTCCGCGCAGCATCATATCCATCTCCTTGTAGTTCATATGAGCCACTAAATGTACTAAAGGCACTGATCAGTTGCTGGTAGCCTGCTACACGCGCTTGGGAAGCGCTTGAAGTTGTAGAGGACATCATCTGAAGGGCACCGTAGTTTACTTTAACCATCTATCTCTTCCTTTCTCAATGCTTTGCCGAACTATACAGTGCTTCGCTTCCTGTCCCTGTATGACTATTGATATATCCTGCAATCGAAGCATCTGTCGTCTGGAACTCTGCATGAATTCCATGAAGCACTTGAATAAAGTCGATAGCCCTCTCTTTTGCCTGCTCACCTATATTTTTATCATTATCAATATTGCTTGACATTCCTGCCTGACCTTGATAAACATTGCCGTCATCTTTTGTTCCAGTAGCAGAACTCACAGAGTTTGACGCAGACACAATACTATCCGCATAGGAATGAACTGTATCATTTGATTGAATCGCCATAGAAAATTACTGTCCTTTCATTGAAGAGGAGTGTTTGGTAGAGAAATCATTAAATGGTAAATCATATAAATCAAGTCTTTATTGACCTATTTATTATTCTCTATTGCCAATAATAAATTGCTGACGCGAACCTCTACTTATTGCACATCCTGTTTCATTGTCTACT
This sequence comes from Streptococcus parasanguinis, assembly GCA_905188195.1. Classification (GTDB taxonomy): domain Bacteria; phylum Bacillota; class Bacilli; order Lactobacillales; family Streptococcaceae; genus Streptococcus; species Streptococcus parasanguinis_P. Next base: position 108,038 of record CAJJKY010000001.1, on the reverse strand, counting down.
GTTGAAAAGTCGTCAGATTTAAAAAATAAATCTTCATCAAACAAGCCAAATACGAAACTCGGTCTTTCCTTGGAGCTTTTACCTCATTTATGGCAAAGTCACATGAGTGGTTACATAAAACTCTATAAAGTTAGGAACATTTTATCATTCGTTCTATTTTGTTTGATGTCAACTTTTCCTTTTGCTCGGACTGAGATCAGATTATTAAAGAGATCTCACTCATCCAATACCATAATATTATTAAATGTTATTTTCTTTCTTCATTTACTTAAGCGAAAAACAAATACCACTAAAAAATATTACCTTACTATCATACCTGAAATTACTTTGAAAATCAAATCAATTACTAATTGGAGAGAGTTAATAGGATGAAAAAGAGAGAACCAGGTGGTTCTCTCTAATATCTCTTTTGCTTCTCTTCTTTTTCAGCCAACTCATTTAAGAGGTGGGAGCGTTTCTTTTGAACTATTTCAAGCTGACGTTCTGTCTCACGATACTGCTGTTTTAGTTGCAATTCCTGCTCGTCTAAATCCAAAAAGATTTTTCTAGTTGTCGCATCCATCTGTTCAAGTAGTTGAATATAAAAGGAGCGATGAGAAGGTGTCACCCCCATCAAGAGTAGGTCGTTGAGCTGATAGAGAGCATCCCCTTGAGAATACTCAAGATCGTCACGCAACTGACGAATCGCCTTTTGCTCATCTTGATTATCCTCTAACTGAAGGTCCAACCTCATCTGATCCTTATAGAGTAGGTCCAACTTCTCTTGTTGTTTATTTTGTTTTTCCATTGATAGGAGAACCTCCAATAGCCGAAATCACTAAAAACTCATCCATTTTTTGACAATACTTTTTGGTATCCTGATTTTTCAGGTATAAAACTTCTCACTCGATGTAATTGCCTTCAGAAATAACTACTCTTTCATAAAATAGGTTGAGCTAGGCAGGAAAATCGTTGAATTGTGAATTATATAAATCAAGTTTTTTCAGACTTATATGTTGTTTTTCTAGCATTTCAGTATCACTTTTATCATTAGCAAATTGCTGTAACATCCCTCCATCTATAACATGTCCCATTTCATTATCAACTCTTGAAAATTCATCAGCGACAGCATTCAAATACTCATCAAATGACTGAATGATAGGTACTAAATCTTTAGCTAATGTTTTTACTTCATTCGTTGCTGAAGAGAAATTTTGAGTGGCAGACGATTCTATTAATGATTCACTCTTATCTTCTAAACGACCACTCAAATCATCAAAACTAGTTTGAATACTCTTTATATGCTCTGGTAATATTCGTTTTCTTCCCATAATTATCTTCCTATAATTTTATAATATTTTAAAAACTCCTCTTCACTTTGAACAACATGTTCTTTGTTATCTATAGAGTTTTCTGCCGGTATCGTGATATCTTTAAAAATATTTGTGCCAGATGGAAATGCCAATTTAATAACATTAAGAGTTGTTTCTAATCTATTTTTAGGATTGAGAACATAAATAAAATTGTTATCTATATTATTCAATAATAGTTTTCTTGTTTTTGGATACTTTGTATCTAGGAGCCAGTTATTTCCTACGTTCCAAAAATGGAATGTATTATCTTTAACATCAAACCCATTAGTTTTAAATAACTTAGAAAAAGATTCCAGCCATTCAACACCAACACTTAGAGAGTTAGTTTTAATTTTATCATTTCGATTATCTATTATTTTACCTGTTTTCAAATTAATTAATTTTTGTTCCTGAAAAGATTTATCTCCAATTTTACCAACTATTAAAGTTATATACTCATTTTCTCCATCAACGATTATTTTCTGAGAGTTAGATATAAACAGCGGAAAATAATTTTTGTTAAATTCTCGAGTTATTTTAAATACATCCAATTCTTTCTTTATTAATTTAGAATTTGAGGTATCATAAACGTTAATATGCCAATATTCCCCATCCTTAGGTATATTTCGATTCAAATAAGGAAAGTTATTATGCGTTATATCTCTTGACGGTTCGGAATTCAATTTCGCACCTTGAGAAATAATAAACTTTTTTCCTACAGCATGCCCCGGTCCGCCTGTCTTAACTTTATCTCCTAGATTTCTTAATTCATCTGTCACTTTCTTTTTCGCAGCCCATGAAACACTGATTGCGTCTCCATTTTCAAGAAATTCATAATCTGTGATTTCTGTATCAGCAATCCAATACTTATATTGAGATAATTTATTTTTATCAAATGAATGTTTAACAAATAATATAGCTATAAAGATAATCGTAAATAGTCCCAAATAAATTAATTTACTCTTAAAAATTTTTTTCATCCCTCACACCTTCTTATTTTAGTAGTTATCATACTTTTTATCTAAGTAATTATAGAATTTAGAACCATTAGAATTATCATTATACAAATTATCTAGATCTTTAATAGCGTGTTCAAGTTCTTTTGTCTGTTCTTTATTAAGCTTTTCAAAAGTTAAATAATTTTCACTCTTTAGATCTTGTTCACCAAGTATATATTTGATAACCTCTGGACTGTAGCTTTTCATTTCATATTTTCCAGTTCTCTTATTAAAATCATCACTCTCATATTTTGTTTCTAATATTTTTCTAAACTGATCAATTTTTTTCTGATACTCCTCTTCGTTGCCTCCAGCAGTCTTTTTTATGTATCCTGTAATACCTTGAGTATCTAATTCCTTTTTTTTCTGAGTTACATTGAATTGATAGTAAGTATCTGCTGATATCTCTACTGTTCCATGATGTTTAAACACCCATGCACCTCTATTTAAGATATTATTTTTGAATTCAAATAGAACTTTTCGCTCATCCTCATTTAAGTTTTTTGTAGTCTTAGAAAAATCAATAGTACTTTTCAAAATAGCTGCTAATCCAGCATTGGTTGCTTTTATTCCATTGACATTTTCAGGTACTAACTTATTAACACCTCCATAGTAATCACCTGATGAGATAGTTTTAAGTGCATCAAATACGAACTTAGCCTCGGGAGCTGCTACTGTAACATAACCATCTACAAAAGCTAAACTAAGATTCTTAGCAAATTCTAATCCTGCATCTCTCCTTTGTTGTTCAATTTCAGCAAATCTTATTTTATACTTCTCATTATTCAATGTCTTTGTATCTTGAAGGAAGTCACTAGAATATGTTCGTCTCGCACCCATAAACGAGTCAATCGTCGTAAATTCAATTTCACCTGAATTTTTAAACTTAAACTCAATTGTCTGAGTGTAAGGAACTTCTGTCTCCATTGTTCCAGGTCTTACTTTAGTAGTACCCTTTCCAAATTCAACAATATACAATCCCCTAGTGATACCAATAAGTTCATTTAATGCTGTTTCTTTTTTCTTCAAAGATTTAAATTTGGATGTTTTACCATTGCTACTATTTTCTATGTCCATTTCCAACTGGTTTGATATAGCTAAATTATTTTGAGCTTCAACCATTCGTGAAAGTATATTACTACTATCTTTCTGCTCCATCTTCCCAATAATGTTAAAAAATGAATTTAACTTATCACTTGATTTATCCTCAACCCATTTAGCTACGCCATCAGACATTATTAATAATACAACACCACTAATTTTATCAAAGTTAACATTATTTAATTCATCAATATTTCCACCATAAACAGCTGTAATTGCTTTCGCCTCATCTATGTTACTTACAAATTCCATAAAATATGGCTGACCACGAGAGATGACTCCAAAAACTGCTTTAGGAGATACGTTTAACAAGATTTTCATCCGATTTACAACATTTCTTAATGCAGAAACTTCTTCAATTGTTGTTTGAAGATCTTTATTAAACAGATCATGCGCAAGTTGAAAAGGTTCATGTGTCGCCTGTCTAGTTAATGAACTTGCGTTTAAGCTCAGAATCGCTCCACTCTTTACGGAAGAAATACTAATTTCAGGTTCATCTAATGCATCAGTAGCAATATTTAATGCAGATTGCAATTTTTGATCCACTTCTGACACTTTATCCACTTGTTCGCCAGTCAATTTTGATTGAACAGTCGATAAACCAGACTCGCTTGTCCAAGCTTCTTTTGTGAACCCTCCTCCTGACACCGCTGAGCTGAATTTCCCAACATTAGCAGAATATTTATTTAAAAAAGCTGGGATCTGGTTGAAAACCTGATTCTGTAAAGTGTTTAGTTGTCCTAAAAAGGCTGCAATCGCTTCCCCTTCGGATCCTTCTATTTTAACGTTAAATGTTCTAGCTGTATCCTGTGTCGCCGTTGTTAAAGATTGAGAAAACTGTTTTATCGACTCACTATATTGAGCAATCCCTGGTAAGTCATGTACTTTAATCACATCATCACTCATACTAATCCTCCTTCGCTCTAGCAATTGCTTGACTCAACATATTTATACCACTTCTTAAAGATGCTGCTTCAGATTCTAAACTACTAATTTTACTACTCAATCTAGAAATCATATTCAGTTTATACTCATCGTATTTTTCCACAGTCTTATCCACTGTGTTTTTTTCTGTTTGTGCTTCTTCATCATATGGATGACCAGCAAGATGATAACTAGACTTAATATTTTCTGGACTGACTAAAACATACTCTATTGCTGTTGAAACTCCTTGTAGATTAGATAATGCTGCTCTTAATTTCCCAAGTTTCCCATTTACTTCTGACAGTTGCCCAAGACATCTATTTAAGTCTGCTTGCAATGCTGCTTTTCCCATACTTCATCCCCTTCTATTTCATTAATACTTTCACTTTTCTTACAAATCCATCTTCTACATAGTAGTTTACCTGGCTATCAAGTGGTTCTTCACGGACTGATCGATTGATAACATTTAGGACACTTTGGTCTGTAATCCGCATGGCCACGATCGCTTGTTTATAGAGTTTGATAGATTTTGATACTTCGTCAATTTTTCGATTCAACTGACTACCACTCATGGCTACTGTAGCATAGCCCGCACGCGCTCCTTTTTCAAGGACATAGTTCAGACTAGATTGCAGATCCATACTTAGATCATTCATAAGTTCTAGCTGATTGTATAGTACAATCGTTGCTTCATGTTGTGATTTCTGCTGTTCCAATCTCAATTGGATATTTTCTTCCATTTTCTTGATTCCAGCTACATAGTCTTCCTTCGTAGAGAGAATCGTCACACCTTCCATCTCTGGCAGTTCATTATAGGCTGGCGCCAACACAATCACCTTTTGCTTGCTACGAGCAATTTGTTTAACGAATTGTGTCATCTGCTCTTCCTTGTCTGTCAGATAGAGAAGGTTGCCTTTCTTGAGATCCCATGTTACAGGCTCAACAGTCTCCAGATCCAATCCGAGTGGGACTTTTCCTTCATCCAACAAAGTTGCTACATCCTCACGTCCATAGAAGGCTGCTTCTGTCAACTCATCTGGTACCATTGGGATACCTGCTGGGGTGCGGCCTGTCCACATCTCTTTGAGGTTTTGGACTTGGTCGCGGAGGTTGTTGATGATTTGGATATCATTATCCCCTGCGACGGGTAGGGCGAACTGGACGACATCGACTTCGTCACGTTTCATGAGGGCCCGCCCCTTGATGTCTTCCATGGTAGACGCCAGTGGGGTTGCTCCCACGATACCGCGGACTTCAGAGATATCATTTTGTGGCAAGGTCAGCTGGTGCTTGAAGTTTGAATAGAGCTGAGCCCGTAGGTTGTTCTGACGGCTAGCTGTGATGATCAGGTGCACGCCAATGCTGAGACCTTCACGAGAGATCCGCATGAAGAGCTTGAAGAGATCTTGCTCATAAGGCTCGTCCTTCATGGACTCATAGCTATCCATCAAGATGACCATGGTCGGCTCTTGCTTGCCGGTCACTTCACGGTAGAGGGCGATGGTGCCGACCCCATGCTCAGACAGGAGCTTCTTGCGGCGATCCAACTCGCGGTTGATGATCCGGATGAATTTCTGGATTTTTTCCGTCTGATCGAGCAGGAGGCTATCGGCCACATGTGGCAGTTGAGTCAAGGGTGCTAGACCATTGGTTCCGAAATCCAGCAGGTACATGGTCAGATTTTCCGGACTCTGCTTGCGGGCCAGATCCATGGCGACTGTCTGTAGGAACGTGGTCTTTCCTGTACCTGGACTTCCGTAAAGGAGGATATTCCCATCTTTAGATAGATCGATGGCGACTGCTTCTTGCTTTTGCGCTTGCGGGATATCGGCGACCCCGATCAGGACACTTGGAGCTGTCCGTTTTTGCCAAGCCTCGATCGGCACGACCTTGTCCAGCTCATCCAGCGTGATCCGCTCCTTGAGGGGTGGCAACCATGGTTGGGCCACAGCTGCGATGCCTTCTTCTTGGTGCAAGTGATTGATTTCCTGCACGATGACATCCAGCTCTGTCGGCACTTCCTTGATTTCTTCTGCCATATCCAGACCGGATAGGTCTTGGTTGAGGACTTCGTATTGGCCCAGTTCATTGATCAAGTAGATGGTATGGTCTTCGATCCCTAGCTGGTCCTTCTCAGGCTGGTAGTCTGCTCCAGACCAAGCGGTTTGGAAGAGTTCATAGACTTCGTTGTTCCCCACTTGGAGGTAGGCACGACCGGTCTGGGTGATTTCAGCCGCATCTGCCGTCCGCAGCATCTCCATGGAGTCTCCACGGTCAGCCACCTTGAGGGCTAGCTTGAAGCGGGAGTTGGACCAGATCTGGTCATCCACGACCCCAGAAGGTTTTTGCGTCGCAAGGATCAAGTGCACCCCGAGGGAACGCCCGACACGCGCGATAGAGACCAATTCCTTGATGAAGTCTGGTTGGTTAACCTTGAGCTCAGCGAACTCATCACTGATCAAGAAGAGGTGAGGAAGCGGTTCGGTCGCTTCACCGAGTTTAAATTTCTTTTGGTATTGGTTGATATGGTTGACCCCATATTGGCCAAAGAGCCGCTCCCGACGATGGATCTCCGCATTGATAGAGGCTAGGGCCCGCATGGACTGGGCGCCATCCAAGTTGGTGATGGTCCCAAGCAAGTGGGGCAGATCCTTGAAGAGGTTGGCCATTCCCCCACCCTTATAGTCGATGAGGAGGAAAGCCACATCATGTGGGTGGAAGTTGACAGCAAGGCTCAGGATATAAGACTGAATGGTTTCAGACTTACCAGAACCAGTTGTCCCTGCGATCAAACCGTGTGGTCCATGAGCTTTTTCATGGAGATTGAGGTAAACCAAATCGTCCTTCCCGCGCAGACCGATCGGCACAGCCAAACTTTGGTAAGGGGCATGGCTCTCCCAACGACTCAAGACCTTGAGGTCATTAAAAGTTTCCGCCTGGTACATTTCAAGGAAAGTCACCGAGTCCGGAATTGAGCTCTTGAGCTGTTGGATATGCTTAAGAGGGGCAAGGCCACGTGAGATGGCTTCCTTGTCATAACCTTCAGGGAAGTGATCCAATTGGAAGTCAAGCTCACGAAGAACCCCTTCTTGCAAGAGCAATTGCCCTTGGTTGCGGTCCTTGATGGAGATAACAGTTTGGATATTTTCAGAAAGTGATGAGAGCACGTCTGCCACATAGATAATGGAGCAGCCGAGCTCTGTCGGATCCTCACGGAAGAACTCCATGATGACATGGTCCAAAATCAAGGTTTCATCAGTGATGAGGACCACATAGTGAGGGTGGAAGATCTTGGTATCATTAGCTTTTTCTTCCTCTTTTTGCGCCTTGCGGAGCTTGAGGATCTGGTTGAGACTGTTCAAGACCTGATCGCGTGTCCGCTGATTGTAGACGAAGCTACGGACATTCATGTCTTGCAGGGTCGCATGAGGCAACCAGCGCATCCAATCCCAGCTTTCTTTTTCTTCTTCTGGAATGATCGGAATAATGGTCAGATCATGGTAAGAGTGAAAGACAGCTAATTGGGCAACGAGGAGTTGCAACTGCTCGAGCACGATGGGACGAGGGCCGACGTACCCTACAGGTCCCCGATTAAGGCTGGCTACAATCGGAAGATTGTCGATTTTTTGATGAGCTTGGAAAAGGGCATAGCCTTCTTCTTCCAAGGCATCTTTCTTCCCACTGCGTTCTTCCTGACCATATTTGAGCTCATAGCTGGTTGGAACCTTGCCCAAGCCCAAACGATAGGCCAAAAAGTCAAAATGAAGCGGTGTTTTTTCGTAGATCCGCGAGTCATAGCGTTTGACCATCTTGGTCAAGTCTTCGATCGCTGGGAAATGGTAAAACATGCCTTCTCGCTGCTTCCGAGATAGCTGTTCCAAGTCCTTGGCCTTATCCTTGAGATAGAGATGGTAGAGCTCCACGCGCTCTTTCTTGTCTTCTTTGTATTTCTTACGATTCTTGAAGAAGCCTTGGACCGAAAAGATCACACTGACCACAGACATGGATACCGTCGCGATGATATAGAGACCCCGCGGTTGGAAAATGGTGATCAAGAGGGTCACCCCAACCATGATGAGGGGTGGCATGATCAACTTCAAGAGTTCATCCGATGGCTTTTGAGGCTCCGCTCCTGGAGGATTGATCAAGATCTTGTCTTCCGAACTCCGGTAGATGATCCGCGGAGACCGGTGGTACTCTGGATAGTCCTTGTAGAAGTCATAGCGTGAATGCAAGCGCGGCACCAGATAAGGACTCACTTCGACAGCCCCTTCCACGCCAAATTCTTCCGGATAGAGCTTAAAGGTCACATCTCCAATAGCCAGTTCATCCCCAAAGGCCAGTGGAAAAGTCGCTTCACTGACGAGTTTGTGGTTATGGTAGAGTTTTCCGGATAAGAGCTGACAAGTCCAAGTCTGCTCTTTTTTCACAAGGAGAAAGCGTACTGGATAGTGCAAGCGCACATCCGCACCCTTTTCATCTGCTACGAGAATTTCTTCCTTATCAAGCAGTTCATAGGTATGGACTTCCCCTGTCGCCAAGTAGCAGACCACATCTCCAAGAATCTTGCTATTTTCAAGCACACCCTTGTCTTCACCATACTGGTAGAAGATTTCTCCTTGACTCCATTGGAAATGAAGGGGTTTTTCTTGCGAAGCCAGGGTCATCTGAGCTGTTTCTTGATTCGATACGGTCGCTGTTTTTCCCTCTTCTAGCGCTAGCTCATAGCGAAAACCTTTTTTATAGAGTATGATACGTTTTTTCATAGACTACTCCTTGTGTTCGCTAGACTCAGTCGAGCTTGCAGTTGTAGAAGACGAGCTTTCTGTTGAGGAACCTTCTGTAGATGAAGCTGTTGTTGAGCTGCTAGTGGAAGCTTTGGTTTCATCTGTCTCTGCTTCCAAGAGTTTAGAGCGGGCATCCCAGTATTTCTTATATTCGCCCTCAAGCTCAGAGAGTTTTTTCTCGCGCTGTTCACCAGAGAGTTTTTCGCTATCACGTGTCGCCTTGATTTCTTTACGAAGGGCGTAGATGATCAAGTCTGAATCGTCGATCCGCTTGGCTGTATCCAGCGCTTGGGTAAAGTCATGACGGCCGATATAGATCCAGTAGTGGAGATAGAGGCTGTCTGACTTGAGCGTAACATTGTTAAGGATGACCTTCTTTTGGTCCTCTGAGAAATTCAAGCCTTGCAAATAAGACGTCGCCAACTCATATTTCTGTGTCGTTGGAAGACTGCTTGGAGCCACTCCCTCCAACTCATCGATCACACCGGTGTAGTCTACTTTGAGATAGGCTGTATCCGCTTGAAGCAACTTTTCTTTAAAGGGTGCTTGGAAAAAGACTAAATAGATCAAAGGCAAGAGTAAGAGGGCCACTACAGCTGAAAGCCATATTGTTGCCAACTTAAAGATTCGGTGTTGACGACTTGAAACCAAGGTCAAGGTCTTTTCTTCCTCTTCCTTGCGTTCTTGGTAGGCTTTCTCTAAGAGAACTTTCATCTCTTCTAAGCTAGCGGCATCACGGATTTCCACCAAGAAATCAGGTAGATCTTCTAATTCAAGTGTGCCTTGATAGAGCTCCATGAAATCCCAGTCCCCGAAAAGAGTGACCGCATAGCACTTGGCCTGACGCAAGAATTCAACCTGATCCCACTTGCGTGGCACCATCATCCCCGGCACCCCGCGATAAGCGATCTTGACTTGCGCATCCTTGGTCACAAACAAATTGATAGGATGCAACATAAAGGTCACCGGAAGCTCCAAGGCTGGCGCCAAATCCAAGACATTGATAGCTAGACGCAGACGGTCTGAAACCGGTAATGCCTGTATTTCTTCAGCACTCAAGCCTAGCGCATCTGTCTGATAGGTCAGATGAATCTGGTCTTGATCCGCTGTCATGCTTTGCTCTAAAAACAAGGGATGATGGAGATCCAAAATCCATAAATTGCGTAAATCCTGGCTATCCACTTCTGAACGCTTGAGGTCCAGCCGCCAGCAAGTTTCTTCTTTTTCAAAACGGAAGACTTGTTCTTCCAGTGTAAATTGTTCTTCTTTCACCTTACCACTCCTCAATCTCGATCAGATCACCACTCGTGATCGGATACTCTTGTACCACCTTGCCTTCATCCAGCAAGATGCCTTTATTTACCACGCACAACTGATACTTGCTTCTAGGCTCCATGGCAGACCCAAAGATCTGATCCAATTCCCGAATCAAGCGTCGCACCTCCATCCGTGTTGGGATTCGGAGGTCATGGCTTGCACCATTCATACGGAAGGTGACATTGATATGTTGGTCCATTTAGGCCTCTTTTCTATAGATTCGATAGGAAATATAGCCAGCAATTCCAAAGAGAAGGGCACTCCAAGCCAGCATTTGCAAGGCTGGAATAAAATCCGACAAGCTGGCCGAATTGTCCTCCACATTGGACTCGAATTTAGATAATTTTTGATTTTCAGGCTGGAACAGGTCTGCTTCAAGCCCCGTTTTTTTCTTTCCCTTTATAGCAGAAAACAACTGGCCGTCTGAATCGGTCAATTGTTTCTCTTGCTTGCGTTTTTCATCTGCTAATTTTTTCTGATCCTTCTCATTGAAAAGAGACTCAGTCGCATCCAATTGGCCCCCAAGTGTCTTTTCCTGCTCTGTCTCAAGACGTGAGTTGTTGACCTGCAGACGATTATCAATAAAATCATCTGCAGAAACAACAGCTACTGGTAAGAGACTAAAGACAAAGAGAAGATACATCATTTTTTTCATAAGCTTGATTCAATTTCCTTTGTTTGAGTAAACTTCTTAGGAATGAAGATATTGGCAACTGCCAAAAGGCCGAAGAAGACCAACAATCCGAAGAAGACGCCGATACCGGCTGTTTGTCCATCAAAGTAACCCGCAAACTGTCCTTCTAAAATAGAAAGGAGGTTGACATTTTTCACCATTGCTGGAAGGCCTGACAAGGTCGCGGTCGTTCCGATCGCACTTGATAGGTAGACATAGCTGATCAACATGAAGAAGGCCAGTCCCATTCCAATCACACGGAAGTGTTTCAAGAGAAGGTATTGCAGTTGTACCAAGACAAAGCTTGCTAGAACCGCTAAGAATACCCATGAAGGTACATATTCACGACCAACAGAGAGTTGAATACTTGAAATCATTCCGATCACCAGTCCAAGGATGAGAGAAAGTCCCACAAGAACACCGACAGACAAGAGATCTGATTCTTGCAAACGATCGAGTTTGAAACGATCCTTAACCTTGCGAATGATTGGTTGAGTCGCAAAGAGATAAGCTGTGAAGAGGCTCAAGACTTCCAACATAAAGATCCAGATAAATGGACGGTAGACGTTGATGGTTGCTTTCACAGAAGACGATTTCTCTGCAACTGGATTTGACAAGAAGTCGAGCAAGACTTCATTCGGTACTCCGTTTTCATAGGCATTGTTGAAGACTTTACGAAAGGCTTCGACGAAGTTCCCGTTTTCAGACAATTCCTTGTCGAATTCACCCATCAAGCTCTCGGCATTGCTAGACAATTTCTCTGTATTGCCTTGAGCTTTTTCCAATTCTTTGTTCAATTGACTAAAGATTTCATTGGTAGAGTTAGCCGCTTCTACATTGCTACGAGATGAGCTCTTAACGCCTTCTGTCGAGCTCAATAATGACGTGTATTCAGAACCAAGAGCTGACAAATCTGCATCGGTCTTGGTTTGAGCCTGTGTCACTGTTTCTTGCGCTTTTGAGATCTCTTCTAAACGTTTTTGAAGATCTGCATATTGCGTCAATTGATCATTGATATTTTGGGTTAGATCTTTGTTAGTGTTTTCGATTGCTTGAAGATTGGCCTGCAATTGTGGTCCCAAGTCTTGCAACTGTTTAAGGGTACCATCTAACTGGGCTTTCACACTCTTCGTTGCATCCCCAGATTCATCCGTTTCAATGCTCTTACGGTAGTCCTTCATGTTACTTGAAACAGCAGCCTTCACGATGTCGACCAAAGCGTTTGTCAAATCCATATCTTCGATTGGATCATAGAGTGAATGACGAACATGGTTGTCATCTTCTGGGTAGTAGGCATTGATCAATGCTCCTGCGCGTTGATAATCCAAGGCGATTTCACTAGCTTTCGATGCGTAGTTAGCAACCGCTGTTTTCAAATCTTCTGCAGATACGGTCACACTGGTTGAAGAAACCCCATTCACAAGGACTTCAACATCAATCGCGCTTGGCATAGCTCCTCCATCTTCAACAAGGTGAATTTGAATTTGTTTGCCATCTTTCAGTTCGACTTCCTGCTCACCACTGCCTGCATAAGTCTGTCCATCATAGGTCCAAGTATCAACCTTGACCCCTGCAGGGACATGAATACTAACTTTCTGTTTCCCAGATTTAGCATTAAGGACATCCGCAACTGCCGTTAATTTGGCATCCACTTCTGCAGCCAATCGTTTTAATTCATCGGCATTTCCTTTTGCTTGCGCCTTCGTTCCAGCAAAAGCACTATCAAAATCAATCGCTGCGTTGAGATTTCCATACTTATTCAAATTCAGACTAGCAGGATCTAAAGACGGAAGTTTTTCAATTGCTTGACGAATGTCATCATCCGCTTTATCTCGAGCCTTGCTGATAGTTTCGATTTTTGGCTTTCCAAGCAAGGTATGAAGAGTGACTTTGTCTCCTTCTTTTAGACCATAGTAGTCAAGGATCTTCTCTTTTACAGAAGACTCGATGTTCTTTTCGTGCTCATCTAATTTGTCGCGTTCTGCCTTGATCCCTTTTTCGAGGTCTGCCACACGATCATTCACATCTTTTGTCAAGCCTGCATAGGTCTTGGTACCTGAAGCATCTCCTTCTGTTTCAGTTGGTTGACTCAATTGTTTGGTAATTGCTTCTTGGTTTTGTTGTAGATTCTTATACAACTCTTGGGTCTTTTCACTGACAACAGACTGGTTCATAGACATCAGCTGGTTCATGAACTCTTCATGACTGATCTTGTCCTCAGAGCGTTGTTTGATCAATGTGTCGAAGTTTTGACCGTACTGATCCTGAGATTGGGTCAATTGATCAAAAGCCTGTGTATAAGACTCAAGGACTGTCTTCAAGGCATTGTTCGACTCAACAGATGACGTAGACAAGCTATAGAGACTTGGAAAGATATTCTTCGAATCTAAAGCTGAAGCCAATAAGTTACTCCGGTATGAACCAATGTTGGTCGATTGGATCTTGTTACTTGTTTCCACGTTCTTCTGAGCTGTATAAAGGTTGCTCAAAATGCTGACCATATACATATCAACCAATTGACTATTCAAGTCTGAAACAATATCTTTAGCGACTTTATTAGCCTCGTTCTCAACCTGAGAATTTCCAGCCGCATTGACCTTATACGTCACCGTTGTCTTCTCTGCATTAACCGCGTTCACTTCCAAGACCTTCTCTGAGAAATCACTTGGAATAACGATCATCAACTGGTACTTGCCATCTGCAAGCCCTGACTCAGCAGCTCCACGAGGGAGTACAGACCAGTTTTGCGAATTATCCCGCTCGATATTCTTTACATAGCTAGCCCCAAGGTTGTATTCTTTATCATTCAGTTTGACCGCCTTGTCTTCATTGACAACCGCAATATTGAGCTTGGTGTTTTCTGTCGTTTGCACAGTCTTGGCTTCGTTTTGCTTTTGGTCCTTTTGAACCGTCGTATAAAGACCCACGACAGATCCCATCAAAAGGAGCACAACCGCACTCTGACCGATGTATTTTAACCATTTTTTATTTTTAACTTCCATACCTTTTCCTTTTTCTAATTCATAGATACAAAATAGGGGTTAGGAATTAAGAATCTAACCCCTATTTTCTATATATCAAAAGACAAAAGGGTGATCTACCTACAAGAAGTAAGATCACCTCCAAGACTATCTTAGTGGATTTGTGCAGCGATATCTTGGTCAGTTTGTTCAACGATATCAGCAACTTTGATCAATTGAGCGTTGATGTCTTCCAACAATTGAGCGAATTGTTTGATTTTTGGAGACAATTCGTTGAATTGTGCTTCAAAGCTATCAAATGCAGATCCATCCCAGTTTGCGTCGATGACTTGTTGTTCATGAGTCAAAGTGTTAAGGATTTGATCGATTTCTTGAGAACCTTGTGCATAGCGTTGTGCTGATTGACGTAGTTCTTCTGGAGTTAATTTAATTTGAGCCATATGTTTCTCCTTTTGGGCTGATACCCTTATATTTTTTTTCATAAACAATACATTTTAGTACGAATTAGTAAAATGCCAGATAACTGTATATTTTACCTTTTGCTCCCTTTTTGTATTATTTACTTAAAAATATCTTAATGAAATATTGCCAGAATGTCAAGTTTAGAGGGCTAACTGATAAAACATTGTAACTTTGTTACAATTGTGTAACATTTTGTCACAAACCTGTAATATATTTTCTGAATTCCTTGCCCCAGTAGTCTCCAACTAGTATTATTTCTGGAAAGAAAAGAAGACACTCTGTCCTTTTACATTAACTCAACACATAGATAAAAATTGTTGATTTTAGGTGTTTTTAAAAGCAAATTTTGAAGATTTTTGTATATTTTTTCATTTTTAAAACTTTTATGGTATAATGAAACCTGTTCAAAACTTGTTTCATACAAGATCGAACACCATTAACCTATAAGGAGTTTCTATGAAAAAAATATTATTGACCTCTATCTGCCTCCTAGCCCTCACTGCATGTAGCCAGGGCCAAGCAGAAAAAGGAAAAGCTTCAACAACATCTAGCCAAAGCACTTCCCAAGTGAAAAAAGAAAAAGAAGAGAACGTTCGAACCAAAACTTTCTCCACAGAACTTAACGATCACCATCAAAACAAAATTCAAATCGGCTACAAAAAAGATGAAATTGTCTCTTTTACTTTTCTTAGTTTTGAACCCATTTCCTCAGATTTGCAAGACATGGATCTTTCCGAGTTAAAGGAAATCTACCAAGAAGAATTAGAACATAGCGATATCTATAAAAGCTTAAATGGCAAGCCTGGTCTTAGCTTCCGCATTCAAATTTCGAAAGATAAACAATCCTATGCCAAGGTCTTACAAGCTGACTTCTCAAAAATCAAGAAAGATGAGTTTGCTTCCATCTACGGGGATCAAGGGGAGGAAGAAACAGCTGAGTTCAAGAAATACCTCAATGGCAAACCTCAAGATCTCTTTACCTATTTCAAAGATCAAGGCCTTAAAGAAGAAAAATAAAAAGAGCTTCCTGAGTTTCATCACCACACTGGTGAGAGCTCAGAAAGCTTTTTCTTATTTGTTCAAGATTGAAAGAGTTTCAAGGAGATTGTCCGCATGAACTTCGATGGTATCTCCTGTCGCTTTGATTTTCACTTCAACGATGCCTTCAGCTGCTTTTTTACCAACTGTTACGCGGATTGGAAGTCCGATCAAATCACTATCGCTGAATTTGACACCAGCGCGTTCATTTCGGTCATCCACCAAGACTTCGTAGCCTTTATTCACCAAGGCTTCTTCGATCCGATCGGTCAAAGCAAGACTCGCTTCATCCTTGACATTGACTGGAATCAAGTGCACATCAAATGGCGCCAATTCTTTAGGGAAGTTAATTCCCCAAGCGTAACGGTACTCCCCTTTTGGAGTCTTATTGACAAAGAGGCGAGCATGTTGCTCCATAACGGCTGAAAGAAGACGGCTGACACCGATTCCGTAGCATCCCATGATGATTGGAACCGCACGACCGTTTTCGTCCAAGACATCTGCTCCCATGCTAGCGGAGTAGCGTGTGCCGAGTTTGAAAATGTGACCGATTTCGATCCCACGTGCAAAGTTCAAGACTCCTTTCCCATCTGGTGAGATTTCGCCTTCACGAACTTCACGGATATCAACGTATTCTGCAGTAAAGTCACGTCCTGGGTTGACACCAGTCAAGTGGTAGCCTGTTTCATTGGCACCGACTACTGCATTGCGGCTGTCTTGGACCTTGCGGTCTGCGATAATCTTAACATTTTCAGGAAGATCTACTGGACCGAGAGAGCCAAAATCAGCTCCCAATAATTCTTTCACTTCCACTTCGGTTGCAGGTTCAAAGAAGTCTGCGCCGAGGTGGTTTTTCAACTTCACTTCATTGAGCTGATCATTACCTACGAGAAGGGCAACAACAGGCTCACCATCTGCGATGTAAACCAAAGTCTTGATAGTAGCTTCTTCTGGAACATTCAAGAATGCAGCTACTTCATCAATCGATTTGACACCTGGTGTTTCCACGCGTTTCACTTCTTCTTCCGCTACGACACGGTTACTTGGCTTGTATTCGTTAGTAGCCATCTCCAAGTTGGCAGCATAGGTTGATTCACTTGAATAGGCAATGGTATCTTCACCAGAGACCATCCATTTGAGCAATTCTGCTTTGATTTCTTCTTGGACTTCTGCTGGGATCTCATCAAAGGAAGCCACCGATTTGTCTAAAACAACCCAACGGTCCAAGTCTGTACGAGCAGGCGTAACAGCCATAAACTCTTGGCTATCTTTTCCGCCCATAGCACCACCATCACCGATGATGGCTTTGTAGTCGATACCACTGCGGGTGAAGATTCGCTCATAAGCTGCCTTGTATTCATCATAAGTGATATCCAAGCTATCGTAGTTAGCATGGAAGCTATAACCGTCTTTCATGATGAACTCACGGGTCCGAAGAAGACCGTTCCGCGGGCGTTTTTCATCACGGTATTTTGGTTGAATTTGGTAAAGATTCAACGGCAATTGTTTGTAAGATTTTACTGAGTCGCGCACAATAGCGGTAAAGGTTTCTTCGTGAGTTGGACCTAAGATAAAGTCAGAGCCTTCACGGTTTTTCAACTTATAAAGATCTTCCCCGTAAGTTTCGTAACGACCAGATTCACGCCAGAGATCCGCACTCAAAAGGGCTGGAGCAAGCATTTCTACTGCTCCAATTTTTTCGAATTCTTGGCGCATGATGCCTTTTGCTTTTTCAATTACTCGATTTGCTAAGGGCAGATAAGAATAGACCCCCGCTGATACTTGGCGAACATAACCTGCACGCAACATCAAAGCATGGCTAATGACTTGGGCATCGCTTGGCATTTCGCGAAGCGTTGGAATCAACATTTTACTTTGTTTCATGGACAATATCCTTTTCTATTTCAAAAATAATTTCATAATATCATTCCAGGTGACAGCAATCATCAAAATAACCATTACAGCTACACCTGCAAGCGTCATATAGGTTTCTACTTCTTGTTTCAGTGGCTTTCTCCGGACGACCTCGATCAAATTGATCAAGATTTTTCCTCCATCCAAAGCGGGAATCGGGATTAGATTGAAGATCCCAATATTAATAGAGAGCATAGCCATAAGAGATAAGACTGCCGGAATCCCTAATTGAGCAGCTTGTGAGCTGGCATTGTAGATGGCAACCGGTCCACCTAGTTTATTGAGACTAAAGTGGAAAATGATATCTTTCAAAGCTCCCAAAATCCGTGTCGCTGTATTCCAGGTATCTGTAAAACCAGACAAGAGTTTATCCACAAAACCTGTCTTGAGGCCGTTTGTCACACCCAAATAGTAACGATTCCCTGACTTGGTTGGCTTCACTTTGACTTCTTTTTCTTGGCCGTCTGTCTTGACTTTCAGGGTCAATTCAGGAGCCGTCTTGCTGTCCTTGGTTGCTTTCTCGACAGCATCTGTCAGCTCATCCCAGTTGCTAACGGTATCGTTATTGACTTGAAGGATCTGAACATTGCTTTTAACACCAACCTTAGCTAGCGCCCCATCGGGTGCCACCTGAACATTGTTGCTGTAGTAATCAATCGCACCACCGCGCATAAAGGCTAAGAGTGAATAGACGACAATACTGAGGATAAAGTTGTTCATAGGACCCGCAAAGTTGGTGATCAACCGTCCCCAAATGCTGGCATTCTGATACTGAACATCTCTCGGCGCAATCCGCACTTCTGTCCCATCTTCCTCAACAATAGTCGCATCATGATCGACATCATAAGTCTTGGTCTCATCGAGAACCAAGCCCGTGATTTCTAATTTCTCTTCAAAGTCAAACTGGGTAACATTCATGGGAAGGGCTGTCTGATCCAGATTCTTTCCTGAAAGATTGATCCGGACGACCTTACCAGCCTCATTTAGCGTCAAGCTGACAGGCGTTCCGGTTTTAATCTCAGTTGTGTCCTCACCCCAGCCAGCCATACGAACATAGCCACCTAAAGGTAGAATGCGAATCGTATAGGCTGTTCCATCTTGACCAATATGGGCAAAGATCTTGGGACCCATCCCGATCGAGAATTCTCGCACCAGGATGCCCGATTTTTTTGCAAAATAGAAATGACCAAACTCGTGAACGAGAACGATCACTCCAAAAATAACAATAAAGGCAATAAACTGCATCGTTCTATATGTGGTTTCCTTTCTATCACTTCTGTCTTAGAATAAGCCCAAGAAATGCATCAAGGGAAAGACAAAAATCAAACTATCAAAGCGGTCTAGAACACCACCATGTCCTGGAATAAATTTTCCAGAATCTTTCACACCGAAGTGGCGTTTAATCGCACTCTCTACGAGGTCGCCAAACTGACCTGCAATACTAAAGAGGATGGTAAAGAAGATCATCGCAAGAAAACCATGTCCACCCGCCACAGAACGATCCACGATCATATAGATCACAGTTACCGCTACTGCAGACAAGATTCCCCCAAGACTGCCTTCAATCGTTTTATTAGGAGAAACCGCAGGCATGAGCTTGCGTTTCCCAAACCGGCTTCCTACCAGATAAGCACCTGAATCTGTAGCCCAGACAATAAAGAGGGCTAACAAAACCTTATCAATACCAGCAATTCGCGCATCTACTAAGGAATGGAAGCCAAGTCCAACATAAAAGCTGGACGCAATGGGGTAGACCACATCTTCATAATTATAATTCTGAGCAAGAACAGTTGTCCCCATGAGAATCAAGACAACCAGACCATAGGCAATCATATTGCCATCTGCTGGAAGGTAAGGGAGGTAGTCCTCGATCGGCAAAGTCAGGACGAAGGCCGCTAACATGGCCAGCGCTCCTTCAAAAGTCGCTGTCTCAAGCCCCTTCATCTTGAGCAATTCATGAACCCCTAGCATGGCGATCAAGCCAATCACAATCTGGAAGAACACTCCTCCAACCATTACTGTTGGAATGAAAAAGAGCAGGGCAATTCCTCCAAAAATCACACGTTTTTGTAAATCTTTCGTCATCATCTTCTCCTAAACACCACCAAATCTCCGATGGCGATGGCTATATTCTACTATGGCACTTCGTAGTGCTTCCTCTCCAAAATCTGGCCACATCACATCTGTGAAATACAACTCACTATAAGCAGCCTGCCAAGGAAGGAAATTACTCAAACGGATCTCTCCGCTGGTACGGATAATCAAATCCGGATCCCTTAGGACGCGTGGCAAACTCTCGGTATAGAGAGAATCTGCGATCATCTCTTCTGTGATATCTTCTGGGCTAAACTTCGCATCCAAGACTTCTTGGGCGATCTGCTTCACGGCCTGAGTGATCTCAGCACGTCCACCATAATTGAGCGCGAAATTCAGGATCAAGCCTGTATTGAGATGGGTCATCGCTTCTGCTCTTTCCAAAGCCTCCAGCGTTTCTTTTGGTAATTTCTTGGTATCACCGATCATTTGAATCTTGACATTGTTGCGATGCAATTCGGGGACAAAACGATCATAAAATTCGACCGGTAAGTGCATGATGAACTTGACTTCATCTTCAGGGCGTGTCCAGTTTTCCGTAGAAAAGGCATAGACAGTCAAGACCTGAACCCCCATATTTTTTGCTGCAATCGTCACTTCTTGGAGAGCTTCCATCCCCGCCTTATGACCGAAGACGCGCGGTTGCATCCGCTTTTTCGCCCAGCGACCATTGCCATCCATAATGATCCCAATGTGTTTCGGGACTTCTAAAGGTATCTCGATTTTTTCTTTTTTCTTAAAACGAAACATGTTTTTCTACCTATTTCAATATTTATCGCTTCATTATACCATAAATCCCCATAAAATAGGGACTCTGGCCTCTTTTTTGAACCAGCAAGGCTTTCCTTCATCACATCGTCCTATTTGCCCACCAAAAAAGAGGCCTTTGCCTCTTCTTTGATGATTATTCTTCGATGGCTGAATCGGCATCTGAGCTAGCACCTTCTGTAGCAGCGGCTGAGATTCCTTCTGATACAGGAAGAACTGTTTTGATCGCTCCCAATTCAAAGGTCAGGTAGACACCATCAACATCCAAGACAACCGTCTTGCGGTCTGTATCGACTTCATCGATGGTTCCGTACAAGCCACCAATCGTGATGACTTCATTTCCTTTTTGAAGTTTATTCAAACTTTCCATCCGTTTTTGGTACTGTTTCTTTTGGCTACGGCTCATGAAGTACATCAAACCGACCATAAGAACGAGCATAATTAGCAAACTTCCGCCTTGCATATGTTTCTCCTTTAATTTTCATATATGCTACACTATATCAAATTTCGCCCGTCTTTTCAAGTTTCCCCATCCTCTTCAAGCAAAATCAGACCTCAGTCTCAGAGAGGAGGCAAGTTTTGATGAAAAAGAAAAAAACCACGAAAAGTGGGCTACTGACTAGTCAATCGTAATGCCATACTTTTCATGATTCTCATCATACCAATCAATCAAGGCCAAAGCCGTTTGATAGGTAATATTTTTGATTTTACTCGTTCCCTTCGTCAAAGTCGCCAAGCTCATTTTGCTGATGTTTGTTTCAGTTGCGACACGATAGCTCGTCAAGCGACCGTCAACCATCAGTTGAACAACGGCTTCCACTTTTCTGTATTCGGGAGTTGAGTAGATATCAATTGTATTGCTCATCTTACTTCCATTCCTCAAATTTTATTCTTGTATAGATTATATACTTATTTTCTTTATTTATTAATAATTTTGCTCAAATTGGATTAATTTCACTAATTATTGATGTTTTTTTAGCTCAAATAGGAGGATTTTGGCCTTATACGGCGAATAATTTCCCCCAGGTGGGAAGAAAAAATAAAGACTGCTATATGATAGCAGTCTCTATTTTTCACAAACTAATTCGCCTTAATCTGCTTGTTTATCAGCGTTTTCTTCCTTCTTTGTGTCTTTTTCTCTGATCACAAGGACACCATCTTCCATGTCTGCTTCGAGATGTTTGGCATCCAAGTTATCCAAGTGGAAGTCTGTGACTTTGTCACGGATTTGTTGTTCAACTACCCGACGGAGTGGACGAACACCCATCACTTCATCATAACCTTCTTCAGTCATGTATTCTTTAGCTGCATCGCTCACTGCTAAGTCGATTTCTTTCTTAGAAAGGGTCTTATTGACATCTACCAACATCAAATCAACAATCTTAGAAAGGTCTTCCTTGCTCAAGTGTGAGAATTCAATGACAGCGTTGAAACGGTTCAAGAATTCTGGACGGAAGTAAGGTTTCAAACGATCCATGAGTTCTGGTTTATCCGCATCTTCTGTCAAGTTGGCTTCGTAACCAAAGCCAGCGTTTGAAGTGGCGATAATCACAGTGTTCTTGAAGTTGACCGTGTTCCCTTGACCATCTGTCAAACGACCATCATCCAAAACTTGGAGGAGAAGTGTGATCACTTGAGGGTCCGCCTTTTCAATTTCGTCGAGAAGAACGATTGAGTATGGGTTACGGCGAACACGTTCTGTCAAGGTATTGCTATTGTCATCGTAACCAACATAACCAGCTGTTGTACCAATCAATTTAGAAACGGCTGTGCGGTCGCTGTATTCTGACATGTCCAAACGGATGATGGCATCTTTGGTACCGAACATATCTAGAGCCAATTGTTTAGCCAACTCAGTCTTACCGACACCAGTAGGACCTACAAAGAGGAAGCTACCGATTGGACGGTTCCCTTCGTCAAATCCTGCACGGTTCCGACGGATAGCACGTGCCACTGCTTCAACGGCTTTATCTTGACCGATAACCTTAGTTTGCAAACGGTGACCCATATCTTTCAAACGTTCGATATCAGTTGCACCCATTTGTGACACTGGAATACCCGTCATCCGTTCTACAGATTCAGCCACATCGTTGATTGTTGCTGTTACTTTATGGTCTTCCGTATGGTTTTCAATTTTCTTTTCAAGTTCTTCGATACGAA
Organism: Streptococcus parasanguinis; assembly: GCA_905188195.1. Lineage (GTDB taxonomy): Bacteria > Bacillota > Bacilli > Lactobacillales > Streptococcaceae > Streptococcus > Streptococcus parasanguinis_P. The sequence goes on along the minus strand of CAJJKY010000001.1, from coordinate 85,490 downwards.
CTTTTGCTTTCAAAGCTGCTTCGTAATCTTCTTTAGCCGCAGCTTCTTCTTGTTTGGTTTTTTCTTCTTCAATTTCATGTTCCACAGCATGGACATCTGTTACTGGATGTTGGGCTGCCAAGTGAGCAGCTGTCACATCGACCAAGTCAATGGCCTTATCAGGCAAGCTACGTTGTGGAATGTATTGGATCGAATAATCAACCGCTGCTTTCAAAACTTCATCTGGCAAGATGACATTGTGGTGTTTTTCATAAAGATCACGGATCCCTTGGAGAATCTTGAAAGTATCTTCAGCTGATGGAGCATTGACTTTCACTTCGTTGAAACGACGAGCAAGAGCTGCATTCTTCAAGATGGTGTTACGGTATTCATCTTGAGTAGTTGCCCCAATGACTGTCAATTCCCCACGTGAAAGAGCAGGTTTGATGATATCCGCAAGACCTTTAGATCCTTGACCATCACCTGTGCTACCTGCACCAAGGATTTGATGGATTTCATCAAAGAAGAGAATAACATTTCCCATAGCCTTGACTTCTTGGATCAGATTTTGAATATTTTCTTCAAAGCTACCACGGTATTGCGTACCAGCTTCTAGACCAGAAATATCAATCGAGATGATTTCTTTGTTCTTGATAGCAGCTGGAACATCTCCGTTCACAATAGCTTGTGCCAAACCTTCTACAACTGCTGTTTTACCAACACCGGCATCCCCTACAAGGACAGGGTTGTTCTTGGTACGACGTGACAAGATTTCAGCAGTTTCTTGAATTTCTTTATTACGTCCGATGACTGGATCCAATTTTCCTTCACGAGCTTCTTCGGTCAAGTTGCGACCAAGTTTTGCAAGGATCCCATCTTGTTTCATTCCTTTACCTTGATGGTGTTGCACTTGCTCGCTTCCTTCATTTGGAAGTTGACCGGTTTGGCGGTAAATAGCGAATTCTTCAGGTGTCACTTCACGACCGTTGATCATGTAGCGACGGCTTTCAGAACGAAAACCACCCATGTTTCCCATTAGTTGATTGAAAAGATCATCCATATTGTTAAAGTTGTTATTCATATTGTATACCTCTAATTTACATAATTTTAATTCATTCTTGAAAATTAGCAGACCAATTGGCTGCCATTTGATTGTTTACATAATTTTAATTCATTTATTTAATAATAGCCCTACAGGCTAACAGTTTCTATTTTTCCTTTTATCAATTAGTTGTCTTAATTCTGGAAATAGCATATCACCATCTCCTTTCCACTATTGATCTTGTAAACCAGTAGGTTTTTCCAACCTCTTTTTGTTTACATAAATTATTATAACGCAGACTGATTTCTTTGTCAACACTTTTTTACATAATTTTTAAAATTTATTAAAAAAATCTGGATGTCACTCCAGATTCCATATTTAAATAGAAGTTCTTGGCTAGATAGATTTAAATTTACCAGCTTTTTCTTGAATAGCTGTCTGTACATTTTTAGCAAATTGCCCCACCATGGATTGGTCTAGTTGCTTTCCGACCACTTGGACGTCTTCTTCAGCTACTGTTGCAATCGCAGTCAAGCCATCATTGTAACGCTTCTCAACTCCTGCCTTGCAGGTCAATAAAACGGGCGCATAGACAACCCGGATTAAATCTTTTTCAAGTTTCTTTCGGCTTTCGATGATCCTCATCTTATCTTTCATATCTAAATCAAAGAAATCTTTGACTGGACTATCACCCATACTTCCTCCTCTTCTATACTATGAAACTTTATCTTGTGCAAACTCCTCTTCCAGTTGGCGTCTATCTTTCCGGTAGGATTGCCATAAATTCTCTTCCTCGATTTCGATCTGTTTTAAAGCTACTTGTGCAGCTTCTCTAGCTTCGAGATCATACTCTTCGATACAGCGATGGAGGGACTCCCATCCACAACTGACATCAACCTCCTGCTCTTGTAAAAAGGAAGCTGCCAACGCATACTCTTCTTCCAGCATCTGGGTGAAGAGCTGCTGTTTTCTTTCCACTAGGCAACGCTTTTCATCTAGCTCCAAGCGCGCTTTTTGGAACTCTCTTTCCAAGTGATCTAGTTTCTTTTCCTTTTTCGAAAGAGTAGATGAAATTAATAAGCTAGTTGTTCCCACTGGTTCATTTCTCCTGCTATTTCTTGATCTTTTGCTTTTAAGAGCTCAATTCCTGCATTCACTTGCTCGTTTAAAGTATGAAATTCATTCGATAAGGACTGATATGCAGCCAAACGATTGTCAAACCTTTCTCTTACTTCAGTGACAACTGTTTGCTTTGTTGCACCAGCCTGTGCATAGGCCTCTTCTACTTCCGCAAGATTGAGAATGAAGCCTTTCGGAACGGTATGTAATACTTTCTCCAAAGCTTCTAAATCTGTATCCAGTTGTGCCTTAGATTTCTGAGCTTGCTCCAGCCCTTCATCCACTACTCGAATCAGCTCATCAGAAGCCAAGCGCGCCTGCAAAGCATCCAGATAGATCCGTTCACTTGAGCTCAGTCCACCACCTGTTTTTTGCAATTTATCCTTTAGGCGATAGTAAACCTTCATCCGCTCTTCAATGATTTCCTTCCGAGTGATGGCTTCCGTTCCCTTTTCAAGAACCAAATTCCCATCCTTATCATAGATATAACCATGCATCATGTGCTGCAGGCCAGTATTTATCAAATTTTTAGTTTTGAGGTGCTTGACAATCCCACTGGATTCCTTGCTTCCAGAATCCTGATAGCCCAAGCTAACCAAATCTTTATGGTCAATGTGGTTGTAAATTTTGTACTTCAGCGAATCTATACGCGATTTTTGCTCGGGTGTTAAAATAGGATAGGCATTAGGGCCATTGTATAGATGGACAGTCCCAATATGAGAAGCTTCCTCTTCCGTCAAACAGGCAAGCGCATACTGAATATTCATAGACCCCAGAGAGTGACCGTATAGATCGATCTTGGCATTGGGGTATTTTCGGATCACCTCTTTCAAATGAGCTGCAGCATCTTTAAACTGCGGAGGCGGGAAAGTACCGTTTTCATCATTGTATTTTTTTAAAAAAGCAGCTCCCATTAAAGCAGGAAATTTAACCTGTTCTTCGGCTGTTCTTTCTGCAAAAAAGCCGACCGCATCTGATGCTTTTTCCTGTATGAAATTGCTGACAGGATTGTCCATCGCTTTTTGTATGAACCTACCTAAGGGAGTGGCCTCCGGTGGAAGATTAACAGATGTAGGAATAATTGCATCTTCAAAAGCTTCTACAGCATTGTTAAAACCATTTTTAGCCTTATCTCGCGCATAATTCTTCGCATATTCTGTTGCATACTCGCTTGCACCACCAGGGTTCAAAATATTGGAAGCTGCTGGCAAATCTGTCTTTACCCAATCCGTATATGTATCATGGAGTAATTTTTGTGTACTTATTTCAGTTTCAGATCCCTTCATCAAGACAGTCACGTCATGGATTTGGGCACGTTCTTCATCTGAAGCAGTATAGGGGACTGGATCTTGTTCAACACCCTTGCCACTATCCGTTAGTACGAAGACTTGTTCTTCATTGCCATTTACACTATCATAAATGTGAGAAACATTACCAACATATTCACTACCTTCTTTAATTTTTTGATTTTTTCCTAATTTTAATGATCTATATTCAATTAATGATGCTTCTACATGCTGTCTGTCTGAAAAATTTGTGTTATTTACCATATTCATCTCCCCTCAGTAAACGACTTAACTCTGCAGAAATACCATAACTTCCAGCCTCAAATTCTCCCGAATCTTCCATATGAACAGTAGTATCAATAGTTAGTTTTTCATCATTATTGACTTCCAAATATACATTCATCCCACCCATTGGATTGTATTCCAATTGATTTTCCAAGATTTTATACGAGTGTATTTTCCCCTGCGGAGTTAATGCTTCAGGATCAATATCCTTTAACATATTTTCAATCGCTACCTTCATCTTCGTACTCTCTGCAATTTGAATCATTTCTTGTTTTTTGGCAGATTGTCCATTAAAAAAGCTACAGCCTCCTAAGCTCAAGCTAAATACTACCATTATCAACACAATTAATTTACTTTTTTTCATTTATTCCCATTTCTTTCTCTAGTTTTCTTAAAATTTATTATACAAAATTCCATCAACGTCTGAAATGTTACTTTTGTTAAAAAACATTGCCAAAAGGTTACAAGCACTACATATTGATGTAACATACTTGGCCCAATAAATAAATTCTATAAAATAGATGAGGTTGCTATTGCTTGTCTCTTTCTATTAATTTCGTTAATTCTTTAGGCGTTCCTGATGTGGCAACAAGATATTCTCCTGAATCCTCTTCTATGACCGTCATATCAATCGTCAACCGATCATCCCTATTAATGACAATTTCGACAATAATTCCTTCCATTGGATTATATTTTAATTTATCTTTTAAAATTCTATAAGACTTTATTTTCCCATTTGGAGTTAATGCCTCTGGATCCAGATTTTTTAAATAGCTTTCAATTGCCACTTTCATCTTCTGACTCTCTGCGATTTGAATCATTTCTTGTTTTTCAGTGGATTGGTCTGTCATGAGACTACAGCCACCTAGAAGTAGGCTCAATAGAATCATGATCACAACCAAGCTGTATCTTTTATTCATTTTCAAGCAAGTCCTTATTTATTATTTACTAATTTCTTTGATAATTTCCCTGAAATAACTACTCCATTCTGTTCCAGATGCCCATCAGCCTCCTGGGTTAGAGTTGTCGTAATGGTTAAATTCTTATCCTCGTTAATCACCATTTCTACCGTCAATCCTCCCATAGGGTGATATCTCAGCCGGTGGGTATTAATTTTATATGACTTCACAATTCCCTCTGCTGTCAAGTCATGGGGATATTCTTGTCTCAATATATTTTCGAGAACTCTTTTTGATTGCTTACTCTCTGCAATCTCTAGCATTTCTCTTCGTTGCTCTGATCGTCTAGTAATAACACTACATCCTCCTAGGCACAAAGTGGTTAGCAATAACCATAACGTCCATCTTATTTTAGTTCTCATATTTTCCTTTGATGCTTCCATGAACGACTCCACTAAATGAGTTTATTTCCCAGCCTCTTCTGCTTCACTTAACAGATCACTTAATTTTGCTGAAATACCGTAACTACCTGCTTCGAACTGTCCTGAATCTTCCATTTGAACAGTCGTATCGATCGTTAACTTTTTATCGCCATTGATAACGAGAGAGACGTTCATACCTCCCATTGGATTGTATTCCAATTCACCTTTTATCAGGGTATAGGAGTGAATGACTCCTTCTGAAGTGAAAGCTTTCGGATCGATACTGATTAACAAGTGTTTTATCGCTCGCTCCATTTTCGTGCTTTCTGCGATCTGAATCATTTCCCTTCTCTCAGCAGCTTTATCCGTAAAAAGACTGCAACCTCCTAGAAATAAAGTCAGTAAAAATAGTAGCATTAATCGTTGTTTTTTATCAGTCATATTTCCCTCTCACTTATATTATTCGTAATGATTTCTAAAAAATGACCCAATTTTTAAAAATTTTTTCCAGATCCTAAAAAACACACCCTTACTGGGTGTGTCTCCTGTTAAATCATATATTCGACGCTATAAGTGGCATCGGATAAAATCCGTGAAAGGAATTGTTTGGTTCGTTCTTCTTTTGGACTGTTGAAGAATTCATGAGGTTCGTTTTCTTCGATGATGTGTCCGCCATCCATAAAGATAACGTGGTTAGCCACATCACGCGCGAAGCCCATCTCATGGGTTACGACAACCATGGTCACTCCTTCTTGGGCTAATTGCTTCATGACATCTAAGACATCCCCGACCAACTCTGGGTCTAGCGCTGAAGTCGGCTCGTCCAGCAAGATCACGTCTGGTTTCACTGCGATGGCACGCGCAATTCCGATCCGTTGCTGCTGGCCACCTGACAATTGAGAAGGATAGTAATCCTTATAAGCGAGGAGACCAACTTTTTCAAGGGCTGATTCTGCCCGTTGGATGGCCTCTTCTTTTGGAACCTTACGGGCTACAACCAGGCCTTCTAAGATATTTTCAAGCGCTGTTTTGTTAGCGAAGAGATTGTAATGCTGGAAGACAAAGGCTGTCTTTTGGCGGATTTCTAGAATCTCTTTTTTGCTAAGTTTTGAGAGGTCATACTCTTTTCCACCTAGGGTGAGGTGCCCTGTATCTGCCTTTTCTAAGTGATTGAGGCAGCGAAGGAAGGTTGTTTTTCCTGATCCAGATGGACCCAAAATAACGACCACATCCCCTTGGTTGACCTTGAGATTAACATCTACCAGGACCTGGTGGTCCTTAAATTTTTTCGATACGTGTTCTACTTCTAACATCTTCTTATTTCTCCTTCTTCTATGCGAGTGTCAGGCGTTTTTCTAAGAGATTGAATCCCCACTGAATCACCCCACAAATGACAATATAAAGAATAAAAATCACTAGATAGGATTCAAAATATTGATAGCCATAAGAGGCTTCGACCTTGGCAATGGCGGTGATATCCTTGATCGTCATGACAAAGACAAGGGAAGTTCCTTTGACCAAGTTGATAACCAAGTTACACAAATTGGGAAGGGCTGAACGCAAGGCTTGTGGAAAAACAATGCGGATATAGGCTTGGCAATTAGTCAAACCAATGGCTTGCGCTGCTTCTAGCTGGCCCTTATCCACCGTTAGAATAGCTGACCGTAGAATTTCAGCAAGACTTCCTGTTGTCATCAAGCTAAAGATGATAAAGGCATAATAAATGGGATTGATCTCAAAGACATTAAAGTGACTACCAATACTCTTAAAAAAGCTATTTAAGAGGCTAGGAAAGAGACTATAAAAGAAGAGAATCAAGAGAATAGGAGGCGTCGCGCGGATAAAGGCTAAGTAAACCACTGAGAAACTGCGAACACCTTTGACCTTATAAATCTGACCGAGTGCCAAAAAGAGGGCTGGAAGAAAACTCAAGAGAATTGATACGACCATGATCAGAAGGGTCACTGGAACACCACCCAAGGTGGCTAGAAATGCTTTACTAATAAAATTGAAATCCATAAGCTACCTTTCTGTTACACTGAGTCGTTTCTCGAGGAGTTGAGCGGAGAAGGAAATCACAAGGGCAATTGCCCAGTAGATCACTGCTACAGCTGTATACGTCTCGAGAGAATAATTCCCAAGATTGCGGCTGATCAAGTTGTTACCTGCTCCCATGATATCGATAAAGCCAATGGTATAAGCCAAAGCTGCATCACGCATGAGGTTCAAGATGGCAGTCGTCATATTTGGAAGAGCTACGCGAAAGGCTTGGGGAAGGACAATCCGCCAAATGGTTTGAGCTGGCGTCAAACCGATACTCAAGCCTGCTTCCATCTGACCTTTTGGAATGGCCAAATAGGCTGCCTTGAAGACCTCAGAGATCATAGCGGCAAAGAGAAGAAACATGGCAACAAGGACAAAGACAAACTTGGACCAGTGGTCAATGTCAATGCCCAACCACCAGTTCAAAAATTGTGGCAGTCCATAAAAGACCAAGAAGAGCAAGACAATCGGAGGGGTACAACGCAAAGTAAAGACATAGCCTTTTGCAAGACCTGCTCCTACCTTCTCCTCTGATACTTGTGCCCAGGTTAAAACCAAGCCAAATGCAGAACCGAGAAGCGTCGTTAACAGCATCAAAGCTAGGGTCGCTGGTAGGGCCTGGACCAAGGTTGGAAGAAATGACCAGACCTTGGAAATGTCGTATGAGACCATGTTTCTTTTCCTTTCTGTATCCGTATAGAAATAAGGAAGCTGGGGCTATACGCACCCAGTTCCATCTTATTTCTCTTTATCTACATAACTGAAGACATCTTCACCGAAATATTTTTTCGACAATTTAGCAAGTGTCCCATCTTTTTCCAATTCTTTGATAGCCTTGCTGTATGCTTCCGCAAATTTTTCGTTTTTCTTATCCTTATGGATCAATGGGTAAGTTGGAATTCCTTTGTAGGCAAACCAGCTAAGTTTGTCCGCGTATTGGTGGTAAGAACCATCTTTATCTGTGACAGCTTTTTCAAAGGAAAGTTTGATGTCAAAGAAGGCATCGTAACGTCCTTCAAGAACCCAAGCATAGGCATCTGCGACTTTGAAAGATTCGGCAGCTGTTAATTCGATTTGTTGGTCCTTATGCTTTTCATTGTATTCTTTAATAACATTCCACTGCGCATTTTGTGGTGAAATTGGAACCAATTTTCCTTTTTCTTTAGCGAAGTCATCGATATTCTTGTATTTATTCGCATCTTCTTTCCGAACGGTAAATCCGATGATACTTGCTCCGATTGGTTCTTTTGGAATGATAAATTTCTTGGCACGTTCTTCGGTATACCAAGCTCCTTTGGTTCCGATATCGTATTTACCAGATTCTAGACCGATCAAGAGATCGTCATCACTTGTTCCAGTGTACTCAAACTTGTAGTCTGGTAGTTTTTCGTCAATGGCTTTGAGAACGGCTACTTCATAGCCATCTGATTCTCCTTTTTCATCAACGAAATCATATGGTACATAGTTTTGAGTGTGGGCTACTTTCAAGGTTGTTACCTTGTTCGATCCTGTTGAATCTTTGCTGTCGTTTGCATGGTTCAAGCTCCGTCCAAGAATGGTTGCACCTGCAATGGCAAGAACTGCCACCCCACCGATAATCCATGTTTTTTTACTCATACTCTGTTCTCCCTCTTTCTATTTTCCTTATTCTGCTGCAGCTTCACGAACCCATTCGATTCGTTCTTCATCAATGTCACTTGGAATCGTACAATCGGCACCGATGACCAAGCCTGTGGTTCCTGTTTCTGCAATGATGCGTTTGGTTTCTGCTTGGATGGCAGCCTTGTCTCCTGTGTAAAGAAGACCATTTTTGCCATTTTCAAAACCACCAAGAACCGTGCGTCCACCGAAGATTTCGCGTCCTTCTGCTAGGCTGATGCCTTCTGGTCCAACTGCCCAGTTAATGACTTGGGCTGGGTAGTCTGTGAAGAGATGGATATCATTGCGAGCTCCTTCGTAGCCACAGATATGAAGGATATTTACGCCACCAGCTTCATTAGCTGTCTCTAAGACATGGAGTTCACTCGGTGCAATAATGTTTTTATAGACTTCTTGTGTAACCCGCGCATCTTGGATGCTTTGAACACTGAGGTAGATCCCGTCTGCCCCTGCTTCTTTGATGATTCGTTGGCTCAAACTGGCAATATCTTGGCCAATCGTATCCAATACTTTTTTAAGAGTTGCTGCATCTTGATCGATAAAGTTTGCGATCAAGTCATCTCCTCCCGAAACTTCTCCGACCAACCATTTGAAGTAGGTCACTGGAGCAAAGATATTGTAGATAGCCACAATGTCTTCTTCAAAACCAGCACGGATTTTTTTAACGAGCTCTACTTGCTCTGTGATCCATGGATGATCTGCTCCGAGTGGTTCAATCCCTGCTAAGTCAGAGATATTTTCAAGGCCTTTGTGGATGGCTGGGTTTGGATAAGCAAAGTAACCATCGCTCATGAGTTTGACAAAGTCTGGTTTGACCTTGTGAAGGAAGTTTTTATGGCCATTGAGGTTTTTTTCAATAATTTCCGGATTAGAAAATCCTTTCAACCATTCTTCTTCTGTTGTAAAATGATGCCAAAATCCAACTGGCACACGGTCAACTGCTTCTCCTTTAAAAGCTTTTAAGACTAATTCTCTTTTTGATGACATGTTCTTACCTCGTTCTAATCTTTTCTTGTTTGTTATCTTATCACTTCGATAATTGTTTGACTAATATATATTTTTTATCAAGCTCTTCATCTTTTTTTATCACTGATCTTCGAGAAGAAGAATTCCTGCTAGATCAGACGGGCGAAGGAGGGAGAGGCTATGGGCTGGAATTTTCTCCAGTCTTTCCATATCTGGATCTTTTTTTGCTTTCCCCTGACTACTTGCTAGAGCAACTTTACTAAGCCCTAGAAGCAAAAACAAAACGGTTACCAGGATACACCATACATTGATCTTTTTCATCTCCCTCTCCTTTCTTCTTACAATACTGCTGCTTGACGTACCCAATCTAAGCGTTCCAATTGGAAATCATCTGGCACGGTACAGTCTGCTCCGAGGATCAAACCACGACTTCCGGCTTCTGCCACCAAGCGACGAGTTTCTTGCTCAATAGCTTCTCGTTCCCCTTGGTAGAGCAAACCTTTCTTGCCATTGACAAAGCCACCCAAAACGGCACGATCACCGAAAAGTTTACGACCTGCGGCTAGGCTAAGGCCTTCATGATGGGTCGCCCAGTTAATGACTTGAGCCGGATAATCCTTGAAGAGTTCCACTTCATTGCTGGCCCCTTCAAAACCACAAATATGAAGGATATTGATGCCTCCAGCTTCATTGGCTGCTTCTAGGACAGCGATGCTGCTCGGTTCAATAATCTTGCGATATTCTTCATCTGTCACGCGCTCATCTTGGACCTGCTGGGTTGAGAAGTAAATTCCTTCAACACCTGCTTCTTGGATTAAGCGGCGACTAAGAATGGCGATATCTCCTGCAATGACATCAAGAACATGGGCCAAGGTTTCTGGATCTTCCTTGATAAAGTCTGCAATCACTTGGTCTCCACGGGATTGATCCGTCCGGAACCAGCGTTTCAAATAAGAAATGGGCGAGAAGATATTGTAGAAAGAAGCAATCTCTTCATGGAAATGGGAACGAATCTCCTTGACCACTTCGATTTGTTTTTCAATCCAAGGATGATGCTCCCCAATCGGTTGAATATCCTTCAATTCTCGGATCGATCTGATCTCTCTCGAATAAAGTGCACTCGGATAGCGGAAGAAGCCATCACTCATGATCTTGACAAAATCAGGTGAAATTTCTTCTACATAGTGTTGGTGGCCCTTAATACTTTTTGCTACTACAGCCGGATTATCTAGACCCAATTCTTTTTCTTCTTGGGTCACATAATGGAGCCAAAATCCTACAGGGATTCGTTCTACTGTTTCGCCTCGAATGGCACGAAGAACCAATTCTTTTTTACTCATACTGTACATCCTCCTCAATATTTCTCCAACAGAAAGGCTAACTGCTTCCCTTCTTGAATTTGTAACCATGATATCACCTCGAAAAGTAGCTGACTAATATATTTTCCCTATCAAGGCCTTAAAATTTCTTTATTAAGAAAGGCATCAAAAAAACGCAAGCCCTTGAAAATAGGGACTTGCGAGTATCTTTTTCTATTCTTTCATTTTAGAAGAAAAAGGCTGCTTTGATCTTTTCTTGATCCGGTTATAGCATAAAACTATACCCATTCTTTTAAAGGAAAAAATAGCATATATTGATGCGAAGAAACCTTTCATAGCAGCATTTTTCCTTCTTTTTTCTTTTCACCGATTTCTAGACACCTTCTTCTCTTTCTTGTCAGGCAAGATTGAAAGGAGTATAATTTTTATAGAATAATTTTAAGGAGTGTACGGTTTATGAAAACAACAAAAACCACCTTTACCATCGTTTCTGCTCTTGCTTCTGTCATTTTACTGACGAGTTGTGGAAGCAACACCACTAAAACGCAAGAGACAAAAGCAAGCAGCACTAAAAATCAGGTAACAATGACCTATGATCAACAGCGCTCACAAGAAAATACCATGTCTGTTCTCTGGTACCAAAAGGCAGCAGAAACCAAGGCTTTGTATTTACAAGGCTACAATGTCGCTACTGACCGTTTGAAAGAGATCCTCCAAACTCCTTCTGATAAGCCTTATTCCATCGTCTTGGATTTGGACGAAACTGTTTTAGACAACAGCCCTTACCAAGTTCAAAACGTCAAAGATGGTACGGCCTTCAATCCTAAAGATTGGGATGTTTGGGTGAAAAAAGCAGCCGCAAAAGCGGTGCCAGGTGCCAAAGATTTTCTTCAATATGCGGATCAAAACGGGGTTCAAATCTACTACATTTCTGACCGTACAAGCTCTCAAGTAGATGATACCATCAAGAACCTTGAAAAAGAAGGCATTCCTGTTCAAGGACGTGACCACCTCATGTTCTTAGAAGATGGCGTCAAATCAAAAGAAGGCCGTCGCCAAGCTGTACAAGAAAAGACCAATCTTGTCTTGCTCTTCGGGGACAACCTGGTTGACTTTGCAGATTTTTCCAAGACCTCTGAAGCTGATCGCGACAAGAAATTGGACGAATTGCAAAAAGAATTTGGTGAAAAATTCATCATCTTCCCAAATCCAATGTATGGATCATGGGAATCTGCTGTTTACCAAGGTAAAAAACTAGATGCCAAGGGACAAACAGAAGAACGCCTCAAAGCCTTGCAAGGTTTTGACAAATAAAGCAAACATCCTCGCTAGGAAAAACCTAACGAGGATGTTTTTTTCTACATAGATAATTTTATTCAACGGTTACAGACTTAGCAAGGTTCCGTGGTTTATCAACATCGAGCCCACGATGAAGGGTTGCAAAGTAGGCAATCAATTGGGTTGGCACCACCATTGAGATTGGAGAGAGGTAAGGGTGAACCGCTGTCAAGACCAAATCATCTGTCTCTTTAGCGACATTTTCCTCTGCAATAGTTAAAACATGAGCCCCACGTGCTGCCACTTCTTGGATGTTCCCACGTGTGTGGCTGGCTAGGACTGGATCAGACAAGAGGGCAATGACCGGTGTACCGTCTTCGATCAGAGCGATGGTACCGTGTTTCAACTCACCCGCAGCGAAGCCTTCACATTGGATGTAAGAAATTTCTTTTAGTTTCAGACTGGCTTCCATGGCAACATAGTAATCTTGGCCACGTCCAATATAGAATGCATTGCGGGTTGTTTCCAACAAGCCACGAACTTTTTCGTCGATCACTTCTTTTTCTGAAAGGGTTGATTCGATCGATTGGGCAACGATAGACAATTCGTGCACCAAATCAAAGGCTTTGGCCTTCTCATTGCCATTGGCTTCCCCAACAGCTTTCGCCAGAAAGGCAAGGGCTGCGATTTGAGCCGTATAAGCCTTAGTGGAAGCTACTGCAATTTCAGGACCAGCATGGAGCAACATGGTCATGTCTGCTTCACGTGAAAGAGTTGAACCCGGAACATTGGTCACTGTCAAGCTTGGAATGCCCATTTCATTGGCTTTGACCAATACTTGGCGGCTATCAGCTGTTTCACCAGATTGGCTGATAAAGATGAAGAGTGGTTTCTTGCTGAGAAGTGGCATACCATACCCCCACTCAGATGAAATACCGAGTTCTACTGGGGTATCCGTCAACTCTTCCAACATTTTTTTAGACGCAAATCCAGCATGGTAAGAGGTACCAGCCGCAAGGATATAGATGCGGTCTGCTTCTTGAACAGCCTTGATAATAGCTGGGTCTACTACTACTTGACCAGATTCATCTGTATAGGCTTGGATCAACTTACGCATGACAGTTGGTTGCTCATCGATTTCCTTGAGCATGTAGTATGGGTAAGTCCCTTTTCCAATATCAGAAAGGTCGAGTTCAGCCGTGTAGCTAGCCCGTTCTTTGACGTTGCCATCATAGTCTTGCACTTCAACGCTGTCTGCTTTGACAATCACCAACTCTTTGTCATGGATTTCCATATATTGGTTGGTCTCACGAATCATGGCCATGGCATCAGAACAGACCATATTGTAACCATCGCCAAGACCGATCAAGAGTGGTGATTTATTTTTTGCCACATAGATGGTGCTTGGATCTTCCGCATCCATCAAAGCAAAAGCATAGGCCCCACGGATGATGTGGAGGGCTTTTTTGAAGGCTTCGAGCGTAGACAAGCCATCTTCTTCAGCAAATTTTCCGATCAAGTGGGCTGCGATTTCTGTATCTGTTTGCCCCTTGAAATGGTGACCGGCTAGGTATTCTTCCTTGATTTCAAGGTAGTTTTCAATCACCCCATTGTGGACCAAAACAAAGCGACCTGTTTCAGAGCGGTGTGGGTGGGCATTGTCCTCAGTTGGTTTTCCATGAGTGGCCCAACGGGTATGTCCAATCCCAGCTGTCCCTTCGACACCTTCTGCCTTAGATGACAATTCTGCAATACGGCCAACTGCCTTTACCAATTGGCTCTTGCCTTCACTAGCCAGGAAAACACCCGCAGAGTCATAGCCTCGGTATTCGAGTTTTTCAAGTCCTTGAATCAAAATATCAGTAGCGTTTGTATTTCCTACAACACCAACGATTCCGCACATAGTTTTTACGATATAGCCTTGCTATACTTTCCCCTTTACTTAGTCAAACGACCCATGGTCGATTTCTCAGTTACTTTAAAATTGGTCTAGTCTAATTTGACCAAAAAGCAACCAGCGGAGTCAGTATACAATGCTTCTTCGAGTTTGTCAACTAGGAAATTCAAGAAAATTGGTCTAGTTAAGTTAGGGTTAAGATTAGAGACAAAGTCATCTAGAAAATTTCCACTGTAAGAAAAATACCTGAAACATAATCGTTTCAGACATTCGGAATAATTAAGAGTCAAACCGTTTGGGGAACTATTTGACTCCAAGCTTTAAAACGACAATGCGAGGGGGCTCAATACGAGTTGAAGATGGGCTACGGATCTCGATTTAGTCCTCAAATCCATTGGCTTGGCTTAATTCTTTAAACCAATGACCAGATTTTTTGAGGGTTCGTTTTTGACTTTCGAGCTCCAACTCAACTAAGCCATAGCGGTTCTTGTAGCCATTGAGCCATGACCAGCAGTCAATAAAGGTCCAGATCAAATAACCTTTACAGTTAGCACCATCTTGAATAGCCCGGTGGAGCTCACGAAGATGGTCTTTGACAAAGTCAATCCGGTAGTCGTCTTGGATCACGCCATCCTTGCGGAATTTTTCCTCTCCTTCAACCCCCATCCCATTTTCGGTCAGGATCCACTCGATATTGCCATAGTTTTCCTTGATATTTTGGGCAATGTCATACAAGCCTTGCTCATAGATTTCCCAACCACGGTGGGGATTGATCTTGCGGCCTGGCATAACATAAGGTTCATAAAATTGTTCAAAGAGTAGGGGAGATGCTGGATTTGGAGCATAACGAGGAGCTGCCACACGGAGTGGTTGATAATAGTTAACCCCTAGGTAATCCACCGTATTTTCCTCGATCAAGCGCAATTCAAAGGGATCATAATCCGGTAAGAGATCGCGCTCCCGTAGGATCTCCACTAATTCTTCAGGATAATGACCAAGAACAGATGGATCTAGGAAGGATTTGGCTTGAAAGAGCTCGGCAATGCGCGCAGCTTTGACATCTTCTGGATGCTGGCTCCGAGGATAGGCTGGTGTCAAATTGAGCACAATCCCAATACGATAGTTAGGATCCACCTCGTGACAGGCCTTCACTGCCAGAGAGCTTGCTAACTGGGTGTAGTAGGCTACTTTTACTGCCGCTGCTGCGTCTACCTTATGAGGAAAATGGGCATCATAAAAATAACCAAACTCCACAGGGACAATGGGTTCATTAAAGGTGATCCACTGATCGACCAGATCTCCATAGGTCTTGAAACAAAAACGCGCATATTCTTGATAAGCATAGGCGGTTTCCTTGTTTTCCCAACCCTCGCCCTGCTCTTGGAGCGCCATCGGCAAATCAAAATGATAGAGGTTGACCAAGAGGTGAATTCCTTTTTCCTTAATCTTTTCAAAGACACGGCGATAGAAATCGACACCCGCTGGATTGATCTCCCCTCGGCCTTCCGGGAAAATACGGGACCACTGAATAGAGGTCCGAAAAGCTGTATGACCGGTTTCTAACAAGAGATCCAGATCGTCCTCCCAGTGTTCATAAAAAGTGGATGTTTTCTCCGGTCCTTGCCCTTGATAAAAGCGATTGGGTTCGATCCTATACCAGTAATCCCAGAGATTGTCCCCTTTGCCATCCTGATCTAGACGCCCTTCTGTCTGAGGACCCGAGGTCGAACTCCCCCATAAAAAATCCTTTGGAAATTGATACATATCCTAAGCCTCCTCATTCTACTAACTCTATTGTAACAAATCCTCCCTCAAAACCTAGGCACAATTTACAGTCTTTCTTACGCAGATTAAAGAAAAAGCCCCTTAGGAAAAATTCCTAAGGAAGCTGGTCCTCTTTACAATTGAGTCACGACATATTCAAAGAGCTTGCGATCTGCTGGGCTCTTGTCAAAACGCAATTCCGGATGCCACTGAACGCCGAGGAAACGACTCTCATCTGTGGATTGAACGGCCTCTATGATGTCATCTTTAGGATCCCGCGCGATCACTTCTAAACCATCTGCCAAGTCTTTAATACTTTGATGATGAAAAGAATTGATGCGACTGGTCTTACCATAGATCTCTTGCAGGATCGTCTGATCCTTGGTCACCAACTCTTGGCTGGTGTACTGACCTGGATTGTCCTGCCAGTGGTGTTCAATGTCTTGATGCAGCGTTCCCCCTAGAGCGGCATTATAGAGCTGGGTCCCACGGCAGACGGTAAAGATCGCTTTTTTAGCCGCACGCGCTTCTTCAATCAAGGCCAACTCAAAGAGATCGCGTTTCAAGAGGTAGTCATCACTGTCGATGGTGATTTCTTCTCCGTAAAACTTGGGCAAGACATTTTGTCCACCGGTAATGATGAGCTTATCAATCATCGATATGTAGTCTTTGGCTAAGGCTGCATCTCCAATTGGCAAGATCAAGGGAATCCCTCCTGCCTCTTTGACCGCTTCGACAAAACCAGTCGCCGCATAGCTCATATTCGCGTCTGGATCATCCGGGAAGGGTCTTTCATTTCCTGTAATTCCAATTACTGGTCGTTTTTTCATACTTTTTTCCATATACTTTCATTCATTTTCAAGGCTTATTGTAACATAATTTTAAGCCAGACTCAATGGAGTTTTTTTGAAGAGAAGGTCTCCCCTTCTAACCCAAAAGCTTGCTGAAAGGATATGAAATTGCTTTCTATTAAAAAATTCTCAAGTGCAAAGACTTGAGAATGGTTTGTTAATTTTTCATCAACCCTTCTTTTACCAAAAAGTCACGCGCTACTTTAGCAGCAGGCTTGCCTTCTACTCCGACTTGGTAGTTCATCTGGCTCATTTGGCTCTCAGTGATTTTACCAGCTAGCTTATTAAGCACACCTTCCAATTCGGGATGTTTCTTAAGAAGAGCTTCTTTCATAAGGGGCGCCCCTTGATAAGGTGGGAAGAGTTGTTTGTCATCTTCGAGGACCACCAGGTCATAGCGAGCAAGTTCAGCATCTGTTGAGTAGGCATCCGTTATTTGAATATCCCCAGACTGGATCGCCTGGTAGCGAAGGGCTGGCTCCATGGTGGAGACTTGTAAGTTGAGACCATAGATCTTCTGCAAGCCTTTGTTTCCGTCCTCTCGGTCGTTAAACTCAAGCGTAAAGCCTGCCCTGAGTTGTCCTTCCACCTTTTTCAAATCTGAAATAGTCTTGAGTCCATACTCTTGGGCAATCTTCTTAGGGACTGCAACAGCATAGGTATTTTGATAAGCCATAGTTTTGAGCAAGGCCAGGTCGTCTTGTCGCTTGATCCCATCTCGGGCAGCTTTGTAGACTGTTTCTGGATCATGACCGACTTGTGGTGCTGGCTTAAGGAGACTTTCGGTCACGGTCCCTGTAAACTCTGGATAGATAGCGATGTCCCCTTTTTTCAGGGCTTCATAGAGGAAGGTAGTCTTTCCAAAATTCGGCTTGACGGTCACTGTCATGTCCGTGTTTTCCTCGATCAAGATCTTGTACATGTTAGCTAGAATTTCGGGTTCTGGTCCTAACTTCCCAGCAATGATCAGATTTTCTTTCTTCGGTTTTGGAAGAAGACTTGGCGTATAAGAAGCTCCTAATCCAATAACCATCACAGCAAAGGCTGCAAAGATGGTCCGCAATTTGGCCTTTTCCATCCATTTGAGAAGAAGGTTAAAGGCGATGGCCAAGAAGGCAGAGGACAGGGCACCGATCAAAATCAGACTGGCATTATTGCGGTCAATCCCTAAGAGGATAAAGGAGCCAAGTCCCCCTGCTCCAATCAAGGCAGCTAGGGTAGCTGTCCCAATAATCATCACGGTTGCCGTGCGAATCCCAGACATAATGACGGGCATGGCCAAGGGAATCTCGAACTTCTTGAGTCGCTCCCACTTGGTCATTCCAAAGGCGATCCCAGCTTCTTCCAAACTTGGATCAATCCCCTGTAAACCGGTGATGGTATTTTGAAGGATGGGGAAAATGGCATAGATGACAAGAGCTGTTAAGGCCGGAAGCGTCCCAATCCCCATAATGGGAATGAAAAGCCCCAAAAGAGCCATGGAAGGGATGGTCTGGAAGATACCAGCTAGCTGTAAGACCCAGTTGCTTGTTCTTTTGTGGATACTCAAATAAATAGCTAGAGGAACAGCTAGAAAAATCGCAAGGAGCAAGGTCAGTAATGACAGTTGCAAATGTTGCCCCAGTGCAGTGAGCCAGTCCCCAAAGCGTTCTTGAAAGGTTGCAAGTAGTTTAGACATGGTGAGCACCTCCAAATAGATCTGCGACAAAGTCATTGGCCGGTTGGGCTAGAATGGTCTCAGCATTCGCCACCTGTACAATCTCTCCTTCTTGAAGCACCGCAATCCGATCGCCTAATTTCAAGGCCTCGTCCGTATCATGAGTCACAAAAATAGTTGTCATATCAAATTCTTTGTGCAAGTCTTTGGTAAGAGCCTGTAGTTGCTTGCGAGAAATAGCATCTAAAGCTGAGAAGGGCTCGTCCATCAATAGAATCTTTGGTTCTGCAATGATGGCCCGCACAATGCCGATTCGCTGTTGCTCCCCACCAGATAACTCGCTTGGTAAACGATGAGCATAATCTACAGCAGGCAGACCCACCTTGTCCAAGAGTTCTTCCGTTTTAGAGGCAATTTGCTCCTTACTCCAGCCCTTCATCTCAGGAATGAGAGCGATATTTTCCGAAACTGTCAAATTAGGAAATAGAGCAATAGCTTGAAGCACATAGCCAGTACTGAGACGTAACTCCCGTTCATCATAGTCTTTAATCCGTTTGCCATCCATATAGATATTTCCATCAGTCGGCTCCAAGAGACGGTTAATCATCTTGAGCATGGTGGTTTTTCCAGATCCTGAAGGACCCACTAGTACCATAAATTCTCCATTTTCAATGCGGAGATTGACATCTTTTAAAATGTTTTTATCCGTGTAGCGCAAGGCTACATGTTTGTATTCAATCATGTTTTTCCTCAAAAAGTTTTCTGTCTCTAAGAATATCCAAAAGGCTGCTTGCTGGATGCCCTAGGACTTTTTCGACATCTGTAGAAACCCCAGCTTGTTCCCCAACTTTAATCGCTGTATAGGTGCTGACCCAGGCATCGTACTCCCATGTTTGTGCTGGCCATTTTTTCCGTGACTCATAAGCTTCTTCTACTGTTTCATCCACATATGCGATGGCGTCTCCGGTCTCTTTCGAGAGAAGCGCTACGATTTCTTCCATGGAAAGATTCTCTGGCCCTGTCAAATTCAAGGTTTGATTTTCCCATTCCTTAGGATTTAAAAGAATTTCTGCTGCAACCCTAGATGTGTCCTTCCGGGCAACAGCTGAAACCTTCCCATTTCCTGCTGGACCACGAATCTCTCCATTTTCAAGCGCCATATCAATCAGAAAGTCCAAGTAAAAATTATCTCTCAAAAAAGTGTAGGTGAACCCTAACTCCTTGATATAGGCTTCCGTCTGGGCATGATCTCGAGACAAGGTGAAAGTTGCCTTCTCATCTGCCCCATAAAAAGAGGTATAGACGATATGCTCTACCCCTGCTAGCTTTGCAGCATCTAAAAAGTCCTGGTGTTCCTTGACACGTTCTGGATTTTCCCGAGCAGAAACCATCAACAAGATATCAATACCCTTCAAGGCCTCAACCACCTCTGGTGTATTGGCATACACTATTTTACGAATTTCCGCTGACTCATAGATCTTTGCACGCTCTGGGCTTCGTGCTAGATGGACTGAAGCGATTCCTTTCTGATCGACAAGATTAGCCACATAAGAACCTAATTTCCCTGTTACCCCTGTAATACCAATCATAACTGTTACTTCCTTTCCTTAGATGTCATTCTCTTTAGCTTTTAGATTTGAGATAATGCGCTCTTGATAGGCCTCAAATTCTCGGATTTCTTGATCCGAAAATCCTTGATAGAAAATCTCCCCCAGTTCCTTACTAACACGATCCCCAATTTCTTTTTGCGCCCAACCGAGGTCTGTCAAAGAGATATATTTTTTCCTTTTATCCTGCGTGCAAGGTTGAATCGTGACCAAACCTTGTTCTTCCAATTTCTTAACCATGCTGGTCAATGTATTATTGGCTAGACCCGTCGCAAGAGCGATATCAGTTGCGGTAGCGCACCCTAATTCTTGCTTCCACAGAATTGTTAAAATTTTCCCCTGTTCACTTCGGTATTGGACATCTGGTTCCTTACTCAGCAGTTTTTGAAAGATACGCCCATTTAACAAGCGTATCTGTAAAGCTTGGTAGCCCCCTTGCATCTTGTCCATTTTGTCTCCTTTTTATTTCTATATCGAAATATCACAGCCATTGTATCACTGTTCGTTACATCTGTCAACTATTTCGATATGGAACCAATAATTTTATCTAAATTCACCTTAAAAATCCTTTCTAGCCCTTCAAACTAGTTTTTTCTCCCTCTTTCTAGCAAAGTGTAACAAATGTTGGACTCGTTTTGTAACGACACCTGATTTTATAATGTGGTAATCTGTTAACTAAGATAAATCATACTAATGGAGAATTTGTTATGCATATACCAGATAATTACCTTAGTCCTGCAAGTTGTGCGGTTTTAGCTGTTGCTGCTGCGCCTGTTATTGTCTTGTCTGTCCAAAAAGTCAAGGTCCAATTAAAAGAAAACAAAGAGCTAGCTCCGATGCTTGGGATCGCTGCTTCTTTGTCCTTCTTATTGATGATGTTTAATGTTCCTGTTCCTGGTGGAACGACCGCTCACGCTGTCGGAGGGACCCTTCTTGCCATTCTCATAGGTCCCTATGCGGCCTCTCTAGCGCTGACAGTCGCCTTACTCCTACAGGCCTTCTTATTTGGTGACGGAGGGATTCTCGCTCTTGGAGCCAATATTTTCAACATGGCTATTGTGATGCCTTTTGTTGGCTATGCTATTTATAACTTGTTCCGCAAGCACCATCAGGAAACGCTTGGCGTTATTATCGGTTCTTTTCTTTCGATCAATGTTGCTGCCTTCTTAGCTGGTGTTGAATTGGGCTTGCAACCCCTCATCTCGTCAGAAGCTGGTCAGCCACTCTATAATCCTTATGGATTGAGTATCACGGTGCCTGCTATGTTGGGTGCTCACCTCCTTGTCGCAGGTTGGGTCGAAGCCTTCTTCACCGTTGTGATTTACCGTTTTGTAAAACAAGTTGCTCCTGCAGAGTTGTACACACCAAGTACAGTCAATACAACTTCATTTGTTAAAAAAATTCGCTGGGTACTCCTTGCTTTGATCGTCCTCAGCCCACTTGGACTCCTCGCAGATGGGACAGCTTTTGGTGAATGGTCTACTGAAGAATTGGGTAGCCTGCTTCATGGCAAAGTCCCAACAGGGATCAAAAATGGATTCTCTTTTGAAGCCTTGTTTAGTGATTACACCATTCCTGGAACGAAAATTGCGATCGGCTATATTCTCTCAGCCGTGACAGCCGTCCTTATATTCTATATCATCAGTAAAATCATTCGATCAATGAACGGAGAAAAAACTTCTCATGCGTAAACTCCCTGACTGGCTTCATCAAGAGCAAGCGACTCTTGAAGCATCCAAAAGCCATCACTATTTACAAATGAATCTTCAAACATTGCGCCACTTTCTTGGCAAAATGAAACAAACGACGCCCGCATTCAAGGCCAAAACTTCGTCTTGGATGCGGCTCGTTTCCTTTTTAATTCTAGCCATTCTCATTACGACTGCCCACCATCCCATCCAACTGTGGTTGATCGGCATCCTTTTGTTAATGCACATTGCCATGCTTCCTGGAGAGGTCCTACTCCACCTCTTTAAGGTCCTATTCAAGGTGCTGTTGATTTCCACAATTGTGATTTTGCCTAGCATCTTATTTCAAGGATTTCAAAATGGAGGGCTTTTTTTGCTACGTGCCGGGATGATTGTCCTCAATATTTCTCTCTTTTTAGCCACTACCACAAGCATCCAACTGGTTGAGGCCCTAAGGCAGCTACATTTCCCCAAGACCTTTGTCCAGACCATTGATATTACGCTGAAATATAGTTATATTTTGGGAAAACACCTTCACCAACAAATTGAGTGCGTCCAACTCCGGACCGTTGGTCAAAAAGTGAACCTCCATCTCTTTGGCTCTCTTCTAGGTCTCTTGTATCTATCAACGAAAAACCATACCAAAGAGGTCTACGAGGCCATGTTGCTGAGAGGCTACGGTATGGATACAAAGCGCAAAGAAGCCTTCCACTGGAAGAAGGAAGACGTCTTTTTCCTATTGGAATTGGCGGTTCTCACGACCTTCACGACCTTACTTGGCTAGAAAGGAAGCCCTATGATTACCATTCAGGATGGAAATTACCACTACACAGAGGAGACTGGAATCCATGATATTCAACTCCAAATCCAAAAGGGGGAAACCGTTGGCCTGATGGGTCCAAACGGAGCGGGAAAATCTACCCTCTTTAAAATTCTGGTTGGACTCCTGCCCCTCTCTTCTGGTCAGTACCACTTCAAGGACTGGACCATTGACCAAGACTTCTTAAAAGATCCCCATCGTGCTGGCCAGCTATTTCAACAGGTCGGGCTTATTTTTCAAAATAGCGATACGCAATTGTTCAATACAAGCGTCTATGATGAGCTTGCTTTTGGCCCACGTCAACTCGGCTTATCGGCAGTTGAAATCGACCAACGCGTCAATGATACACTCGCTCTTTTAGAGATTGAGCACCTGAGAGATCGTATTCCCTACCATCTTTCCGGAGGGGAAAAGAAGCTAGTCGCCATTGCCAGTGTCCTCACCATGAATCCTAGTCTCTTGCTATTTGACGAGCCCTTTAACGGTCTCTCCACCAAATACCAGAAGCTGATTGTCGCCTTGCTCCAAGAACTCAAAACAGCAGGAAAAACGATTGTGATTTCCTCCCACTATTTCGAGCAAATCGCTCCGATTGTGGAACGGGTTCTGCTCTTTTCTGAAGAGCACACTATTACAGGAAGCTACAATCGAGCTGATTGGGAAAATCATCCAGATATTCAACAATCGTTTTCAACATGTTAAAAAGCCTCGGTAGGGTTCTTCCTACCGAAGCTTTTTTGATGAAAGAGATAAGGGTTAATGTCCTTTATGCTTCTCTTTACGTTTTTGCTGTTTGCGTTCAAATTTCTCTTGTTTGAGCAATTGCTTTTGAAGACTAGACTGTTGTTTTGAATGCTTTTTTCTCTCCTCATACTGCAACTGCAAGAGCTCTTGTGACTTAGAAGAAACTTTCTGCTTCACCTGTTTCTTTACGGCTCTCTGCAGACGCTTCGGATTCTTAATCTTCACATACTGTTTGACTGTTGCCTCTGGACTAAAAGATAACCGAGCAAACTGAGTCTGTAAAAATTTCAAAATTTCATCATCTTTTGGTTGCTGACCAAATGTCACACGACAAACTTGATAAGTTTCCTGATACTCTTGTTCAAACAATCCATGCCAAAATCCATCTTCAAAATAAACTGTCAATCCAATTGAAACAATTTCCACGACAGCACCTCCTTAAATCTATCCCTAAGAATGGACAACCAAGGAGGAAGGTTACTGATAGGCTTGCCTACGTCTGGACTACCAACCAGAACTGTGTTTTTATCTTAGTTGGGACTATTATAGCATATAGCAATACAAAAAGCCCTCCAGAACTTAGCTCTGAAGGACTTTTAAATTTATTTCGTTACGACATTTACAAGCTTGTTCGGCTTCAATAGTCCAGTGGACTATTGAAGGTGGCAAATAGGGCTAATAAACTCGTTATTTCACAACAATATTAACGAGTTTATTAGGTACACTAATCACTTTCACGATTTCTTTGCCATCAATCTCTGCTTTGACTTTGTCGTCAGCTAGAGCAACTTCTTGCAATTCTTCACGAGAAAGGTCTTTTGCGACCATGAGTTTAGCACGGACTTTTCCTTTGATTTGAACGACGATTTCAATTTCGTCTTCAATCAATTTGCTTTCGTCCCATGTTGGCCAAGCTACGTAAGAGATTGACTCACCTGTTGCTGCCACTGTTTGCCAAAGTTCTTCTGCCAAGTGAGGGGCAAATGGAGCAATCAATTGGATAAAGCCTTTAGCGTAGTCTACATAAAGTTTTTCTTCCTTGTTAGCCGCGTTGACAAATACCATGAGCTGGGCAATGGCTGTGTTGAATTTCATAGACTCAATTTGCTCTGTGACAGCTTTAACCGTTTCGTTATAAACCTTGTCAAGAGCGCCATTGTTTTCTGCAACGATTTCTTTACTTGTGATCAAACGGTATACACGGTCTAGGAATTTACGGCTTCCTTCCAGACCTTCTTCAGACCAAGCAATAGAAGCATCGAGTGGTCCCATGAACATTTCATAGACTCGAAGGGTATCCGCACCGTATTGTTCCACCACATCGTCTGGGTTCACCACGTTCTTGAGGGATTTAGACATCTTAGCTGGTGCTTGCTCCAATTCTTCTCCTGTTTCCACATGGAAGAAGGAACCGTCACGTTTTTCAACCTTGTCAGTTGCCACAAGTGCGCCACGGTGGTCACGGTAGCTAGTTCCCAAGATCATTCCTTGGTTAAAGAGTTTTTGGAATGGCTCTTTAGTCGGTACAACACCAAGGTCATAGAGGAATTTGTGCCAGAAACGAGCGTAAAGCAAGTGAAGCACGGCGTGTTCTGCACCACCCACATAGATATCGACTGGCAACCATTGTTTGAGAAGGTCCTCATCAGCCAATTTCTCAGTGTTGTGTGGATCGATATAGCGGAGGTAGTACCAGCTTGAACCAGCCCATTGTGGCATCGTATTCGTCTCACGACGACCTTTGACACCATCCTCACGAGTCACTTCCAGCCAGTCTGTCAAGTTGGCCAATGGGCTTTCACCAGTACCTGAAGGGCGGATGTCCTTGGTTACTGGCAAGACAAGTGGCAATTCACTTTCTGGCACAGCAGTTGAAGTTCCATCTTCCCAATGAATGATTGGGATTGGTTCACCCCAGTAACGTTGACGGCTAAAGAGCCAGTCGCGGAGACGGTAGGTAACCTTTTCCTGACCAAAGCCTTTTTCTTCTAGCCAAGCCACGATTTTAGCAATCGCTTCTTCTTTGTTGAGACCGTTCAAGAAGTCAGAGTTAACGTGAAGCCCATCTTCTGTGTAAGCAGCTTCTTCAACATTGCCACCTTCCAAGACTTCTACGATTGGAAGACCAAACTGTTTAGCAAATTCCCAGTCACGCTCATCGTGAGCAGGTACGGCCATAACAGCACCTGTTCCGTAGCTAGCAAGAACATAGTCGGCAATCCAGATTGGAATTTCTTTGCCATTGACAGGGTTGATAGCATAAGCACCAGTCCAAACTCCTGTTTTTTCCTTGGCAAGGTCTGTACGAGCCAAGTCTGATTTAAGGCTGGCTTGGTGTTTGTAGTCAGCTACAGCCTCAGCTTGTTCAGGTGTTGTGATGGCATCTACTAGTTCATGTTCAGGAGCCAAAACAGTGAAGGTCGCACCGAAAAGAGTGTCTGGCCGTGTCGTAAAGACTGTGAATTCCTTGTCTGTTCCTTTTACTTTGAAAGTGACATTGGCACCAGTTGATTTCCCAATCCAGTTGCGTTGCATGTCCTTGATAGACTCTGGCCAGTCAAGATCATCCAAGTCAGCCAGCAAGCGCTCCGCATAGGCAGTGATTTTGAGCATCCATTGGCGCATTGGTTTGCGGACAACTGGATAGCCCCCACGCTCAGAGGTTCCATCAGGAAGAACTTCTTCGTTGGCGATAGCTGTTCCTAGTTCCTCAACCCAGTTTACTGGCACTTCCGCTTCATAGGCCAAACCTTTTTCGTAAAGCTTAGTGAAGATCCATTGCGTCCATTTGTAGTAGTTTGGATCTGTCGTATTGACTTCACGATCCCAGTCGTAAGAGAAGCCAAGCGCATTGATTTGGCGTTTGAAGTTGGCAATGTTTTCTGCTGTGAATTCCGCTGGGTCATTCCCTGTATCCATAGCGTATTGCTCAGCAGGCAAACCAAAGGCATCCCAGCCCATTGGGTGAAGGACATTGTAGCCTTGGGCACGTTTGAAACGGCTAAGGATATCAGTCGCTGTGTAGCCTTCTGGGTGTCCTACGTGAAGACCCGCTCCAGATGGGTAAGGGAACATGTCCAATGCATAAAACTTAGGTTTTGAAGCATCTGTTCCTGTCTTAAAGGTGTGATGGTCAGCCCAGTATTTTTGCCACTTAGGCTCGATTTCTTTATGATTGTAAAAACTCATAGCGTCTCTCCAATTTTCGTGATGCTCCTATTATACCATTTTTAGGCGATTTTTAAAGGTTCAGACAAAGAAAAAGACAGGTCCCATACGGGACCTGTCTCTCCTGTTTTCTTCAAGAAAAGTCTATTTCACATGCTTTTCAAGTTCTTCTTGCGCTTTTTTATTGGATTTTTCTTTTTCTTTCTTCCATTGATCACGCGCTTTGTCGTAGTCTTTAGCCGATACGACCTTGTCTTGAACTTCCAAATATTTATAGTTGAAGGTTTGACCCTTGTGGCCTGTCCAAGCAAAGGCTGCAGAGTATGGTACAGTCTTACGAACGACTGGAGAAGCTCCATCTGAATGGATCGGAATCAAGAGGGCACTATCGGTCAACCAAGCTTGAGCGGCAGCGTATTTTTCGTAACGCTTGTTCACATCTTTGGTTTCATTGTGCGCATCTTCGATCAATTGATCATATTCATCAAAACCAGCTGCTTTTGCGGCTGCATTATCCGTACCAGCATCGAATCCAAAGTAAGAATTGGCGTTTTCGCCAGATTTACCACTAGTGATATCAATGTAAGAAGATGGGTCCGTATAGTCTGGTCCCCAACCCAAGTTATTGTTCAAATCCCAGTCTTGTTGCGAAGCATTTTCAGCAAAGTAAGTCACCCGTTGAAGATCATCCTCAGAAACCATATTCAGGTCGATGACAATATTTTCTGCTCCCAATGTAGACTCAACTGATTGTTTAAAGGATTGGGCTTGTTTAATCCCTTCTGTATAAGTTGAAGAAGTTGGAAGGTCCAAATGAATTGGGAATTCAACTCCTTGAGCCTGCAAATCTGCCTTAGCTTTGGCAAACTCTTCTTTGGCCTTGTTTGGATTGTAGAGGGTGTCTTTTCCATCTGCGACAGAGACCCCTTTCCATTCATCCCCATAAGCTTCCAAGTCTTTTTCTACTGCATCCCCAAATTGTTGCCCATCGATTTGGACAAAGTTTGGTGGCGTAAAGGTATTACGGATAACCTTATTGGCACCCGCTTCCCCGTTCGTTTGCGCTACATAAGCCTTGCGGTTGAAGGCAAACATAATGGCTTGACGGAAGTCTTTATTTAAGATTGCTTTCTTAGTTGAAGTCTTTTGAGCATCAGTAGTCTTCTTTGTGATTTCATAAGCCTGACGGTCAATGTTGAAGGAAAGATTGTAGGTAGAGGAACCTTGGTCAGTATAGACAATGTCGTCCTTATGCTTCTTCTCTACACTCTTATAGTTAGAACCATTTGGGAAAACACGGGCAACTGTATAGTCGCCGTTATCAAATCCACGAATCAAGGATTCTGAGTCTTGTCCATCATAATAGGTCAGCTTCACTTTACTGATCTTAACATTATCCGCATCCCAGTATGTTGGGTTCTTTTCCAATATCGCAGAAGATTTAGATGTGATGGACTTGATCAAATAAGGACCGCAGTATAGGATACTAGACGGAGAAGTTCCTTGACCATAGTCATCTCCTTTAGATTTCAGGAATTCTTCGTTGACCGGCATCAAGATCCCCATCGTAGTTTTGGAATTCCAGAAACTTTCTGGTTGGCTCAAGGTATATTGAACGGTGTAATCGTCAATAGCTTTCACACCAACTGTTGAAAAATCAGATGTCTTCCCTGAAACATAATCATCCAAGCCTTTGACAGATTTTTGGACCAAGTAAATCGCTTGTGATTTCTTGTCTGCCGCGTGTTTGAGGCCTGTGACAAAGTCTTTGGCCTTGACTTCTCCATATTCTTCCCCTTCAGAAGTCATCCATTTGACCCCTTTACGGAGTTTATAAGTATAGGTCAAGCCATCCTTGGAAACAGTCCAGTCTTTAGCAAGCGATGGGATCAAATTCCCATACTTGTCCACTTCCAACAAGCCATCTATCGCATTTCCTGTAAACTCGGAAGTCGATTTTTTATTGGAAATCGAATAGTCGAGTGTATCCGGATCCTGGGTATAGACATAGCTAAATGTCTGACCACCAGAGCTACTAGATTTTCCTCCTGAGCAGGCTGCCAGTACACCAGCTGATAAAAGCAGAGCGCTGGTAGCTAAGAGTACCTTCCCTTTGTTCATATAAATCACCTCATTGTAAAAAATGTTATACTCAATTTAAATTATAGCACTTTCTAGGGAAATGTAAACGCTTTTACTGCGAAATTATTCTATTTTTTCTTTATTTTTTCAATTTCTACTTTTTCTAGAATTTTTTCAAGTTGAATCTCTGGCCTGTATGATATAATGGAATCTATGAATTATGGGAGACATTTACACAAACGACTAAAACACAGCCTCTTGTCCCTCCTTGTAGGAGTCTTGACATTAGGCCCTATTTCCACTGCCTTTGCGGACGACATCTACCAGCAAGAAGATGTCATGAAAATCGCAGCTGATGCTGGACTGGTATTGGACGATTTTTACAAACCTAAGGCTGACATCGTCATCGACGCCAATACTGGAGCCATTTTGTACGGAGACAATATCGATACGCTCCGGGACTCTGGAAGCATGGCCAAACTCATGAGTGCCTATGTAGTCTTTCGGGCCCTCAAAGAAGGCAAGATCAAATATGATACCGTGGTTACAGCAACAGAGGCAGACCAAGCCATCTCGGAAAACAATCTGTTAAGTAACTCACCTATTGTAGCTGGTGTTGACTACAAAGTATCTGAATTGATCAAGATGCTCTTTGTTCCATCTTCCAGTGCGGCCGTGATTATGCTGGCCAACGCCGTTACTGACAATGATCCCGATAAGTTTTTGGACTTAATGAATCAGTACGCACAAGAAATGGGGATGAGCCATACCAAATGGCACAATCCAAATGGGGCGATGATTTCGGTCCTTCAGGGCTACTACAATCCTCAGCGCTACGACGTCAATGCCAATAACGAAATCACAGCGCGGGACATGTCTATTCTGGCTTATCACATCGTAAACGACCTGCCAGAAATGTTGGAATACACCAAGCAAGCTCATACTACGATCATGGAAGGAACCCCTTACGAGCAAAGCTACGATAATTACAACACTTCCCTCGAAGGTGGAAAATTCGCCCTTAAAGGAACAGATGGACTCAAAACTGGATCCAGCCCGACTGCTGACTACAACTACACCGCGACAACCAAGCGGGGTAAACAGCGGATTATCGAAGTGATTTTGGGGGTTGGGAACTACGATGTCGAGATCGCCGAAAGCTACCGCAATCAAATCGGGAATACCTTGGCTGAGAAAATGTTCGCAGACTACCAGTATAAAAAAATCCTCTCTGCAGGCGATCATACCATCGACGGGAAGACAATTCACTTGAAGCAAGACTTCTATGCGACCGTTAAGAAGGGGACGAAGCCAGCGCTAAAACTAGAAAATAACCGCCTAGTCGTCCAGAACGGCTTGCAACAGGTATCTCCAAGTATTAAAGCGGGAGTGGCCGTAAGTGAGTCTAAAACAACGACCTCTAGCAGTAAAAGCAAGGGACTCGATGTTATGTGGCTCTTCTGCTTCCTGCCTGCCGGAATTTTATACCTGATCTTTAAACAAACCGATCCAAAAAGAAGAAAATAATGGTACCACATTCTAAAAAAGAGTCGAGACAGAAAAACTGTCCCGACTCTTTTTTAGTCACATTTTATAACTCAGATAAGGTTACTATGGGAGTATGGCTGTCTATATGTTCAACAGCCTCTATTAATGAACTAATCTCTTTCTTTCTCGAATCGAGACTACTTCCTTTGATCAACAAAACTAGTATCGCGAAATTGAACTCGCCCTAAAAGCGAAGAGAAAAAGAGAGA
The DNA here is from genome assembly GCA_905188195.1 of Streptococcus parasanguinis. Lineage (GTDB taxonomy): Bacteria > Bacillota > Bacilli > Lactobacillales > Streptococcaceae > Streptococcus > Streptococcus parasanguinis_P. Next base: position 55,158 of record CAJJKY010000001.1, on the reverse strand, counting down.
TTGACTGGTGGGCTGGCCCACATGGTCAATCTCCTATTTTCTTCTCGCTTTTTTTACGGGCTTAGTATCTTAGACTACCAAATGATCACGCGGTCTTCTGGTGCGCGCCACATGCCGTCGCCTTCTTTGACATCAAAGGTTTCAAAGAATTCGTCAAAGTTTGGTAATTGGACATTGGTGCGGAGTTTTCCTGGTGCGTGGACATCGACACTTGCGAGGAGTTGCATGTACTCTGTCCGAGCTTTCATGCGCCAGATGCGAGCAAAGTTGGTGAAGAATTCTTCTGCTGAGAAATCTTCCTCTTTCTTCGCTGCTTCAAGGGCTGCAGCAATCCCTCCGAGGTCTGCCACGTTTTCAGAAACGGTCAATTTCCCGTTGATCTTGGCACCGTAAGAGTCTTGTCCTTCAAACTGATCGATGACTTTTTGAGTCCGAGCGGTAAAGGCTTCGTAATCTTCTGGCTTCCACCAGTCTTTCAAGCTACCGTGCTCATCAAAGGATGCTCCATTGGTGTCAAAGGCGTGGGAGATTTCATGGGCAATGACTGCACCGATTCCGCCGTAGTTGGCTGATGATGATTGGTGAAGGTCATAGAAAGGTGCTTGTAAAATCGCTGCTGGGAAGACGATTTGGTTTTGTTGCGGATCATAGTAGGCATTGACCAGGTGGGCTGGCATGTGCCATTCGCTTCGATCAACCGGTTGGTTCCACTTGCTCCAAGTATGGGCAATGGAAATTTCGTAAAGGGCTTGAGCATTTTCAACCAAGGTCTTGCTTTCGTCGATGATCTTTTTGGCGTATGTTTCTGGTAATTTTTCAGGGTAGCCGATATGTGGTGTGATGACATTGAGTTTGACAATGGCTTTTTCACGAGTTTCAGGAGCGAGCCAGTCTGCTTTTTCTAAGCGCTCCTTATAGACGTCAATCATGGTCGCTACTTTATGCTCTACGTCTGCTTTTGCTTCTGGTGAGAATTTTTCGCCCGCATACCAGAGTCCAAGCGCTTGGCTATATGGTACTTCTGCTAATGACAAGGCCGCCTTTTCTTTTGGACGAGGTTCTGGAATACCTGCAATCGTACGACCATATTCACCAGCCAAGACACGGATTTCTTCGGTCAAGAATAAAGTCCAATCTACGGCTGCACCGAGTTTCAATCTTGCATGAATCGTTTCCCAGTTAGCTGCTGAGTAGAATGTTGGTGCGAATTCCTTCCAGAAACGCTCTTCTGGCACGATGATTTTATCTGGTGTTTGTCCGATCACTTCTGTAAAGAAGGTATCGAGAGGCAATTCTGGAACCAAGGCCTTGAAATCATCCCACTCATAAGGATGGTAGAGTTTGTTGTACTCGGATCTTTCTTCATTTGACAAGATATATTTGGCCAATTCTGCATCTGACGCAATGACTTTATCTAGGATATCCTTGATTTCTTCCTCTGAAAAATCAAATTTTGGTAAGAGTTTTTCCATCATTTGGCGCCAGATAGCCAGTAATTCTGGGCCTTTTTCATTGCCTTCTTCATAGTAGGTCGTATCTGGCAAAATATGAGCCGGTGCTTCTCCCCACAAGACATTCATTTGGGCATTCATATAGTCTGGTGACACGTTAAATGGCATGAGATTTGGTTTACCAGCTAGTTCATAGGTGCCCAGCTTGCTGGTATAGTCTTCAAAAGAAGACAGAGCCTTAATTTCATTGATCAAAGGCATGACTGGCGCCACACCAGCTGCTTCTCGCGCATCAAAATCTGCCACCATTTTATGGTATTTGACAAAGTTTTGCAGAATGCTGTCTTCAGGCAGCTCTTCTCCCCGTTGCCATTTTCCAGTGATATCCAACATCAAGTTTTCGATATCTTGGATCAAGTCCATAAAACCACCAGTTGACGGTTTGTCATCAGGAATCACAGCTGTCTCAGCCCATTCCCCATTGACGTAATCATAAAAATCATCTTGTAAACGTACCATGATCTTCTCGCTTTCATTCTTTTCTAATAACCTTATCAAAAATAGGAACTTTTTTCAATGATTACAAGTAAGTTAATCTAAATCATTTTAAAAATTAACTTGACTTAATTTTTTTATTTATGTATATTAATAGTAAAGGAGCAAAATCATGATTCAAATTGAACATCTAAGTGTTGCTTACCAGCAAACACTGGCCTTGGAGGATCTTTCCCTCACCATCCAGGGTCCAACCATCCTAGGCATTCTTGGACCCAACGGAGCTGGAAAATCAACCCTGATCAAGGCCATGCTAGGACTTCTCCCTCATTCGGGAAAGGTCCTGCTCGATCAAAAAGATCTCGGCCAAGCTCTTCAACGAGTGGCCTACGTCGAACAGAAATCCGCTATTGATTTCCACTTCCCCATCACGGTGCGGGAGTGTGTCTCACTGGGTCTCTATCCCCATCTTTCTATCTTCAAGAGAAAAAGCAAAGAAGATCTCCAAAAGGTGGAAAATGCAATGAAGCTTGTCAATCTTCTTGATCTAGCAGATCGCCAGATTGGTCAGCTTTCAGGAGGGCAATTCCAACGGGTCCTAATCGCCCGCTGCTTGGTCCAAGAAGCAGAGGTCATCTTTTTGGATGAGCCCTTTGCAGGGATTGACTCCGTTAGCGAAGACATCATCATGCAAACACTAAAAACCTTGAAAAAAGAAGGCAAGACCATCCTGATCGTCCATCACGACCTCAGCAAGGTCCCTGCTTATTTCGACCAGGTCCTCCTTCTCCATCGTAAGCTGATTGCTTTTGGAAAAACAGAGGAAACCTTTACCAAGGAGAATCTGCATGCAGCCTACGGGCATGAACTCTTTATAGGAGGTGGAGTCGGATGATTACAGAATTTATCGATGGATTACAGCAATTCCACTTCTTACAGAATGCCCTGATCACAGCCATTGCCATTGGTATTGTCGCTGGAGCTGTCGGATGCTTCATTATTTTGCGAGGCATGTCTCTCATGGGAGATGCTATCTCGCACGCAGTCCTTCCAGGGGTGGCCCTGTCCTTTATCCTTGGCATCAATTTCTTTATTGGCGCCATTGTCTTTGGGCTTCTAGCTTCCATCCTTATCACCTATATCAAGAGTAACTCCATCATCAAGAGCGACACAGCGATAGGGATTACCTTTTCTTCTTTCCTTGCCTTAGGAGTCATCCTGATTGGAGTCGCAAAAAGTTCCACCGACCTCTTCCACATCCTCTTTGGGAATATCTTGGCCGTGCAAGACCAGGATATGTGGATGACCATCGGTGTTGGGGTGGCGGTCTTGCTGGTAATTGTCCTGCTCTTTCGCCCCTTGCTACTCACTTCTTTTGATCCCGTTCTAGCTCAATCCATGGGCGTCCGGGTCAAGATCTATCACTACCTCCTCATGGTGCTCTTGACTTTGGTTTCTGTCACTGCTATGCAGAGTGTCGGGACCATTCTCATCGTCGCCATGCTCATCACACCTGCTGCGACAGCCTATCTCTATTCCAATAGCCTCTGGTCCATGATGCTTTTGTCCTCTAGCCTAGGTGCTCTTGCATCCGTTCTGGGACTCTTTATTGGCTATAGTTTGAACATCGCCGTTGGATCTTGTATTGTCCTCACTTCTGCCGTCTTCTTTCTCATCAGCTTTTTTATCGCTCCTAAGCAGAGAAAGAACAAGCACGCTCTTTCGTCTCATTAAAGGAGAAACACATGAAAAAAATCGCTTCTATCCTCGCCCTCTTTGTAGCACTCTTATTCGGTCTTCTAGCCTGTAGCAAGGGGTCTTCTTCTGGAGCTTCTGGTAAATTGAAAGTGGTCACCACCAACTCCATCCTTGCAGATATGACCAAAAATATTGCTGGGGATAAGATCGAACTGCACAGTATCGTTCCCGTCGGCAAAGATCCCCACGAATACGAACCACTCCCAGAAGATGTCAAAAAAACTTCGCAAGCAGACCTGATCTTCTACAACGGGATCAACCTTGAAACCGGTGGCAATGCTTGGTTTACCAAGTTGGTCAAAAATGCCAATAAAGTAGAAAACAAGGACTATTTCGCTGTTAGCGAGGGAGTCGACGTCATCTACCTAGAAGGCCAAAACCAAGCTGGAAAAGAAGACCCACACGCTTGGCTCAACCTTGAAAATGGGATTATCTACGCTAAAAACATTGCCAAACAATTGATCGCCAAAGATCCGAAAAACAAGGACTTCTACGAAAAGAATCTAGCTGCTTATACTGAAAAACTCAGTAAGCTCGACCAAGAAGCCAAGCAAGCATTCAATAACATCCCAGCAGAGAAGAAGATGATCGTGACCAGCGAAGGTTGCTTCAAGTACTTCTCCAAAGCCTATGGCGTCCCATCTGCCTATATCTGGGAAATCAACACGGAAGAAGAAGGCACACCTGACCAAATCAAAACGCTGGTAGAAAAGCTCCGTCAAACCAAGGTGCCGGCCCTCTTTGTCGAATCCAGTGTCGATGAGCGTCCTATGAAAACTGTGTCTAAAGATACCGACATCCCAATCTATGCAAAAATCTTCACTGATTCCATTGCCAAAGAAGGAGAAAAGGGCGATAGCTACTACAGCATGATGAAATGGAACTTAGACAAGATCGCAGAAGGATTGAGTCAGTAGCCCCTTCAGATTTCTAAACAAATCAGTGGCCCTTCCCCCTTCATTGATGTACAATGAAAAGAAAAAAGGAGTCTTTGCTATGACAACATTTTTAGGAAACCCTGTTACCTTTACCGGATCTCAACTGCAAGTAGGGGAAATGGCTCATGATTTTTCATTGATCACTCCAGCTCTGGAGAAGAAATCTTTAGCTGATTTTGCTGGCAAGAAAAAAGTCCTCAGCATCATCCCATCCATCGACACAGGGATTTGTTCGATGCAAACACGTCACTTCAACAAGACCTTATCGGACTTGGAAGACACTGTCGTCTTGACGGTCTCTGTCGACCTTCCTTTTGCTCAAGGTAAATGGTGCGCTGCTGAAGGACTCGACAATGCTATCATGCTCTCAGACTACTACGACCATTCCTTCGGGAAAGCTTACGGCCTCTTGATCAATGAATGGCACTTGCTTGCGCGCGCTGTCTTGGTCTTAGATGCGAATAACAAGGTGACTTACGTTGAATACTTAGACAACATCAACAGCGAACCCAATTACGACGCTGCAATCGAAGCCGTCAAAGCACTTGGATAAACATAAAAAGAGGTCTGCGACCTCTTTTCTATATCTACAAAATCTGTTCAGAACCTTTCCTTTAGTGAGTACGGACGTCAGCGAACTTCTAGGAAGTTCCATGACTTAGTTTTGAACCTAACGTTTCAAAACTCCCGAGTACTTGAAACAACAATGTTTCAAGCACTTTTCTCACAGCGGAAAGGCTCATCACCTGATAGATCAGCTCTAAGAACTTAACTGTTTTAACTTCTTTTAAGAATCTCTTAGGCTATTTTATGTAAAATAACAGTTCTATCGTTGCTATAAAATCCGATGGAGCCCATTCTGGAGGAGGACCCGCCAGCGTAAGCGAGGGATGCCTCTGAGGAAACTTCGCACGCGCTTTGCTACTTGTTGCTTGTAGCTCTTACCTCCCTGTGCAAAAACTCCTTTTCGACTCCAATAACCTTGCTCTCCGCGGTCATTCTTCGGAGCTAGATAGCGAACTCCTTGCTGATAGAGGACCTTCTTACGAAAAGGTGGATCCCAAGCTTTGACGGGGTCAATATCTAAGTCCTTATGGGTCTGGCCCTTGGCTAAGCCATAGTTGAAACTGGCTCCATTGACAATGCCATTTTCAGAAATCTGATACGGATCGACTTCATTGAGGAAATGCCCAGCTTGATCGAGAATATACTCCGTATGAAAATTTAACAAGACCTTGAAATTGACTTGTTGGGAAGCCCCTGATGGATAATGAAGGTGACCATCTTGCCTTAGGGAGACCTTATTGTGAAGGCGAGCAGCCGCATAAGCATCTACCATGACAGCTCTAGCCCCCTCTAGGTAAGCTTGTAAGGCCTCTTCGTCAGTCTGTCCAGCTCTGGCATTATGCGTCCGAATCCATTGTGCCTGGTAACTTGAAAGTAGGTAACGCAACTGGTGAACCTGGCGTTTCAAGAGCTGATCTCCCGACTGGTCCGCCAAGGGATCCCTTTCAAAGGCGACCTGCACGACGCGTGAAAATGCCGTCCAAAAGTCGGATCCTGGCGGACAATCTGGAGCCATCCTACTCAGAAGAAAGGCTGTTTCTTCACAAGTTCCAGACAAGTCACTCGGCATCAGGAGAATTTTCATGACGCCCCTCAGCAAGTCTTGGGCAGCAGTCTCCGTTAGATCCTTGATCTCTTGAAACCACATATTTTGAAACAGAGGACTGGCAAAGAAAAAGACAGACTGGTATTGTTCTTGGTAGGCTTGTGGATCTTTGTATCCCTGCAAGTGCTTCTCTAGATAGGCTAAACTATTCTCTCTCCAGCCTAGTCTCGCTAATTCCCGTCTGTTCATGATGCCATCCTTTCTATGCTTCTATACTACCATCTTTTGGAGCTTGAGACAATTCTCATTACTCCACTAGCGTTTTTGAGGATTTTTTTGATATACTAGAAGTGAGCGAAGAAAAGAGGAAAGCATGACACCAAACAAAGAAGATTACCTCAAGTGCATTTATGAAATTGGCACAGAAGTAGAAAAAATCAGTAATAAGGAAATTGCCAGTCGCATGCAGGTCTCTCCACCCGCTGTGACTGAGATGATTAAGCGGATGATCTCTGAGGGTCTCCTAGTGAAAGATAAGACCCATGGCTATCTACTAACAGATCTGGGCTCGCAATTGGTCTCTGATCTCTACCGCAAGCACCGCTTGATCGAAGTATTTCTGCTGAAAAATCTTGGCTACACAACTGAAGAAGTCCATGAAGAGGCAGAAGTTCTCGAGCATACCGTTTCTGAACATTTCATCGACCGGCTGGATCACATGCTTGGAAATCCTAAGACCTGCCCTCACGGTGGGACAATTCCAAAGAAAGGCGAAAGGCTTGTCGAAGCCTACCAAGACCGTCTTAGTGAAACGACTGAGCCTGGTCTGTATATTCTGCAAAGGGTCTATGACACCTATGAATTGTTAAAATTCTTAGACCAGATCCATCTCCAAATTGGTGATACCATCACGTTTCAACGGTACGATGACTACACAGGCCTCTATCACTTCGTTATCCATGAACAAGAAATTTCTATCAACCAAGTGATCGCCCAACAACTCTATATCGAAAAACATGCAGTCTAACCCGACTGCATGTTTTCTTACTTATGGATTTTTTGTATCTAGCAAAATCGTCACTGGACCATCATTGATCAATTCAATCGCCATATCGGCTCCAAAGATCCCTCGTTTGACAGGGACTTCTTTTTCTAATTGATCATTAAAGGCATCATATAACTGACTGGCCATCTCTGGCTTGGCAGCCCCTATAAAAGCAGGACGGTTGCCTTTTTTTGTCTCCGCAAAGAGGGTAAATTGAGAGATTGACAAGATTTCTCCTTGGATATCTTTGACCGAAAGATTCATCTTATCTTCCTCATCTGAGAAAATACGCATCTGCGATACCTTGCGGACCGCATAATCTAAATCCTTCTGGTCATCTTCAGGACCGACACCTACTAGGAGCAGCAAGCCTTGCTGGATCGCATTGTAGACTTGACCATCAATGGAAACCGAGGCACTCTTGACCCGTTGAATCACTAATTTCATTTTATTATCCTATTTTATAAATCTATCGAGCATTCACTGCTAACCTTGAAAGAACGTCAACCACAGACGACGAGCTAACCAAGCAATAAAAGAGTTCTGAACATATCCTAGCTTCTTCAAAGAAAATCGACATCAAACAAGGCAGTGAGACGCAGGTATATTATCTAAAAATCAAAGGCTGTTCAGTTGCTTTTAGTGCGAGGCAGCGAGACGAAGACAGTACTGAAGTACGGCAAGGCGAGCTAACGAAGCAATAAAAGAGTTCTGAGCACATCCTAGCTTCTTCAAAGAAAATCGACATCAGACAAGGCAGTGAGACGCAGGCATACTATCTGAAAAGTAAAGGCTGTTCAGTTGCTTTTAGTGCGAGGCAGCGAGACAAAGACAGTACTTAAGTACGGCGAGGCGAGCTAACGAAGCAATAAAAGATAACTGAGCAGCCGATTAGCCGTTGGTACGCTTAACAGAGTACACCTCCGGCACACTCTTAATCTTATCCACAACTGTTGTCAACATAGACAGGTTTGGAATCCCAAAGGAAATGTGGATATTGGCAAATTTCATGTCTTTGGTTGGTTGGGCATTGACGGTTGAGACCATCTTAGCTGTATTGGAGAGGACTTGTAGTACATCGTTCAGAAGTCCGGCACGGTTGAGTCCGTAAATATCGATGTGAGCGATGTAGTCTTTGGTCGTGTTGTTATCTTCCCACTCGACATCGATCAAACGTTGCTCGTAGTTGTCTTGAGCTCGGAGGTTCATACAGTCCTGACGGTGAATGGCAACACCGCGTCCTTTGGTGATGTAGCCGACGATTTCATCACCTGGAACTGGATTACAACACTTCGCAATCCGAATCAAGAGCCCAGAAGCACCTTGGATAACCACGCCACCTTCGTGACGGACCTTCAAGGTGTCTTTTTTATTTTCAACCTTGACCTCGCCACCTTTGACTAGCTCTTCTGCTTCTGCGCGTGCCTTAGCCCGCTCTTCTTCTCGGCGTTCATCCTCCGTCAAGCGGTTAAAGATGGTAATAGCCCCAATCTCTCCAAAACCAATCGCCGCAAACAAGGCTTCTTCTGTCTTGTAACTTGATTTTTGTAGCACTTTGTCCATGTGCTTTTTGTCCATGAACTTATTGGCTACCAAGTCATGCTCGTGGAATTGGGCCATCAAGAGGTCCCGACCACGGTTAATCGACAATTCCTTGTCTTGATTTTTAAAGAACTGACGAATCTTGTTGCGCGCCTTGCTGGTTTTGACAAGGGTCAGCCAGTCACGGCTCGGACCAAAGGAATTGGCATTGGTGATAATCTCCACCTGATCTCCCGTCCGAAGTTTGGTATTGAGGGGCACCATCCGGCCATTGACCTTAGCACCAATCGCTTTTTCCCCAACCTTGGTGTGGATTTCATAGGCAAAATCGATCGGTCCAGAATCTTTCGGAAGCGAGCGCACGGTTCCATCTGGTGTGAAGACGTAAATTTCTTCTGCCAAGATGTCTTCTTTTACATTTTCAACAAATTCTTTGGCATCGCCTGACTGGTCTTGGAGTTCCATCATCTCCTTGATCCAGTTCATCCCAATAGCCGATTCCTTGCTGTTGACTTGACCCTTGATGCCTTTTTTATAGGCCCAGTGAGCCGCAACCCCATACTCAGCGACTTCGTGCATTTCCTTGGTTCGGATCTGGAATTCAATCGGTCCTTTAGGGCCATATACAGTCGTATGGATAGACTGATAGCCATTGGCCTTCCGGTTGGCAATATAGTCCTTAAAACGCCCTGGCATTGGCTTCCAGAGCTCATGGATGTAGCCTAGCATAGCATAGACATCGCTTGGGGTATCCAGGATACAGCGGATGGCAATCAAGTCATAGATTTCATCAAAGCGTTTCTTTTTATCCTGCATTTTGCGATAGATCGAATAGATATGCTTTGGCCGGCCATAAATTTTTCCATGCAGATGGCGTTCCCCTGCATAGGTCTCAATCTTGTGGACAACCTCTTCGACCAACTCTTCTCGCTCGCGACGTTTTTCCTTCATCATATGAGAAATCTTGTAGAATTCTGTCTCATTCAAATAACGGAAGGACAAATCCTCAAGTTCCCACTTAACGCTGGAAATCCCGAGACGGTGGGCGAGTGGTGCATAGATCTCCATGGTCTCACGCGAAATGCGTTCTTGCTTATCCTTTCGCAAATGCTTGAGGGTACGCATATTATGCAAGCGGTCTGCCAATTTGACCAAAATAACACGGATATCTTGAGACATAGCCATGAGCATCTTGCGATGGTTTTCCGCCAACTGCTCTTCATGGGACTTGTACTTGACCTTCCCGAGCTTGGTCACCCCATCGACAATCACGCGCACATCATGACCAAATTCGCGCTCTAAATCATCTAAAGTCGCATCCGTATCTTCCACGACATCATGCAAAAAGCCACAGGCGACCGTCACAGCATCCAGTTTCAGCTTGGCAAGGATTCCTGCCACTTGAATTGGGTGGATGATATAAGGCTCGCCAGACTGACGGAATTGCCCATTATGGCAATCAACCGCATAGACCAAAGCCTTTTGCACAAAAGCAACATCTTCAGGTGATAAATATTTTTTTGTAAGGGCAACGACTTGGTCCCCTGTTAAATTCTCTTCTTTCGGCATGTATTTTCTCCAGTTTCTTGGATACTATTTTAACACTTTTAGAAGCAGATGGGAACCAATGAAGCTACTTTAATATACGGATACTTCTCGAGGATCATTCTGGGAACCACCTTGCTTTCATCATTCGTAAAAGTTTTTTGTAAAAAAACTAACGAAGCGATTCCTTCACTTCGTTAGTTCATTAATTCTGTAACAACACTCACGGCACTGAGAGCGTAGAGTGGGGCTGTTTCTGCTCGCAGGATGCGAGGCCCAAGCCCTGCTAACACTGCTCCTTTAGCTGTAAAACTTTCAATTTCTGCAGGGGAGAGGCCTCCCTCTGGCCCAAAGATAAAGAGCAATTTGCTTCCAGCTTCCAATCCGGTCAGAGACTGAATCAGAGTAGCTGCCTCCCCCTCTTTAGCTGACTCTTCATAGGCCACCACGATGCGATCAAACTGATCAAGCTGTGCTAGAAAGTCTGCCTTTTTCTCAAAAAGGATAATGCTTGGGACCAAATTCCGCTTGCTTTGCTCGGCTGCTCCAAGGGCAATTTTTTCTAGTTTTTCGACCTTTTTACCCAACTTCTTGCCGTCCCACTTGGCAACGGACCAGTCTGCAGGGAAGGCCCATATTTGGCTAGCACCCAGTTCTGTTACTTTCTGAGTGATGAACTCCAGCTTGTCTCCCTTGGGAAAGCCTGATGCGATGGTCACTTGGACTGGCAGTTCCACATTGTCAGCTAATTCCTCGATTAGCTCCAATTGACGGCCTTCCACATTGACCACGCGCGCCAAGCGCTTGATCCCATCATCAAAGACTAGAGTAACTTCGTCCTCTTCTTTTAAGCGCATGACCTGAAACATGTGCTTGCTGGTTTCCTTGTCCTCTATGGTGACAGGTGAGCTAGCCAAGCCTTTTACAAAATACTGCTGCATGCTAGCCTCCAATCACACCGGAGACATCCTTGGTCTTCTTGAAGACGCAGGCATTCCATTCCCCTTGGATCATGTGGGTTTCAAGGAAAAATCCAGCTGACTCAGCCGACTCGCGCACCATGTCCCACTTGTCCTTGATAATTCCACTCATGATCAGGTAACCTTCGTCCTTGACCAAACGATAAGCATCATCTGTCAGATGGATAAGAATATCCGCCAAGATGTTGGCTACGATGACATCTGCCTCAATCTCCACGCCCTTGAGCAAATCGCCCGGAGCTACATGGATGTTTTCCATTCCCGGGTTGAGTTCAATATTTTCCTGAGCGACGCGAACCGCTACGTCATCCAAGTCATAGGCAAAGATTTCCTTGGCACCTAGAAGGGAGCTGGCGATAGAAAGAACCCCTGAACCAGTCCCTACATCTAGCACTGTTTCGCCACCACGGAGAACCTGCTCTAAGGCAAAGAGGCTCATCTTGGTGGTTGGGTGGGTTCCTGTTCCAAAGGCCATCCCTGGATCAAGCTTGATAATCTTTTCTCCAGCAGTCGCCTTATAGTCCGTCCATGACGGTACGATGGTCAAGTCATGGGTGATGCGAGCTGGTTCATAGTATTTCTTCCAATTATCTGCCCAGTCTTCCTCAGCCAAGGCAGTCGTCCCCATCTTGACCTCTCCTAGATCCATAAAATCCGTCAATTCTGCTAAGCGAGCCTGCAAGTCCGCTTCAACCGCTGCTACATCAACCGTTTCCGGGTAGTAGGCCGTCACCACGATTTCTTCTTGCTGCTCGACATCAGGAAAAATCTCACCAAAGCGGTCGACATTTCCCACATAATCCATGCTGTCTTCGATTGCTACCCCTTGGGCGCCTAACTCGATCAAGAGATTGGAAACCAACTCCTCTCCCTCACGCTTCACTGTAACTTTTAACTCTTGCCATGTTTCCATCATTAAGATACCAAGCCCGTAAAACACAAAGCCAAAATAGGAAACTCTCTGAAGACGCTTGTGTCTAAGAGAAGTTTATCTTTTTGGCACAGTGTTTAGGGCGGGTTCAGTTTAGAAATTTAACCGAACCATCCTTTCTATTTCTCTATCAATTTTTTCATGTAGACCATATCCATGCCTTCTTTTTCAGGCTCGATATGGGTTTGATGGTAGCCATTCTTCTCGTAGAACGCGACCATGCCTGCATCCTGTAACACCGTACACAAATCCCATTGTGAAACGGTTGAAAATTCCTCTTCTAGCAAGCGCAATCCTTCAGAACCATACCCTTTTCCCTGATACGGAGGCAGTATCGCTGCGGTCCCCAACCAAGCTTCCGTTAACTCTTCATTGGTCTGAACTCGTAAAAATCCGATGTTTTCTTCATCTTTTTTTACAAAGTAGTAATAACTATTGGGGCGCTCTGCCAGTTTCCATTTGATTCGTTCACGGTCCTCCAGATAAGGATCATATTCATCCTGATATTTTTCATAAACTGCCTTAAAACTGGCTCTTTGAATGGCAATAATGGTTTCTAAATCTTCCGCCCCTGCTCTCTCAAGTCTTATCATAAACTTTCCTCCACATAATCTCTCACTCGTTCTTGCAATTGGGGAACCACTCGATCTGAAGTTAAAAACTCTTCAAAGCTCACTAACTTATAGCCCTGTCCCTCATCTCCAAAGTCAATGAGATCAAACTCTTCTTGGGCTAGATTGCCAACTAGAAAAACGAACTGTTTCTTCTCATCCAAGATGCCAGGATAGATCCCAGACCAGATCACTTCCTCTTTCGACAGTTGGATGTTCAATTCCTCATAAACCTCACGCGCCACACACTCAAAAGGTGTCTCATTTCCTTCCCGACCACCACCTGGCAAGTCCCACATATTGGGGTATGGAATCGTTTCTTTATCATCTCGCAAGATGGTCAAAATCTTATCTCTGTATATCAGAGTAATTTTACAACCCGTAAATTCGAACCGTTCTTCTAAGCAATCCTCAAGCATGAGCTTTCCCTCCTAGTATCTCGGATAGGGATAAAAGGTGCTTTCTTCTAGGCCGACTTTGCCTTCTTCAAAAACTTCTTGGTTCCAGACGATTTCAAAGCTCTCTGCTTCTTCGTCTGCTAAGAAATCCATGAGCTCATCCAAGGCTAGCTCGGCTGTATCTCGAAGGAAAGTCGCAAAATAGGCTAGAAACTCACGAGACAAGCCTTTTTTAGGCTCATAAGGAATCGCTGTTAAATAGGCATCTTCGTCCACATGCGACTTGGCTGGATTGTAGAAGATAACGGCTTCTTCAAAGAAAATATCCTCATCAGATTCTTCGCCAGCTTCATCAACCAGTGCAACCCCTCCCGTATTCTGTGCTTCCAAGAGAAAAGCCACTTCTACCGCATGGTTTTTCTTATCCCAATTGATCTCAAAATCAAAGGGAAAAACCTTGTCCATCTCCTCTTCTAAAACATCCAAAAATCCATATTTAGACATAGCGTCCTCTTTCTAAATTCCCACTCTTAGAGCGGAATATGATACAATAGTTACTACAATCTTACCATAAAAAACGCCTCTTTGAAAGGAGACAAAGCTAGAAAGGAGAATGAAATGCCCGACAATCTCGCACTCCGTATGCGACCACGGACGATCGATCAAGTCATCGGTCAACAGCACCTGGTCGGAGAAGGCAAAATCATTCGTCGCATGGTCGAAGCCAATCGTCTGTCCTCTATGATTCTCTATGGACCTCCGGGGATCGGAAAGACCAGTATTGCTTCTGCGATCGCAGGAACCACTAAGTATGCCTTTCGGACCTTTAATGCAACAGTTGACAGTAAAAAACGCCTACAAGAAATCGCAGAGGAGGCCAAATTTTCTGGTGGCTTGGTCCTGCTCTTGGACGAGATCCATCGCCTCGATAAAACCAAGCAAGATTTTCTCCTGCCTTTGCTCGAAAGTGGTCTTGTCATCATGATCGGTGCAACGACTGAAAATCCCTTTTTCTCTGTCACACCCGCTATTCGTAGCCGGGTACAAATCTTTGAGCTGGAACCGTTGACGACAGAGGAGGTCAAGCAAGCTCTGAAAACGGCTCTAGATGATCCCGACCGTGGCTTTGATTTTCCAGTCGTGCTCGATGAGGACGCTTTAGATTTCATCGCTACCTCAACCAATGGAGATCTTCGCTCTGCCTTTAATTCTCTCGATCTGGCGGTGCTGTCGACCTCTGAAAATGCAGAAGGCATCCGCCATATTACGCTAGAGATCATGGAAAACAGCCTCCAGCGTAGCTACATCACCATGGACAAAGATGGAGACGGCCACTACGATGTGCTCTCTGCCCTACAAAAGTCTATCCGTGGTTCGGATGTCGATGCTAGTCTCCACTATGCCGCTCGTTTGATCGAAGCCGGAGATCTACCCAGCCTAGCTCGTCGCTTGACTGTCATCGCTTATGAGGATATCGGTCTGGCCAATCCAGATGCGCAGATTCATACCGTGACAGCGTTACAAGCAGCTGAGCGCATCGGCTTTCCTGAGGCCCGCATTCTCATCGCCAACATCGTCATCGATCTAGCCCTTTCGCCGAAATCCAACTCAGCCTACGTTGCCATGGACAAGGCGCTGGCTGATCTTAGAAGTTCTGGCAACCTTCCTATTCCTCGCCACCTCCGCGATGGTCATTATGCTGGAAGCAAGGAACTGGGAAATGCGCAAAACTATAAATACCCTCACAACTACCCTGGCAACTGGGTCAATCAGGACTACTTGCCAGACAAGCTCAAACACGCTTCCTACTTTATTCCCAATGAAAATGGCAAGTACGAGCGTGCTCTCGGAGCCACCAAGGAGAAGATTGATCAATTTAAGAAAAAGTGACATCGGTTTCAAAAAATTGAGATTTTTCCTTGAAATATTTTCAAAATGTGGTATCATATACATATAGAAACGCTGTGGTGTACGACTTCACACTTAAGTGTTGACCGACTATTTTTTGTATTATTAGGGAAACAAAAGACTTCTGGCAGTATGCAGGCCGTTTCACGCGGAAGCAGCTAAGTCAGAGCGAGTTGCCCACCTGCTTAATTGCGCGGGTTCAATACAAATCGTGAAGTATCGGCACCAATACAGCTTTTTATATTTGCCTCCTTAGCTCAGTTGGTAGAGCAGTAGACTCTTAATCTATGGGTCACAGGTTCGAGCCCTGTAGGGGGCATCTACATACAACAGGAAAAAGCCTTGATTTACAAGGCTTTTTTGTTTGTCTATAACTGATTTGCCCCATCATTTGCCCCACATTTTTTTATGAGCAATCTTTCCAGACATCTCTGACTACGAAAAACAAAAAAGCTATCCTACCTTTGCAAATTTAGATAAGATAGCAGAATATTTTAATGCAACTCCAACTCAACTTTTTGGAACAAGTAAGGAGATTGAATTAGAAAAGAGTGTTCTTGAATCGAATGAATACTCTGATAAAGTAAGTGAGATCTTAAAGGCTGTCAAATACATCGAACATTTTCTAGAAACTGATGGACAGTACTTAGAGGATTTACTTTACCTAACAAGAGGCAAACAACTATACACAGAAGATGGAGATGAGTTGTATATTGATCCAACTTCTCAGAAAAGAACATTTCATAACCAATATGAACCTGGTTTTATTGTAGCAAGAGATAAATCCCCACTAGAACTCTTAATTGAAAATAAGGACCTATTAGATTAAAAAAAGCGAGGATATGTACTGCACCCCAAAAGTTAGATTTTTTCTGTCTAACTTTTGGGGTGCAGTACATTTTCAACTCTCTTATTTATTTTCTTATCTCACATAATTACTTCACATGTCCAGGCTCATCAAATTCATTTTTTTCAATAACATATGCCACATTTGCATCCTTATTGATCAAAGAACATATATCTATTATGCTACAAAAGCTTTCTGACCGCGAAATTCCGTTTATTTACAACCTTATTCCCACTTTCTATTTTACTTTTCTGACAAACAAGATTATAATAAGGAGTATTTTATTTTCGGAGGTTTTTATGTCATTTCTATCAAAAAATTGGGCAGGACTGTTAGCCTGTCTGATCATTTCTATCATCTCTTGGGTTTTAGGAGGCTTTCTGCCTGTTGTGGGAGCACCTGTTTTCGCCATTTTTATCGGAATGATTCTCCATCCCTTTCTCACTTCCTATAAACAACTGGATGCAGGCTTGACTTATAGCTCCAAAAAATTGCTTCAGTATGCTGTTATTTTGCTTGGGTTTGGACTCAATATCTCACAAGTTTTCGCAGTTGGAAAATCTTCCCTTCCTGTTATCCTTTCAACTATTTCAATTGCTTTGATTATAGCTTTCTTTTTCCAACGCTTTTTTAACCTTGATACAAAGCTAGCTACCTTGATTGGAGTTGGATCTTCTATCTGTGGCGGTTCTGCCATTGCAGCGACTGCTCCTGTTATTCACGCCAAGGAAAAAGAAGTAGCCCAAGCCATTTCTGTTATCTTTTTCTTCAATGTCTTGGCAGCTCTTATCTTTCCAACTCTAGGTTCTTGGCTCCATCTCTCCAACGAAGGTTTTGCTCTCTTTGCGGGTACTGCGGTCAACGATACGTCCTCTGTAACAGCTACAGCTAGCGCCTGGGATAGTCTGTATCATACCAATACTCTAGAGTCTGCAACCATTATCAAACTGACTCGTACCTTAGCTATTATCCCTATTACTCTCTTCCTCTCCTATTGGCAAAGCCGTCAACAAGACAACAACCAAGGAGTAAAGCTTAAAAAAATCTTCCCCGTTTTCATTCTCTACTTCATCCTAGCTTCTCTGCTAACTACCGTCCTTACTTCTTTTGGTGTTAGCAATAGCTTCTTTGCACCTCTCAAACAACTCTCTAAATTCCTTATTATCATGGCCATGAGTGCTATCGGTCTCAAAACCAACCTCGTTGCTATGATCAAATCCAGTGGAAAATCCATTCTTCTTGGAGCCCTTTGCTGGATCGCTATCATTCTGACTAGTCTTGGCATGCAATTACTCATCGGTATTTTCTAAGAAAAAGGGGAGCCTAAAGGCTACCTCTGAACGTAGACAAACGTCATTTTTGGCGTTTGTCTTTTTGTATATTCAAAAATATTTTGTCTTATCATCTACTATTCCATCCAAAAATCTGATTTAAAGCAAAATAAAAAGGGATATCCCCTATCCATTTCACTAATTTTTTGATATTTAAACACGCCAAAGCAAGCCCAACCTTATCCTCCATTTTGGAATTTCCTTTCTCTCTAGTGTATCTCAAATTATGGTACTCTCCATTGTATTTAAAGAAAAAGTTACCCCCCCACTTAAGGTTCTATCTACTTCAAAATTGATATAAAGATCATCCCATTCAACTGGAATCATATCGTTGGCTTGATGCACGATTTCGATAATTTTTTCATTAATTTGTTTTTCCATTTTATCCTCCGATTAGTCTCGCACTGATATTTATTGATAACAACACTATTTTTCTAGTATAGCATAATCATTAGATATTATAGGTTTTCAAACCAAATGAGAGTCATTCGTTTTTGCCCCGCTTTTGCCCCATTTTGAAATAATTATATTAAAAATCACTTCAAACATCTTCCGAAAATCACTTATATTTCAACTTTTTTGATTATTTTCAAGATGAAAATTACTCCCAAATCCATGTAGGGGGCATTTTTTATGCACAAAAAGCCTTGAAAACCAAGGCTTTTTTGCTTATTTCAAAATCATTTAGCTCACTTTTTTAGATACTATAATTTAGCGTACGAAGTTAAATCATTCTGCACCATTGTTATTCCATTTATAATAAAAAAACCACCTTTGAACCCTAGCAAACATTTGACAGCTCTTCACCGAATCCGCTATGATAAGGGTACTTGAAATTCCAAGTTTTCGTTGCATCTTAAATGTAAGGAGTCCAAAATGAAAATCTATTATTCAAAATATGTCGGATATGGCTCTCTGGCTTTTGCCTGTGCGCTCTTTATCCACTTAGCTTTTTTATCGATCCTAGGTTTTGAGGGTTTTCCAAAAATCACTTTTATCACTCTCATTCAGATCCTTTTATTTTTGATTGCGATCTATGCAACCATTGCTGGGATCAAAAGACTGACCAGTCGTCAGATCGCCTTTGAGCTGACTTCTGATGGGATTCATGCTTATCAGGGAGTGATTCTGACAAAAGATATCTTTATCCCCAAAGAAGATTTGGTAAGTGCAGCTTATAAAGAGGTCGATGTTAGTGACCCCGATCACCAAAATAGTAAAAGTTATTTCATCGAGTTTCAACTGAGGGACAATACTACACTAGACAATCTCTCAAAATCGAATGTCATCATTAACACAGAGCACCATACCGTAAAACTCTTCGTCAATCTTTGTAAATTTAAGGAAGAAGATTGGCAAAACCTATCCAAGTACCTGATGGACGAATACCGAATAACCGTTTTATAGCAAAGAAAAAGCCTTGAAAACTCAAGGCTTTTTTATTTCTCTTAGTTCCCCATTTTCCCTTTGGGTACGAGCAGATAGAAAAATAGCAAATTCAATCCAAATACTGCAACAAAGAGCGCCAATTGAGGGACATCGATCGTTTGTTTCTCAGTCAAATCTTGGATCAGCTTTGTATAATAATAGCCTGGGAAAGCCCGTTGTAGCTTGCCAACTAAGTCCATAAATCCTCCACTTGCGCCAAGCGTATCAAAGGGAATAATGGTCATGGCTGCCAAAATAATGACAGGAAAGCCAATGGTATCAATCGTCTTAGCATCTACCCTCACCCCAAGTACAAAGCCAATCACGCTAAAGTAGATCCCCATCAAGGATAGGAGGAAAAATTGTACCAACAGGCTAGTCGTCACCGGAAAATGAAAACCTAGAACAGCAACTACTAGTACTGCTAAAAAGATCAAGCTGTTCAGAATCAGTTGCACGATGCTTTGATCCCATAAATAGTTCTTGACACTATAGCTTGTAAAATGGGATTCAAAAGAATAAAACCCGATATCTGAGGCGATACGCTTACTAAAGGTTGCAAGGCTATTGCCAATGACTCCGATAAAGACGGCAATGCCTAATAAAATACTTGGCGAAACCCCTTTTTGAAGCTGATAAAAGAAGATATACCAGCCTATGGGTAAAATAATGGTGAATAATACAAAGCGCTTATTTCGTAAAACTTGTTTTAATTGAATCTTTCTCATGCTTGTTCCCCTCCTTTATTCATCTCTTCTCGGAAATACTGCTCAATGGTTTGACCATCCTGGTGAATGTCCTCAACAGCTTTTGCGGCAGCAATTCGACCATCTTTTAAAATCAAGACTTTTGTAAAAAAGGCATCAATTTGGTTGAAATCATGGGTCACCACAACAGATGTAAACTCTTGCTGCTCCAGCAATTTCCAAAAATTATCCACTGCTTCCAAGTCCATGCCAGTCGTTGGCTCATCTAAAAAAATTAACTTTGGATGATTCAAAATAGTTACCAACAAGGACAAGCGTCTCTTTTGACCACCGGAAAGACTTCCCACCATCTGCTCTCTTGATTCTCTTAATTCGACCATTTCTAAGAGTCCATTGATATCGGCCTGCTTCAGCTGATTCATCCGGCTTTTTAATTCGACGAATTCAGCAACGGTTAGATCCTCGATGAGCAGATCCCCCTGAGGCATCATCCCAATTTCTCTTTGAAAATCAAGCGAAGTCTTTATCGTCCCCGAATCGGCCTGGAGCTGCCCAGCGATAATGTTGAACAGGGTACTTTTTCCTGCTCCATTATTTCCCAGCAAGGCAATTTTGTCTCCTTCTTCTATCGAAAAAGACACTCCCTTTAATACAGCTTTCTCCTTAAATGATTTTGTAATAGATGCTACCTGAAACATACGATCCCTCTTTTCTTATTGATCTTGTGTACAGTATACTTCAAAGGGACAGGCTTTGTAGCTCTCTGTCAGAATCGGTCAGAAAATCGTCGTGAATGGTCAAAAAAGAGGCTGGGACAAAAGTCCTAGCCTCTCAATTATTTTTGATTGTCGAGCAAGACGCAGTGGTTGAGTGGGCTCTACTACGCTGATTTCATCAGCTTTTACAGCCCTACTCAACTGTGCGGAGGTGGGACGACGAAATCGAATTCTAACGAATGACCGATTTCTGTCCCACTCTCTCTTCCATTATTCCTTCCAAAAGGTCAGGCTCTGAGTAAATCGGTAGTTTGAACTCTTGGTAGACACTGTCGTTTTGGGATACTTTTCCAGTAATTGTTGGATCTTGTACAAGCCAAGACCGCGACCCTCTCCTTTACTCGAGTAGTCTTTTTCAAAAATTCTCGCCAGATCTATTTTTTCAGCTTTTGTACTATTTTCAACTATTAAAATAAGGGAGTTCGTCTCCTGAAGCATGGCAAGGGTCAGCTGGGGGTCCTCTGATTCGAGACTCGCTTCAATAGCATTGTCACAAAGGATGGATAAGAAGGTGATGAAATCTAAAACCTCGATGAATAAATCACGAACAGGTTCATCGATCTCGACAGAGATCCCAATCCCTTTATTTTGAGCTTCCAACAATTTTGCGGACAGAACACTTTTTACAGCTGGATTTTCAATGTGACTGAGTTTGGCAATATCAAACTTGCTATCGTAAAATTGCTGGCCACTCTCTCGAAGAACATTCTCATAGACTTCCCTGATCGCGTTAAGATCTTCATGCTCAATACTTAATTTGAGACTGGTTAAAATATTCAGGTAATCATGACGAAAGGCACGAATCTCCCCATAGAGCATTTCGACGTGTTGGCTATAGGTGGCTAACTCCTGCAGTTGCCTATCTTTTTGCTCTAGAATCTCTTGTTTCAATCGTTCTTTGGACACTGCATTGAAATACAAGAGCATCACAAAAAACAAAATCAGATAAATACTATTTAACTGTTCCCGTAAAGCATCTGCATGAGGAATAGCATCCTCAAAAACCACCAGACCTACAACACTGAGCAAATACACAAACATGGAAAGATCCATTGGGAGTAGGAAACGATTAAAATACTGCCGTTGAAACCCTACTTTTAAATCTGTAAAATCTAGTTTTAACAATTTAGTGATTCCTATATAAACAGGAAAGACCAGCAATTCAAGTAGAGCATCATACCAGCTGACAGATGCCTCATGAACAAGTACGATCCCTAACATTGGAAAGACATAAAAGGCTAAGAGACGCCCAATGAGACTCTCCATGACAACCGGATAGAGCCCATAAAAAATATTCAAAAGGTGTCGTATGTTACGATTTCGGTAGAAACTATAGGCAATAAATACTAAGAAATAGCCAAAAAAGCCTACCGGTGGTACAAGGGTAAAGATAATTGCAAAGAAGAAGGGGCACAAAAAGAGCCAGCGCAAGGTGAACTCTTGTCTACTGATATGACGATAGATCAGCATGCTGACGAAGAACTTTAGGTAAGACATTAGAATAGTTAACAGCAATTCTTTCTCCCTCTATTTTTTCAAAGCTTCCAGTAAGCCTCTATACTTGGTCCGTGAGATCAAGCAATTGTCTCCATTTTCAAAAAAAGCTTTCTTGGCTTCTTTATCAATCTTCGTAATATTTTGCGGATTCACCACAAAGGAGCGGTGGCACCGATACAAGCGGGGATCTGCTTTTTCGATATCGGCAATACTAGCGTAAAATTCCAAGCGCTCTTCCTGGGTGTGTAAAATGACCTTGTGAATGGCTGGAGACGTTTCAACATACAAAATCTTATTAAAAGGAACTTGTACACGCGCCATCGCACTCTCAAACGTAAAGGCATCTTGCGCAATCGTGGTCCCAGCTTGCTCCAAGGTATAGTCGATGGCTGAGCTGATTCTCTCTTTGAACTCTTCCTCACTCAGCGTTTTATCGATAAAATCCAAGGCAGCTACTTTGTACTGAAAGGTAATGGGCATGAATTCAGAGTGAGTGGTGACAAAGACAATGGTCGCATGGGGGTCTTTCTTACGAATCTCTTTTGCGATCTCCAGACCTTTTTTCTCCTCACCTTTAATCTCGATATCTAAAAAGAATAGGTGATGGGCGCCTCTCTCTGTGATAGCATCCAGCAACTGGCTTGACTTCCCAAACACTTCTGGCGCTTTGCATTGCAAGAATTTTTGACGGATGAGATCCTGCAAGACCGCTTCGATACGCGATTGTTGGATCCATTCATCTTCTAACACAAAAATCTTCAACAAAGTCCTCACTCCTTCCCCTCTACGAATATGTTCTATTTTACCATAAATGATGCCTGCTGAGCCACTCTTTCAAAAGAGACTTAATAGCCCTTCTACCTTTTCTCCTTAACAAAAAAACTCTCCCGGAGGAATCCGGAAGAGCTTGCGCAAGGGGAATTTGAAAAATATTTTTTAATATGAAAAAGGTCGATAAAATCTATGCTATGTTCAAACTCTCATTTTACTAACAGCGATATTACGATCAAGTTTTATTGTCAATAGACATGTATGTGGGAAGTTCTCCCCTTGCAACAATGTAGACCTGTGATCTACTCTTAATAGTATACACTAGAATTATTACAAAATCAGTTAATTTGTATTGCAATTTGTTGGCAAATATCCCTCTTCCTGAAAACACCACAAACGCTTGATTCCCAAGCATCTACGCAAGTCCTCTTTAATTAGTATTTATCATTTCTGTTACAAAATTTAAAATAAAAATATTATTCCATAACAAATGAAAATCCCAAAGCACGATAAAAAGAGGCTGGGACAAAAGTCCTAGCCTCTCAATTATTTTTGGATTGTCGAGCAAGACGCAGTGGTTGAGTGGGCTCTACTACGCTGATTTCATCAGCTTTTACAGCCCTACTCAACTGTGCGGAGGTGGGACAACGAAATCGAATTCTAACGAATTACCGATTTCTGTCCCACTCTCTTTGAGCTAGTAAGACGATTAGCCAGACCTCACAATAACGGCTGGCGTCAAATGATGAGAGGCATAACCTCAATCATTTGTAGCGGTTACGACGCGAAAAAGGGAGGAACGATGCTTTCCTCCCTTTGAGCTAGTAAGACACTTCGGCAAGGCACCATAGTGCTTGCCGTAGCCTAATGAGGTGCTTTAGCACCCATTAGGCTAAGTGTGTTACATCATCCCACCCATCATGCTTGGATCCATTCCTGGTCCTGCTGGGGCTGCTGGTTCTGGTTTGTTGGCTACGACTGCTTCGGTCGTCAAGATCAGACTCGCTACGGAAGCGGCGTTTTGAAGGGCTGAACGGCTCACTTTGACAGGGTCGATGATTCCTGCATCAATCATATTCACCCATTCACCTGTTGCGGCATTGAAACCTGTTCCGACTTCGGCATTTTTCAAGCGATCAATCACAATAGATCCTTCATAACCGGCATTGTGAGCAATTTGGCGCACGGGTTCTTCCAAAGCACGAAGAACGATATTGCGTCCGGTTGCTTCATCCCCTTCCAATTCAAGGGCTGCGACTGCAGAGATAACATTGACAAGAGCTGTACCACCTCCGGCAACGATCCCTTCTTCAACGGCTGCGCGAGTCGCATTAAGGGCATCTTCGATACGGAGTTTCATTTCTTTCAATTCTGTTTCTGTTGCAGCACCGACCTTGATTACGGCAACACCACCAGACAATTTAGCCAAACGTTCTTGTAATTTTTCACGGTCAAATTCAGAGGTTGTGGTTTCGATTTGTGACTTGATAACCGCCACACGGTTAGCGATCGCTTCTGGGTTACCAGAACCTTCGACAATGACAGTACTGTCTTTATCGACTGACACTTTAGCTGCTTGACCAAGTGCTTCAATGGTTGCATCTTTCAATTCCAAACCAAGGTCATCTGTAATGACTGTACCACCTGTCAAGATGGCAATGTCTTCTAGCATGGCTTTGCGGCGATCTCCAAATCCTGGTGCCTTGACAGCTACGACATTAAAGGTACCGCGGATCTTGTTCAAGACAAGTGTTGGAAGAGCTTCGCCATCGACATCATCAGCGATGATCAAGAGTGGACGGTTGCTTTGAAGAATGCTTTCCAACAATGGCAAGATTTCTTGGATATTTGAAATCTTCTTGTCAGTGATCAAAATGTATGGATTTTCAAGGTCAGCCACCATTTTTTCATTATCAGTGACCATGTATTGTGAGAGGTAACCACGGTCAAATTGCATGCCTTCAACGACTTCCAGTTCTGTCTCCATTCCACGTGACTCTTCAATCGTGATAACCCCATCTTTGCCAACTTTTTCCATGGCTTCAGAGATGTACTCACCGACTTTTTCAGAACGAGAAGACACAGCAGCTACTTGAGCAATCGCTTCCTTGCTCGATACTGGGATCGCATTGTTTTTTAAAGCTTCTACTGCTGTTGCAACAGCAGTCTCAATCCCACGGCGGATGCCAATTGGGTTAGCTCCTGCAGTGACGTTTTTGATCCCTTCACGGACGATGGCCTGAGTCAAGACCGTTGCGGTCGTTGTACCGTCACCTGCGATATCATTGGTCTTAGAAGCCACTTCTGACACCAATTTGGCACCCATATTTTCAAAATGGTCTTCCAATTCGATTTCTTTTGCGATGGTCACCCCATCATTTGTGATCAAAGGTGAACCAAATGATTTTTCAAGAACCACATTGCGTCCTTTAGGGCCCAACGTAACTTTCACTGTATCTGCTAAGACATCGACACCACGTACCATTGCAGAACGTGCATCAGATGAAAATTTAATATCTTTTGCCATTTCTCTTACCTCTTTCTTCTCTTACTCTACAATTGCAAGAATGTTTGCTGTTCCAACGATGGTGTAAGTTTCTTCCCCATCTTTAACTTCAATTCCTGCATGGCTTTCAACCAAAACGTGGTCTCCTGCTTTTACAGCTGGAGCGATGAGTTCACCACTTAGGGTACGCACACCTTCACCAACGGCAACCACTTCAGCTGTTTTTGTATCAGCCTTGCTCGCACCTGCGAGGACAAAACCTCCAACAGTCTGTTCTTTTTCTTCTACTTTTAAGACCACACGGTCTCCTAATGGTTTTAACATGTTCATTCCTCCATACGTGTTTTTAGCACTCTCTATACGTAAGTGCTAACTTATGTTTCTATTGTATCACTTGGTCAGAAATAGTCAAGAAAAAAACACCTCAAAAATAAATGAGATGTTTCTAAAATATCAATTTAAAATTGTCAATTTTTGATTGAAATCATCGATCACTTTTTGAAGATTGATCCGCCCGCGGTAGATGCCATATCCAAAAACAATCATGCCTAAAATTCCAACCAAGGCTAGTAAAATCCCGAGGATCAAGAGTGGGAGGAAACTTTTGTGAAAGAGATAGATCAATACCACACCAATACTGGCAATGATAAAGAGTAAGCTGAACCAACGACCAAGGTTTTCAAGCATGTGGCGTTGGTAGTTGATTTCTGTTTCATATCCATTGACAAGTTCTTGTTTTGTAACCATGGGATTCCTCCTGATAAAAATTGAGAATGAAGTGCAAGTAAAGGAGGTCCATTCACTTCATTCTCAAAAACTCCTACTAGCAAATTCGTTTTTTCTTTTCCTTAGTATTTAAGATGTGGGTCAAAGATACCAAGGGCAACACCGATCAAAGCAACTACAACGAGAAGTAACATAACTTTGTTTGGTGAAATTTTTTTCTTAGACATCAACCACCAGCAAAGAGTGATGAAGGCTGCTGTCAAGAGACCTGGATAAACACCATCGATCTTTTCTTGAATGTTCAAGAAGACTTTTCCTTCTGCATTCTTGAATTGAAGGGCTGTTGTAACAGATACCCAAGTAGCTGCTACGGCACCGATAACCATACCACCGACAACGCTGATCGCTTTACGAAGAGCTTGTCCTTTTGGTCCTACAAGGAATTCAACGGCTTTATCCCCTAATTGGTAACCTTTGAAGAAGGCAAAGCGCATACCAAAGTAGACTAAGAGGTTCCATACGACGATGTAGAAGAGAGCACCAGCGACGTTACCACCTTTAGAAAGACCAAGGGCAATCCCCAAGAGAACTGGGATCAAGGTACCAACAACCAATGAGTCCCCAATACCAGCGATTGGTCCCATCAAACCGGCACGCATACCGTTGATGGTTTCGCCATCTACTGCATCTCCGTTTGCACGCGCTTCTTCCAAACCAGCTGTGATCCCTACAACAAGAGATCCAAGTTGTGGTTCAGTGTTGAAGAAGGCTGTATAGGTTTGCATAGCATCCTTTTGTTCTTCTTTTGTGTCATACATTTCTTCTACGATTGGAAGCATAGAAGTCAAGTACCCGAAGGTTTGCATATGTTCTTGAGAGAAACAAGTCAAATGACCATAATACCAATGATGGAATGCTTTTGCTAATGTTTTCTTTGAAATTTTCTTTCTATCAGCCATTTTAAATATCCTCCTCATCATCGTCTTGGTCCACCACTCCGGCTGGAGCAGCTTTCATCGATTTGATCACTTCAAGTTCATAGTAGATTACTGCAAAGATTAATGAAACAACGGCACTGGATACCAAGTTCAATCCGAGAGATTTTGCCAAGGTAAATCCAACAAAGAATGGAATGAAGTCAGTTGCTTCTGTAACAATTTGTTTCAACAAGATGGCAATACCGACACATGGGAGAAGAGCACCGACTGTAAAGAGGGCTTTCATCCAGTAACCATCCATAGGAAGGTATTGTTTCATCAAATCAACCATGTTTTCACCGTATTTGGTGATAATCATTGTTGGAAGGAAAGAGAAGAGGAAGTGAGAGATCCAAGGGTAAACCCAGTCAACTGCGTAGAGTTTTTTGAAGTTTCCTTCTTCAACGGCTTTCCAACCGATGTGTTGCCATACCAAGTTCATAGTAGCGGTACCGTAGAAAAGAACTGTACCGATTGTCCCAACGGCTGCACCGATTGGAGCTGCAGCTGCGGCGATTCCTGCTTCATCTGTGATGTTATTGGCATGCACAAACAAGATAGCAAGAGGAACACCGATATAAGAGATGGCACGCACATCGGCAGATACGGTACCACCAGGTGTTACCAAGGCGATATAAACGACTTGAAGGGCAACCCCGACCATAATACCAGTTGTCACATCTCCAAGAATTAAACCTGAAATCAACCCACCGATCAAAGGACGACCGAGTGTATAGTTCCCGATACTGGAACCTCCCATACCAGGCATTGAAGACAAGCTGGCGAAAATACCAAGCAAGATTGCTTGAATCCATGAAATTGTCATAACAAACGCTCCTTTTGTTTGTAAATTTATTTACCTAACAGATGAGACTGTTAGTTTTAAAAACCAAATTTTGATTTGAAATCATCCCAATAACCGATGGAAACATCTGGCAACAATTGGAATTTCACCTTGTAGCCTGCTGCTTGAATGGCTTGGAAGGCTTCTGCTTCTTCCTGAGTGATAGATTGGTTATTTCCCAATTTCACAGCTCCAGGACGATCATTTGCAGGGCCAACAATGATTTCTTTGACATCACCTGGGACAAACCCTTGGTCGACCAAAATTTCCTTCATATCGATTGGATTTTTGGTGATCAAGAAGTAACGACTATCTGATTCTGTTACTTTTGCTGATTTTTCCTTAAAGGCTTCCTTTGTCCATACAAAGGTTTTCTTGTCTGATGCGCCTTTGTAAGCTTGGATCAAAACCTTGTTTGATGCTGCTGCATCGTTTACGGCAATCAAACCATCACATGGTTTTTCCTTTGCCCAGCGTGTGACTGTCTGACCGTGAATCATGCGGTCATCAATCCGTACAAATGTTACTACCATAAGGTACCTCCCTATTAAATATCGTCATCATCTTCTTCAGCACCAGTGGCTGAAACTTCAAAAGGCTGTAGTGCAGATCGTGCTTCTGATAAGATGGTAGCTGACAAATCGTCTCCATCCAACACATCCTTCATCACAACTGCCGTCAAGGCCATGGTGAGGTTCATCCCACCAAGGATCAAGGCTCCATCGAGCTTTCCAGCTTCTTCTAGAACCGTGGCTGCAGTGGTTAATGGACTACCACCTACGATATCTGCCAAGACCAAAACAGAATCATCAGCTTTCAATCCTGAAATGCTCTCTCTGAAATCAACTGCGAAGTCATCGACTGATTTTCCTTCTTTGAGTCCAACTGCGATGACCTGATCCAACTTGTCACCAGCAAACATGGCTAGTGATGTTTTTAGACCTTCTGCCAGTCCACCATGACTGACCAAAATGAGGTATTTCATTTTGCTACGCCTCCTTTATTTGACTCTATTGTAGACTATTTGAAAGCGCTTTTACATTGTCAAATGTCACATTCCCAATATGACATTTAGCAATAAAAAAATGACATCTGTCACTTGACAAAATGCCATCTTATTTTACTCTAAACTCCTACCTGTAGACTACTTTCAATCTCCCTCTGAATTTGAGGCAAGCGGTTCTCGACATCCTGATCGCGCAAAGCATTGCCAATCAAGTAGTCCAGCTTTTCTAATACCTCTTTTGAGACATTTTTCGGACTACTTTCAACAGCTTGTTCCATGATGCGGTTCAAGGTCTGATTGGTCAGGGAATCTGTTCCAAAATCATCCACCTGCAGGAGGTCTTTACTAGAGCGACTCTTGACTACCTGTGGCATGACAGAGATCCCCTGGGATTGGGCAAAGAGGGTTTGTTGAATTTCGGGATCCTCTGTTAAGAGTTGCATTAATTCCCAAGCCAACTTGGAATGAGAACTTCGAGCCGACATAGCAAAAGAAGTCGTCGTGACCAAGGTTGCCTTGGTCGTTTTTGACTTAGCAGGCATCGGGATACAGGTCCAGATGAAGTTTGAATATTTAGAAACGTGGTAGGGATAAGGTTTATAGGTCCGATATTGGGCCAAGGTCATGGGATAGAAGGCGACTTTTCCCTGGTCAAAATCTTTAGAGCTCACCTTGTAATTTTTATTTAGATCTTCCAATTTTTGCAGAAAAGTCAAAGACTCTTTGACTTCTGGAGCTGTCAGCTTGAGCATGCCTCCTTGGAAAAGATGACCTCCATTTGCCGCCAAGGCTTCTTTCCAGGTGTATTCTGTACTCCCAAATTGGTCCAGTTGCCCATCCCCATTGGTATCTTTGGTTAGTTTCTTGCAAATCGTATAGAACTCTTCAAGGGTCCAACCTTCTTTGGGAACCGCGATGCCTTCTTTATCCAAGAGATCTTTATTGACACACATCAAAATCGGATTGCTTTCATAAGGTAAGGCATAGGTTTGCCCCTGATAGACACCCGATTCAAAGGCAACAGGATAAAAGGCAGCTTGATCTTTTCGATCCATATAGCCGTTTAACTTTTCTAATACGCCCCGCGCTGCTAATAAGGAAAGATCTTGCTCAGAGACCATAAACACATCTGGCGTCTTTCCTGAGACAATCTTTTCAGAGAGCCAGTCTGAATAATCTGACTGCGGAATCCCGTTTTCATACTCTACACGGACGTGGGGATGGGATTTTTCAAATTTTTGAATCGCTCGATCCAAGGCATGGGAACGTTGACTGGTCGGCACATCCCAGCTAGAACCTGCATAAACGCCGATATGGAGTACGGTCGGTTGCTGTTTCCACCAATAAAAACCCGCGCTCACACAGAGCACAACAAGGAGACCAATCCCCCAACAAAGATGCTTTCGCTTCAATTTCATTCTGTATTTCCTTTAGAAAAATCACGTCTCGTCACTCCTGTTTGGACAGACCAGATCGCTAATTGCGTTCGATCTCGTAGGTTTAATTTCGCCAAAATCGTTGATAAGTAATTGCGCACCGTTCCTTCTGACAAGAAGAGTTTGGCCGCAATTTCTTTATTGGACTCCCCATAGCCGACTTCTTGGATAATGCGCCATTCCGTCGTGCTCAAATCCTTGACATTGTCCTCATCTACAGCAATAGAGAAGTTGGTTTTGGCCATTTGTGAGAAAATTTGAAAGACTTTACTAGCGATATTCGGGTTGATCATGGCTCCGCCTTGATACACCACCTTAATCGCTTCATAGAGTTCCTCTGTCGAGGCTCCCTTTAAAAGATAACCTGAAGCACCATACTTGAGTGCACTATAGATAAATTCATCATCATCAAAGGTCGTTAAAATAATAATTTTGATATCCGGATAGTGCTCTTTTACCTCTTTTGTCGCCAAAACCCCATCCATGCCTGGCATCCGAATATCCATTAAGATCAGGTCAGGATGTGTCTGTGGAATGCTAGACAAGACGTGATTCCCATCTTCCACTGTGGCCACCACTTCGATATCGGGGTGGGCTGACAAAATAATTTTCAGAGATTCTCGAATCAAGGCCTGGTCATCTGCCACCATTACTTTTATCACCATCTCTATCTCCCTTCTTTATATTTCGGTAAACTGACGCGCGTGAAAAATCCATCGCGACTTTCAAATTGAAGCTGTCCTCCTAGGATGGAAATGCGCTCCATCATCTGCTTGAGCCCATAGCCATAGGTCAAGGTTTCAAACCCAACCCCATTGTCCTGCAACTCGATCAGGTAATCTTCTTCATTCTCAAAAAAATGAAGGCTCATCTGACTGGCATGACCGTGACGAACCGCATTGGTCATAGACTCCTGGATCACACGAAAGATCGTATCTTCAATCATGACGTCCATATCGACATCGACCCATTCATAGTGTAAATCAACCTGCAAGTTGGAAAGGGTCTGGTACTCGCGGATCATCTTTTCCAAAGCATCTTTGAGGGTTCGTCCCTCAAGGGCACCTGGACGGAGGCGGTTGAGAGAGCCTCTCACATCTTGAATCCCTTCCCGGACAACTTCTGATACGCTTTTTACCTGCTCTTTTGCCCGATTGGGATCGATATCAATCAAGACTCCGACAGCATCTAAACCTGCCGAGATCCCTGTTAGCGCGTGTCCCAAGGTATCGTGAATCTCCCGAGCAATCCGCTTGCGCTCCCGATCTTCTGCAATCTTCTCAGACAAGGCCATATAGTTGTTCAACTCCGTATTGACCTTCGAAACCATGGCCAACTCTTCTTCTACTTCGTGGTTTTCCGCAAGAACATTCATAATATAGAACAAAAGCGAAATAATGAAGAGCACCATATTCAAAGCATAGAGGGAATTCTTCAAGAAAAAGGCCAGAATCCGAATGGAGGCAGGATAAAAATGAATATAGACATCCAGAGAAGGTATCGGAAAGAAAAGCGAAAAGACGTCTGAATTGGTCACAAGAAGCATCAAGAAACTCACTAGGATAAACGCAAACCAATACTTGCGGTCTCGCTTGGTATTCAACTCTTTGGAACCATAGAAGATATCCGCAAAAACCAAGAGAATGAGCCCGTTATAAGCTACATTTTGGACCCACATCAAGAGCAACATCAGGAGGATCTCCAAAATGTTCCACTTATCAAAAATGGACCATCGACTCGTTTGAGACCGGTAACGACTCATGGAGATCAAGGCAATCCCAGCAAATAAGAGTGCAGACAACCAAAAAGTTGTAGAGGGCGCAAAAGGAATACGCTCTAAGCGTTCTACTAATAGAGAAGCTTGCCGTTGGGCAATGATATAGTTGGTTGCTTGAAGATAGATGATACTGTTGAGCATCACAGCGATAAAATTTACGACCATCAGGATGGCCAAACTGTATCTCACACCTCTAAATTTTCTCATTACTGCCACCCATTCACATCAAAGTGATCGATGTTTTCCTTTGTCATCATTTGAACCGGAATGGTTATCTCTTTTTGGTAGCTTTTCCCAGCCGTCATATCTTGGATGACCTCCATCACGCGGTCTCCCATCTTCAACGGAGACTGGGCAACGGTTCCTACAACATCATCTGTCGAGTGCAGCAAGGCTTTCATATCTGGTGAGCCATCGATCCCATAAATCGCAATGGGATGAGTGATTCCTTGCTCCTTGATCGCTGCTAAAGCTCCTATAGCCGAGCGGTCATTTAGGGCAACTAGTGTATCGACATCCCCCCCTGACTGCAAGAACTTACGGACAGCTGGCATGGCGATCTCCGTCTGACCCTTGGTTTCTAGTTCCGAGATAATCTCATATGACCCATGTCCTTTGATGGTATCCTTAAATCCCTGAATCCGCGTATCTGCTGAAACAGTCCCTTTGTGCTCCAAGAGAAGGATCCGAGCATTTGAAGAGCGTTTCATCAGCTCTTTCGCAATCAAGACTCCTGCTTGGTAGTTGTCGGAGACAATGCTGGCATCCGGCTTAAAATGCTTGAGCTGGGTATCAACTGCAATGATCTTAATTCCTTGTTTTCTAGCTTTTTTAAGAGCCCTTAAAATGGGCTGACTATCCCCTTTGACCGGATTAATCACAATCACATTTACTTTTTGGGCACAAAAATCATCGATCTGCTGGCTCTGCCTTTTTTCGTCCAATTCTGGATCTCGGACAGATACAAGAGCTCCTTTCTCATCGGCAATCCGACTAATTTCCGAATGAATACTTTTATAGAACTCATTGTTCATGGTCATATAGGTGACACCGATCTTGGTCTGTCCCTTCATGCTACTGGTTTGACAAACAGCATAGATCCACAAGAGGATGCAGGCCACTGGAATCACCAGTAAAACCCGTTTTATCAGCCATTTCAACCGTTCTTTTCTTTCTTCTTTCCCCTTCAAACTCCGTTCCTTTTCTGAAAATTTTGAATATATATTACTTTATTCTACTACTTTTTCAAGAAAAGTGCTGGCTTTTATTGTACAGATGCATATTTTTGCTTTATTTTTAAAAGAGTCGTTCCCGAATGAAATCCCTAGCAAGTATCAAAAAAGCTGGTCTATAAACGAACCAGCTTTCTTTTTTTATTTCTAAAAAGGAAGATCTTCCTCTTCTAAGATGATATCGGCTAAATCTCCCGTTCCACCATTTTCACGCATCGCTCGCTGAGCGCGGCTCTCTAGCAACTGAAAACTTTGGCAAAGGACCTCTGTCACATACTGCATGACCCCATTTTTCTCGTAGCGGCGCGTCCGAATCTCTCCATCCAAAGAGATCAAACTCCCTTTGTTGGCATAACTAGCCATGGTTTCAGCCAATTTCCCCCAGATAACGACATTGACAAAATCAGTCTCTCGCTCCCCGTTTTGGTCCTTGTAGCGACGATTGACCGCAACGGTCACTCGGGCAACGGATTTGTCTGTGCTGGTTTTATGCAATTCTGGAGCCGCTACTAAGCGACCGATTAAAATAACTTTATTATACATCGTTTACCTCCTATCTATTTATTCGAAAAAATTTCAAAAAATGGAGGTTGTAACTCAAAATTATCAAAAAATCTAGGATTCAAAACATCCTAGATTCTTCTCTTTATTCATGCCAGTGACGAGCAGGATCAAAAGGTGTACCTGCTACTTCTGCATCATCCAATTCAATAATGCCTCGTTTTTGAGGAGCATTTGGCAAGTGCAATTCACGCGGACTGCACATCATGCCATAGCTTTTTTCTCCACGAAGGGCCCCTGGGAAAATCAAGCTACCATCCGGCATCATGGCACCTGGAAGAGCAACAATGGTATTGAGACCCACCCGCGCATTTGGAGCTCCTGCTACGATCTGAACTGTCTTATCTGGTCCAACTGCTACCTGGCAGATATTCAAGTGGTCACTATCTGGATGGGCCACCATTTCAAGGATTTCTCCCACCACAAATTTTGGTTCCCGATCGTTGACCAAACGTTCTGCGAAGCCTTCTCTTTCCAATTCTTGGTTCAAACGATCCACTTGCTCATCTGTCAAAAAGACTTGGCCCTTGCCTTCGATGGCGAAGAAAGATGAGGCATCAAAGATATTCCAGGCAACGGTTTCTTGGTTGTCCTCACGGTAAACGCGAGCCACTTTTCCTTTTCTCTCCACCGCGAGCTTAGCTTCCCCACTATTTTTCAAGGTCAGCATCAATACATCGCCGACTTGTTCTTTGTTGTATGTTACAATCATGATTTTCTCCTATTTTAATCCTGCTAAGAATGCTGTAATCTGCGCTTTGGTTTTCCGATCCCGATTGACAAACCGACCGATTTCCTTATCCTTTTCCAGAACCACCAAACTTGGGATCCCATAAACATCCCAGACTTTCGCCAGATCCATATAGGCATCGCGGTCAATCAAGATAAAGGTAAATTCGGGATTTTCAGCCTCAATCTCCGGCAAAAAAGGCTTGAGATAACGACAATCCCCACACCAATCTGCTGAAAAGACAAACACTTTCTTGTCCTCTTGCTCTACATAGGAAGCAATTTCTTCTAGAGAACTCGGTGTGATCATAGTTTTTCCTCTTCGTAATGCAAGAGACCGTCCTCATAGACAAAGCGGTAATGGCGCTCATCTTCAAAAATGACGCCTCCTACTAAGCGCTCTTCACTAGACTCGTAGAGTTCCACATACAGGGTCGCAATCATCCCCATGGCTTCCATTTGCTCCCGTACTTCTGCTACCAATTCTTCTTGGGTACGGAGACGCTTTTGATCTTTGGCAATTTTATAAACACCGGCCGCAAGAGCTCCTGCACTTGCTACAGCCAGACTAGACAAAATAATTTTTTTAGCTTTCATAGTGCCTATTGTAACACAAAATAAGCAGAGGGACAACGGTCTAGGCTAGATCTCTCCCTCTGCTTTTAGAGACTGATTTCCATAATAACGCTACCATCCTTGTAGAAAAAGTGATAAAATAGCATCAGAAAGAAGGTAACCTATGACTGATTTATTTTCTAAAATCAAAGAAGTAACTGAAATCCCTGCTATCTCAGGTCATGAAGCTCCTGTACGGGATTATTTGCGCCAACAATTGACCCCTCATGTGGACGAAATCGTGACAGATGGTCTCGGTGGGATTTTTGGGGTCAAACACTCCACAGCAGCCGATGCTCCTCGTATCTTAGTAGCTGCTCACATGGATGAAGTTGGTTTTATGATCAGCGAAATCAAAGCTGATGGGACTTTCCGTGTTGTCCCAATCGGAGGTTGGAACCCGATGGTCGTCAGCAGCCAACGCTTCAAACTCTTTACACGTGACGGACGTGAATACCCTGCTATTTCAGGATCTGTTCCTCCTCATTTGACACGTGGAACAGGTGGACCAACCGTACCTGCCATTAGCGACATCGTCTTTGATGCAGGCTTTAGCTCTAAAGCCGAAGCTGAAAGCTATGGGGTCCGTCCTGGAGATACCTTGGTGCCAGACAGCTCTGCGATTCTCACTGCTAATGGTAAAAACGTCATCTCCAAAGCATGGGATAACCGCTACGGCGTCTTGATGGTCAGCGAATTGGCCAAGAGCCTTTCTGGCCAAGCCTTAAACAACGAACTCTATGTAGGGGCTAACGTTCAAGAAGAAGTGGGACTTCGTGGAGCTCACACTTCAACCACTAAATTTGATCCTGAAATCTTCCTTGCTGTAGACTGTTCGCCAGCAGCTGATGTCTTTGGAGACCAAGGTGCGATTGGGGAAGGAACACTGCTTCGTTTCTATGATCCAGGTCACATCATGCTGCCAAATATGAAGGATTTCTTGCTCACTACGGCTGAAGAAGCGGGCATCAAATTCCAATACTATTGTGCCAAAGGTGGTACCGATGCAGGTGCAGCACACTTGAAGAATGGTGGAGTCCCATCAACAACCATTGGGGTCTGTGCACGTTACATCCACTCTCACCAAACCCTCTATGCCATGGATGATTTCTTGCAAGCGCAAGCCTTCTTACAAGCATTGGTTAAGAAATTGGATCGCTCTACAGTTGATTTGATCAAACACTATTAAGTAGCATCGATCTGAAGCCCCGTAAGGGGCTTTTTTAGAGGGAAAACAAGGTTCTCTTTGAAACTTTCCAGCGTGAGTCACCATTGAGTCCCTTGGCATCCGCACTCCCCTTAGGAAAGTATCTTAGAATATTTTATCTTCCATCTGTTTTCTGATATAATATGAAAGAATGAAATGGTAGGAAACGGAACACTCATCCTTGGATTTGTGTGACAGACCCTTCCCTTATATACAGGAGTTTTACATGAAAAAACAAGCTTTTAGTTCTGAAAAGTATTTGAACTTGCAACGTGACCACATTATTGAGCGGATCAATCAATTCGATGGCAAGCTCTACCTTGAATTCGGTGGTAAGATGTTAGAAGACTTCCACGCTGCTCGTGTCCTCCCTGGATACGAACCAGACAATAAGATCAAGCTGCTCCAAGAATTGCGCGACCAGGTGGAAATTGTCATTGCCATCAACGCCAACAACATTGAGCACTCAAAAGCCCGTGGGGATCTAGGAATTTCTTATGACCAAGAAGTGCTACGCTTGATCGACAAATTCAATGAATTGGGGATCTTTGTAGGCTCTGTCGTCATCACCCAATATGCTGGACAAGCTGCAGCAGATGCCTTTCGCAAACAACTAGACAAGAGCGGGATCGCCTCTTATCTCCACTATCCGATCAAGGGCTATCCGACCGATATGGACCACATCATCTCTCCTGAAGGGATGGGGAAAAATGACTACATCAAAACTAGCCGCAATTTGGTCGTTGTGACAGCTCCTGGACCTGGTTCTGGTAAGCTGGCAACGTGTATGTCCAATATGTACCATGACCAATTAAATGGGATCAAATCAGGTTATGCTAAGTTTGAAACCTTCCCAGTATGGAATCTTCCTTTGCACCACCCAGTCAACTTGGCTTATGAAGCAGCGACTGCAGATCTAGACGATGTCAATATGATCGATCCCTTCCACCTCCAAACCTACGGGGAAACGACGGTCAACTACAACCGCGATATCGAAATCTTCCCTGTTTTGAAGCGCATGTTGGAACGCATCTTAGGAACCTCTCCTTACGCTTCTCCAACAGACATGGGCGTCAACATGGTTGGCTTTGCCATTGTGGATAATGACGCTGCGATTGAAGCTTCCCAACAAGAAATCATCCGTCGCTATTACCAAACCATCTTAGATGTCAAAGCTGAACGTGTCGGTGAAGGAGCTGTCAAGAAGATTGAGCTCTTGATGAATGATTTAGGCATTACTCCAAATGACCGGAAAGTGACCGTGCTTGCCCGCCAAAAAGAAGAAGAAACAGGGGAGCCAGCCTTGGCCCTTGAATTGCCAAACGGCGAGATGGTAACCGGAAAAACCTCTGATCTCTTTGGTCCAACGGCAGCCCTCTTGATCAATGCGATCAAGAAATTGGCGCATATTGATAAAGAAACCAAATTAATCGAGCCAGAATACGTCCAACCTATCCAAGGCTTGAAGATCAATCATTTGGGTAGCCGTAACCCTCGTCTTCACTCAAACGAGATCCTCATTGCCCTAGCCATTACAGCTATGACCAATGAAGACGCTAAGCTTGCTATGCAAGAATTAGGCAAGTTGAAAGGCAGTGAAGCCCACTCAACCGTAATGCTGACAGACGAAGACAAGAATGTCCTTCGCAAGCTCGGTATCAACGTCACCATGGACCCTGTCTACCAGTACGATCGTTTGTATCGTAAATAAACTCAGACAAACAAAAACAATCCCTGTTTTAGGAATTGTTCAGATTGAAGACAAAGTCTTCTTAAAAAACTTTCCTTAGGTGAGTACGGACGTCAGCGAACTTCTACGAAGTTCCATGACTAATTATTGAGCCTAAGGTCTCAATAATTCCGAGTGCCTGAAACGGTATTGTTTCAGGCACTTTTCTCACGGCGGAAAGTTTCATTAGATGACTGAATAACTATAACGAGTATAATTTTTAAAGAATTGATTAGATTCTATTAAAGATTCGTTTATCTACGCTCTCAACAATCCCTGCTCGAGGGATTGTTTTTTTATAATGCAAAGAAGAGAAACTATTTGACAGCCTCCCATAATTGGCGAATGGGCTTTCTTTGAACAGGGTCCACAAAATGAGGAGCAATTTCATTCAAAGACTCTAGGACAAAGGCACGTTCTGCCACATAAGGATGCGGCAAGATCAAGCTCGGACTGTAACAAATGGTGTCATCCATATAGAGCAGATCTAGATCGATCACACGTGGCCCCCACTTGATCTCACGGACACGCCCCATTTCCTGCTCAATAGCAAGTAAGGTCTCTAGTAAATCCTCTGGGGTCATCCAGGTTTCAACCTCTGCCACCTGATTCAAAAAGGTGTCCTGCTCCACTCCTCCCCAGGGTTCTGTTTCAATCCTTGTGGATGTCTGAAGAAGGCGAATGCCTCGATCCTTGAGTTTTTCTAGCGCCGTCTCTAGTTGCAGTTGTTTATCTCCCATATTGGTGCCAAGCCCAATAAAGGCCCGTTTTTTCTCCCGTTCGATTGTCACCGAACAAGTCTCGAGTGGCAAGGGAACAGGAGCCCAAGGTTTTTTCAACTCCAGACGAACTTTTTCTACGAAGGCATAGCTTTCGAAAATCTTTTGAACCAATTGAAAGGCCACCGTTTCAATCAGATCAATCTTTTCTGCCTGCATCCACTCGGTCAACTGTTCCGCCAAGATCCCGTAATGGATCGAAGCTTCCAAATCACCTGTGCGGGCAGCACGAGTCATCTCATAATCTACCCATAGGTCTAGGACAAAGCGTTGTCCTAATTCTTTTTCTGCTGGGAAAACACCGTGATAGGCGTATACCTCTAAGTCCTTGATCCGTAATTGATCCACTCTCTTCACCTCTTATAGCCAGCCATTAGTGGCCCATGAGTTTATAGGCTTCATTTTTTAAGTCTTTATCTGTCGCAAGCAGTCCACGCGCAGCAGTTGTCACTGTAGCGGTCCCAGGTTTACGGACACCACGCATGTTCATACACATATGCTCTGCTTCTACCCAGACAAGTGCTCCTTGTGCTCCAAGATATTTCATCAAGGCATCTGCGATTTCTACCGTCAAACGTTCCTGAATCTGTGGTTTTTTAGCGTAAACTTCGACCGTACGAGCCAGTTTTGAAAGCCCAGCCACACGGCCATTTGGAATGTAGGCAATGTGCACTTTTCCATAAAATGGTAAAAAGTGATGCTCACACATGGAATGGAAGAAGATATCCTTCTCGACCACCATATTGTTATCAATGATTTCAAATGATTTAGACAGGTGCTCTTCTGCTGTCTGCCCTAGTCCTGCAAAGATTTCTTGATACATCTTGGCAATGCGGGTTGGCGTTTCCTGAAGTCCCTCACGGTTCTCGTCTTCACCGACTGCCTCGATGATCATTTTCACTGCTTCTTCAATTTTCTTTGTATCCATATCATCTCCTAGTTGGATTTTTCTGTTTTTTAATAAATAAGGTCGTATCTGGCTAAGGAAGTAGAGCGACCCCGTTACAATGAGGAGCTCATCGCCTTTTGCTTGCCAGTTTTGTAGAAACTCTTGCCAATTGACTTCCTCAAGCTGATGGTTTTTCGCAGCAGCTCTTATCTCTTCTTGAGAATAGGCTCTTGGATCTTCAAAAGTCGTGAGGATCAAGCGACTATTTTCTAGTTCCTGCCACTGAATGAGCATCTCTTCTAAGGCTTTGGTCCGGATGCAGGTAAAAAGAATGGTCTTTTTTTGGCCTGGGAACAGTTCCCGAAGACTTGCGATTAAAGGCGCAACGGCGTGGGGGTTATGGGCCCCATCTAGCAAGATCATGGGATTTTGCGAGACCACTTCCATCCGGCCAGGCCAGACGACTTGA
The DNA here is from genome assembly GCA_905188195.1 of Streptococcus parasanguinis. Classification (GTDB taxonomy): domain Bacteria; phylum Bacillota; class Bacilli; order Lactobacillales; family Streptococcaceae; genus Streptococcus; species Streptococcus parasanguinis_P. The sequence continues at coordinate 15,105 of CAJJKY010000001.1, read as the reverse complement.
TGCAAGGCCTCATCCACTAACTCTCTTGACAAGAGTTCACGCCCTTCTCTTTCAAAAAGTACATCACAGATACTGATCGCAAGAGCTGCATTTCTGGCCTGGTGATGACCTAAGAGCGCTACTTGATAAGAGGCTGTTTCTCTTTTAGAACTGTGATAAGAAAATGATTGGCCTGATAGACAAGAGGCTTCTAGCTCAACTTGGTAATCTCTGTCATAGGCTGTTATCGGTGCCTGCTTCTGAATCGCAATACCTTCAATGACTTGGCTGGCTTCTGCTTCTAATTTCCCTAGAACCAGAGGAATTCCTGGCTTAATGATGCCTGCCTTTTCACGGGCAATGGAAGCCAGATCTGGCCCAAGAAGGGCAACATGATCCAAGCCAATCGAAGTGATCGCGGTCAGAACGGGCTGACAGACATTAGTACTGTCTAGTCGTCCCCCCATACCGACTTCCATGATCACATAATCCAGCTCCTCGTGAGCAAAATAATCATAGGCGATGGCCGTCATCACTTCAAATTCAGTCAACCCTTGAAAGACGGCCTTTGATTGTTCAGTTTGCAGGAGCTGCTGGTAACTATCCAGGTAGGTTTGCAGGTCTTGATCTGAAATGGCTTCGCCATTAATGGTGATTTGGTCATTGTAATGGATCAGATAAGGAGATGTAAAGACTCCAACGCGTAAACCTGCCTGCCTCAAGAGTTGGGACAAGGTAGCAATGGTAGAGCCTTTGCCATTGGTCCCCGCAACATGAATAACCCGACAGTCTAGGTGAGGATTTCCTCTCAAAGCCAAGAGAGCTTCCATGCGCTCCAAGCCGAAATGTGGATCTTGGGAACGATAGGCTTCTAGCCAACGAAGATCCAACTGATGTTCTTTTGTCTTCATTTACTTGTATTGTTTTAAATTGGTATCTGCTGCCTCTTGGGCTTGGAAAATGGCTTGCCCCAGACTGGCTGCCATCTTGTGAAGGGGAATATCATGCACCCGCACCACTTCGACTCCTTGACTGGCTGCAATACTGGTCAAATGGCTCGAAGCCAGGTCCCGATTCCAAAAACCAGTCTCCGTTGCAGGATCTGTCTCAAATCCAGCTTCCTCAATAATGTTGACCACAAAGCGTTTGCGGGAGACCCCTAGAAAGATCGGATACCCCTTTTGGTGAATCGTCCCAAGTTCTTGTAATAAGAGTAAGTTCTCTCGCTTGGTCAACCCAAATCCGATTCCAGGATCCAACATAATACGATCCGTCTGGACACCAGCTGCTTTCGCTACCGCAAGCGAGCGGTCAAAGAAGGTCCACATCAAGTCTTGAATCGGTTCTTGAGCCATCTGTTGAAGCTCTTGCTCTGAAAAGACTGGTTCGAAACCAAAACTTGGAAAGATAGTGGAACTTGGATGATGCGGTCTTGCCATCACTGGATTAAACATGAGAACTGCGCTCGCTTCATGCTCCGCGACGACAGCAGCCATCTTAGGATCTCCAAGAAAACCCGTAATATCGTTGACAATATCAGCCCCAGCTTCGAGCGCCGCCGCCGCCACCTGGGACTTCCAGGTATCCACTGAAATCCAGACATCACTTTCTTTCCGAATGGCTTTAATCACTGGAACCACGCGGTCAATCTCTTCTTGGATCTCTACATAATGACTACCTGGTCTGGGTCTGGTTGATTCTCCTCCGATATCGAGGATCTGAGCTCCTTCTTGGATCAGTTTTCTCGCCTGCTGCAAGGCTGCATCCACACTCGTATACTTACCGCCATCAGAAAATGAATCCGGAGTGACATTTAAGATCCCACAAAGACCGGTCCCTCGGCCACTCAGCCATTTTTTATCAATCATTTTCGTTCTCCTTTGATTCCCTTACTACAGCATGATTGCGAACAAAAGAGGCTAGAACAAGTGTTCTAAACCCCTGAGTCTACTCTCCATACGGATTTCTGATTTTATCTGACCTTCTGTAGGATGGTTCTGCATCAAAACTCATTGGTACTTACCATTTTATCATAATTTATCATGGAAGAAAACTCTCCATACTGGCAATAAACAAAGGAGTATGACCACCGGATAATAATAAGCCAGCGCATTCAAGGTCATATGAAGGCAAATGCTATACTCGATCCGCTTGTAGCGATAAGCCACCCAAGTTAAGATCAAGGACATGCCTCCGTAAGCTACCCATTCCCCTAGGGTACTCGGACCATGCAAGTAAGTAAAAAAGAGAGCACCAGCTAGATATCCGATTGGTTCTGCCCCTCGAAAGATCAAACGAGGGATGATGGCCCGACAGAGTAGCTCTTCTAGAATCGGAGCGACAAGGATCACGACCATTCCCATAGCAAGAAAAGGAGCATGAGATTGCAGTTCATTCAGAGCCGCTTGGTTTGCCGTCGTACCACCTGCCTCTTGTTTCAATATGGGATAGGCGAGCAGGTTATTAGCCATCAATAAGAGAAGAAAAAGAAAATTTCTCCCCAGAGCCGGCCAGGTAATCACCCGAACATCTAAGTTCTCCAGAGGGCTCATCTTGATGATTCTATAAAAAGCAAAGAGCACCACCACTGTAGCTAAGGCTGTAAAAACAGTAACCGACTCCGCATTCACTCCTTCTTGAAGGGAATAAACCATGGTGATGAGGGGAAATTGGGAGAGAAAGAATAAGGGCACAAAAAGCAGGATCCAGAGAACATTCTTACATAATGGGTGCTCTCGAACAAAAGACTGTATTTTTTTCAATGGACAACCTCTTTCTTGTATAAAATAAGAAGACTGGGGCTTTCGCCTCTAGCCTTCTCACTTTATTTCAGTTTACTGATTTTTGAAACGTTCAACGTCACGCGCAATCACCAACTCTTCATCAGTTGGAATAACCAATACCTTGACACGGGAATCATCTGTAGAAATATCTCCGACAACTCCAAAGACGTTCTTTTCAGGGTCGACCTTGCATCCAAACCAGCTGATCCCATTGATAATAGAAGAACGAACGTTTACTGCATTTTCACCGATCCCTGCTGTAAAAATGATGGCATCTGCACCATTCAAGACAGCTAAGTATTGACCAATGTATTTTTGCAAACGATCGATAAAGATATCGTAAGCCAATTTGGCTTTTTCGTCTCCATTGTGCATCGCTGTATGAATATCCCGCATGTCGCTAGAAGATTCAGAAACACCCAGAAGACCTGATTCACGATTGAAGATGCGGCTGATGTCTTCAGGCTTATTGAAATCCTCTGTATGTTCCATCAAGTAAGGAATAATCGCTGGATCGAGATCCCCTGTCCGCGTTCCCATCATGACGCCACCTAGAGGCGTGAAGCCCATTGAGGTGTCGACAGAAATTCCCTTGTCAACCGCTGTAACAGATACCCCATTTCCGACATGGCAGGTGATCAATTTCAATTCTTCTAACGGTTTTCCAAGAAGTTTAGCAGCTTCACCAGCTACATACTGGTGACTGGTTCCATGAGCGCCATACTTGCGGACCTTATTTTCTGTGTAATATTTGGTTGGAAGAGGGTAACGATAAGCTTTTTCTGGCATGGTTGTATGGAAAGAAGTATCAAATACCACAACACTGGTAATATTTGGACAAATCTCTCTAAAGGCACGAATTCCAGCTGCATTTGCAGGATTATGAAGAGGTGCTAACAAAGACAATTCTTCTACTTTTCGAAGGACTTCGTCATCTACCAAGGCAGAATCATTGAAGTATTCTCCACCAGCAACGACGCGGTGACCCACGCCTGTAATCTCATCATAGGATTTGATAATATCAAAGCGAATCAAATCATCCAACAAAATTTTTACAGCTTGTGTATGGTCCTGGATATCTAATACTTGTTTTTCAGAGCGTCCATCAAATTTTACCGTTGAAATAGAATCTTTCAAACCGATCCGTTCAATCAACCCTTTTGCAAGAACAGTTTCTTCTGGCATTTGGTACAATTGCCATTTCAAACTAGAACTTCCTGCATTAATAGAAATTGTTTTCGACATATATTCACCTCATTAAGCGTTTTCACTTCCTCTATTATATCAGATCTTTGATCAAATTTCACTATCCTTTAACCAGTTTTGGAAACTTTCCATGAAGTGAACCACCTGGTCTTGATCCTGGAGATCGGTAAAAGGATAGACAAAGGGCTGAACAGACTCTTCTTCTTGTTTTCGTAGGACGAAAATCGTCTTAGCATAGGCAGGATTTGAAAAAAGAGATTCTGGCAAGGTCAGCATGGCAAGAATTTGGGCTTTGTCTGTTAGCCAAGCTTTCAACAGATCACTCTGAGGGCTCGTCAAGAGGTTATTTGGAGCTAAAAAGATGGCTACTCCTTGAGGTTTCAGGTATTTCAGGGCCTGTTCCATCATGAGGTGATGGGCATAGGTATGGCCTTCGGAGCTCGCCACCTGATAGCGCTGTGCAATCGCATCATCTGGATAATAGCCAATCGGTAAGTCGCTAACGATCAAGTCACTTTCTTTCAACACTTGTGGACGCACCGCGTCGCCTTGTGCAAAGACAATGCTAGACTCCATCACATCTGCGATACTAGCAGATAGATCAATCAAGAGATCATCTACTTCCAATCCTAAGTAATCAATCGTGAGACGGCTATTGTTGACAATGGTCTCAGCGAGATTTCCGGTTCCACTTCCCACTTCTAAGACATCCAGTTGGTCGCTTTTAGCCAACTGATCGATCAAAAATGTAATGATAAAACCAATCGAATCTGGTGTGAACTGGTGATTCGCTTGTAAAGGCTCTGTCTGAGCAGCTTTCATAAAAAGGAATTGGTAGGCTCTGCGCCATTCTTCCTTACTTAAACCTAGTTCTTTTAATTTTTTGCTATTGTTTTTAACAATGTCTAGATCTGTCTTGCCATCCAAATACATGGCATTTTGTTCAATCAAGGCGTCATAAAAGTTGGTCGACAATTCATTTTGAATACTTTGAGTGTTTTCCAATAGATAGGTATAGGCTTGTTCAATTTTTTCGAAATTCATGATTTCCTCCGCACCCTATCATACCAAAAATTAGTCTTTTTCGCTATTTTCTGATGGCTCCTTGGCCTCTTTTGGCGTCTCTTCAGAAGGCTTTTCGCTCCCTGCCTTCTCCTTATCTTTCTGCGTCTTCTTCTTTTCTTTTTGACTCTTCTTGCTTTCCTTTTCTTCCCTTACAGGAAGGACAAACTCATAGCTTTCGCCATCCATCTCAGCTTGGGCATGAAGAAAACCAGTATCCTTCTTTAGCTGAACTGTTCCAGACTTTAAATGAATCTCTGATGTCTTCTCATCACTCTTTCTCTTTTCAAGAGCCAATTGCACCAAAGCATAGGCCCGAAGGCGATCTTGACTCGTCTTTAAGATCCGTCTCTCCGCAACCTGACGGTGCAGGTAAAACTGAAGCAAGAGACTAAAAATCGCTGCCATCAAGAGGGCGTAGAGCAAGACACCAGCCTTAACTTTTTTCATTTTGCATCGCTGGTACCACATGGTAGACATACTCCCTTTCTAGACCTTCTTCGAAATTCAACCGCAGATGAATCAACTCTCCCTCCTGCCAAATTTGGCTAGAGCGAACTCCTGAAATCATAGGCTGATAGCCCCTGCCCTTATCATCTGTTTTTCGGATATCATCTCCTTTCGATTGACCAATAGCAATTGGTTTTTGATCCTGAACCAAGTAGATATGATTGTCCGCTATTTTTTCAAAATGACTCCGATCCAATTCCACCTGCAATTGTTGCTGAAAAAGTATCCATTCCTCCTGCTTTTGGTGTGCTTGGTAGTCCAATTCAGCATGCAGGAGCTTAGTCAAGCCTTGAAAGACCAACACACCCCCACTAAGGACCAAGAGAGCGACCAAGGCTTCGAGCAGGGTAAAGGCCTTGACCTTACCTTTATTCCACATGCAGTACCACCTTTCCTTGATGATAGACCGTGAGTTGATCGGCATCTTTTTCGACTTGAACTTGAATACCATTGGCCTCCAGATGATTTTGCCCTGTCTGAAGCGCCATTTGAGCGACAGATAAGACCTCTACCTCTTTGAAATCCGCTAGTCGCTCCTTGCGCGAACGCCGGATCTCCCCTAACAATAAGGTCGTAATCATGGCAAATAAACCCAAGGCAACTAAGGATTCTATGAGAATACTAGCGGGAACGGATGCTTTTTTTAATTTTCCCATTTCCAAGCGACAGTTGATAGGTCACCACTCCTCTCTGTGTCTGAAAGTGAACATTGGCCAGGGATGAATTGCCACCTGCACGGTCTAAACGAATAGTTTTAGGATCTTGCAAAATGACAGAATCAGGAATCTCCACCGTCTGGTAGGGCGTTTGAATCTTCCTTGCAGTCACTTCAACATCCAATTCCGTTTGCCTTGCCAAGGCTATCTTTTGGCTTTCTTGATAGAGGTGTTCAAACTCTGCAAAAAATACTTTTTCTTCCACCTGCTGAAAGCTCGTCTTGATCGATCCCGATAAGCCCAGATAAATAAAACTAACGATCATCAAGGTCAGAAGGGTCTCCACCAAGGTGAAGGCCTTAATCTGCAACCGCACGAGTTTCTCCACTATTTTTCGCATAATAGGCACGATAAGATTCTGCTTGTTTGTTGGTAATATTTCCATCCGCAATCAGTTTTGCTAGAGTGGCTTGGTCATTGGTATGATTGAGCTCGTACAATTCAGCCTGGCTTTCGACCACCTTCACAACCGCTGCATTTCCTGTCTCCTTCACGGAGTCTTTTTGCTTGGTCAAATTCGGCACAAAGAGCAATAAGAGCACACTGATGATCAATAAGACCACCAACATTTCAATCAGTGTAAAGGCTTTAACCTTATAGGTTTTTAATGTTTTCATAAATGAACCTCCATATTTTGATAAATCGGCAGCAACATGGCTGCATAGAGTAAGACAATCACAAGAGCCACAAAGACAAACACCAAGGGTTGTATCACATTCATGGCCTTGTGAACCCGACGAAAGAAATCTTCCCATGTTTTTTCAGCGTAGATCTCTAGCTCACTTCCGAGCTTTGATTTGACTTCACCATATTCAATCATAAGGGGCAATTCTTTTTTGAAAAAAGGATACCCCCTGACCGTCTCTGAAAAGGACTGGCCACGATCTAAAGAAAGAGCTAAGTCCCTTCCAATTTCTTGAAAAAGCTGGGATTTTTGCTCCTGCATCATGGTAAAAATCTGAGACAGCTCCAATCCCTGTCCAATCAGATTGCCCCATTCTCTGGCATAATAGGCTGTCAAATAAGCTTGAATCATGCCTTTTCCGAAAGGCAGATGAGACAAGGTTCTAAAAACGTTGATCTTGCCTGACTTTCGATAATAGAGAAAGCCGAGTAAGAAGAAGGTCACCAGTCCCACTACTAGAGCCAAAAAGAGTTGGGGAAAGGAACTGATCAATTGCGTCCCAATATTTTGAGCATCCATTTGAGGGAGCAAGTAATTGCGCAAGCCAAGCATAATTAGAACTAAAAATCCAAGCAAGATAAGAGGATAGGTGCTCACCTCAATCAGTTTTTTCTTGACCTTGCGCATATTTTCTAGGTAAGCACTGATTTTCTCCAAGCTCAATGCAAGATTGCCATGAAGCTCAGCGAGAGACAGCTGTGTCGTGACCGCATCTGAAAAACCGATCCCTGCCATCATCTCTGAAAAACTCCGCCCCCGCGAGAGATCCTCTCGCATCTGGGAAACCAAACGACTCTCCACTAGGTGAGAGCGATTCAGAAAATCGACAATCTCAGACAGATGAAAACCACTCGAATAAAGATTCAAAAACAATTCGATGATTTGCTTTTGTTTAGCGGTAGATAATTTTTTCGGCTTGGGCTTGAGCCAGCTGGATAAATCCCGATTGAGCCAAGAGATCCATTTGTTGGTTCCAGCGGCTGGCTGAGTGCTCTTGGTAGTTTTCCGTCGCAAAATCGACCACACCTCCTCCTGCAATTAATCGTTGGTAGCAAATACCTTGTAAAACAATCTTGAGTTCTTCCTCACTCACTCCAAGTTCTAAGAGTCGCTCATAAACACCTCGAACGCTCTTGGCATGAATCGTAGAGAAGACGGTGACTCCTGTCAAACTAGCTCGTACGACTGCACGAGCTGTTTCCTTATCTCGGATCTCTCCAATAATGAGAAGGTCCGGCCGATGGCGTAAGGAGAGTTTGATCAGGTTGTCATAGGTCATGCCGATCTGGTCATTCAGCTGAAGTTGAAGCATATTGTCCTGCTTGATCTCGACAGGGTCTTCAATAGACATGACTTGCTGGTCCGCAAAGCGCTCTTGCGCCAACGCATGCATGAGAGTGGTCTTTCCCGAACCAACAGGGCCCGCAAAGAGATAAAGCCCACGACCAGCCAATTTCTTCTTCAAGTCTGGCAACTGATCAAACCAAAACCGTAATTCTCGCTCCTCATCATGCAAGAGCCGAATAACCAAGCTTTCATAGCCACGATAATCCCCCACCGTCGACAAGCGAATCGAGACCACTCCATCCTCTAATGGGTAATCACACGACCCTAGCTGGCTGCGCCTTTTTTCTCCCACATTCATCCCTGCCACGAACTTAAAGTGGCTGATAATAGCCGTCATGTCCTCAAAAGGGAAGGACTGTACAAAGCGCCTCTCGTCTCCCACCCTCATAAAAACCTGGTACTCCTCCTTCCGAGGAATGAAGTAAAGATCCTGAGCTTCTTCCTTTTTCCCCATGCGGATCAGTTTTTTTGCAATTTCTTGAACCATAGTTCCTCCTCTCACTTATACTATTCGAAAAAGAAGACAAAAAAAGAAGACTTTCTAGATCGCTCTAAAAAATCTTCCGAATGTCTCTTATGACAGGGTTGTCCCCTTTTTTGAATCGAGTGTATATTGACAAGAACGGTGTTTGCGACTGCCTCTTTCCTTTTCGTAGCCTGGGCGGAGCTTGCTTTTAGGGATCTTGTGCTCGTCTTCTAAGAGGACAATCGAGTGGAAAAGCTGCACATCTTCACTGCAGTCCTCACACCACTCTTGCTCTTTGGAATCCCAAAAGATCGTCATGAGATCACTCCGACTCTTATAACTTGGAAAGTGCTCATTTAACTCCAACCATTTCTGCTTGTAGTATTTCAAAGCCTGATAATAGTCTTCAAACTTCCGACTACTGACGATATCTTCTTCCCAACCATCTAAAAACCACCAGGGTTCACAGTCCCCGTACATTTCAATCACTCGATACATAAACTCTTCCATCCTTTGTATCCTCTATTATATAGAAAATCCTTTGAGAATAAAAGTTTTCTGCTCAGAGCATGATTTTTCAGGTAGTTTTCAGGTGATTTTCATCATTATTTTTCAAAAATAGACTGCCTAATTGCTATTGGGTCCTTTTTTCGAGAATCAAAAGAAGAGAGTCCCAATAAAATGGACAGACCATCCTGGAAACTCTCTTTTCTCAAGTATTTAGAACAATTCAAGTGCAATCATGGTTGTCATGGTTGCATCGTAATAGTTGTTCAGAGGTAGATCTTGTGTAAAGATATACTTGTTCTGTTGCACCAACTTCAAATAGCCTTTTTCATGTTCAGAGGCATAGACAATCGGTGCCAAAAAGCTTGCTGCCTGATGATTGTTCAAGGCCTTCCCTTTCAAATCATAACCTGCATACAGGTTTCTTTGACTCTTGAAAAAGTTAAGCATCTTTTTCACCAATTGTTGACTGGTTTTGTCCTTACTTTGAACAAGGTTGTATGGAAGGCGACAAGCGTTATACGAGTAGGCACCATCATACTTAGATTCAATCGTCTTTGGATCCGCTACGCGCGTTCCTTGCTCATCTACCCAGATGAAATCAGGTAGTAAACCTGTTTTGGTTTGGGAGCTGATCGTTTGAAGTTGCTGCAACATCTTTTCTTTGATATCCAACCACTTCGAATCTTTTGTCACTTCATAAAAGATCTGGAATTGCGCCGGCAATGTATCAGACGTCCGCATCAAATGATAAAACTCCGAGTCCTGATTGGCCCAATTCCCCACCGTTAACACACCAGTTTCTTCATTGTAGTTGTGTGCGAGAATATCTTCTAAAATCGCTTTGGCTTGAGACTGGTAGTCTTTAGCTTGCTTTGGCCATTGCTGAGCGGCTTTTAGAAGAGCATAGGCAATATAGAGATCTCCATCTGTGGCGTTATGATCCTCATCCTTTGCTTTCCCATTGCTGATGGTTTGTTTCCAAGACATCAATTGGGTACCTTCCAAGCGATGATTTAGATAATAGTGATAGAGTCGATCAAAGTCTGCTTGTTGGGCTTGTCCTTTTTCGGCAGCCGCAACAGTAATGAGCATTCCATAACTTTGCGCCTCGGATAACACTACCGTTTGATTGCTATCATTGGTGGTTCGAACATAGGATTCTTTCCCTTTTGAAACAACAAAATGCTCATTCCACTGACGATAAATTCGGTTTCGCATCTCCACTTTACTTCTCGTTCTCGCTAAAAACAAGGTCAAACAGAAAATGCAAAGGATGACTAGAAACCATACATATCTCATCTTTTTCGTATTCATAATCTCTCCTATCCTGCGAATCGTTTTGTTTTAACCCATTTGGTTTCTTTCCGGTGCAATAGTTTATCCATCACAATCGAAGAGATGGCATCAATCGACACAATGATAAACAGTTGAGAATAGGTGAAATAGGCAGCCAAGGCCAACCAAATTTGCTTGGTAGTGGCTTGACCAAATTGTGAAGCCAGCGCTACATTAATCTGAAGCAGGTAAAGACCAATCATCAAGACCCAATTGAAGAGCATCAATTGCGCAATGTAGATATTTTCAGAATCAAAGGCAAATGGAATTTGCACACCTGGCACCACTGTATGGATACACATAGCCAGAATATTGGCAAAAAAGATCAAGTCCGATAAGACGATGGCCGCATTAAACCAGAAGAAGACACAAGAATAGTTGGTCACTTCTAACTTCACGCGCCAATTTCCCTTACCAAATAAATGCTTGAAGTTGGAAAGAACCACTTCATAATTCCCTTTGGCCCAACGTTTCCGTTGCATATAGTAACTCTTCAGAGTCTCTGGCTCTTGTTGGAAAGCTTCTGAATTATAGGCTAGCGCAATCAACTTCCCACTTTGCATAATCTTGAAGGAAATATCCGTATCCTCAGTCAAGGCACCGTTTTTCCATCCTCCAATACTCTTGACAAATTCGGTTTGAATAATGAAGTTGGTTCCTGGAATCCGTCCAATCTTAAAGAGATGCCACATGCCCACATGGTGGACCCGTTGGGTGACAACAATCTCTTGGTTGATACAGCGGGTCAAGAAGTTTTGATTGGCATTCCGCGTTTTATTGCGGCCGAAAGAAGCCACATGACGTTCTGGATCTTTGAGGACTTCCTTCACCAGGAAATAAAGAGCGTTCTTTTCAGGCATGGCATCTGCATCATAGACGCAGATATAGTCTCCAGTCGCCATCGCCAAAGCGTCATTTAGCACACCGGCTTTCCCACCTGTCCCACTTCGATTGATAATGGTCAAATCACGTCCTGCATACTCTGGCAATGCTTTAACCGCCAAACACTCTTCATAGGTGCGATCGGAACAATTATCCGCAAAGAGCAGTAATTCTACACGATCATGTGGGTACTTCATATCAAGGATCGCTTTGGCTGTTTGTGCAATGACCACATCTTCATTATGGGCGGGCACGACGATGGTCACTTTTGGATAATAAGGAAGCGGATCCGTATTGACACGAAAATCACTGTGTTTAAACCAAAAATGAACGGCTGAAAAGAGGATTACTAAGCCCCAGGCTAGGGATAACCAAATCGAAATCAAGGCAATAATCATCACAATTTGACTAATCATGGTCCACCGCCTTAAAGTTTTTATTGACACGGCGGTAAATCACCGTATAAGCTACAAATAATACAATAAAGCACAAGGCAAAAAATACACTGATGCCTACAGCTATATTAAAAAATATATTTGTAAGAGACATGTTTTCCTCCTAATATTCCACAATAATATCTGTTTCAAGTTGACGTTTTAAGTAACGAATCATTTCTTTATAGCGATGGTATTTGGTTCGATTGGATTGATCCACTACAAGAAATCCTGACTGAAATTGGATGCCCTGAACCCCATCTTCTCCTTGGAAAACCAGTCCTTCCAACTGTGGTTTTAAGACCGTCATATAATCGCTCTTCAGATCCCGCTCGCTATCAGAAGATAAAATCAAGAAATTACCGTCTGATACATAATACAAGCTTTCATTTGGCTTCAGATGATGCGTTAACAAATAGTTGATTTGGTTCAAGGTCCGATTGTACTCTCTCGGTTGCAATTGGAAGAACAATTCCTCGTGCGACCAGTGAATGAGTAAGGCCTGAATCGTATCATTGGTTTGTCCGCCATAAGAAGCAATGCGGTTGCGGTAATCTGCGTAAGCTTCTGGCTCTTGATCCTTCACTTTTGCAATCTCTTTAAAGAGGTGATAGCGAATTCGGGTCAAGATTCCAATCAAGATCGGAAAACTAAAGAGCAAGAGCAAGGCTTGATGAAATGGGATATAGACAACACCCGCCACCAAAAAGACAATCCCAAGGGCAAATGACAACAGGATGGTCCATGTCAACAATAAATCCGATAAAACAATAGCAGAAAATAATCCTAAAACAAAGAATAATCCTTCTTCAATCAGAATCTCTCTTGCAAAAAACAAGCAGTAAAGTAAAAGAAGTACTTCGAAAACAATCAAAATCAGCAACCATCTACTTAACTTTTCCGTTTTTTTCATTTATTCTTTCTCTCCCTCATGAAATTCTTCGGCAGCCTCTCCCTGGCCAAAGTAATGTTTAATGGCTTGTACGATTCGCTCAGAAGCTCTTCCATCCCCATAAGGATTTCGGGCATTTGCCATTTGAAGATACAGGCTTTCGTTGGTTAAGAGCTCTGTCATCGTCGTTTTGATGACGGCAGGATCCGTTCCAACTAATTTCAAAGTTCCCGCTTTGACCCCTTCTGGGCGTTCCGTTGTATCGCGCAATACCAATACCGGTTTTCCTAATGATGGTGCCTCCTCTTGCACCCCACCTGAATCCGACATGATAAAGTAACTTCTCGAAGCCAAGTTGTGGAAATCAAGCACATCTAAAGGTGCAATGAGATGGATCCGATCATGATCTCCTAATAGATCGTTTGCCGCCTCTTGGACCGCTGGACTAAGATGCACTGGGTAAACCACTTCAATATCCGGTTCTTGATCCACCATTTCTCTCAGAGCTCCAAAGACCGCTCTCATGGGAGCTCCTTGATTTTCTCTTCGATGCATGGTGACCAGGATGACTTTTTTAGCTGGGTCTACTTGATCCAGTACTTCGTGATGATAGTCCTCTTGAACCGTGAGTTTCAGCGCATCAATAGCAGTATTTCCTGTCACCACAATAGAGGATTCCGGATGATTTTCTTTTAAGAGATTGGCCTTACTTTCGCCAGTCGGCGCAAAATACAGATCCGCTAAATCATCTGTCATTTGACGGTTCATCTCTTCTGGATACGGTGAATATTTATCAAAGGTTCTCAAACCAGCTTCGACGTGACCAAGGCGGACTTGATTGTAAAATGCAACCAGACTTGCCGCAAAGGTGGTTGTCGTATCTCCATGGACGAGCACCATATCCGGCTTTTCTTTTTTGATAACTGGATCTAATTGATTCAGAATTTTAGAGGTAATGTCTAATAAAGTTTGGCTTTTCCCCATAATATCCAAATCGTAATCAGGTACGATGTTAAAGGTTTCTAAGACCTGGTCCAGCATTTGACGGTGCTGGGCAGTGACCACTGTGATGGTCTCAATGGTCTCCCTCTGTTTTTGCAACTCCAACACCAAAGGGGCCATTTTAATGGCCTCCGGTCGCGTCCCAAACACAACCATAATTTTCAATTTTCCCATAAACTTCCCCCGTCGACATGCATGTAATTCGACATTTTTTTAATTTGTGTACATCTTTTTTCATTCTACCGCCAATGACTTTAAATGTCAAACCGATTTTGGGTTTTATAAAGAAATTACTAATAGTTAGTCATTTTATTATTTTGGTGTTTAGAATACATATCCATATAATCACTAATTGTAAGTATTTACAGCACGACTTTTACCGGGCTAATATTTTTGGTAAAAAAATAATTAAATAATTATACAATTATTTTTCAAATAATAAATTTTTATAATTTTTTCAAAAAAAAAGCCGGAACTTGTAGTTCCGACTAATTTTCTTATTCTTCTACGACTTCAGCTGTTTGAACTTCATCGGCTGTTCCATCTGTCAATGGCACTTCTTCGATGATTTCAACTTCATTAATCGCTTGTGGTTCCAAGTTACGGTAACGAGCCATCCCTGTACCTGCAGGAATAATCTTACCAATGATAACATTTTCCTTAAGTCCAAGGAGATGGTCTTTCTTACCACGGATCGCTGCGTCAGTAAGAACACGAGTAGTTTCTTGGAAGGAAGCCGCTGACAAGAAACTGTTGGTTTCAAGAGAGGCTTTGGTGATTCCCATAAGGACTGGACGAGCAGTCGCAGGAACTCCACCAGAGATAAGGACATCCTTATTAGCATCTGTAAAGTCTGTAATGTCCATCAGAGTACCCATGAGAAGGTCTGTATCTCCTGGATCCATGACACGTACTTTACGGATCATTTGACGCACCATTACCTCGATGTGTTTGTCGCCGATTTCTACCCCTTGACTACGGTATACTTTTTGTACTTCCGCAAGAAGGTAAGTTTCAACAGACAAGACATCACGAACGGCAAGGAGACGTTTTGGTTGAATAGATCCTTCTGTTAGAGCATCACCACGAGAAACTTGATCTCCCACTTCGACTTTCATGCGGGCAGTGTAAGGGACAACGTATTCGCCCTCACCAGTTGCTCCGCTAACAAAGACTTTCTTGGTCCGTGTAGAAGCATCTTCTTCGATCGCTGTGACTTCCCCTTTGACCTCAGTGATGACCGCTTCCCCTTTTGGATTGCGGGCTTCAAAGATTTCTTGGACACGAGGAAGACCT